>CAUJHH010000058.1 GCA_963204725.1 Planctomycetota bacterium
TTCTGCGACCATCCCGAGCTCTGGGACCGGTACAGCGCGATTGCGTCTGGCCAGGAGCCGTATCCAACTCCCCCCGCTGCCGGTGGTGAGTGGGGTGAGAAGGGTGCTCGGGCATTCCTCGATGACCATCGCGAACGCATGGCCGAGGGCGCCGCGGTGCTCTGGCCCCAGCAGTACGACTACCACCACCTGATGCATGTGCGCCTCCGGGAGGGCGAGGCCGCGTTCCAGGCCGAGTTTCAGAACCAGCCGCTGGACCCGCAAGCCTGCATCTTCGCACACGCCAAGCTGCGCTACTGGGACGACCTCGCGGCAACGCCCGAAGACCTGCTCATCACGCTCGGGCATGGCAGCGACCAGTCCGGCCAGTTCTTTGGTGCCTGTGATCCCAGCCTCGGCAACGATCCGCACCGGGGCGACTACAGCGCCATTGTCATTTTGTACTCACCTGAAAGCGAGGATGAGGAGCGCAGGACCAAGTACGTGATCGCGGCCGATATTGCGCGCCGCACGCCCGATGAGACCATCGCCCGCATCGTGCAGTACGCGCGCATCTACGACTTCCGTCGCTTCGGCGTGGAGGGCAACCAGTTCCAGGAACTCATGGTGAATGACCTCGAGCGTCGCGCGTCCCAGGCGAACACGTCGATCTACGTCGAGAGCATCAAGAATCGATCCAACAAGCAGCAGCGCATCATGGCCATCGAGGCCGAAGTGAGCCAGGGGATGATCGCCTTCAGCAAGCGGCACTCGCTGCTCTTGGAGCAGTTGCGATCGTTCCCCGGCGGTAAACATGACGACGGCCCCGATGCACTGGAGATGGCGGTCATGATGGCGAACAAACCATGTGGCGGCGGGATCATGTACATCTAGCGGGGTGCAGGGGATATCCTCCTCGGCATGAAAGAGGTGCTGCTCATGATGCTCGGAGGAGTCATCACGCTCGCGTTCGAGTACGTGATATTGATTCCCTTACTAAAGAGACGCAAGTACACCGCCCACGAAAGTGCGGTGCTGCAGTCGATGGCCTTTCTGGAGTGCAAACGGACTGGGGATGGGGCGGCAGCAACCCTCACCATCGGCAACGATGTCTTTGAAGACTGGGAGCATCTCGCCGCGTTTGAGAAACTCCTGTCCGAGGGGATGATCGTTCGGGAAGGAAGGGCAAACTCCTACTGCCTGAGTGCGAACGCTCAGAAGATCGCCGTCCGGCTTTTTGAGCGAGGAGCCAAGACGCCGTACATCGTCACGGTCGAACAGCGAACTCCGGAAGATCAATAAGGCCGGCTCGCGGCTGGCGGGCTGCGATCACAAAGCTGCGGTGGCTGGCGATCCCTAAGGGCTGCACACGATAGCCCAACGCAACGGCAATCGCTCACTTCGGGCTTCGCTGAACCCAGTGGCTTCACTAGCGACGACTCCGGCAGCACGCCATGCCCACATCCCGGCCCTCGTGATGTGGGCAACCAGTGGGCAGTTCACAGGGGGACGCCCCTGTGGCGCACACGTGGCCGATCACGTCGCGAGGGGTGCCGCGTTCGCTCTGAATCTGCCGAGATTGCTGCGAACCCGCCTTGCCTGTCGCCCATGCTCCGGCCCTCATGGTCGCGGCCTCGCTGTCCCTTGCCGCCGCCCGCGTTGGGCGGATCACGGGCCTGCGAGCGCCCAGGAGCACGACCATGTCCAAGGCCAAACCCGCACCCGTTGTCGATCAGCCCGCGACCCCGACACCCCGCCCTCGGCGGAAGGCCCGCGTCGAGGTGCCAACGACCAAGCAGCGCCAGGCCACGCGAACCACGCCTGCACCTGCTTCGAAATCAACGCGAGAGGCGAAGCCCGCCCCGCGCGCCCGCGCCGCTGCCGAGAAGCGTTTGAGCGCTCTCGATGCCGCCGCCCAAGTCCTCGCCGGGCTCTCCGGCAAGGTGGCCACTGATGGACTCTCGGCGGCCGACCTCATCGAACGCATGGCGACCTCCAAGCTCTGGATCAGTCCGGGCGGCAAGACGCCCTCCGCGACACTCTCCGCCGCCATGGCGCGGGAGATCGCGGTCAAGGGCCCGGCTTCCCGATTCCGGAAGGCAGGTCCGGGCCGTTTCGCATCGAACACAGCGCCCGCGGCCCGAACTGCGAAACCCCGTGATCCCGCGAAGCGGAGCGCCGCGGTGAAGACAGAGAGTGGTCGATGAGCACGCCCATCGATTTGGCAGCGCTGCCGCGGCTGTCGTTCAAAGAGCTGCGTGATCTCTGGAGGGAGCACATCGGTCGATCGCCGCCGCCGGTCCAGAAGCGACTCCTGATCCGCGAACTGGCGTGGCGAGTCCAGGAGCGGGTCCACGGCGGCCTTGATGCCGAAACCGCTCGTCTGCTCAAGTCCGCGATCCGCAACGCTCGCCAGAACACACCGAGCCCCGAGTCGAGCAACTCCACCCGTCGCTCGCGTCGGGGCTCGGTCTCATCCACCGCTCGCGGGCCGCGAGTCGCCAACGACCTCCCACCCGGCACGCGCCTTGTTCGCGAGTGGCGCGGTCGGACCCACGAAGTCATCGTGCTCGAAGTCAGAACAGGAGGCAAGACGGGCCGATCGTTCCGTTATCGCGATCAGACGTTTAAGACCCTCACCGAGGTGGCCAAGGCGATCACGGGCATCCACTGGTCTGGGCCGCGATTCTTCGGGCTCACCACCAGTCGGAGGCCCGAATCACCATGACTTCGCGAGCCCCAACCCCCCACACCACCCCGAGCCCCCCAAACTCCACCACACTCCGGTGCGCCATCTACACACGCAAGTCGAGCGAGGAGGGGCTCGACATGGCCTTCAACTCGCTCGACGCCCAGCGAGAGGCGGGCCTGGACTACATCAAGAGCCAGCGCAGCCATGGCTGGGTCGCCATCGACGCTCTCTACGACGACGGTGGCTTCTCCGGCGGCAACACCGAGCGCCCCGGCCTCAAGCGGCTCCTTTCCGACATCCGTGCCCAGCGCGTCGACATCGTGGTCGTCTACAAGGTGGACCGTCTCAGCCGCTCTCTCGCCGACTTCGCGCGGCTCATGCAGCTCTTCGACGAGCAGCGCGTGAGCTTTGTCTCCGTCACACAGCAGTTTAACACCACGACCTCCATGGGACGGCTGACCCTGAACATGCTCCTCTCCTTCGCCCAGTTTGAGCGTGAGGTCGCGGGCGAGCGCATCCGCGACAAGATCGCAGCGACCTTCCGTCGCGGCGTGTTCGTCACCGGTCAGCCGCCCCTCGGCTACCGGCGGCCTCGCGAGGGCGAGCCCGGCTTCGTTGAGCGCAAGCTGCTGATCGTGCCCGAGGAAGCCGAACTCGTGCGATCGGTCTACACCGGCTACCTGGAGCTTCGCTCGATGGTCGCACTTGCGGCCCGGCTCAACGCGGCGGGTCATCGCACCAAGCTCTGGACCAGTAGCCGTGGTGTTCCTCGTGGGGGCAAGCCTTTCTCCGCTTCGCTCGTGCATCGCATCCTCACTAATCCCATCTACATCGGTAAGATCGCCCATACACGTCAGGTCGTCACCAGCGCGCCAGGCGCTCGCCGACCCGAATCGGTGACAGAAGTCCATGATGGCCTGCACGACTCCATCATCCCGCGCGCGTTGTGGGACAAGGTTCACGAAATGATGGCGGTTGCCAACCGCGGAACCACGACCCGCTGGACCCACACGCACCTTCTCAAGGGCAAGTTGCGGACCTTTGAGGGTCACGCGATGTCGCCGAGCTCGACGCAGCTCAAGAGGGACGACGAGACCAAGGACCCCAACCGCCGGATCGTGCGCTACTACGTCAGCCAGAAGGCCGTCAAGCACGGTTACGCCGCCTGCCCCATCAAGTCGCTCAACGCGAACATAATCGACGACCTCGTCCGCGCGCTCGTGGTCGATCATCTCGCTCGAGCCACCGCCCACCAGATCAACCTCCGTCCGCACGAACCCTCGCTCCGCGACCACTGGGTCCGTGAGGTCATTGCTCGCGTTGCTGTTGCACTCGACCGGATCACCATCGACCTCATCGACGAGCGCGTGATGGCCTGCATCGAGGCAGTCAAGGCCATCCCCGTCCCGAAGTCAGCCATGAAGGACGCGGCAGCCCGCACGGTGCCATCTTCCCCGTTCAAGCCGTCCGTGACCACTCAAGACGGTTATACCACGCTCACACTCGCCATTCGGATCAAGCGCCTCGACGGACGCCGGATGCTGCTCTCGCCCGACGGCCACGATCTCCTTCTGTCGAGTCATGCTGGTAGCCGATCCCCTGCCCACCCTCAGTTGGTTTTGGCCATCGGTCAGGCCTTCGCCTTCCGTGCCGACCTGCTCCGCACTGGCGATACGGTTGAGTCGATCGCGGGACGGAACGGCTATTCGGTCTCCCGAGTCAAGCAACTCCTCATGCTGACGCAGTTGTCGCCGCGGATCCTTCGCGCCGCGCTGACTGCGGGGTTGCCGCCACGTTTGACCGTGAGCGATCTGATCGAGGCCGCCCAGCGGCTCGAATGGCCCCAGCAGGAGGCGTTGCTGGGGATTGCAAAGAGGTGAGTAGGAAGCGGTGTTGAAGTTCTGCGTGTACGGGCTATCTGTGACTCTTGCCCTGAGGTGACGTGCCGTCCTCTCCGCGTACGGCAACAGTGTGCCAACTAGGATGGCGTGAGACGCCGGTATAGACCTGAAAGGCTGGACTCCGGATTCTCCTCACGCCGGAGCGGTAGTGATGCGTGGCGTGGTACTGAGCGATCAGAGTGGATTTTAAGTCCGCTGCGTCTGCCAGTTCCGCCACGGGCCCATGAGGCTGATTCTACGAGAGATAAGGCGATTCTGGCGGCGGCCAGGGGCAAGGACTGGGAGCGGCTCGGTGTCCTACTCGGCGTCGCCGACCGCGAGCTTGGCACGCTCATCGCCGCTTGGCCCAAACTACCGCTAGAGATGCGGCAGGCCGTGCTCACGATTGTTGCCCGATGAGCCCCAAGGGCCAAGACTCGCGGCCTCGTGCACTCAAGGCCCCGGCGCAATCGGTGCCGAGCATTTATTTGAAAACTCGCACGATTGCCGCTCATGCCGCCTTGATCGACCGCATGTCATGCGTATTCTCACGCCTAGTTGTCCGCACGCCAACCGACACGGAGGCCCGAATGCTCGCAGAACAAGACGCCGTTCGCCGCACATTGTCCGAACTTCGTGATCAAGCCGGGCTTTCTCAGACGGAATTGGCGAAGCGACTCCCCTTCACCGCCAGCCGGGTGTCCCGGCTTGAATCCGGGGAAATTGCTCTCACGACCGAGGATGCTCAGCAGATCGCAGCTGCCATTGGGACCCTTGAGGGGGCGGAGTTTGCGGAGTACCTTCAGCAGGACTGGATCATCCTTCCCAAGCCCGGCTTTCACCACATCAGCCGTCGTGAGCTTTGGGAAGCCGAGCAAGCTCTCCAACGCCTAGATGCTCTGAAGGATGACCCCCAGCTCAAGAACGCGTTCCTCCAACAAGTGGCCTCCAACCGGCGTCTGCTTGAGCGATGCGCGAACTATCTCCTCTCCACTGAGCACAGAGTCGCTTTCTTCGGTAGCCCCGGAGTGGGAAAGACCACGCTGATCTGTGCCCTCAGTGACCTCCGCAATCGCGCCGAGAAGGATCTCTCCCGTCAGATGGTCCTCCAGACTGGCTCGGGACGGACCACGGTGTGTGAGGTGCACGTCCGGACGGGCGGCGAGTACAGCATCGTCGTCGATCCCTGCACCACCGAGGAGATCCGGCAGTACGTCGCAGAGTTTTGCGACCAACTGCTCGCTCAGAACTCCGCCAGTGATGGCGCCGGAGACACTGGAGGCGTCAGTGCCGAGGTCGAGCGCGCGTTACGGAACATGACTGGTCTCACCATCAAGAAGGTCAAGGATTCCACAGGGAAGACTCGGCGCGAGGATCCCACCCGCGAGCTCGTCGCCAAGTTTCCCACAAAGGAGGACCTCATGGTGGAGATCCTCTCTCGAATGGAGCTGGGTCGCCGCACCAGCACTTCACTCGCGTTCCCCCGAGAATCGTTGACGACCGGGCTCGACTGGATTGGTCGCACTTTCGCCGAGATCAACTACGGGCATCACCCGCTTTTCTCGTTGCCGCGCCGAATCGAGATCACCGTGCCGACCCCAATGCTGGGACGTGGCGACCTTGACGTCAAATTCATTGACACGCGAGGCATCGATGAGCCAGCAGCTCCGCGCAGGGATGTGCAGGACCACCTTGACAATGACAGGACCGTCACCGTCTTTTGCTCCAGCTTCAAGAGCGCGCCAGATGCCGCTGCACAGGCTGTCATCGAGCGTGCCACCGGAGGCGGTCTTCGAGAATCACTGATTCTCCGCGGACTCCTCGCTGTTCTGCCGCAAGAGGGTGAGGAGTCCGCCGTTCGAGACAACGGAAGCGGCGACCTCGTGTCGACCAGCGACGAGGGCCGAGATATCCGCCGTGAGCAGGTGGTATCAACGCTTGGGCACATCGGCGTGAGAGACTTGGCCGTTGACTTTGTCAACATCCAGAAAGACGTCGACTGCGACGCCATGCGACAGACGATTAGCTCGAAGATCGACACTGTCCGGGCGACGTACGCCGACCAAATTCGCTTGGCAACCGCGACCGTGAACCGACTCGTCGTGAACAAGGCGAGCGAGCAGTTGCGAGCTGTCTACTTGGCGGCAACGCGGCCGCTTCGCGTCTGGTTCGAGCACAACCAGGCGTTACCAGACAACGACCAGGAAGTGCAAGGCTCCCTGCTCGAAGAGATCGACGATCTCCGTTACGCGTCGAGTCTCCGGGCGTCAGTGAATCGGCGTGGCAGCTGGCACAACTTTGATTACTGGCACGGGCTTGGTTTCGGCACCAGGCGAGAGACCGTCGCCCGCAGCGCTGAGCAAGTGACTGTGCTCAAGGGCCACATTGCCACGGGCCTCAATGACTCCGATCTGGGACCGGCTCACGATTTTCTCCGCCAGTTCCAGGCCGAGATTGACCGGTCGCTCAACCAGTTTTACCAGGACGTCCAAACGCTCGGCGAGACTGCCTTTCTTGGTCAACTGCAAGCGGCGCAGGACTACTGGTTGCGCTGCGCCCAACGCTGGGGCGGTGGGCCGGGCTACAAGACAGACATCAAGAGATGGACGGAGTCGTGGTTTGAGAGCGATGCTCGCCGTGAGAGGCACGAGTTCATCGAAGCGGAGATTCAGCGGCGGTGGCGAGAGCTCATCGACCGGCTGGATGCGCAGGTCGCATCGTTTGAACGAACCGACGATCGCGATAGTGCGCAGAACAGTGAAGCCAGGGTTGGTCGCGTCGAGGCCTATCGTTGATTTTCAGTACAGTGCTACCAGGAGGCTGCATGTCCGACGCATCGAGCGAGAATACATCCAAACAGCCTCCCCTCGTCTTGGTCAAAGGGGTAGTTCACTTCGAGAGAAACTTCCAAAACCTTGGGCTTTTTCTTGAGTTCATGGAAGGCGCTGTGGAGCAGCACCTGAAGGACAATCTCGCCCAGTGGGAGTCGGGCGCGTGGAAGGAGCCCGATGATCACCTCTTCAACGGATTTACTTCGTTCGTCTATCACTGCGTCTATTCGCTATTGCCTCACCGGGCCATCAACCTCTGGGGAACTCGCCTGGCTCCGGCGGTCGTGGCGGCCGAAGCACGTGTAAAGAAAAGGATTCACAAGGGCTCGCCCCTGTATAACACCGCCATCTGTTTCTTTGTCGCAGGAGACTTTGACCATGCTTACCAGTTCATGGCCTCTGCTGATGAGGAGAACAGGTTGAGCGGCGCGACAGCCGCCGCATCCCTGCTCCTTGGCAACGGCCTTTCAGCGGATCTCCTCGTACGGCCCATGGCTGCCTGGCTGCGTAGTGCGTGCGGTTCTGACTACAAGGCGGTCTCGGGACACGACCTTGACGAAGCAGAGCTCGAGCGGATGTTGGGGTGGTTATCCATCCGCATGCCAGATGCGCTCCAGTGCGTCGTTGCGCTGCATCGACTCGTGAAGGTCCAGACGCCTCCGCACAACGAAGCTTCTCAGCACATCCGCGTGCGAGCCCTGGCGGAGCTTTGCATCGTGCTGGAGAGTGCTACTCGGCGCTGGAACGTCGCTTGCACCGAGGAACTTCACAAGCAACTGGAATCAGTGCTGAGCGCTAACACGATCTCACTCGCAGAGTTCCGGCGACTTCACCTCGTCTACACCACCGCGTATCCACGGCCCACCAACAAGTCCCCGGCGGCAGTCAACTGGGCCGTGAAAGAGTGCTTGACATCGGTGGACAACGCAATGCAGCTTTCGGAGCGAGCGGGCGCAGCGATGTACCTAGCGGTCCGGCTACGGAACAGTCTGCTCCACGTTCTTGAAGAGGCACTCGACCTGTATGTCGACCAAGCCCTCCTCATGCGTTGCGTAGGCGTCATTCTCGGGAACGTCCGCCTCTCCCAACGCGGCGCCGAAGGTACCCTCGCCGCCCTTTGAGTTCGCTCAGCCCCGAAGCCTTCGTCCCAGCGTCGGTTGAAGCAAAACCGCCCCCCCGCTCCATGATCACGCACGAAACAGGACAAAGCTTGTACGATTCCGAGTCATCGGAACTTGTGCGCAACAACCGAGGAATCTGTGTGCCGTCACCGGCCGAGCCGCTAGATCGCGAACGCTAATCCAAAGTAGGGTAGTCGGCTCTGCATCTTGGGCCTGTCCTCCCTCTTTTCAAGGATAACCCATGTGGTCGGATAACGAGGCAGATGCAGACCTTCTGGGCTTCCAGCACTTGGTGGCTGGCGTCCTTTCTATTGTCAATAACGACGCTCTGCTCCCCGCCACGATCGGTGTCTTCGGTGACTGGGGAAGCGGCAAGTCGAGCCTGCTCAAGATGGCCGCAGCGGACCTCCGGAAGGACCAGGAGAACCTTGTCCTGACCTTTAACGGCTGGCTCTTCGAGGGTTATGGCGACGCGAAGACGGCCCTCATGGGGAACATCCTCGATGCCATCGCTGAGGACAAGACACTTGTGCCTGCAGCGAAAGGACTCGCCCTCAAGCTCCTCCGACGCGTCAACTGGTGGCGCGTGGCGGGAACCGTCGCAAAGGCCGGGGCTGGTTTCGCCGTCGCCGGACCGGCCGGCCTCGGACTCGCCGTCGGGTCCGACTTCGCCACGCTTGGAAAGGACCTCCTCAAGAAAGCCGAGGACTTCAAGGAAGAGGACCTCTCCAAATACCTCGCCGAGAGCCCTGAGCACGAGGAGCGCCGGAGCGTGCGCGAGTTCCGGGACGACTTTGCGAAGCTCCTCTCTCAGACCAAACGGAAGCGCCTCGTCGTCGTCATCGACGACCTTGACCGGTGCCTGCCGGAAACGATCATCGAGACCCTTGAGGCCATCAAGCTCTTCCTCTTCGTCGACCGCACGGCGTTCATCATTGGCGCCGACGAGCGACTCGTGAAGTACGCGGTCCGCAGGAGATTCCCAGAACTCCCGGGAGAGCGAACCGAGGTGGGCCGCGACTACCTCGAAAAGCTCATCCAGTTTCCCATCCGCATCCCGCCGCTGGGTCGGCTGGAAACAGAGAGCTACGTCTCGCTCCTCTTCGCGCTCCGCAGCGTGGGGGCAGAATCTTTCGCGGAGATGCGGAAAGCCGCGGTCGAGTGCGACCCGGCAACACTCCACAGCCTGCGCTTCACCCCCGATGTAGCCACCAAGGTACTCGGGAAAGTGGAGGGCGACTTCGCCGAGGATCTCTATCTCGCTGAGCGCATCGCTCCGATTCTTGCCGCTGAGACCATCGGCAATCCGCGACAGTGCAAGCGGTTCATGAACATGCTGAGCATCAGGCTCGCCATGGCGAAATCCCGTGGCGTCACCGACCTCAAGCCCCGCGTGCTCGCGAAGCTCATGCTTCTCGAATACTACAGGACTGAATCCTTCCGCCACCTCGCGGCGGCACAAGCCGAAAAAGACGGGAAGCCGCAGGCTCTAGCGGATGCCGAGAAGCGATCCCGCGAAGAGACGACAACAAAGCCACATCCCGCTCCGTCCAAAGTCAGCGCTGTTGGCAAGGCCCAGGCCGCAGCCGCACCAGAAGAAGAGGAGATTCCGGACCTCCCGCTCTGGCTGCTCGACCCCTGGGTTATCGCTTGGGCGAGATCGGAACCCGCACTCGCCGGAGTCGACCTCCGACCCTACTTCTACTTCTCGCGTGACACGCTCGGCCCAATGGGCCAAGCGATACAGCGGATGACCCCCGCCGCACAGGAGGTGTTCAAGAAGCTCCTCAGCCAAAGCGATGCAGAGCGCAAATTGGGATTCGCTCGTGCTTCGACACTCTCCCCTGCGGATGCAAGTGCCGTGTTCGAGGCGCTGGCCGGTCGAATCCGTCAGGACGACGACTTCGGCTCAGAGTCTTCGGCGTTCGGTCGTGCAATCGACTGGGTCAAGGAGAGGCGCGAACTCGTGGGCCAACTCGCCGCTCTCCTCGCAAGCGTTCCCGAGGATCGCGTGCCGCCCGCGACACCGATCAAACTCGTGGAACTCGGCAGCAAGTCCGCTACCGATCCGATCGCGAAGCTCTTCGCCCATTGGCAACGGAGCTCGACCCTTGCTCTGAAGAACGCGACAGAGATGGCGATGAAGCGTCTCGCATGAAGGAAGACTGATGGGAACTTCGAGCTCGTACGGCGGCCCTTCGGACAGGACGCCGCTCCTGCCCGCCTGGGCGCTGCCCCCCGTAGTGGCCCCGCCGGAAGAGCAACCACCAGAAGTTCCCGCGGGTCCCGAAGAAACACCTGCGGACGCGGCACCGGTGACGAACGACCCCGTTGATAACCCGCAGCCCGCAATGGCCCCGCCTCTCACCGGGCCTACAGGGACGTGGAAGAGCGCCCGAATCGGATTCGGCAAAGCAGTTGCTTCCCGGACGCCACAGAGCTTTCGAAACGCCGCGAGGGCCTACGCCCGCGCGTCTCGCGGTGGAGGGTCCGGTGCAACGGGCGCTCGCAGTGGCAAGCAGGCGATGGCCGCACTCGGTGGATTTCTCTCCGCAGCCGCCGGCCAGGGCCTACAGCGGGCCCTCGAAGGACTCGGGCTCGGGAGTGTCGTCGGGCGCGATGTAAGCGAAGTGCTCGCCGCAATCTCCAATGCCCTCGCGCCAGACGGAGCGACGAAGGAGGAAGCTGCGGCGAGAGACGCAGTGAACGAAGCGATCGAAACGCTCTACGAGCGTTTTCTCAGCGAGGGCCGGGATCTGACGGCTCTTGAAACGATGGGTCCCACCGACATCGCGGCCGCTATCGCCGCGTGCGTCGAGTCCTACATATACAACCGCTGGCTCGGAGACCTTGGTGTCAGGATTGAGCAGAAGGCCGTGAGTGCGGCCCAGGCCGTCCGCATCGAACGCGATGTCCGAGCGTTCATCCACGAGACGGTGAGACTTGACATGAGCCGCGTCGACTTCATGACGCTTGACTGGCGAGGTGATGCAGGCCGACACTTTGTCGAGACCATCTACCGCGAGGCCTACGCGCTCTTTGGAGGTGAGGCATGACCTGGGACGTCGTGGTGCGAGTCGGTAGCGACGTTTATGAGCCCCCCGCCCGGGGCGGAATCCCACGGCTCGTCACCGTGTTTGAGCAGTTCACAGATCCCAACTTCGTGCGCAACAACAGCCTCGACCTCATCCGCACGAAGACTGGCCGAGAACCTCCACCGATCGCTGTGGACCTCATCCACATGGCGATGGCCGTTTATTCGGCGGATCTCCGTGTGAACAGAAAGCACGGCAAGGACCGCTGGAGTCGAACGTTTCTGCTCCACCTTCCCGTCGCGGAACACGAGAGATGGGCCGCGTCAGAACCGCTGCTCAGCCGCATGCTCCGGTACCTCACGGGCGACGCCTGGGAAGTACGGTTCAGGGACCGAGCTCCGTTGACAGTCCCCCCTCCGGGTCAGCAACAACTCACACCGCCCCGAGTCGTGAGTCTCTTCTCTGGCGGTCTCGACTCCCTCGTCGGCGCGATCGATCTCTTGAATGATGGTGCGACCGTTGCGCTCGTTGGCCATCACGGCGCCGGGATTACCAACGGCGTCCAGCAGGCCGTTCTCCAGTCACTGGGTGCTCGATACGCGACCGCCATCACACCCTTCTTGTTTCACGCCCAACCGCCGAAGCTGCGTGCCAAGGACGGAGAAACGTCGATGCGTTCGCGCTCCATCCTGTTCCTCTCGCTCGGCATCGCGGTCGCGGCAACTCTCGGACCGGGAACTCCACTGTATGTGGCCGAGAACGGACTCATCTCGCTTAACGTCCCGCTCACCCCGTCAAGAAGCGGGAGTTCCAGCACGCGGACAACGCACCCTCACTTTCTCGCCCTTCTCCGAGAGCTCCTCGCCGCGCTCGAAGTGAATGTCCCCATTGAGACCCCGTACCGATTCAAGACGAAGGGTGAGATGATGCGTGGGTGTCGCGATCAGGCCACGCTTGCACAAGCCTCTGCAAGCTCCATGTCGTGCTCGCACCCGGAGTCGGGAAGGTTTCGCGGTCGCTCGCCGTCTCAGCACTGTGGATACTGTGTCCCCTGCATCATCCGCCGCGCCTCGCTCCACGCCGCAGGACTGCCTCAGAACCAATACTCGATTGATGTGCTGACTCAGCCGCCCGGTGCCGACACCGACACTGGTCGAGACTTTCGCGCTTTCCACATGGCGCTCGAACGTCTGGGAGCCGCACGGCCGACACGATTCCTCTTCGATGTCTTGAGCACGGGCCCCCTACCATCTGCCGACGCGGCCCAGTACGCGGATGTGTACCGCCGCGGCATGGCGGAAGTGCGAGGGCTCCTTGGCTAGGGAGGCGACACACCCAGCGGGAGCGCGGTGCCACCTTGCGGTGGTCGATGCCCACTGCCACATCGACCTTTACGACGATCCGGCCGCCGTGGTCAGAGAGGCTGAGGCGCTCGGTATCCGCACCATCGCGGTAACGAACGCGCCGTCTGTGTACCACTTCACAAGGCAGATCACGGAGCGTCTGCAGTACGTGCGGCCCGCGGCCGGACTACACCCGGAACTCGTCCACTCGCACGGGCACGAGCTCCCGCTCCTCCTCCCCTTGCTCGAAGAAACCCGCTACGTAGGAGAAGTCGGACTGGACTATGTGACCACCGATGACACGATCCGAGCGAGACAGAGAGAAGTGTTCTCGACCGTCGTCGAACGCTGTGCCG
This sequence comes from Planctomycetota bacterium, assembly GCA_963204725.1. Classification (GTDB taxonomy): domain Bacteria; phylum Planctomycetota; class Phycisphaerae; order Phycisphaerales; family UBA1924; genus JAHBWV01. The sequence continues at coordinate 13,238 of CAUJHH010000058.1, forward strand.
CTCTTGGCGGCAAGGTGCTCACGATCCACTCGCGACGCGCCGCGGCAGATGTGATCGCAATCGTGGGCTCGAACTTTCCGGGCAAACCGATCCTCCATTGGTTCAGCGGCACGGTGAAGCAACTGGAGGCCGCGGCCGCCGCGGGCTTCTTCTTCTCAGTCAATACGTCGATGCTCAGCTCGAAGAGCGGGGACGCCCTCGTGAGAGCGATGCCCGTGGACAGGGTGCTGACCGAAACAGACGGCCCATTTGTCAGACTCGGGCAGAGGCCCTCGACACCACCCGACACGGCATTGGCCGTGGAGGCACTCGCCGCCGTGTGGTCGATTAGTAGGACTGAGGCGAAACAGCGCATAGTGGACAACCTGCGCAGCGTTGTCACCCCATGACGGGTTCGGGCACGACACGTGACGTCATCCAGGGGCTTAACCGTTTCCTGCCGAGGCCCATCGAGTACTGGGGCGGGGACCTCCGCCACGGGTTCGACCTAGTAACGACCAACCTCCCCGGGCTGTTCGACCTGGTGTGGGTCCACGCCGAGAGCTTCCACTCCCGTGTGCGCGATGAGCTGCCGAACACGGAGGTGTTCGAGGGCGCGCGAGAGGCCAAGGCGCTCGATGCGGCGTGGAAGCAGGAGTACAACCATCAACGGCCGCGCTCGCCGCTGGGGTACGTGCCGCCCGCGATGTTCGCGGGGGTTGAGATCCCCGAAGCCATCTTCCGCCGCCGATGCTCCTCGATGCGCTGCGGGCATCGCCAACGCGGAGATTGTATTGGAAGGCCCCGACCCCGTTACCATCACCCGACTCTCATAGCCCCTGGTACAGAGAATGGTGGCACGTCAGGGGCAACCGGATACGCGTCGGGCTTTCGCCGCGGAACAACAGAGGTGTCACGCTAGACCGGCGCTGGCGGAATGTGGCGCAACGTCCGAGGAGCCCTCGCTTATATCGGCCGTCGTGCTGATCCGTCGCGGACACCTTCGCCATCGCGGCCCCAACCACGAACGGACGTTTCGAGAATGCGGCCGTCGTACCCGATCAATGAGGCAACCAGTCGATATAGCAGCTCAACAACTGCGTAGTAAAGGTCATACGAAGGCTGAGAATCATCGACGGCAGTGCCATGAGCTCGCCTGTTTCTGAGCGCGGACCATGCGTCCACCAACCCGTGCTTTACTTCGTGCTGTGTTGCCCACGCGTACAAACGATCTACCGCGCGCGGCTCGCCTTTCGACTGAAGCCATCCGAGCACCCGGTCCTTGGTGGCGGAATCCCCGGGCCACGCAGCTATGTGCGACTCGATTGATTGCTTAGCTGCTATGTTCCAGCCGGGTGACGGAGCCGACGGTAACAGCTCCTTGGCCAATGCTTCAATGCCAATGGCGAGTGTTAGACAAGCGGTTTCGATTGACATCACCGCGCCTGCGTGAATCGCATTGAGTTCATCCAAGAGGCGAGATTGTGAGCCTCGACTAGCCCACGCAAAGTGAAACAACTGCTCAACAAGCGACCAGAATGCGTTGGTGTCCTCTGGTGAAAGACCCACGATGGGACGCGGCATGAGCGATCGGAAGCGGTGAAAGGGCCCGCTGAATAGACCGATTACTTCGTCCCCATCAAACGTGCGTGCAACCGCCGCCGGTCGCACAATGCGCGACGCGGCAAACGATAGAGCATGGCACATTGTTCCGTGCCAATCAGGCATGAAAGGGGTGCTCTGTGTCGCCGTAATCGACAGCCATCCATCGTCCTCTCTCCGAAAGGTGACCGCAGCCTCCCCGATGGCACGCACATGGTGATCAACGGACCAACCGCCCTCGACTAGCGTCTCGCCTGCTGTCCGCTCGTATTTGGTTCGCTGGTCAAACGGAAAGCGAGACTGCTTGGGAATATAGAGCCGCACGTGATGCTCGTTCCCTAGCGGCCAACGCCGCGTAAACATGATCGAATCGAGTTTCCTCGAGACGTACTGGTTGAACAACTCAGCCGGATGAGTCATGTGAATCAGTAGAGGGCCACTACGCCACTCTCGGCCTTGCGCGTCCACTGCGACCAGCATCACATGATCCTGGATATCGTACACGGACCCTTGTGGCTTGTTCTGTCGCAGCACGTCATGCAACGGTAGCGACACCTCTCCCGAGAGTCGAAACGAGAGTTCACCGTGGGTGTTTGCGTGAATAACACCACATCCCGCCATGACGCATTCGCTATACGACGGACAGCGGAGTAACGCCATCTTGGGGCACAGGAGGTCTAGCTCTCCGCTCACAACTGACTGAGCGAGTGTGAATGCTTCGTGTGCCACCGAAGGCGTCTCCGTTGCGGGGGGGTCTATTTCAATTCATGCATGAAGCGGCGACCGGTGATTGCTGAGAGCTCGATGTATCCGTGCCCAGTATGCGCCGCAGCTGGAAGTCACTGCTGCACTTGCCATCCAGAAATGCTGTGACCACACCTGGGGCCGCGCATCGCCATTCGAAACAGTCGAGCGGGCCACAGCAGTGCCGCGCCGCTCCCATGATGTGCTCGTCACTCATGTTCATGTAGGTGGCATAGAGCTCTCGATGCCCCTGTACCCAATGCGAGTGTTTGGGTCCAATTCCGATGCGATTGAGATTGTTGGTATCGAATCCAAACCCCAAAAACAGTATCTCCGATGCATGTCGTACCCATCTGCGTGCGGTCTCCAGCATCTCCGAATCAACTGAGGTCTCGGGATCACCAGTAAACGCAAGGGTCTGAGCCACTTCTCGCACTAGACCGAGAGTGATCGACGGAGCGTCAGCTGGACGCTGAAGCATGGGCCCCACCACATGGTCGAGGTTTAGAAGGCCGTGCACGTGAACAATCGGGCATTCAGTAGAATGTTCCCACGACCCTGCGGCACCAAGACTCGTATCAGCGTTCAAATGACGTGCGATAGCAACCTCAATGTTCAGGTCATAGTTGAACGTGATGATTGCCACATGTCGTTGGTTGCCAAGGTCTGAAATGTGTCTCCACGGTTTGTCCTTGCCGACAAGCTTGCGATAGAGCACCGAGTGCCAGGTGCTGTTCGTCTTGCGATGCCGAATCACAGCAATCTGCTTTTCGATCAACGCCGCGGCCAGCGAAAGCCGGCCCACGTCGCGGAATTCTCTCCGCCGCTCCAAGAAGGCATCGATCGAACCCAGCGTCATGTCCTGGCACGCTTGCGTGAATGCATACCTGTCTTCCTCCAATGCCGCCAACTCGTCGGCATTGGCCTTCAGGGAGGGGCAGATGGATTGCAAGGGTTGCGACAGGATTCCGGGCAGGCTATTGCCCAAGGGGAAGTCGCACTCAACGGAAGCACCAGCCCCAACGATGAGCAGCTTGAATGACACGAACACGCCTCCAGGTTCAGCGGCGACTGCCTGTGATCGCTCGCTGCCAAGTCTCGATGTAGAAGAGGGACACAGTGCTCGCCGCATGGATGGCAAGTCGGGCGATCCGTGCATCTACGGGAATGGGATTCTTGCCTTTGCCGTGGGCATCACCTGCGTGGGTTCGCAATGACCCAATCCCCTGAATCACGCTGAATAGCCCCGAGAGAATCGTCCGGATGTCCTGTTCCCACTCTTTTGGAAAGTCCGCGCGGCCGGGTGACAGGTTTAGATGCTTAGCCACTTCGGTAACGAGGCCACGGATGTCCTTTGACGTGGGATATGGCACCTGGAGTTCGTCGAGAATGCACTTGCAAACGCTTTCCACTGTCGAACACGCGGCCGTGACGGCACTGGACGGATCGGACTCTGCCTGCGAAAGCGCCCGCTCGAAGTCCGCATGCACAGAATGGAGATCGAGAGCGTCGGCGCGGGCTTTCAGAGCATCGGCGGCTACGGTGTTCGTGGCCACAGCGACCACCTTGAATGTCGAACCAATCTTCCGGAGTTCGCAGCCATCTAACGTCAACCGCTTGTTCAGGTACGCGATGACCGCGTCGAGCTTTGGCGGCTCATCCAAGTATTCGCGAGGATCAGCAACCGCCTCGATAACCTGAACGATTGCGGTCCGCTCACTTGCCTCGTTGTTGAGAAACGTCAAGCGGTCGGTGACTGCGGGCACGCGGGACCCATTCCCGATGCGAAGCTCGATATTCAAACCCGCAAAGAACCGTTCAAGCTTGGGGCCAGAGCGGTAGTGACCGATGGGCGGCTTGGAGTCACTAGCAGAACCGCCGCTCACCACCTCGGCCAGAGCGGCAATCGTTTGAATGCTGAACTTGGGCAGAGTTTCTGAAGCCATGTGCCGGTCCACGATGGCATTACGTTAGAAGCTGCCGGGGCGGCAAGGAAGTCGACTTGGGACTCTTCCGGAACTCCTGCCCCCGAAATGGCAACCCCCTGGACGCAACCTGCTGGCATTCCACCCCTTGCGAACAGGGGGGCAAGATGAAGCGGAGCAGGTGGGATTCGAACCAGCATATACGCTGCATACGCGCAGTTCAGCGATGCTGAAAACGACACTCGCAAACTGCCCCACAGAGAACCCGTCGCCAATTTCGTCGCACAGGTCGGTCTCTGTCCACCAGCCGTCGCTGAGCCTCGTCGGATCTGCTCGTAATTCCGCGGAAAAACGGACAAAAATAAGCACGGGAGACTCGGCCGAAACCGAGTCTCCCTTTGAAGCGGAGAGGGGGGGATTCGAACCCCCGATACGGTTACCCGTATACAGCATTTCCAGTGCTGCTCCTTCAGCCACTCGGACACCTCTCCAGGTGTTGTGACCGGCGTCGCCGGGCACAGGGCGGGAAGTATAGCGGCACCTCGCAGGTAGGGTACTGCCGGCGAGAGGGGCTCCAGGTGGCACAGGGGGTTGCTGAGCAATTGGCAGAGAGGGGCCGAGGAACCGTGGCGTGCGGCGTTCGGCGCGGGAGGGATGGCTTCCGCCATGAACCCGGTTTTGGAAGAGCGGCTGGGCTGGTGAAAGGCGTTCTCGGAGGGGCGAGTCGCAATCGTGTAGACTCGGCGCATGAACGCGATCCTGCTTGCCATTGGCGCGGGGCTTTGCTGGGGCATAGGCGAACTCTTTACCAAGAGTGTGCTGCACACCCAGCGTGTTGGGCCACTGACCGCGATCGCGGTGCGGTCGACGGTTGCGCTCCCCGTGATATGGATCGCGTGGGCGATTGCGATGTATGTGCTGAAGGTGGAGCCGCGCGAGTGGATGAGGGCGGGGACGCCGACGCTGCTCAAGCTGACGTTGGGGTCGGGGCTTGTTGCGGGAGCGGCGGCGATGATCCTCTTTTATTCGGCGCTGCATCTGGGCGAGATCGGGCGGATCAAGCCGGTGGCGTTTGCGTTGGCCCCAGCGGTGGCAGTGCTTCTTGGTTGGCTGGTGCTTGGCGAGACTATGACGGTGAAGAAGGCCGTTGGCGTCGCGATGATCTTGGGAGGCGTGGTCGTCTTGACCGGAAAGTGAGCGAGCGATGGGCACGAGGCGTGAGTTTCTCGGTCGGACAATCGGCGCGGCGGGCGTGCTCGGAATTGGCGCGGGCCTGGCGTCGCAGGCACTCGGGCGTGAGCTTGCGTCTTTCGATGGCTCGCCGGGAGAGGTGGCACGGAACGAGGACTACTGGCTGCTTGTGCAGCAGGCGTTCTCGGTCGATCGGGCCTCGGTGAACTTCAACAACGGTGGGGTCTGTCCGTCTCCGCTGGTTGTGCAGGAGGCGATGAAGCGGATGCTGGAGATCGCCAACCGCGAGCCGAGTTCCTACGCGCTGTGGTCGCTCCTGCAGCCTCAGATGGAGGGCGTGCGCGAGCGGATGGCGCGGCAGTGGGGAGTGGACAAGGAAGAGATCGCGTTCACGCGGAATGCCTCTGAGAGTCTGCAGATCTGTCAGATGGGGCTTGATCTCGCGCCTGGCGACGAGGTGCTGACGACGACGGTCGACTATCCGAGGATGCTGAATACGTTCAGGCAGCGGGAGCGGCGGGACGGGATCAAGCTGGTCGAGTTCAAGATGCCGATCCCGCTGGAAGATGACGATGAGGCGGTGCGTCTCTTCGAGAGCCACATTACGGACCGTACGCGGGCGATCCTGATGTGCCACATGGTGAACATCACCGGGCAGATCCTGCCGGTGAAGAAGGTGTGCGACATGGCCCGGAAGCGCGGGATCCCGGTGATCGTGGATGGTGCACACGCGTTCGCGCACGTTGACTTCACGCTGGCGGAGCTTGGCTGCGATTACTACGGCGTGAGTCTGCACAAGTGGCTGTTCGCGCCGCACGGAACGGGCCTGCTGTATGTGAGGAGGGATCGGATCAAAGACACATGGCCGCTGATGGCAGCGACGGAGGCACAGAGCGAGGATATCCGCAAGTTTGAGGAGTTCGGAACGAGGCCGATGGCCAACTCGCTTGCGGTCGCGGAGGCACTCACGTTTCACCAGGGGATCGGGCCAGCCCGAAAGGAGGCTCGCATGCGGTACCTGCGGGATCGCTGGGCGAAGCGACTGCTGGCGAATTCATCGGGGCGTGTGCGGCTGCACACGAGTCTTGACCCGAGATTCAGCTGCGGAATCGGGACGGTGCAGGTCGAGGGCGTGGATTCCGGCTCGCTGCGTGACTCGCTCTGGGAGAAGCGGAGGATCCTCACAACAGCGATCAGGCACGCTGAATTCGAGGGGATCCGCGTGACCCCGAGCGTCTACTCAACGCTTGAGGAGGTCGATCGCTTCTGTGAGGCCGTTGAGGATGTGATCAGCAATGGACTGCCTGCCTAGCGGGCCGAATGTGCTCGGCGCGAGGTGGCGTCAGCACATCGTCATGCCGCCGTCGATGCAGAGGGTCTGGCCAGTCACGTATCCCGCGTCATCGGCCGTGAGATACGCGACCGCAGCGGCGATGTCCTCGCTGACGCCGAGGCGTTTGATCGCCATCATCTGCTGGATCCGTTCCTTGATCTCCGGCGGGAGGCCGGCGGTCATGTCGGTCTCGATGAAGCCCGGAGCGACCACGTTGCAGGTGATGTTCTTGCCGCCGAGTTCGCGGGCGACAGTTTTGGAGAGGCCGATCAGGCCCGCTTTGGCGGCGGCATAGTTGGCCTGTCCGGCGTTGCCGACAACGCCAGAGGTCGATGAAATGTTGATGATGCGGCCGAACTTGCCCCGCATCATGTGGCGTGCGGCGGCACGGATCGCCACGAAGCATGATGTCAGGTTGGTCTGGACGACCGCGTTCCAGTCGTCATCGGACATGCGGAGGATGAGGCCGTCCTTCGTGATACCGGCGTTGTTGACGAGGATGTCGATGCGACCGAGATCGGAGGCGATCTTTTCGATCGCTTCTGCGAAGGCCTTGTTGTCCGCGACATCTGTGGCGAAGACGGATGCCTTGCCGCCGGCACTCTCGATGGCGTGCTTGACCTCGGCGAGTGGCCCGGCAGAGCGAGAGACGAGGGCGATGTGGCGTCCCTCTTTGGCGAGTCGGATGGATATGGCCTTGCCGATGCCGCGGGATGCGCCGGTGACGATGGCGATACGAGTGTCGGACATGTGTCTCTCGGAGAGTGCGACTGAGCCGTGGGTGCTGAAGGAATCGCCTGCAGATGGGATGATGGGACGGTCAGCTGCCGCCGCCACCGCCACCTGGATTCGGGATCGTGATGCGGCCACCTGGGACGTTTTTGCGGATCACGTCGGGGTTCTGCTTCATCGCCTCCTCAACGGCCGCACGCTGCTCGGGTGAGAGGCCTTCGAGCATCCTGGCGAGTTCGTCGTCGACTTCGGCATCGTTGAACGCGAACGCGCCCGCGTCGGCATACGCGGCCTCGGGCTGGTTATCCCACATGGCGGCGCGGGTTCGCGTCTGGCCTGTTGAGGGCATTGCCTTGAACCTCCAACCGGTGTTTGAGGGTTTGCCGCTCCACGCGAGGACATAGGCAGCGCCGGGTTCCTGTATTGCGAAGACGACGTTGGCCTCGGCAGGTTCGCTGTTCTGGAGCGCATCGGGGGAGACAAAGACGACGCGAATGCCCTCGACCTTGGAGGTGCCTTCTTCCCAGCCGCCGGAGGCGAGGAGTTCGTCGATGATTGCGCTCGATTGGCGATCAAGAAGCGACTTCACGATCTGTGCATCGCCCTTGGCGAATCCGGTCGCGAGCGTAATGATGGCGCGTGCGAGCGACTCGCTGACTGGGCCTTGCTCCTGCGGGAATTGCAGGCGCGGATCCGCACCCATGGACTGCATAAGCGCGGAGATCTCGACCTGCTGCGGCTTCGGGGGTGGGGGAGGTGGGGGAGGAGGGGGAGGAGGGGGAGGAGGTGCCTTCTTGCACGCCATCGGCGTGAGCACGGCGGAAGCGACCAGCATGAAGCTGACACCGTGAAGGAGTGTGAGCGAGAGAAGTGCTGCGGCGGAGCGTCGCTTGCGTGACGCCTGTGGACGCGAATGGTCATGGTTCGTCATGGGAGGTCACCTTGAGATTCTTGTCGATGCGGCGCATGAGGCCCGCGAGGGACTTGCCTGGCGCGAGTTCGTGGAATTCCGCGTTTGCGTGCGAAGAGGCCAGTGAACCGAGTGTGATGCAGGAGTCCGCCCAGCGGACGGGAGACGTTAGCTGCTCGACGAGACGTTGGCGGATGGAATCCTCGAGCGACCCCGCGTCGGGAGCGTGAGCTCTCGCAGTGACGTTCGAAATCACGGGGCAGCGAGGCTCCTTGATGGGCGTCTTGGCGAGAGCGACGCGCAGGCGATCGGCGGCGGGTGCCATCAGCGGAGAATGGAATGCTCCGGCGACGGCCAGTTCGGTGGCTCGAAGGCCCATTTCAGTGGCGACACGTGCTGCACGGCCGATCGCGGCTTTGTGGCCGCTCAGCACGATCTGGCCGGGTGCGTTGAAGTTTGCGGGAACAAGCACCTCGCTTTCCGCGGCTTTGACGCAAACCTCACTTGCCTGCGCTTCATCTGCTCCGATCAGTGCGAGCATGGACGAAGGCTGTGCCTCCGCTGCATCCTGCATGGCCCGACCTCGGAGGGCGACAAGTTCCAGTCCATCTTCGAATGAAAACGCGCCGGCGAGGCAGAGAGCGGTGTATTCCCCAAGAGATAGCCCCGCGGCGGCGACAAGGTTGGCTTCGCCATTGCCCATCGACCACTTGGCGAGCAGGCCCATCCAGCAGGCGATGCCCGCGGCGTAGATCGCCGGCTGCGAAGCGTCGGTCTGGTTGAGCCTATCCGGGGGCCCCTGGAAACAGAGTCCTGAGAGCACTGCGCCGAGGCGATCACCGAGGACTGCGTCTGCGCGGTCCATCACGGCCCGGGCCTCGGGCGAACGCTCACACCAGGCCTTGGCCATCCCAATGGTTTGTGAACCCTGGCCCGGACAGATGATGGCGAGTGGGGGGGGCGTCATAGCTGCCAATATGGTAGTGGGGTCGCGTTCGGAAGGGGTGGAGCGGTTCGAGGACAATGCCGAACGAGTTGCTCAGCTGTCCGAATGTTGCGCCGCTCTTCCCTGGCGAGAGATGCACCAAGTGCCGCCGATGCCCGCGGCGGCGATCAGAGCGGACACGAGGGCGGGCACGCCCCGCATGATGACAAGCGAGCACGAGAGTGTGATCGCGGTCCACATGAGAGTGATCGCGATGACCTTGGCTCGAAGAGGCATTCGCACACCGGGTTCGAGATAGCGAAGGAATGGGTGAAAGAAGCGATTGCGGACCAGGCGTTCGGTCATCCACGGGCAGGATCGAGTGAAGCACCAGACGGCCATGATGAGGAAGACCGTTGTGGGCAGGCCCGGGACTACGACGCCGACCGCGGCCAAGCCCACACAGCTGACGCCTGATGCGGCGAGCAGATAGCGTGTGGGGCGGGCTCCGAGCGATTCTGGCGGTGTGGACCCGCTGATCTTGCGTTCAAGGCTGGTGTTGGAGAGGAGTGAAGCCAAAGCCTCTGCACGCTCTGTCGAGCGTGTAGAAAGCGGATCATTGCCGAATCGGAGTACGGAGTCACGCCCGGATGAGACTGAATCTCAATTATTTGCTGCCGTGTCCGCCATTGGAACGATTGCTGGGCCGCGGACGGCTCGGGATAGAGCCCAACGGCCGCGGGTCGGTATCGCGTGGGCTGAACGCAAGTTTCAACGGGGAGCGGTTGCGGAATGGAGTACCTCACAAGCGAGCGCGAAGGTGTTTGTGGAGACTGTTGCAATACGCATCGAGATCGGTTTCTGCTTGTGACCACTGCGCATGCGCTGATGGAGGCGCCTTGGGCTGCACCCCTTGCGTCGGGTGTGCGGTGTGCTTGTCGAGGTTGCACAATCGGGCCTGCGAGGCGGTCGTAATTGGCGCGGATTGGCATACGCTCATCCCCTGTGGAACCGATCAGCGTTTTTGATATTTTCAAGATTGGTGTGGGGCCATCGAGCTCTCACACGATGGGGCCGTGGCGGGCTACGCAGCGCTTTGTGGAGACTTGCCGCGCGGCCGGGGGGCCGAGCGGGCTGGATGTTGTTCATGGGATTCGAATTGATCTCTACGGATCGCTCTCGAAGACGGGGAAGGGGCATGGGACGGATGTTGCAGTGATCCTCGCGCTCCGGGGCGAGGACCCGGTGACGTGCGACACGACGCTCATTGGCGATACGGTGCGATCGATCCGCGAGCGACAGGTGCTGATGCTGGGCGGCAGCCGCCTGCTCTCTTTCGATCCGGCCCGCGAGATCGTCTTCCATCAGACGTCGCTGCCGGCGCATCCCAACGCGATGACGCTGACAGCGCGGATGGCGGATGGCGGCGAGTTGCGGCGTACCTATTACTCGGTCGGCGGCGGGTTTGTCACCGAAGAGGGCGAGGAAGAGTCGGGGATGATTGGCGGATCGGTCGTTCAAGCGTTCGCGATCGCGAGCGGAGCGGACTGGCTTGAGCATGCGGGTCGCGCAAGAGAATCGCTCGCCAGCGTGGTCCGCGCGAATGAGCGAGCGTGGCGGGATGACTCGGCAATCGACGCCGGGCTCTTGCAGATTTGGAGCGTGATGCGCGAGTGCGTGCATCGCGGTTGCCATTGCAGCGGCGTGCTGCCCGGCGGTCTGAACGTCAAGCGGCGCGCGGCGGGGATGGCCGACCAACTGCTCGCGGGAGCGGCGTATCACGAGATCGATTCGTGGTTCGACGCCGTGCGCACCGAGGGAGCGAACTTTCGCCGGACACTGAAGTGGGTGAGTTGCTTCGCGCTGGCGGTGAACGAGGAGAACGCGAGTTTCGGACGGGTCGTCACGGCGCCGACGAACGGCGCGGCGGGCGTGATTCCGGCCGTCATGATGTACTACGACCGGTTCTGCGACGGGACCGAGTCGGGGCTGGTGGAATTCATGCTGGTCGCGGGACAGGTGGGGACGCTTTTCAAGCAGGGGGCCACGATCTCGGCGGCGATGGGTGGGTGCCAGGCGGAGATCGGCGTCTCGAGCGCGATGGCCGCGGCGGGCTTGGCGCACGTGCTGGGGGCATCGCCGGAGCAGTCGCTGATGGCGGCGGAGATCGCCATGGAGCACCACCTAGGGATGACGTGCGACCCGATCGGTGGGTTGGTTCAGGTGCCGTGCATCGAGCGGAACACGATGGGCGCGGTGAAGGCGATCACGGCCGCCAACATGGCGGTCGATGGGGATGCGAAGGCGGCGCGAGTCTCTCTCGATGAGGTGATCCGGACGATGTGGGCGACGGCCCAGGACATGAGTTCGAAGTACAAGGAGACGGCCGAGGGAGGGCTGGCGGTGAATATCTCCGTCGGTCTCATCGAGTGCTGAGCGACAGGACGAGCGGGCGGCATCTGACCTTGTCGAGCGCTCGATCAGACGAATCCGTCGGATCCTGCGAAAGTTGGTTCTCGGGCGTGCCGACGAATGGATGCTTCCAAACCGGGAAGCGTCATCGGAGTGCCGTCATGGACCAATCGAGCCGGGATCTTTCGTTGCCCTCGATGTCTTACGATTGCGCCGAGGTCAAGCCCCTCGTCGCCGCAGTGCCGACGGACGCACAGATCCGGGAACGCTCGCACCAGATCTGGCTCGAGCGGGGTGGAGCCTCGGGAAACCCGACGCTCGACTGGCTGCAGGCGGAGATGGAGCTCATCGCCGAGTCTCGGACGGGCCGACCTGCGGCGGCGCACGCGACGCGGATACGCGCGGCGGTGATGATTGAAGCTCGCCCCGACACGACGGCGAGGTTCGCCACAGAGGATGCGCCCAGACGGAGCGCGGCCTGAGCGAGACGTCGGACATTACTTCCTTTTGAGCTGGGATCGCCAGCCGCCGGATTGCTGCTGCGCCTCGACGAGTTGGGCGGAGGCGAGCCGGATGTCATCGACGACTACAAAGCAGGCAGGGTCGAGCTCTCGGACCTGCGCGAGCAGGTCGCGAGCGCTCTTGCGTGCCGTCTCGATGAAGAGCATGTCGACGGGACCGTCTCGTCCCTTTCCGGTAAACTCAGTCACGACGTAACCGTCGGCGCGGAGCATGGCGACGACTTCGGGTCCCCTGCGGGTGAAGACGCGAACAACCTGGTGGCCGAAGGCAATCTGGCGTTCGACGGTGATGCCGATGAAGTTGCCGGTCGCGAAGCCGAGCGCGTAAGCGACGGGATAGAGCGGGTTCTCGTGGACCTTCTGGATCACCTGGGAGACGACGACGATCCACACGAGGACTTCGAAGAATCCGAGGAGCCACGAAACGCCACGGAGCCCATTGATGACCGTGATGGTTCGGATGGTGCCAAGCGACACGTCGGTGATGCGTGCGACGATAATGAGAAGGCAGGTCAGCGCGACTTGCAGATCGATGTTGAGGCTCATGGCGTCCGCCTTGGGGATCGGGTTGGAAGCGTGAATCGCGGCGCGAGTCGGGGTGGGCTGCGCTCGTAGAGAGCACGGGAGTGACCGCGGTGTCAGACGATGCGCTCGTGCTCCGGCTCCGTGTCTGGCTTTGTGCTTGGCGCGACGGCTTCGACCGGGCGGGCTTTGACGAGGAGCGAGGCGCCGATGCCGGTGGCAAGGGCCGAGAGAATGACCGCGAGCGAAGCGATCGGCGGGATGTCGATGAGCTGGTGGGTAAGGAGCTTGATCCCGACATAGGTGAGCACGACGCAGAGAGAGACTTTGAGGAACCTGAACTTGTGGAGGAGGCCCGCGAGGGCGAAGTAGAGCGATCGCAGGCCGAGGATCGCGAAGACGTTTGACGTGAAGACGATGAATGGGTCCAGCGTGATGGCGAAGATCGCCGGGATCGAGTCAACTGCGAAGATCACATCGGTGAACTCAACGATGACCAATGCGAGAAAGAGGATGGTGAAGGCACGTCGGCCGTCCGGCAGGCGGGTGACAAATCGATCGCCGTCGAAGCCGGGCGCGATCGGCAGTATCCTCCGCGCGATGCGCACGACGAGTGTGCTTTCTGGGTCTCCTTCCCGCTCCTTTGCCAAGAGCATCTTGAGCCCTGTGTATACGAGAAAGGCACCGAAGAAGTACAGAATCCACTCGAAGCGATGCACGAGTTCCGCGCCCGCAACGATCATGATGCCGCGCATGACGAGCGCACCCAAAATGCCCCAGAAGAGGACGCGATGCTGGAAGATGCGAGGCACGCCGTAGTGCCCGAAGATGACCGCGATCACGAAGATGTTGTCCATCGAGAGTGAGTACTCGACGATGTAACCGGTCAGGAACTCGATGGCGGCCTGCATGCCCGGCGTGGCCTTGAGGGGCTCGCCGTTCTCATCTACCGCGCCGGGGGGGGGGAGGCCCTGTCCGAGCCAATGGTTGTCGTACATGAAGTAAACGACAACGGTGAACGCGAGCGCGATGGAAACAAACATCGCGGTCCACTTCAGCGCCTCTCCGACGGCGATCTCGTGCGCCTTGCGGTTGAGCACGAAGAGATCGAGCGCCAGCAGCGTGAGGATGAACGCGAGAAACGCCGCGTAGAGAAGTATGGTGGGATCGAATGGAATCGGCGAACTCCGAGAGAGTGGACGTGTGGTGCGTGGAGGTTAGCTCGTCGACGCGTCGTCGCCTCGCGCGGCTCGATCGGATCTCTTGGACCTGCGGAATCCGGCAGCCGGATCGAGGATTCCCTCAGGGCCGGGAAGGCGAGATTCTGCCCCGGGTTTGGCGGGGATGAGGATGGACGCGAGGATGCCGACGGTGAGCACTCCGAGGATGACGAGCAGCGAGGCGGTGGTTGGGATCTTGAAGTCCGTGTGGACGAGGAGCATTTTCACGCCGACAAACGCGAGCACGACGATCAGCGATGGCTTCAGGAATCTGAACTGGGAGATCATGCTCGCGAGGCAGAAGTAGAGGGACCGGAGCCCGAGGATGGCGAACACGTTGGAGGTGAAGACCAGAAAGGGATCGGTCGTGATCGCGAAGATCGCCGGGATGGAATCCACGGCGAAGATCAGATCTGTAAACTCAACCAGCACGAGGGCGAGAAAGAGGGGGGTCGCGGCCCTCTTGCCCTCCCAGGTTGTGAAGAACCGCTGGCCGTCGTAGTTCGGCGCGACGGGGACAAGGCGTCTGACGAGCTTGACGGCAGGGTTGTTGTTCGGGTTGACGTGCTCGCCCTTGATGAGCGCCATCTTGGCGGCGCTGAGGATGAGGAAGCCGCCGAAGACGTAGACGATCCAGTCGACGCTCGTGATCAGGGCTGCACCGATGCCGATCATGCCGCCGCGCATGACGAGTGCGCCAAGGATGCCCCAGAAGAGCACGCGGTGTTGGTATGCGGCGGGGACGGCGAAGAACGAGAAGATGATGGCGATGACGAAGACATTGTCCATCGAGAGCGACTTCTCGACGACATAGCCCGTGAAGAAGAGCTTGGCGGCCTCAAGGCCGTTGACGGCGCGGACCGCACCGTCGATCTGCTTGACGGATTCGCCGATGCCGAGCACATGGTGCTCGTAGATGAAGTAGATGCCGACGTTGAAGAGCAGGGCCGCGCTGATCCAGATGCCCGTCCAAACGGCCGCCTCTTTCATGGAGACCTCGTGCGCATCCCTGTGGAAGACGCCAAGGTCGAGGGCGAGGAAGAGAAGCACGAGCGCGAGAAACCCGGCATAGAGCCAGACCACGCCTGGAGCGCCGGATGGTGTGGGTACGGTAGACGCCGCCAAAAACGCGGAGATGCAGGTCATGTGTGGGGCCCTATGTGTGCGCGCAACCAACGACGGAAACCGCCGTGTGGTCTTGCCTCTGCGTTCATCACGCATGGAGCGGCCGGGGGTTGGATGTCACCCCGTGCTGACGACCGTCTCCGGCCCGCGCCGTCGCGGGAGGGCTACTCCCCATCACGTGCGAGAAACTCGCAACTGAACCATAGCAGACCCGAGCGACGCGTCAATCGGGCCTGAGCGGGGCGTCAATCCTCGGAATCGTCGATCGGGTCGTCTGCGAAGGCCTCCCCGGGCTCCGGCATCGCCGGGTCGGCGCTGTTCGCCTCGATCGCATGAGATGGGCCGTTGGGAGTCGGTTTGCCGACTCGGCCGCTCGACGGGGCCGCAGCGCCAGCGCCGGACTCCGGACGGATCTCTCGGTAGACCGAGCCGTCAACGAATCCGTGAAGTTTGCGAGCCCTGACGGGATGCTGGAGTTTGCGGATCGCCTTGGCCTCGACCTGGCGGACTCGCTCTCGTGTGACCTTGAAGATGCGGCCAACCTCTTCGAGGGTGTAGGTGTACCCATCGCCGATGCCGTACCGGAGCTTGATGATCTCTCGCTCGCGATAGGTGAGGGTCTTGAGCACCTGTTCGATGCGGTTCTTGAGCATCTCCTGTGCGGCTGTGTCTGCGGGGGGCGCGGCGCGATCGTCCTCGATGAAATCGCCAAAGTAGGAGTCCTCGCTCTCTCCGACAGGACGATCGAGTGAGACGGGATGCCGGCTGACCTTCATGACACGCCGGACCTCGGAGACGGACATCTTGGCGTGGTCGGCCAGTTCCTCGATCGTGGGCTCTTGGCCCATCTCCTGGAGGAACTGCTTCTGGATGTTGCGGAGACGCGACATCGTCTCGATCATGTGAACCGGGATCCGGATCGTGCGGGCGTGGTCGGCAATGGCGCGGGTGATCGCCTGGCGGATCCACCATGTGGCGTACGTGCTGAACTTGTAGCCGCGCTTGTACTCATACTTGTCGACTGCGCGCATGAGGCCGGTGTTGCCCTCCTGGATGACGTCCAGAAACGAGAGGCCGCGGTTTCGATACTTCTTCGCGATGGAGACGACGAGGCGGAGGTTGCCGCCTGAGAGGTCGCGCTTTGCCTGCTCGTACTCCCAGAATACCGAGCCAATGTCCTTGACGCGTGCGGCGAGTTCGTCGGGCTCCTCAAGGATGAGGGTGCGGAGGCCGTCGAGCTCGTCGGTGAGGACGTCGAGGTCTTCGGCGCGGGCACGATCGGCCGCGTCTCTGAGCTGGCCGGTTTCCTTGTCGAGCGCGTCCATCTTCTGTGCGATGGAGCGGAGCTTCCGCATCAGCGGGATGATGCGGCCGGTGCGGAGCGAGAGTTCCTCGGTCAGCGCGGCCATGCGTCGGCGCCGATCGCGGATGCGCTGCTTGATTGCCGATGTATCCTTGTTGCGACGCGACTTGCGGGCTGCTTCGAGAGCCTCCCAGTCCGCGGCATTCATCTCGAGGAGTTTCTCGATGGTGCGGAGGTTTGCAGGGATCCGGCGGGCGATCTTGTCCTTGGCATTTACCTCGGCCGTCGAGATGCGCATGGTGCGATCGAAGGGCAGATCGCCTGCGTCCACCTGGCGAAGAGTCTCGACCGCTTGCTTGACGACATAGTCGGACTCGAGGCATCGGCGTCGGAAGATCATGCGTGTCGTTTCGATCTTCTTGGCGAGTCGAATCTCCTCGTCGCGAGTGAGCAGGGGGATCGATCCCATCTGTGTGAGGTACATGCGGACAGGATCGTCGATCCGCTTCGCGCCGCTCTCTTCAGAGGCCGCGTCCTCGAGTTCACGTGCGAGAGCGACCTCGTCCATCGCTTCAGCCTCAGCGACATCGAGCTCCGCCTGTGTCAGCGGACGGCCGTCCGCGTCGGGTTGCTTGGAGAGGGCGGCGGTCTCTTCGGAGCGTTCGCCGCCAGCGACGCTCATGGCGCGGAACTGTCGGATGCTGCCGGCGACACCGGGAATCGGCTGTCGCGAAAGGGCGTTGTGGTTGGGCTCCTCGCCTCGGGCGAGAGACTCTCTGTGGAGTCGGGCTCGGAACTCGAGTTCGTCGATCAACTCAAGCCCGAGTCGATCGCAGACGCACAAGAGCTCATCGATAGGCTCGGGCGCGACGACCTCATCGGGAATGGTGTTATTGAGTTCCTCATAGGCCATCCAGCCGCGTGAGGCTGACATGGAGAGGAGCTCGGCAACGGCCGGGTGCATGCCGGAGACAAGCAAGGCCGGATCGATCGGCCTCGGGATCTTCTGTGACTTCGCGGGCGCCTTCGCGCCGGTCGTTCCTTGCGTGGCTCGCATCGACCTCACCCTCTCAACCAAGTCGGACGCGTCGGCGCGCCGGCAAACGACTGGAACGGACAACGGTAGGTTATGAACCTCTCGGGAGGATACGCATGTCGTCGCCGTGTTCGGCGCGGGCTCGACGATTCGCTTCAAGACGAGCAGCGAGATCCTCGTGCGTGACGAGGGACGCGCGGGCCTGGTCTCGCCGGGCGCTCAAGAGGCACGCGTCGAGCTGGGCCCTGAGCTTCTCTGCGTCGTGCGAGGTCTCGCGCTCGATACGCTGCTGGAGCGAGATCGCCGCAGCGTGCGCGGCACTGTCCGCCGTGCTCGCGAGAATAGAGCCGATGCTCGGCTGGTCTCCGAGGTCGGCGTCGTGCAGCAGTGCGAGAGCGATTGAGGCGATCACGGGCCAACGGTAGGCGGAGGTGCGGAGCAGTTCGCGATCCTCATCGCGCATGACCGTCCACAGTCTGGGCTCGGCGAGAAGGCACCCGAGCAGCGCCTCGGTTGGGCCGAGGGAAACGTGGGCGATCTGCTGCGCCACGCTCAGGTCCGGAGGGGCATCGCCCGAGTCGGTCTGAGGTCGTGCGGCGCGACCGGCGGGTATCGCCTGCCCGATCGTCCGGGCGTCGAGCCCTGTGACCTCGGCGAGGCGGCGGATGATGAGTTGGCGGCGGATCGGATCGAGCCGATCCATTCCTAGGTCTGCAAGGCGGGCAAGTTCGTCTCGCACGGCGCGATCGAGCTGTGCGATGCCTGCGCCCGCCAGACGGGCGCGTAGTCGAGAAAACCGGAACTCGATCAGATCGACCGAGCCGTCGATCACGCGCTTGAACGTCTCTGCGCCGCCGGGCATCTTCAGGAGCTCGTCCGGATCTTTCGCGGCGGTGAAGGGCGCGAGTGTCGCGACTCGGACCTCGAGCAACTCTCCGAGGAAGATCTCGACAGCGCGATCGGCTGCGCGCTGGCCGGCTTCATCGGAGTCAAAGAGGAGCACGATGCGATCGCAGAGGCGTTTGAGGATGGAGGCGTGCTTTCGCGTCAGGGCCGTGCCGAGGGTGGCGACGGCGTTTGGGAAGCCGCCCTGGTGGCAGGCGATCGCGTCCATGTAGCCCTCGGTGATAATCGCGACTCGCTCGTGCTGGATCGATCGCGAGGCCAGGTGCAGGCCGTAGAGCGTCGAGGACTTGTCGAAGAGGCCGGACTCCGGGCTGTTCAGGTACTTAGGCTCATCGGCTTCGTCGATCTTGCGTGCACCGAATGCGATGACCCGTCCGATCTGGTCGTGGATCGGGAACATGAGGCGATTGCGGAATGCGTCGTAGAGGCCAGAGCCGTTCTCGCGACGCTTGAGCAGGCCTGCGCTCACATAGGGATCGAGATCTATGTCCCTCGATTCGAGTGTCAAGAGCAGGCCGTCCCAGCGGTCGGGGCTGGCTCCGATGCCAAATCTTTCTACGGTGTCCGGCGTCAGGCCGCGGGACTCGATCACAGCGCGGGCGCGCTGGCCGAGATCCGGACGCCGGAGCACGTTGAGAAAGAAGTCCTGTGCGGAGCGACACGCGCGGAGCATTGCGGCTCTGGGCGAGGCGATCGGGACCTCGCCTTCGGTTGCGAGATCGGCGTTGGCGCGTTTTTTGAGCTCGATGCCGCCACGCTCGGCGAGATACTCAAGCGCTTCGCGAAACTCCATCTTGTGGAACCGCTGAACGAACGTGAAGACGTCGCCGCCCGCGCCGCAGGAAAAGCAGTGAAAGATCTGCTTCTGCGGCACGACGTTCATCGAGGGCTTGTGATCGTCGTGGAAAGGGCAAAGGCAGACGAACTCCCGGCCCTTGGGGCGGAGTTGGAGGTGCTCGCCGATAATGCGAACGATGTCCGATGCGTCGCGCACGCGGTCTCGATCGTCATTTTGGAGCGGTGCGCCGGTCACGTATGGAAGAACGGTACGCGCGGTTCACCCCGGGACGAGGATCGGAGAAGATAAGTGCGGGGCCGGTGGCGGCTTGTAGAACATGTACGGTCGGTGGCAAGAAAAACCAGGTCGGAGACGCTCGGGAGCTGTATTGCTTCGTCGCGGCGCGATGGGCCCATCGCGAAAGCGAAGGGCCGTGCCGATCGATTGCGTGCTCGAGCGTGCCGACCTGTTCTGCAGGTAAGACTACCACACGGCGCAAGCGATGCAATGGGTTTCGGGCAAGATATGCGAGATCTTTCCCATGCGGGTCCGCGAACACGGCAGCACGCGAGTCATCGGGCACGTGCCGCGAGACGCTCGTTTGAGCGTAAGGAGTACATCGTGATTCGAATGGCGATCAGATTCTCGGGACGTGTGCAGGGTGTGGGCTTTCGGGCGACAGCGCGGTCGTGTGCCGCGATGCGCCGGGTGAGCGGGTGGGTGCGTAACGAGGCAGACGGGAGCGTTCTTATGGAGATCCAGGGTGAGCAGGCGGAGGCCGAGACCGTTTTGAATCTCCTGCGCGAACGGATGGGAGCGAGGATCACAGGCGAGGAGCGTACGAATCTGGCGACTCTCGACGGAGAGTCCGAGTTCCTGATCACCCGATAGGATGGCCGTTGGCTCGCCCAAGATCCAGTGCAGAGGGAGGACTGTGACGTACCTGCTCTTCGACATTGATTCGACGCTGATTGACTCCAGCCGCTCGGGCATGGGCGCGATGCTCGATGCGGGGCGAGAGTTGTTCGGCGCTGGGTTCACCACGGAGGGGATCGAGTATGCCGGGCGGCTCGATCCGTTGATCGTGCATGATCTCCTGGAGCGGATCGGCGTGCGGCCGACGTCCGAAGCGCACGCGCATTTTCGCGGGGTGTATCGCGGGCATCTGGAGCGGCGTCTTTCCGCCCCTGGGGTGGCGAGATCGCTGCCCGGGGTGGACGTGCTCCTCAGCCGATTGCGCGGCGAACGACGGGTCTCGCTGGGCCTGCTCACAGGCAACTACGAGGAGACCGGCTGCCTGAAACTTCGGGCAAGCGGCATCGATCCTTTGTGGTTCGGCGTGCGGGTTTGGGGAGATGAGTCGCCGCTTTGGCCGGCCCGGCGCGATCACCTGCCGCCGATCGGCATCGAGCGGTTCGGCGCGCTGGCGGGAAGGCGCGTGGACCCGGAGCGGGTCATGATCATCGGGGACACGCCGGACGACGTCCGCTGCGCGAAGGTCAACGGGTGCCGCGTGCTCGCGGTCGCGACAGGCAAGTTCAGAGTAGATGCGTTGAAGGACTCGGGGGCCGATGTCGTGCTCGAGGACCTCTCGGACGTCACCCGTGTGATGTCGATTCTGATGGGGGGATAGACTGGCCGTGCACGTTGGGGCCAAACCCGGCGTGCCGCCACGAGGTGAACGTGTGGAGAGAGGAGCAACCCGATGACCGAGAGCTTTAGAGCGCTGGTCTCGGACATGTATGTGAATCAGAAGCTGAGCGTGAAGCTCGATCTGCCGAAGAATCGCGAGACGATCCTCGATCTTTTCGAGCGGGTTCGGCGCGAGCATCCTGTCATGGAGCACTTCAAGCGATACAAAGAAGAGCTAGCGCTCGAATCCGCATCGGGCGTGTTCCCGCATCGTTGGCTCGCGATCAGGAACAACACGGTCCGAGCGGGCGAGGTGAACGGAGATTCCCTGAAGGGTGCATACGACCTGCACCGACGCCTCCTCGAGATCGTTCCCTTCTATCTCTCGGTGAGCCCTCTGGACATCGAGAGCCAGGAACTCCTGTACGGTTTCGATCTTGCGGCCGGGGGTAACCACGACGCGATCGTCCACGAGGCGTTGTTCATGGGAACGTCGTTCGGGCAGGCGTTCGACGTGCCGGGCGCGACTCCGACGGACTGCCAGCCCATGATCGGGCTCTCCTTGGGGAATCAGATCCAGGCAGTATTCGAGGTCAAGACGAGATCTGGTGCCAAGAGCGAATCGGATGGGTCGCCCGAGCCGATCAGTGTGTACCTGACCATCCGACGGCGCGGACCGGTTCGTGAGTTGCGAGAGATGGTGGATCACCTCTCGACGCTCGTCGGGCATGGAGAAGAGTTGTTGAGGTCAAGGGTTGTGCCGCACATCCTTCTACCGATCAGGCACGCGATCGCGTCCAATGCGTGAGCGCGGCGAGTGAGCGGGGGTTCAACGCCAGATGACTTTCGGCACGCCACTCGTTGCTCAGGATGCGAACATGCTCGCGCAATCCGTGCGAGGCGCGAGCGGAGCCGCTTTCTGGGCCATGATCCTGATTGTCGTTGCGCTCGCAGGCGGCGTGGTGATCCTCGCGGTGCGGAAAAAGATGCTCGAGACGCCGAGCAACGATATTGGGAGCGAGGGGTTGTTCGACGCACTCAGGCGGATGCGAGAGAGTGGCGAGATCACCCGAGACGAGTACGACATCGCTCGGAGGCGCATCGTTGAGAAGGCGATGGAGGGGAAGGCTCGATCCGAGCCCAAGTCGCCGGTTCAGGCATCGATTCTGGGTGTGGCGGCTCGGGAAGAGGTCGAACGCGAGGCGCGGGGTCTCAAGGGGCGTGAACAGCCGTCCCAGCGGGAACCATTGATCGCACCTCCCGGTTATGACCTGACCGATGGGCCGCAGCCTGGGGAGCGAGAGGATGGTGGATCCGGATAATGTGCGTGGGACGTGGGAAACCTGTGGCAGCGGGCTTTCGTGCGGTGTTTGTAGCAGGTTCGGTGGCATCGGTGTAGAGAAACATCGAGCGCGGGCCGATAGACTCGCTTCCGAGGGATGCCGCCGATGGTGCCCCTTTGTGTGAAGCGAGGGACGCATGGCGAAGAACCGGACGGATGGCATTGAGAGCGGCGGAGGAAACGGCGGCGGCACCGACGGCGGTGACGGCGGTTTCCGTGGTCGCAAAGTGACCACGTGCAGCTTCTGCGGAAAGACCAGTCGCGATGTCGGGCCAATGGTTGAGGGCCCGAGCGAGGTCTACATCTGTGGGCACTGCGTCGATCTTTGCCAGAATATTTTCCGTCAAGAGCGTCGGCGCGTCTCGTCGTTCAGTTCGCAGTTGCGGGATATTCCGGCGCCGCGGACGATTAAGGAATACCTCGACCAGTACGTGATCGGTCAGGACCACGCGAAGAAGTCGCTGTCGGTCGCTGTGCACAATCACTACAAGCGCCTCCAGCACATGGAAAGCGGCGAGAGCGGCAAGGTCGAACTTGATAAGTCGAACGTGCTGCTGATCGGGCCGACGGGCTCGGGCAAGACGCTGCTGGCGAAGACGCTGGCGCGAATGCTGAAGGTGCCCTTCGCGATCGGCGATGCGACCACGCTCACCGAGGCCGGGTACGTCGGAGAGGACGTTGAGAACCTGGTGCTCAAGCTGCTGCAGGCGGCGGACTTCGATCTGGAGGCGGCGCAGCGGGGCATCATCTACATCGACGAGATCGACAAGGTTGGCAAGACGTCGAACAACGTTTCGATCACTCGCGACGTGTCGGGCGAGGGTGTGCAGCAGTCGCTGCTGAAGATGCTCGAGGGCACCGTCAGCAACGTGCCTCCGCAGGGAGGACGCAAGCATCCGGAACAGCAGTACATCCAGGTGGACACGACCAACATTCTGTTCATCTGCGGCGGCACATTTGTCGGTCTTGAAGAGATCATCAGGCGTCGCCTTGGTCGGACGAAGATTGGCTTCAACATCGGCGCGGACAAGAATGTCCGTGGCGACAACGCTGAGACCGCACAGGTGCTCTCTCGAGTGACAGCGGACGACCTGATCGAGTTCGGCATGATTCCGGAGTTTGTGGGGCGGTTGCCGGTGCTCGCGCCGCTTGTCCCGTTGACATCGGAGGCTCTGGTCTCGATCCTGACCGAGCCAAAGAACGCGATCACGCGTCAGTACAAGCACCTGTTCGCGCTCGAGGGCGCGAGCCTGGAGTTCACCCCCGACGCACTCCGCGCGATTGCGGAGCGAGCGCTCAAGCGAGACACGGGAGCAAGAGCGCTGCGTGCCGTGATGGAAGAGCTCATGCTCGAACTCATGTACGAGCTGCCCGACATGGAGAACGAGGGCGCGCAGTACATGATCGACGGCGCAGATGTTCAGACCAAGCGGAGCCTGGCGGATCTGCGTGTGAAGCGCAAGGAGTCTGCCTGAGCACGCGGGAATCTGAGTCGAACAGGAATTCATGGTCGGACCCGGGCATTCCGGGTCCGATCTGGTTTTGGATCACACGCCAGCCGCGATCAGTTCAGATCGACGAGGGCGGTGTCGTCGCCGACACGAACGGCGGCGTGGATGCGTATCGGAGTGTCGAGCAGGCGTCGGTCGGAAGCGGGCTCGATGGAGACGTAGTGCAGGACCGGCTCAGCCACGTCGCGGAACGCGGGATCTGCGAGCGTCAAGAGCGCAGTGTGCTGGCTCGCCCACCCAGAGGCGGCGACCAGCGAGGCGACCGGATCGGCGGTACCCGCGTGTGCGATCAGGTGGAGTCGGCCCTGTTCATCGGTCGCGAACTCGATCGCGGGGCAGGTGGGGCAACGAACGCGTGAGAGCCGGAGTCCGGGTATGACCCCGCAGACCGCACGCGAGACCGGCCGGGGTGGCTGCGGCACGGGTCGTGACTCAACACGGGCGGGCTCTGTCGCGATGGGTCGGATCTCGACCCTGGGCGGCGGCGTGTCAGGCGAGTGTGTGGGGCGCGGTGGCGGTTCGGGATCGTGGCGAGGTGTGGAACGAATCAGGTCGAGCGCGTCGCGCCACGCGAGAGCCGCGGTGCCCTCGAAGAGCAACGATGACTTGAACGCGCCGATGCGTGCGATGCACGGCGAGATCTCAAGCGATGCATCGAGAAACGCTTCGGCTGCGCGACGCACCTTGTTGCCCGCGTCATCGGCCTTGATCGGGTCGGCACCCATGATGGCAACTCGCCATCCGAGCGACTCGCCATTCTCGTTGCGACTGGCGTCGGGCGAGCCGGATGAGAGGGACTTGAGCGTGCGATAGCACGCGACAACCGCAGCCTCGTCGGCCCCGGTCAGAAGGGTCAACACATCGATCGGCGCATCAACCAGCTCCGGTTCGCACGCGTCGGGCAAGCGAACGATCCATCGCGAGGCGTGGGCGATTGCAACCGAGACCGCCTGTTCGAGCGAGGTGGAGCGAGTGACCGGCGGCTCGTGTCGGGTGCCGGGCAGGTATAGATCGAGTGAGGCGCGATCCCCCGTGAAGCGGAGGAACGCAACGGGTTTGTTCGAGACTTGCGCGACGTGCTTGGCGTACTGCGTCGCCCAGGCTGAAGCGAAGATCGGGAGATGCCCGAGGACCAGACCCTCGATCGTCACGGACGAACTGGCTGTTTCGATCGGCGAACGATGCTCTCTCACATCGGGCGGCGGTGGAGGTTCAGGCGATCGCCCGGCGGTCGCTTCTCCGACAAGTCGGAGCGGCGATGGGGATGTCGCTTCAACTCGGACTGTGGGGCCGAGAAACAGATCCGCGAGCGTGTCGAACGGATCGGGGCGTCGGTAATCGCCCGAGTTCTTTGATGATTGAGCCCCGGATGGACGCCCTTGCCTGGAATCGTGGCGGGGGTCTTGGGGGTGGATCGGTGCATCCATGCTTTCGATCTCCCGGGATTCGCCGATGGTCTCCGGTCGTGCCGGAGAGGTCTGGTGATTGTGAGCGATCAGCGCGACGCTGGATCGGCCGGGCCGGCATCCGCCGGAACCACGGGCGCAGGAACGAGCACGATACTATTGAGTTCGCCAAACGGGTTTGGAGCACAATGCGGGTTGTACGGATCGGGTGTCCAGCGGCCGTCGATGATGAGGCGGTACTGCCAGACGCCGGGGGGGAGCGTGACTCGGGCGCTGAGAATCCCCCGTGATTGATCGAGTGTGAGCACAATCGCGGTTTCAGACCAGTCGTTGAAGTCGCCGCTGACGACGACTCGCTGTCCAACGGAGCTCGGCTGGAAGAAGAGGACGCTTTGTCCTTCGACGTGCGCGCCGAAGAAAGGTGCCCGCGAGTTCGCGGACTTGGCGGACCTGCGTGGGAGTCGCTCGGGCCGCTCCGGCTGGAGCTCGGTTCGGGCGCGAGTGATGGCAGCGGCCCTTCTGGCGACATCCACGGCTCGATTGATGCTCTCGACCTCCTGGTGCGAAATAGGTGAGGATTGCGTCGGCGGAACTGCTGGCCGAGCAGCGGGAGCATCGTGGATTACCGGGGTCGTCGCTGATCCGACCATCGGGGGTGAGACCCGGCGTGCGACGGGCAATGGACCGAGCGTGCGGCTCACGACCTCAAGGACCGATTCTTGCTCGGAAGCGTCCTGGCATGCGAGCGAGCTGGACAGGGCGATATCCGAACGGACGGTGTGATCGCTGCATGTCTCGCCTTCACGAACCGCTGAGCGGGTTCGGTCGGGTGCGGTCTGGCTCGTGAGCGACCGGGTCGGCTCGTGCTGGGGAGCGCGAGAGAATTCATCTGCTAGCCAGTCGGCGAGAGCGGCGTAGTCCTTTGCGCCGGGGCAATCTGGTGCGTACTCCACGACCGGTAGTCCGAAGCTGGCGGCTTCTCGGAGCGCCATGTCATGGTGGATGACAACGGGGCACACGGCGCGTTCGTACCGGCGTCGAAGCTCTTCAAGGAGGTCGCGAGCAAGGGCACTCGCCGGGTCGTGGATCGTCGCCAGCAGCCAGGCGGGAACTTCAGAGCCGAGGCGGCGTGAGACTGACTGGATCGTGGCAAGCTGCTTCTCTGCTCCTTGGAGCGAAAAGAACGATGTCTCAACGGGGACCATGATGTGGGTCGCCGCAACCAGGGCGTTGTAGGTCAGCAGGCCGATAGACGGGGAGCAGTCGATGCAGCAGATGTCGTAGCGATCGGCGAGGCGATCGAGCACGCGTGTCAGCCGCTGGTCATTCTCTGGTTGGTCGGCGAGCCCGCCGCGTGCCGCCTCTAGTCCGGCAACACGTGTGCGGCTAGGGACCAGGTCCAGATTGCGTGAGGCCCGCCAGATCAGTCTGGACGTATCGACGGGCTGGTCGATCGGGGCGAGCATGGCGTCGCCGATGTCGAGATCGATGCGTTGTTCGGGGATGGCAAGGCCGGCACCGCAGTGTCCCTGTGGATCCATGTCGACAAGAAGCGTGCGTAACCCCTTGCGGGCAAAGACTCCCGCGAGGTTTATGGCGGTGGTGGTCTTCCCACATCCGCCTTTCTGGTTGACGATCGCGATCCTTCGCACCGCAATCCCCGGTCAAAAGCCAATGGCGGCTCGAGCAGCTTCGGTTGCCGTTTGGCCGCAGTGGTTATCGGGTTCGTGTCGATCGTCCCTTGAAACACGGAAGTTGCAAGTCGCTTTGGGGACAAGTCTTTACGCCCGTATGGCATCCCAACCTGCGTTCACCACCCGGTTCGGAGGATCGAAGTACGAGCGAACGGCTCCGAGTTTCCACGGCAAGATCAGGCGGATCTGGCCTCCAACAACCTTCTTGTCGTGCCGCATTCGGGCGATCAGGGCATCGTTTGACGGAAGGTTCGCGACCTGCGTTGGAAGGCCGAGGGCTTCGACGGCGGCACGCACCTGATCGGCGTCGGCGGGTGGGAGCAACCCCATCGCTGCGGCGGCGTGTGCCGCAGCGACGAGGCCGAGTGCGACAGCTTCTCCATGATGAAGTGGGGCTTGGGTTGGATCATTGCTCGGGGAAAGGGCTGGCAGAGTCTCGATCGCGTGAGCAAAGGTGTGCCCGAGATTGAGGATGGCTCGGCCGCCCGAAGCGACGGTCGAGAGCTCTCGCTCATCGGACGCGACCACTCGTGCCTTGATTGCGATGTTGCGGGCGACGAGTGTGGCAAGGAGCGACCTATCGCGAGTCAGGATGCCAGGAGCGGAATGGAGCGTGAAGGTAAGAAGGTCTTCGGAGTGCTCGTTCGTGCGCTCCACGTCGAGGGCCAGCATCGCATGCTTCAGACACTCGGCGAGTCCAGCCCGAAACTGGCGATCTGAGAGCGTGCTGAGCGCATCGACATCCGCCAGAACCAGTGAGGGCTGGTGGAAGGCGCCGACGAGATTCTTCAGAAGTGAGCAGCGGCCGTTGGAATCGGTGACCGAGAGGTTGGCGCCCGTCTTACCCCCGACTGCTGCGTCGACCATGGAGAGGAGAGTGGTGGGGCACTGGATGACGGGAATGCCCCGGCGATAGATCGAAGCAGCGAAGCCCGCCAGATCGCCGACGATCCCGCCACCGAGCGCGATGACCGGATCGCGTCGTTCGAGCCGCGCATTGGCCATCGCGATGCAGATCCGCTCTGCGGACTCGATGTTCTTATTGGGCTCGGTGGCTTTGAGTTCGTGCGTCGAAACCGTGAATCGCTCGGCGCTGAGCGAATCGGCCGCAAGACGGACCAGGCTAGCGGGTAGTCCCTCATCAGCGACGATGACCGCGTTCGACGCTGAGTTGCCCAGAGCCGCGCGGGCGAGCGCGCCCAAGCGACAGAGCAGGGTTCCGCCGACGACAACGTCGTACGACCGATCGCCGAGTTCGACGCGTTGCATGCGGTCGGGGATGGGCTGTGGAGTGGGGGCCATCTCAGGTCGAGGCGGCACGGGCGCGGGACTTGGAAAGCGACTTCTTTGATTCGGCACGCTTCCAGGGGACGCGCTTTGCGTCGCCCCACATCATCTCGATGTCGTAGTGGGCGCGGGTGTTGGGTTCGAAGATGTGTATCACGACATCGGAAAAATCGATGAGCAGCCAGAGAGCCCGCGGGTCTTTGCTGGAGCGGTACGCGTGGTGCCCATGCTTTGCGCCCTCGTCTTCAGCATGATCGGCGACGGCACGCATCTGTCGGTCCGAGGTGCCGGAGGCGACGATGACGAAGTCGGAAATTGGGCTCAACCCTCGGACGTCGAGCACGACAATGTCCGTGCACTTGTCGTCGTGGGCGAGGCGGGCAAGTTCGATCGCGAGTTCTTGCGAGGAGATCCGAGCGGGAACTGCGGACCGTAAGAGCGCGGAGGTCTGGCTTGCGCGGGCCGTTGGCGTCGCCTTGACTGCACGTTTCGCCGGTTTCGGCACCGCTGACAGCGTCTTCGACTTGGAGCCCTTCTTCCGAGCGGCTTTCTTGGCGGAGCCGCTGGTGCTGTGAGTTGTGGGCTTGGCCGAGGGCTTCGAACTCGCCTTGGAACTCGGCTTTGGACTGGCCTTTGGCGCGGGCTTGGGACTGGCGTTCGGCGTCGCCGTGCCGGAGCGTTTGATAGCTCGTGACTTGGCGGCAGCCGGTTTGGATGGCTTTGCGGGCGCCTTCGCTTTCTTGTCGCCAGCTTTCGCTCTCTTCGCGGCTGGGCGCGAGTCGGCCTTGGTGGGGGGCTTGGCGGGCTTCTTGGAATTGACTTTCTTTCGTAGGGCCATTCGACCGGAAGGGTAGACACGGCGAGGGCGGTCGCGCGGGCGGATGGGAATCGAACGTACACTGGGCCCATGACCGTGGTTGGCGTCTTTGTGGAACGGCACACCCTCGCAGACTATCTGTGGAATCAGGCGGATGGTCCGTTGGGGCGTCACGGTTCGATCCGGTTTGTTCCGAATCGGAGGGATGCGGATGTCGTGCTCATGATCGGTTCGCCAATCGGGGTGGGCCTCGAGCCCGCGAGACGGCGATTCAGGCTTCGGAGATTGCTCGGCAAAGCAGAGCGGGAACGGGCGAGGTTCGAGCGGGCTTGGGCGTCGTTTGGTGTGCCGAGGGAGCGAGTCTGGGCCCTGTTTTATGAGCCGCCCACGTTCGTGTCGGACGACGCGTTCGAAGCGGCGAAGCGGCATGCTTCTCGCGTGTATGCTCCCGATCCGAGAGCGACGCATCCCCTTCGATTGCCGACGCTTTGGAGCGATCAGGTGCCGCTCGGATTGCTTCGGAGCGAGGTTGCGCCTTCGAGGATGAATGACCTGCGAGACGCGGATCTCGCGTGCGTGACCTCCGGAAAGCGGGTGATCCCGGGTCACACGGAGCGCATGGAATTCATCGGACGACTGCGGCGGGCGGGGATTCCGATTCGGCTCTTCGGGCGGGGATTGCCGAGCGAGTCCGGAGGCGAGGGAGAGGTGCAGGGCAAAGCGATCGTAACTCGTGGGGCCAGACTGGCTCTGGTTATCGAGAACTATGCCGAGGGAGAGCGGTACGTCTCGGAGAAACTGTGGGACGCGATCGTCGGATGGAGCCTGCCGCTGTACTTTGGATCGAGAGCCGCAGACGAGGTGATTCCAGCCGAGGCAATGATTCGACTCCCTGACCTCGGGGAGGCTGGCGTAGACGCGGTGCGGCGTGCGGTCGCAGATCCGGACCTCCCGTGGTCGCGGATGGAGGCGATCGCGGTGGCGCGGCAGCGTGTGCTCGGAGAGGCTCGGATGGTCGAGTGGGTGAGCCGCGAGCTCGAGGCGAAGGAATGACCTCCGTTCACGCGATTATCACAACGTTTGATGCACCGGATGGGATGCTCGCGCGAGCGGTGGCGAGCGTGCTCGCGTGCAGTGACGTGGAGCGAGTCACGGTTGTGGATGACGGTTCGAATCGGAGGGTCGAGGTTGAGCGCGACGTGCGGGTGGAGGTGGTGCGTCAGCCGAACGCCGGGCCGTCTTCGGCGCGAAACGCCGGGCTGGAGCGGGTGCGAAGCAACTGGGCGATCATGCTCGATGATGATGACGAACTCATTGCAGCAGGAGTCGCGGGGGCGCTGGACCTGGCGCAAAGGCTCGGAGCGGTCGGTGCGGTCGTGGGAAGGGTATCTTGCGATGAGCGTGGGCGCGAGTGCGTGCGTGAGGCGCCGGCCGGTTGGGCGGGAGGTGCGCTGCCTCATCCAGGAGACGCATTTCGACCTCTCCAGCTCTTCAATGCTTCGGGCACGGTTGTCGCGAAAGGAGCGATTGAGGCGGGCGTGCGCTATGACCCGGGGCTTCGGATCGGCGAAGATCGCGAGTTCGTGAGGCGGCTCGCTGCAATGGGGCCGGTCGCGGTCGCATCTGGTGTTGCGGTGCGTGCCGGCGTGAGGCCGGACGGGGAGCGACTCACATCGGTGCGGCACTTGATCAGGCGAGCGACGGACCACATGACCATCATGGAGCGGTGGATCGACGAGGAGAGCCACCAGCACTTCCGTGAGGGGACGCGGTGGTTGCTCAACGCGATGAGCAAGTCGGGCCTTGGCAGAGAGCCGTCGTACGGTCAACTCCTTGAGATCGCAGTGGATCGCGGATGGATCGGACCGATCGATCGACTTCGGCTCGCCATAAGGGCTGGAAGAGCAGCGAATACGATCGAGGGTGGAAAGTCGTGATGATGGCCAACGACGAGAATCGGATGGTGATCGGCGTCTGCACCTATAACCGGGGCGATCGGATCCTGCGCACGCTTGAGTCGATCGCGGCGATGGATCGAGTGGGTGGGCGCGTCACAGAGTGCCTGATAGTCGATAATCGTTCAAACGACGGGACGAGTGAGATCATCGATCGGTTCATCGCCTCCGGACCTTCGTTGCCCATGCGACGTCTGCGCGAGGAGAAACCGGGTAAGCCGGAAGCGTTGCGACGCCTCTTTCACGAGACCGATGAGCCGCTCCTGGGCGTGATCGACGACGATTGCCTCTGTGATCCGGCGTGGGCAGCGCAAGTGCTGCGAGTATTCGACGATCGCGCGCGAGCTGCATTGGTGGGCGGACCAATCTCGGTGGTGTGGGAGACCGGGCCGACGCAGATTGCGGAGACCTACAAGAAATCGCTCGTGGATCGTTCGCTCGGGGACGCAGAGATTGCACTGACGGGGTCGACCGAGTTCGTCGTCGGAGCGGCACAGGGGATGCGCCGCTCCGCGATCCTGGAGACGGGCTTCCTCGAGTCTCGCGAGATGGATTGTCTCCGGGGCGAGCAATTAGAGGCGGGAGATGATGCGGAGCTGTGCATCCGAGCGAGGCGGCTGGGCTGGGAGATCTGGTACACACCGCACGCCCGGATGGGTCACTTGATCCCCGCGTCGCGGCAGTCGGTCGCCTATATCGCGAGACTTCGAGAGAGTATCAGGCGGAGCGAGCCGTGGCTGTCGTGGATCGCGGGAGACGTGACTGCTGAGCGGGCGGCGCGCGAACTGGGGCGAGCGCGGCTTCTCCGGCTCAAGTCAATGCTGTTCGACTGGAGACCGACCCGACGGCGTGTGCGGCTGGCGGAGCGAACGGGCACGCTCCGGGGGTGGCGTGGCGTCGCGGAACGAATCGCGAGGGATGCCGGCGCCTGAGTTACGGAAGCGATGCGATCAGTCTTCTTCCGGAGGCGTCTGCTCCGGGGTGGTCGGCTTGATGACCTCCCGCATGACAGTCGTTGCGAATCCACCTCTGGGCAGATCGAACGTGCAGCGCACGTAGTGGCCGTGTTCGTCGATCCCACCCTCAACATCGATGTCAGAGATCGCGATGCGATGGGGGCGACGGGAACCCTCGATCATGCCTCGCGCTGCTCGGTCGAAGGCGATGAGCGCGTCGAGCGAGAGTCCCGATTGCTCGATCGCGTCGAGTTCGAGGCGATCGATGGGGCCCGCCGCGCGGCGCATCCGAGGTCCCCACATCGGTCCAGAGGGGCTGATCTCAAACGTTGCGAGGCGCGGGGCGGTGTCGGGCGCAGCGAGGACCTCGTCCGTGACCTCGAACGTATTGCGAGACTCGTGATGGAATGCCAGGTCGCCTTCAAGCAGTGTAGAGAATGTACCGTCGGCGACTCGGCTCGCGAGGATCGCGTTGAAGACCGACGATTGCCACGAGGAGACGTAGAACGAGAGCGCACGGACGCCGGAGGCCCGGATCGCGTGCTTCGGCTCGACACCCCGCGAAAGCAGGCGAAGAACGGTGCGCTCCGTATGAAGCGTGCGAGGGAATGCCGCGTACGCACCCGCGAAGTCGCCTCGCTCGTACATCTGTCTGGCTTCGAGGTGGGCTCCAGTGTGCTCGGGCAGCGGCATGAGCAAAAGGTCGATCGCTTGCTGAAAGTCGGATCGGATCAACGCGAGGCCGATGTCGTGGTTGTTGAGGAACGCGCCGAACCGCTGCTCGCCGAATGCGTTGGGAACACCGGTGTGTGCGAGTCGGTCGAGCGTCCGTTTCGCGACGAGCGCCCGGCTCATGTCGGTTCCTCGCACCTTGATCGAGAAGCGATTGCCGATGAGGTGGCCTTGGCGCAGCTTATTGGTGTGGAGATCGGCCCAGAGGACGCCCATGCGTTCGTGCTGAAGCATCGGGAAGTCCTCGGGCTTCTTGCCCGGAACGTGGACCGATAGAACCTGGCGGGTGATCGCGTGCTTGTCCTTGAGTCCCGCGTAGCCGATCGCATCGTGGCGAACGCCGAAGTGGTGGGCGATGACGCCCATGGCCTCGAAGGTGGCCATCGATCGCTTCTCGATCAGGAGGTAGATGTGCTCGCCTTCGCCGCACGGGTCGTAGAGCGGGATCTCCTCGACAAGGAAGTCCTCAGGGCGTTGCTTGAGCGTGCCGCCTATGCCGGGTATGTCGGAGGTGGTGAAGGGAAGACTTGGGAGCGGCGTGCGTTGGACGGGCAATCAGGGCTCCTCGTGCTTCGATGCGGCCTCGAGCACGTGCTCTTCGACGAAGATGGGGACATCGTTGGCGATGCCGAGAGCGATCGCGTCGCTCGGACGAGAATCGATGTGCAGCAACTCGCCCCGGCTATCTTCCACATCAAGGGTGGCGAAGAACGTTCCCTCCGCCAGGTCGCAGATCGTGATTGAACGAAGCGTTCCTCCGAGCGAGGAGACGACGCCGGCGAGCAGATCGTGTGTCTGTGGCCTCTTGATGGGTATGTTCTTGAGGCGTCGCTCGATGGCCTGAGCTTCGGGCAGTCCGATCACGATCGGGAACGAGCGGAGGCCGGACTCGCCTGCGTCGAGCGAGGCGGATCCGTCCTCGAGATCTTCCAGATCGGCGTGCTCGATCGCGTCTGGATCGACTTCGCGCAGCTCGATCAACTGGTAGTCGTTGAGCTCCCTGATCAACACACGCGAAAGCTCCATCCTTACCGCCATCGAACCACACTCCTTTCGGACGTCATCAGTCGCCGTTCATGGGTCGCGTGATCCATCGTCGGAGCCGACGTGGGTGGCCGACCGGGCATCCGTCTCAGCCCCTTCTGTTTCGGAGGCGACTTCATCGCTTCCGTCATCGTGTTCGTGGTGATCGTGGTCGCATTCGAACTCGACCACTTCTCCGAACCTCTCGATGAGGTCCATTGGCACTCCGATATCGCCGAGGACGATCTCCCCGCAGAACCGTCTGCCGGATTCGGTCAGCATCCCGTGCTTGAACGAAATCAGCGAGACAGTAAAGTCCGCCCGCACGCATCCCGGTGCCGCCTCACCGGTGTCGGCGTCGAGACCAGAAGGGAGATCGACAGCAAAGACCGATGCGCCCTCATCGCCGAGGGTGTTGCAAAGATTCAAGAGGGCGGCGGCTTCCGGGCGGAGTGCGCCGGCGAATCCGGTTCCGAGCACAGCGTCAACGACAAGCGTGGGACGCGAGAACGAGGCCGGGAGCGAACTCAGCGCGGCCCGCGGCCTTTCTGGGTTGAAGATCTTGATGGGGACTCCCATGCGTCGGGCGATCGTCAAGTTGATCATCGCATCTCCGGAGACACGCTCTTCCGGTCCGGCCAAGATGACACCCACGCGGGCTCCAAGGTTCGAGAAGTGTCGAGCGGCGGCGAGGCCGTCTCCTCCATTGTTGCCGGTTCCCGCAAGCACGAGTACCGAAGGACGCTCCGTACACTCGATCAGGGCGTCGGCGCAGATGTCGGTGATCGAGCGGGCAGCATTCTCCATCAGAAGGATGGACGGGATGCCGTACTGCTCGGTGGCGAGACGGTCGATCTCGCGGCAGTCGGCCCGTGACAGCAATCGGTAGGTGTGGACGTGGGAGTCGCCCATGTCAGCCGGCTCCGGGTCGTGTTGGGTATTGGCGTTCGGGTCGGTCGCACGCTTTCCTGGCATGTTCCGAGTGTAGGAGCCGCTATCCTTCCGGCTCATTCAATGGTCTGGATCTGGGTCATCGCGGCGTATCTCGGCACCGGGCTTTCACTTGCGCTGTTGGTCTACTGGTCGTTCGGTCTGGGACGGATATGGATCACGTCTCGAAGGGTGCCGACGGCACGAGCCGGGGTCGCCATGGCGGCGGCCTCGCCCCCCACGGAACTGGTTTGCGTGATTGTGCCCGCACACAACGAGGCCCACGCGATCAGCGGTGTGATCGCGTCTCTGAGACTGCAGGACCATAGTGCGATGCGGGTGGTGCTTGCGCTCGATCGATGCACCGATGCGACCGCGAGCATCGCCAATGAGGCGATCGGGGGCGACGCGAGATTCCAGATTGTGCAGATCGACCGGTGTCCCGAGGGATGGGCGGGAAAGGTCCACGCTGTCTGGTCTGGGGTGAATCTCTCGTCGGCCGCGGCAGAGGCGGAGTACTTGCTGTTTATCGACGCCGATACCGAGCTCGATCCGCGGTGCGTGTCGGCGACGACAGCGATGATGCGAGATGGCTCGCTCGACATGCTGAGTCTCCTGAGCACCCTTACCTACGAACGTTGGTTCGAGGCGCTGGCCCAGCCCGCTGCCTCGTTGGAGTTGCTGCGGCAGTACCCGCTCATGCGGGCGAACAGGGATGAGGGGCGGCGTCCTTTCGCGAACGGCCAGTTCATGATGTTCCGGGCCGAGGCCTACCGCGAGATTGAGACGCACGAGTCCGTCAAGGACGAGCTGCTGGAGGATCTAGCGCTTGCGCGGAGAATTGCGCAGGCTAGCATGCGAGCAGGCGTGTTCATCGCAGATGGCATGATGCAATGCCGCATGTACGAGTCGTGGAGCGCGTTCAGGAAGGGCTGGAAGCGGATCTACACCGAGGCCGCGAAGCGGCGATCGGCCAAGCTGAGGCGTGCGGCGTTCCGGGTGTTGTTCCCGGGAACCATACTGCCGGGGTTCGCTGTGCTTTCTGTGGTGGCGGGCATCATGATGGCCTTCGTTCATGGCGATCGGATTCTTGGGTTAATCGCGGCAGGGATCGGCGTGGCTTCGATCGCGGTCTTTCTGGCCGCGCTCGCGCTGGCCTATCGGGCGGGGAGCGTCCCCTGGTGGGCAATTCCGACCTACCCCGTTGGTGCGTGGTTGACTTCGCGTATCCTTGCCGAAGCGGCCCGTGACCTTGATCGTGGGCGGCCCACGGAGTGGGGCGGCATGAAGTACGCGAGAACTCGGCAATGAGAACACGCATCAGACGCTCGATGCCCGAGGTTCGGCTCGAGATGACGCCACTGATCGATGTTATGTTTCTCCTCGTCACATACTTCGTGTTTGCGCTGGTGTTGATGATTCGCGCGGACGTGATCGATCTGACACTCCCGTCCCTGGACTCGGGGCGCCCCGCCACAGGCACCGCGATCACCATTGCGATCGACGATTCGGGAGCTATCAGGCTCGATGGCGAGGTCGTGCGGCTCGATGCGCTCGCCGAGCAGGTCCGTGCCGTTCAGCAGGAGAACCCGGGTGCAACACTGCTCCTCGCTTTCGACACGCAGGGCAAAATGGGGCCGGGCCTCGCGGTGATTGACACCCTTATGGGTGCCGGCATTACGAGATTCTCGATGGTCGGAAAGCCGAGTGGTGCAATTGAATCAGGCGCGGACGCCGCGAGCCCCGATGCGGGCGGTTCCTGACTGAGTCGGCTGTGACGGCTTCGGACTACTGCTTCCGTTCGTAACGTGAGAGCGTCGCTTCCATTTCCTTGCGTTCGGCGGGTTTCGCCACGGAGATGGCCAGCTTTTGGGTCTGGATTGCGTTGGCGGCGTCTCCGCTTTCGAAGTGAGCTCGTGCGAGCGTGTCGAGAATCGATGCATCCTGGTTCTTGGACAATTCCACGGCGCGCTTCGAGAGTTCCATCGCGAGATCGAGTTGGCGTGAGGCCGTCTCCTTGTCGGTCAGGATCGTCCAGGCGATGCTGCTCAGAGCGTTGGCATTGATGTTGGCGGGGCCGTTCATCGCTTGCCTGGCGTAGGCGTAGGCCGCGGGGCGATCGCCCCGTGTCGTCAGGAGATACCCGAACTTGTATGCGGCGTACGGGCCGTACCGCTTCGGGTCTATCGCGACCAGGCCGTCGAGCTTCGCCATAGCCTCGTCATGTCGCTGTGTACGGATGAGTTCGCGGATCTCAGCAGCGAGGGCCTCGCCCTTCTGAGCATCGTCGGGGTTGAATTCGTCATTGACCACGCGCTCGATGACCCCGTCGAGGCCCATCAACGGGTGGCCGATCCATGCGATCTTGCCGTGCTTGTCGATGACGAACGCGGTGGGAATGCCCCGTTGGCGGGCGGCGACCATGTAAGCCTGATTTGTCTTGGACCCGTCATCGAAGGCAACGGTGTACGCCAAGGTGTCGCCGGCACTCGCAACGTGTTTCCGGACTCTATCGAGAGTCTCGCCGTTGGCGTCCTTTGCGGAAACGCCGACGATGGTGGCCTGGTCCTTGTACGTCGTTTGCAACTCTGTAAGGTGAGGGATGCTTTTCTTGCAGGGCGGGCACCACGTCGCCCAGAACTCGACGACATAGACGTGGCCAGCGACGAACTCGGGGATCGGATCGCCTCGAACCCAGCTCGAGATTTCCAGTTTGGGTGCAGGATCGCCGATCGCGAGTTGTCCCTGAGCGATCGCGGAGTGAGCCACGAGCAGCAAGGATGCGACCAAGACCAAAAAACGGGACATGTCTCGTTCCTCTGTCGAAATAGGTTGCATATGCCGTCAGTGACCGTCTGACGGAGTCCGAACTCCGGACACCCCTCAGCAGTACATACAGTTACGGGTGGTTTCTGGTGCGTTGAGAGCCGGAGAATAGCGGGTGTCGAGATCACGCGAGAGCAACGATCGGGCTGGCTTGACTGTCGCTATTGCGATCAGCGTTCTGCTGCACCTCGTTGCAGGCGTGGTCGTCTTCGGTCGCCTGGACGCCGAAGCGACCGGTCGGCCAGTTGAGGCGCATGATGAGGAATTCACTGACCCCCAAGATCAACTCGAACCACCTCCCCAGCCTCGTTTGCGTCTCGGAATCGAACGGTCTTCGCACGCGAGCGTGACGTGGCTCGGATTCGAAGTGCCAGAAGAGCACCAGGTCACAGAGATGTCGATAGTCGAACAGGCCGCCCTCGCGGTCCAGGATGTGAGCGGGATGCGTTCTGGAGTGCCCGAGGCAAGTGGTCAGGAGGTGTCGAGCGTGCCGCATGTCACGCACGCACCGCCACCCCCGGAACCGGAGGCAATGCCGACCATTGTGACGGCAAGGCCGCCCGCGGATCAACCCATCGAAGCCGTTGGCAACGCCGGTCCGGATGTCCCCGCGCCGCCAGAGAAGCCCACGTCCCCGCCGACGCCTCCCGTGGTGCTCGTTCCCACAACCGGGATCGAGCGAGAGGGGCCAGCGCGGGACGCAGAGCTGGTGCTGAGCAACAGGATCGGTGCCAAGCCCCCGGAAACCACCGACGCTCCAGATGAGCCGGCCGCGGTACCCGCCGAGCCGGATCCGGTTGTCACATCGGCGTCTGGAGATGTGTCGGATTCAGCCATTCGTGTCGAGTCGCCCGATGGACCGCGGCCTGCCGCCACCGAACCGGTCGCCGACAGGCCTGTGGAAAAACCCGAGACACCGGCACCATCTGAGGAGCCCCCGCCGGTCGATCGCGCCCAGCCAACGTCGCCTGCTCCGGGTGAGCAACCGGGAGAGAGTGTTGGAAACTCGCACGCGCTGGGTGAGGGGGATGCGCTCCGGATCGGACTCCGAAGCGACAAGGAATCGCCCGCGAGCGCGCTGAAGCGAGCGATGAAGTACCGCCCAAGTAAGCCGCCTGCAGTGCAGGGGCTGGAACTAAAGACGGTCGAGCCGCGTTGGCCGGTTTCGGTGCGACTGACGAGCAGCCCGCGCAACCCTGTGGTCGTCATCCACTTCGATCGGCGTGGCGTGGTCACGCGGGCGGACTTTCTCAAGGACGAGAAGAAGCAGGTCGTCTACAGCACCGGCGAACCGGCTGTGGATGAACCGCTGCGAACGGCGATCTTTCAGTGGAGAGCGAAGGGAGAGGAGTTGCTCCGGATTCCGGCCGATAATCCCGATGCGACAGTCTCCATCGTCATGGAGATTCTCCTGAATTCGCGTTGAGCGGTCCGAATCGAGCGGGTGCGTATGGCTGCGGGCATAGCGAATACAGCGTGGGGATTCGTGCTGGCCGGCATCGGCGCGGGCGGGGTCATCGGTACGATCGCTCTGGCGCAGCCGATGAATCCATCGCTCTTTCAACGCGTCGACGCCGGTCGAGCGGATACAGGGCCGCTGGCGACTTCGATCATCCAGTTTCCTGAGGATCTCCGCGTTCCGACTGGATTCGAGTACGTGTACAGGGACCCGCGCGACGAGGGATCGTTGATCCGAGTCAGTGGAGGGCTGATTGCCGAATTCCCGCGATCACAGTACGACACCGCGCAGGGTGGGTTCGTGCCCGTTGTGCCGCCCGACACTGTCTTTCGGATCGGGATGCCCGGGGCATGGAGCTGGGACGGCGGGGAACGGGGATTGCCGGTTCAACGGTCATTCAACGCGATCGATAGGCGAGTTCCGGTGACAGGAGCGCCAGCTCGGCCGAGTCCAGATGACTCGATCGACCGTTCGATGTGGCAGAGCGATGTCTACCGCGCGATCAGGGTTCGTGAGTTGCTTCGGTCCATCGGGCCGGAGGGATCGGACGTCGGGCCGCATGCAGGTTCAGAGCGATGAGCTCACAGCGCGGCCGAATTGGGTAAAGAGCAAGATGCAACGGACGGAGCCGGTCGAGAGGCGTGTGGAGGCGACCAGCGCATCGCGATACGCCCGGATCTGTGGTGCGTAATGGTGAGCTCGTTGGCGCATCGAGTCCTCGTCGAACACGGCGTCCGTCTTGAAGTCAAGGAGCGTGGCTTCGAGGGGTGAGCCTCGAGCATCCCGCCTGATCACGACGCGATCAAATCGCCCCGAAAGGAGCAATGGCTCGGCTTTGGAGTTCATGCGTGTCGCAAATGCACGCTCGCGCCAAAGGTCGAGTGTTTCACCGTTTGAGAGTGGGAATGCGTCCCGCGAGAGCCACCGGGCGATCTCTGGGCGTGAGAGTGCCGAGTGAAAGGCGGCGCGGGCTTCCGCGGCCTGCTCGTGTGTCGCGCCGACCGTGAGCGAGAGTTGGAGCAGCTTCTCATCCGTGGGTGTTCCGTCTTCGAGCCACGCCATCTCCTCGAAGAGCGTGTGAAGAAGCGTTCCCCTTGAGCGGCCCTCGTCGCTCACAGGCCTGAACGCCTCGCTCAGCGTCCTCGAATCGCTTCCCTCGAGTGAGGATGGACTGACGCGGGCAAGGCGACCGGATGGTCTGGTTCGTGCTCGCGCGAATCGGAGCGTCAGTTCTGTCGCCGTCTCCGGGCTCGGGGGCGTTGCTTGTGCGGCTCGAGCCGTGACATGCGCCGCCCAATCACCCAGTGTCCCGTGGTATTGTGTGCCGCCGGATTCGATCGGCAGACAGCCCCCAGTGAGTGCTGCAGCGATGAGGCGCCCGGGATAGACCGTCGTACTTGTCTTGGAAGGCAGCTTCAGTGAGCGATCGCTCACGATCACGTCCAGCACGTGTCGTGCCCGGGTCATGGCTACGTACAGGACGCAGAGGCCTTCCATCAGCACACGGTTCCTGGCGCGAGCAACGATGGCGTCGAGAGCGGGCTCTGCCTTCTGCAACGCGGGGCTTGGGCGGCACGTGATCTGGGTGATCGCGCCGAGAGGCTCGGGACGATCACCGATGATGTCCGCGCTCTTGCGAAACATCGCGGAGCCAAGGTCTGTCAGAATCACGACATCGAACTCAAGTCCCTTTGCGGCGTGTGTCGTCATCACCCGCACCGGTGTTGAAGCAAGATCGCGGACACGGGACGCGTCGATGGCGTCGACCATCTCCGCACACCAGGCGCGGCCATCTGCATCCAGACGGCGGGCTAGCTGGATCAGAGAGAGGCAGCGGGCGTGCTCGCGTGGGCTCATCGAGTCTGACGTGGCCTCGATCAGACCCGCGAGCGTGCTCGCCAGGCCATCTCTTTCGACATCAGACCGAATAGACGACGCAACATGGGCGGTCACGGCCTCCGACGCATCGGGCCGGAGTCCGACGCACGGTCCTAACGGCGAGGATGCAACGTGGAATCGTGCGGCGGTATCGGATGGATGATCGGCGAGATGGAGCAGCGAGCGGATCACGCCGCAGGGGGCCGCATCAAGCAGCGATGCCGCGCCCTCTTCGCTCGCTTCGATCCCGGCCTCAGCCAGCGCGTGGATGATCGGTGCGATGGACTTGTTGGAGCGAACGAGGATCGCGATACTGGCCGTGGCAGACTGGGCCCTACGGATGGCGACACGTTGCACGGCGAGGGACACCTCGGACTCGGCGACTGCGGGACCGTCATCCGGCGAGTCGCCTTCTTCCACGCTGCTCTGCAAGTCTTCGGCTTGTATGCTCTCATCAGCGGCGGGAACAAGCAGCGTCGTCTCGCCGGGCAATTCGAGGTCGTGCGCCTTGTGCTCCACCCAACAGGAATGCCATCGTTCGGCGAGTTCGCTGTTCCCGGCGAGGCCGACGTTGGATGCCAGACTTCCGAAGACGAGATTCACCGCATCGAGCACCGCACGCGATGAACGGCGGGAGACCGACAGCGAACTCCGACTGATCTGCGGCCATCGCTCCGCGATCGCTGGCAGTAGCTCTGGTTCCGCGCCGTTCCACGCGTACAGCGACTGCTTGACATCTCCAACGCAGAAGAACGTGCGATCGGGCGGCTCCGCCGCGACTATTTCCCCTACAAGCGGCTCCAGAAGCCGGAACGAGGACATCGAGGTGTCTTGGAATTCGTCGAGAAGCAGGTGGCGCACGCGGCCATCGAGTCGAAAGTACGCGTGCTCTATCCCTTCCGTGCCGATGTGGGCGAGCACGGCGCGCGGGACGTCTTCGAACCGCCAAACTCCGCGTTCGGACTTGAGCGATTCGTACTCGCGATCGAAACGTTCAAGGATGGCGCGTGCAGCGCGGGTTCGTGCCGCGAGCTTGCGGTCGAGAGATCCAACTGCCATGTCAAGAGCCGCGCGGAAGACGGCCAAGGTCTGTGGGGGGAACTCCTTTTTGTCGAAGGTTCCGGCGAGGATGTACTTCCCCGCCCGATCGAGGAACGCGTCGAGTTGGTCGGAGCGGAAGAGGTCGGCGCAGTCCTTCTGGAGCGAGATCCATTTCTTTGGATGGGTTCCGTCTTTGTTGGAGGGCAGGTCTGCGTTCATCATTTCGTCGGCGATGCGCCCGAGAGAAGCAGCAGAAGCATCGGCTGTATCCGTTGGTTCGAGGAGGGCGGCAGAAACGCCCCAGATCTCTGGCTCGTGCCTCGTCTCGCGGAGGAGTGTGAGGCCGTGCGAGATGATCTCGTCGAGTCGACGCATCACACCCGCACCCGGCTTGTCGTCGTAGAGCAGGCGGACCAACGCGGCCATCTCTCCCGGTGCCGCGTTCTCGAGTGCAGCTTCGAGGGCTTCGTGGCGGATGGAGTCGTCTTCCGCGTCATCCGCGATGCGTCGGTCTGGTCCGGCTCCGATCTCGAGTGAGAGTACGGAAGCGAGGCGATGGAAGAACGAGTCGATGGTGAGGATTCCGAAACGATCGAGCGATTCGGAGATCGATCGCAGAAGGACGAGGCATCGGTCATGTGTCAGTGGGAGCCCGATTGCGATCGAGAGCGCGTCGCGGGCCTTCGCGTCCGTCGCCGCTTCGCACAATCGCTCGACGACTCGTTCCATGATCTCGCCAGCGGCCTTTCGGGTGAATGTGGTGGCGACAATCTCGGATGGAGCCGCGCCGCGAACGAGTAACCCGATGAGGCGATTGGTGAGCTGGTAGGTCTTGCCCGTGCCGGCTGATGCGAGAATCACCCGATGGTCAGGTTCGTGTGGGATTGCGGGCGAGCACGAAGGTGAGGGGGGGGTCAAGTGCGATCCTCTCGATTTGGTCCGCTGGAGGCGTCAAAGTCGGAGAGCACGCCGACGCCCGCGATGAGACCCAGAGTGCTTTGTTGGTCCATCCTGCCAATATCGCCAAACTCACTCCTCAAGATGTGCGAGACGACGGCGCGGGCGGTCTCGTCGGCACTTGCGAGGTCCTCCTCATTCCACGGTGCAACCGACACGCCGACCTCATCCAAGTCGCGGGGGAGGTTGAAGTAGCCAAGGGAGACCTCGCCCGAGAACCCGAGCGGTTGGATGAGATTCCGATAGAGCGGGAGTTGAAGGTCACGCCACGTCCCATCTCGGGCGCGGTGAGTCCTGCCGGGATTCCCGGGTGTGTCCGATGACTTGTAGTCGAGCACCATGATCTTGCCCGAATCCTCGTGGACATCGATGCGATCGATCCTGCCGCGGAGCTCGATACTGCCCTCAGGAACATCAATGCGAGGAGCTGGGCCTTCGGCCTGGCCTTCCTTCTGCCTAGCCCATTCCGAGTGCCGGATCCGCCAGCCATCGGCGGCTCGCGTCGCCTGCACCTCGGCCCAGCGGCTCAGCCGGGCTGTGGCGTGTTCCTTCTGAATGGCGATCGCGACCGATGGATGCGGTCCAAAGCGTCCCGCCGCAATCGTGCTGAGGTGGTCCAGCACGCAGTCGCGGATGACTCTTGGATCGAGGCTGTCACGATCTCCGCTCCGTCCGAACGACTCGAGTGCGCTGTGGATCAGAATGCCGAACGCCATCGGATCGAGTTCGCCGGTCGGCTCCGAAGTCTCCCGGAGTCTCAGCACATGCCTCAGATAGAACAGGTACGGAGAGGCCAGATAGTCCCTGAATGCCGTGACTGGAACACGAGAGACTGGAGGGGTGATTCCGATTGGCGCGAGCGGGTATTGGCTGCGAAGCGAACTGGGAGCGCGACGCTTGAGAGTTACTGCGGACGGACCGTCGCCATGGCGACCGAGCGCACGCCTCATGCGTGGCGCAAGGACGTCATTCGCGCAACGCAAGAGCAGTCGACTTGGAATCAGTGGGAGCCCCTCCTCGTCTCGTCGGGGCGCGATGAAGAGCGTTTGGCGACGTGAGCGAGCTATTGTCGATGCGAGGAATGAGTCTCGCGCCAAGCGATCGGTCGCCGTGGGCATCCGCAGCGCCTTGCGGAGTGAAGTAGGAAGGATTGAGTCGTGGTCCCGTACGCCGGGAACGCAGCAATCATTCATCCCGATGACCACCGCGATAGGCGACGGATCGTGCGCGAGCTCGAGCCAACCAACCATCTCGATCGCGTCGGCGTCGGGTGGGCTTGCGATCGTGTGTGAGGCCTGGTGTGCGACCAACCATCCGAGGATCACCGATGGACGCTCCATTCCCAATTCGGCGCCCGACTCGTTGGAGACCGCGAGGATCGTCCGTAGATCCTCTGCGAGAGCGATGCAGGACTCGGCGAGTCGTGCCATGGCGGGATCGGATGACGTTGCAGGAAGGTGGCCGTACAAGCGATCCAGCATCTGGAGCGCCGCGGTTGAGAGTTGAGCTAGCCCAATCGGCGACTCGGCTCCGTCCTCCTTGTCATTCCAAAGGTCTCCCAGGAGCGAGGCGACACCTCCCCTGACAAGTTCGAGAGCATCGTTCCACACTCGCTCCGTTGGTTCGGGCAGTCGATGGAGCTTCCCTGGAGACTGCGTCGCGGCATACTCTTCGAGCGACTGGAGCCACCAGGCCCATCCTGTGCGTTGGTGTTGGGGCGTACTTGATTCCAACAACCAACGCTCGACGCGCGGATGTCGCGCGAGCGCCATGAGTTCATCGAAGCCCCGGCGCTCGAGAAGCTTGCTCACGAGCAACAGCACACGTGCGGGCTCGGCACGTTCAGCCGAGTAGCCGGCGGCGGATCGAACGTGTGTGGTAGAGAACCGGCGA
Source organism: Planctomycetota bacterium (assembly GCA_963204725.1). GTDB lineage: Bacteria > Planctomycetota > Phycisphaerae > Phycisphaerales > UBA1924 > JAHBWV01. The sequence continues at coordinate 57,741 of CAUJHH010000058.1, forward strand.
AGCTCGAGGGAGATCAGATCCGCGAGCGATTCGTCCGCCAATCCGATGACAACATCATCGACCGGAGCATCCGGAGCGGTCGTGGCGAGCCATGTAAAGGCGCGGGCCGCCTGATCGGCGAGATCCGTGGCGAACGAAATCTGATCTTCTTCTATTGGCAACGTGCAGGAAGCCCACGCTTCCGATCTTGTGCAGCCTAGATCATCGAAGGTGTCGCGAAACGATTCTGGCGCGTGGATCAGCACGTCGATCGACTGGTGCCGGTTGCCGCAGGTGAGGAGCGCACGCCTCACGAGGCCCGGAAGCTCCGGCACTCCGACGATCACGGCGCGAGTGATGTGTGATCGGGCACGCAGTTTATGTTCCGGAGTCATCTGCTCGAACGTGGCGATGCGATCATGGACCTCGTCCGACAGACTTAGCGACATAAGGACGGATCGGAAGCGATCGGCGATCTGTGCCGCCGTTCGCCACCGAGCTGCCTCACGCGAGCCGGCGAGTTCTCTTGCTGGCTCGATCACGTCTTCAAATCGCAGCCCATGGCCACCGAGCTCTGTGTAGGTCCGTTCAAGGAACGGCCCGAGCGAGCGACTCGCACGCGTTCCCAAGTCAACTGATTCATCACGGGTGTCTGCTGCGCCAAGTAAGGGCTGGAGTTCGGGTTGGCTGGTCATCGAGATTGCGCGCAACCACGCGAGTTGGCGCGCGATGGGTCCGGCGGGTCGACTCCGGGGCACCCCAAGTAGCGGTTCGATGACCTCGCCCGGTGTGACGAGCAGCGGAGGCACGAGGGCCGCGCATCGCTTGCCAGCCTCATCGACCAACATGCCGAGAAGCAGTCGTCCCGACCGTGCGCCGGGCACAACCACGATGGTGGTCGAAAAATCGGCCTCAAGAAAGCCTGGCGCGAGTTGATCGAAGAGCCACGCTGCCGCCTTGGGCAGGATCGGCGCGTTCCAGCCGAGAAAGTGGCGTCGGGTGGTGGACAATGGGGGAGTTGGGTTGGGGGCTGGAATGGTCACGCCGATGAGGGTACCGAACACCACTCGGTCGGGAGCGGTGGCTGTGAGAGATTCGAGGGTCTGACTGGCAGACGGAACCTTTAAACAATCGCGCAACCACCGCGGGTGAATGATCGTACCGGATGTGTCCCGTCATGCGGGCGGTCTGGAGGCGATCGATGGGCGTGCGGAAGAACGAGTCGATGGGGTTCTTTGACGCGGTGATGGTCGAGTCGGGCGGGCCGCGTTCGGCGGCGTTGCTGGAGAAGCTCGACGCGGCCACGCCGTGGGAGAGGCTCGCGGCTCCGATCAGGAAGCTGCCCGAGTACAACAACGCCGGAGCGGGCCATCCGCCCTGGTGCCCGGTCCTCATGCTCAAGTACCTGATGCTCCAGAAGTGGAACAACCTCTCGGATCCCGGCCTGGAGGAGGCCCTCAAGGACCGCATCAGCTTCCGCAGGTTCGTGGGGCTCTCCTTCACCGCCAAGACACCGGATGGGACCACGTTCGTGCGCTTCCGGACACGTCTGCGCGAGGCGGACAGCGCGTACTCGAAGGAGGAACGCCGCGAGGCGCTGCGTGCCCGGGGCGTGATCGACGGGAGCTGCTACCAGCGTCGCCCCGGTCAGGATGAGCTGCGGGACTGGCAGAAGCGTTGGAACCGATGTATCTCGCGGCTGCAGGCGCATGTGGAGCATCCGACGGCGATGATGAAGCAGCAGCTAGGGTGCCGACTGGTGAGATACAGGGGGAGAGACCGCAACGCTCTGGATTTCGCGCTGACGCTGGCCGCCTGCAACCTGAAGCGAAGCCTGTGCTTGAGAGCGAGGAAAGCCGCGGCGTAGGACGGCGGGAGAGGCGGGCCTGAGCCGTTCGCGTGCACGGCTCGCCGCCCGACGACTCAACGGCCCAGAGCAATGGTGGTGAGTCGAGAGTCAAAGATCAGAGGTTCCATGCGTCTGTCGGTGAGGAGGGGGTCTCGAGATGATCCTGATCGCGTCGGGGCAATAATCGGACTGGGAGCAAGCCGTGAAACAGAACAGCGACGTCCACAGACTCTTGAGAATCATCACGCTCGTTCAGGGGCCGGACGCCTACTCAACCGAACGACTCGCGGCGGAACTCGGCGTGAGCGAGCGGACGATCTTTCGCGATATGAAGAAGCTGAATGACACGGGCGTCCCGGTCGTGTTTGATGAGGCAAGAGGCGGCTACCGAGTGGGAGCCGGATTCTTCCTGCCACCTCTCCAACTGACGGTCGATGAAGCATTGGCCCTCGCGCTGCTTTGCGATGACGTGGCACAGAAGGAACAGATCGCGTTCCTCGCGCCGGCGTGGCGAGGTCTGGCGAAGATCGAGGCGCAGCTCCCGCCGGAGACCAGGGCCGAGCTGGACTCGCTCGCTGGGCATGTGGTGGTGCGGACGGCGCAGGCCGACCCGGCGGGGGGTTCCTCGGACGTTTACGACCGGATGCGCGGCGCGATCGCCTCGCGTCGGGCTCTGCTGTGCGAGTACGAATCTCCCGCGAGTATCTCGAGGGGAGATCGTGCCGAGAGCGAGGAGTTTCACTTTGAGCCATATGCGCTCCTGTTCTCGGTGCGTGCGTGGTATGCGCTCGGCACCCGTGAGGGGCGTGAGGGGGTCCGATGCCTGAAACTCTCGAGATTCACGCGTGTGGCCACGACGGCCAATGCGTACGAGATCCCGGCGTCGTTTTCGGTCGAGAGCCACCTTGGCAACGCGTGGCGGCTCATTCCCGGGTCGATCGAGCACGAGGTGGTGCTTCGATTCGAGGCCCCGATCAGCGAGACGGTCGCCGATACCCGCTGGCATGCGACGCAGGTGATCGAGCACGAGCCGGATGGCTCGATCACGATGCGCATGCGTGTCGCTGGGCTCGACGAGATTGTCTGGTGGGTGCTCTCTATGGGGCCGAGCTGCCGCGTGGTGGAGCCACCCGAGCTCGCCGAACGAGTGCGAGCACTGGCGGAACAGACGGCGAAGATGTACTCCGTCTGAGAGCGTGCGGCTCTGCGGTCGTCGGATCGGGCTGCTGGGAGCCCGGGCATTCCTCGGAGCGCTCGCATTCCTCGATCGGAACGGCCAATAATGAGCGTGGACGGGCGAGTATCGCCCGGTGGCTTACCAGAGGAGGTTCTATGCGAATCGCCAGCATGATCTGCGTCGGTGTGTTCGGGATCGTGGGCTTTGCCGGCGCTTCGGCGCTGCTCGGGGATCGCGTGGGTGATCCCTTCACACTGCGCGATTGTCCGGTCGCAAACCACGCGATCGGCGAGATGGGGGAGCCGGTTGTTCGCGTGTACGACGGGCGGGAGATCCGCTTCTGCTGCGACGATTGCATCGAGACCTTTGAGGCCGATCTGAAGGTGTCGCTCGCCGAGGTCGACAAGTCGATCATTGCGAGCCAGATGCCGTTCTATCCGGCGACGACCTGCCTCGTCTCCGGCGAGGAGCTGGGTTCTATGGGGCAGCCCATCGACATGGTCTGGAACAACCGTCTTGTTCGCCTCTGCTGCAAGGGATGCGTGAAGACGTTCACGAAGGATCCTCAGGCGGTGATCGCCAAGCTCGACGAGGCCGTCAAAGAGGCCCAGCGGAAGGACTATCCGCTCGAGAACTGCCCGATTTCCGATGAGAAGCTCGGGGGGATGGGCGAGCCGACTGAGATCGTGGTCGGGAATCGGCTCGTTCGCTTCTGCTGCGAGGGGTGCGAGGGCGATTTCTACAGGAACCCCGGCGCGATCATTGCCGCGCTGGACGAGGCGTGGAAAGCGAAGAAGCCCGAGATGTTCGCCGAGGCAGAGGCCAAGGACGCCGGCAAGAAGTAAGGCGAAGCGGGCGTTCCCCGGTTCGAGTTGCGGCGTGTGAGCCCCGGCTCGGCGCGGTACACTGGATCTCCTACCGATGGAGGTCCCATGTCGCTATTCCATGCCCGCGTTGCCGTCGCCTCGATCTTGATAGCTACAAGTGCTGTTGGCGCGCATGCCGACGTCGGGATGCCGGCGATCTTCGGCGATGGCATGGTGCTCCAGCGAGATGCGAGCGTGCCCGTCTGGGGCTGGGCGACGCCCGGCGAGCGGATCAGGGTGTCGGGCTCGTGGAGCGATGACGCGGTCGGAGAGGTCGTGACCGGGGCCGACGGGCGATGGAGCGTGGCGCTTCGAACGCCGGGGATGGCCGAGACCTCGACGCTGACGGTGCAGGGTGGCACAACCAAGACATTCAAGAACGTCCTGATCGGGGAGGTGTGGATCTGCTCGGGCCAGTCGAACATGGAGTGGCCCCTCGCACAGACGGATGGCGCTGAGGCGGAGATCGCCAGAGCATCCGATCCCATGGTGCGACTGTTTACGGTGAAGAACACAATCTCGCTGCATCCGCAACTCGATTGCGAGGGGCAGTGGAGCGAGTGCTCACCAGAGAGTGCGGCAGGGTTCTCGGCCGTCGGGTATTTTTTCGCCCGGGAGCTCTCGGCGCGACTCGGCGTTCCGGTCGGAGTGATCAGCGCGGACTGGGGCGGAACGCCCGCGCAGGCATGGACCGACGGCGCGACGATGGAGACCATTCCGGAGTTCGCGTCTCAGATGGAGTTCATCGCGAAGGCGAAGGACCCGCAGACTCGCGCCTCGGTGACGGAGGGCTGGGAGCAGCGGTGGTGGAACGCGCTCGACGAGCCCGGAGCAAAGCGCCAGCCGAAGGCGTGGACGACGGAGGCTTTCGACGACACGTCTTGGGAGACGATGGCCGCGCCCGGCGCGTTTGCGGGCGATGATCTCGGACGGCACGACGGGATTGTGTACATGCGCCGGGTGATCGATCTCCCGGCGGACTTCGCGAGCGCGGGTGGCGGCGGCTCGGGCCGGTTGAGTCTCGGACCGATCGATGATCGGGACACGACGTGGATCAACGGAAAGCTTGTCGGTTCCACGCACGCTGACGGCAAGTGGGCCGAACCCCGTGTGTACGAGATACCGGCGGGCCTGCTGAAAGCGGGTCGAAACGTGGTTGCCGTGCGGGTGCTCGACACCGCCGGACTGGGCGCGATCGGCTTCGCGAGCGGCAAGTTCTATGACATGGCTATCACGGTCGGGCTTGGGCCGTCGGAGAAGTCGGTCTCGATCGCTGGCGATTGGAAGTATGCCATGGGCCCCGCGATGCGCGACCTGCCCGCGATGGCGAATGCGCCGCAGATCGGGCCGGGCACACCGACGACGCTCTTCAACGGCATGATCGCGCCGCTTGTTCCTTACGGGATCCGCGGTGCGATCTGGTATCAGGGGGAGTCCAACATTGGGAATGCGCCGCTCTACGCACGCCTCTTTCCGGCAATGATCGATGGGTGGAGGTCGATCTGGAAGCAGAGGGACTTCCCGTTCTATTTCGTGCAGATCGCGCCGTATCGATACTCGAACGTCAACCCCAGTCTGGTCGCGGAGCTGCGTGAGTCGCAGCAGCACTCGCTTTCCACGCCGAACACCGGCATGGCGGTGACACTCGACATCGGCAACCCGGCGGACATCCACCCGACCAACAAGCGGGACGTCGGTCTGCGGCTTGTCGCGATCGCGCTCGCGAAGACGTATGGAGAGGACGGGGTGGAATGGTCCGGTCCGATGCCGACCACCGTCGCCACGACGGGCGCGGAGATGCGCATTCGGTTTGACCACGGCGAGGGCATGACGGTTCGCGAGAGCGCGACGCCCGAGCTATGGATCGCGGGCTCGGACAAGCAGTTCCGTCCCGCACGGGTGCGGGTCGAAGGGGATGCGCTGGTGCTCTCGAGTCCAGGCGTCGATTCGCCCGTTGCCGCCCGCTACGCATGGAGCTCGTCGCCGGAGGCGACGATCTTCGGCGCATCGGGGCTTCCCGCAGCACCCTTCCGCACCGACGATTGGGGCACGAACGACGCGACGTACACCGACGATGGCAAGACGAGCTACCTGACGACTGAAGCGGGCTTCGTGGCGCTGTTCACCGGCACTGATCTGAGCGGCTGGAAGAACGTCAACTGTGCGCCCTCCACGTGGCAAGCGCGCGATGGCATGATCGTCTGCTCGGGGATCCCGACCGGCCTGCTTCGCACCGAGAAGCAGTACGAGAACTTCGTGATGGAGGTCGAGTTCCGCCACTTGCGAGCGGGTGGGAACGCGGGCATCTTTGTCTGGTCCGATCCGATCCCTGTGAAGGGACAGCCCTTCACTCGCTCGGTCGAGGTGCAGGTGATGGATGGCCTGGAGGGGGACTGGTATACCAGTGACGGCGACATCTTCCCGATCTGGGGCGCCGTGATGACGCCGGAGAACGGGCGCGGAGGCAGTCGTGCGTTTCCGACGGAGAAGCGGATGGTTGCCGCGCCCGGATGGAATCACTATCGCATCACGTGCAACAACGGTGAGATCTCGCTGGCCGTGAACGGCAAGGTCGTGACGCGCGGCAGCGGTGTTTCGCCTCGCAAGGGGTACATCTGTCTGGAGTCTGAGGGGTCGGAGGTCCACTTCCGCAACCTGATGATCAAGGAACTGCCGAGCTCGCAAGTGCCTCTCTCGGAGTCGGATGTCGCGATGCTCGACGAGGGGTTCGTGCCGCTCTACAACGGCGTGGATCTCGCCGGATGGAGGGCAGATCCCGCGAACGCGGACCACTGGACGGCGTCGGACTATGTGCTCTCGTATGACGGGAAGGGCGACCACCTCTGGTCCGAGCGCTCCTTCGGAGACTTTGTGCTGGTTGCCGATTGGCGATGGAGCGGGGCTGTGCACGAGGCAGAAGTCCCGGTGATCGACGCGGATGGGTCGCAGCGCGTCGATGCCGACGGCAAGCCAGTAACCGCGCGTGTGAAGGAGGCAGGTGACAGCGGCATCTACCTCCGAGGGAACGACAAGAGCCAGGTGAACATCTGGTGCTGGCCGATCGGGTCCGGAGAGGTGTACGGGTATCGCACAGACGGCGCGATGTCGCCGGAGGTACGGGCGGGTGTGACGCCCCGAGTGAACGCCGACGCGCCGATCGGAGAGTGGAATCGATTCGTCATCACGATGAAGGGCGAGGTGTTGACAGTCGAGCTCAATGGCAAGCTGGTCGTCGAGAAGGCGCGTCTACCCGGCGTGCCCGCGAGCGGCCCGATCGCGCTTCAGAATCACGGATTCGCGATCGAATTCGCGAACGTCTACATCAAAGAACTGGAGTAACCGCTGGCGCGATCCGGCGTGACCTGATCGCGTCCATCAGTGCAGGAGTCCATCGATGGTCAGGTCTTTCGCCGTGTCGTGCCTCGTGCTTGCCTGCGGAGCGGCCGCCTCGCTCGGGCAGCAGGGTCAGGTCAGCCGCGATGGGTACCTCGCGGGTGTGGCCGACGACCCGCCTGCGGCGTCCGGCGAGGGCTGGGTTGATTTGTTCAACGGGACGTCACTCGACGGGTGGACGACGTGGGGCGAGGCGGAGTCGTGGGCGGCGGTGGATGGCGAGCTTCGTGCAGTGAAGCCGGGCAAGGGTTGGTGGCTGCGGACGACTCGGATGTTCCGAGACTTTGAGTTGACGCTCGAATTCATGGTCCCGCCGGGCGGGAACAGCGGCGTGGGGCTTAGGGGCTCCGACAACGGCGATCCGGCCTTCACGGGCATGGAGATCCAGGTATTCGACTCATTCGACAAGCCGCTCGCGGACAACTCGTGCGGGGCCGTGTACAACGCCATTGTGCCGCGCGTGCAGGCCTGCAGGCCCGCCGGCGAGTGGAACGTGTATCACATCTCGCTCGTGGGTGACACGCTGAACGTCTGGCTGAACGGGGTGAAGATCCACGACAACGAGAAGATCGACGATCGCGGATACGTGCATACCAAGGAGAGTCCGAGCCCGTTGAACGGTCGCATGACGACTGGGTACATCGCGCTGCAGGATCACGGTGACGCGGTCCGGTATCGAAGCATCCGCATCAAGGACCTGTCTCCCGATCCAGATCGGGAGGGGTACGTCCGGATGATCACGCCGGACCTCTCAGGCTGGGTGAAGCGTGGGGGAGGGACATGGTCTGTTGAGGATGGCACGCTGATCGGCGCGGATGGCCCCGGCCACCTGTTCACCGAGAAGCGGTACAGCAACTATGAGCTGCGGGCACTTGTCCGGGTGAACGAGCGAGGAAATTCGGGGATCTACTTCCGGGTGGAGCCCCGGACGGAAGATCCGAATTCTTGGCCGCTCGGCTACGAGGCGCAGGTCGACAACCACGACATGAAGAACTACACGGGTTCGCTCTACAACCGTGTGCTGGCGCCGGCGCTGATCACGCGCGACGGCGCGTGGTTCGACTATCGCGTCCGAGCGGTAGGGAACCACATCCAGACGTGGGTCAACGGCGTCGAGATGACCGACTCTCAGCAGACGGACTTCTCGACCGGCTTCATCGCGATCCAGACGCATCACCCGGGGAACCGCATCGAGTGGCGCGACCTGCGCATCTGGGTGATGCCGGACGACGCCAAGGACTGACACGAGAACGCATGCGCTGCAAGCGTTCAAAGCAAGCCGAGCGTTCGGAGCGCGGCTCGCATCTGGGAAGCGGTGTCGCCTGTGTGATCGATCTGGTGTGCGTGCCAGCCGGCGGCGTGCGCGCCCGCGATGTTGTCCGCAAGATCATCGAAGAAGAGGATTTCCGTCGGCCGGAAGCCGCTCTCTCGCTCGAAGGCGCGGTGGATTTCGACGTGCGGCTTGGCGAGTCTGAGCAGATGGCTGGCGTGCTTGTGCGTCAGCAGGCCGATCGAGGGGAACTCGGCGGCCGCGTGCTCTGTCGGCAAGTGACGGAGCCAGTGGCGATGGCTCGTGTTTGAGAGCAGCCCGGTCTGAACGCGCCCGGCGGCGTTCAGTTCCTCGATCAATGTCCGAACGCCCGTGTACTCCCGAACCAGCCACGCATCGTGGACACGCACGACCTCATCGATGGAGTAGACCCCGCGTGTGCTGCTGGCGATGTTCCGGAAGAATGTGTCGCAGTCGATCTGGCCGGTCTGATACGCGACGTTTAGACGCCGACGCTCCAGCGTCATGGCGTCGCCCCCGGGCCGATCACGCCTCTCGACGCCGGCTCGATCGCACCCCTCGTCCCACGAGCGGCAGATCTGCAGGATCACTCCTCCCCAGTCGAACACCACGGCCTTGATGCTCTTGCCATCCATATGCTGTGAGACTCCATTGTCGCCGCATGCGTGCTGCGGCAGCCGATAATCTACGTTGCGTTCGGACCGCTGGAGATGCCAAGCGTGCGAAGAAGCCGATCCCTCGTTGTTCGGACTGCTGCTTCGATCTGTCTTCCGAATCGGAGGATGGGTCCGCGCGGCGCACGGTAGTAGAGCGGCGCGTCGTAATAGCGATCGAGGCCCTTGCGGGCGCGGAAGGCGCGTCGGATCCGGAGCAGCTCGCGTCCTCGCTTGTTGATGTGATTGATCGTGTAATCGATCGATTCTGCACGCCCGAGCGTTCGCAGCCCGTGATTGAGCACCTGATGGTGCCAGAGCCACTCGACCAGCATGCGTTTGAACTTCTCCTCCGTCCGGATCTTGGCGGGGTATTCGCCCCGGAAGTTGGAGCGGACGAGTTCACCGATCTGGTCCTCGATCGCGCGATCAAAGACGCTCCGCTTCATGAGCGCGTAGTTCAGACTCGTAAAGTCGAAGACGATGTAGGGGCCGTCGCGCCCGAGCGGCGGGTTATCCTGGTGCGAGTGCGTGATGGAGAAAACGCCTGGCCGGTCGAGCGCAGCAAGATCTTCTGCGAGCCAGTTGTCGAGCCCGCGCCGGAACGGCAGAGTGTCCATCTTGATGAACATGACGTAGGGGAGCGTCGCGAGGCGACCCGCGCGGTACTCCTGGATGTAGCAGCGATCGCGATGGTTCTCGAAGTGGCCGGGCGTGAGCAACTCCAACCGATCGATAAGGCCCTCGTCAAGCATCGACGTGAGGCGGCGCACGGTCGAGGGACTTGAGCCCCCATCCACATACACGATCTCGCCGGGACGCCCTCCGAGAAACTCGATCCAGTCTCGCAGCACAGGCCGCAACTCGATGCCATCTCCGAATCCGGAGATCGCGAGCGTGACGGATCCCCACGCCCGCAGCGGATCAAACCGTGTCGGCATGTCGCCGGGGACCGAAGCCGGTATCGGTGCTGGTGTCAATGCATCAGCCATCGGGTCGATCGTCCCCATCTGCCTGGTCGCCGAATTCCTCAGCGACTTTGGGCACGCCCTTTCGCACGAGGAATGTCGCGATTCCCTCAGGGCCGCGGTTCACGACCTCGGTCAGAACGATTTCCGGCGTTCTGATGCCAGACTCCTCCAAGATGGAGCCGATCGCTTCGCCGGCAGCGGGTCCGCCCGCAAGCATCCACCCGCCCGGCTTCAGCACGCGCCAAAGCTCGAGCAGGCGTGTGCCGCGAAGTGTGTGATTGGCGAGTACGCTCAGTGCGACCACACCATCGAATGAGCCATCGAGCTCGCCGCCGAGCGACTCAGTCGAGCCGCGTTCGATCGCGACATTCGCGTTCTGGTATCGCCTGCTGGCAAAGTGCCAGCTCTCGCCGTCTTCTTCGAGCGCCACGATGGCACCCGCCGGTCCGACGCGTTGGGCGAGCCACGATGCGCCGAAGCCCGTGCCCGCATCGAGCACGAGAAGGCGAGCCCCCGGACGGATAAGCCCGTCCGCAGGAAGGTAGGGCGCGAGCGACGACGGGCCGATCAGGTCGGCATAAACCCGAGCGGGTGTGTATCGAATTCGCATGCGCTCGCCGGAGCGGAAGGTGACCTCGTAGTCCTTGAAGCCCCTTCCCTTTTGACTGATCGCGCGCCGAAGCGGCTCGTGTGTCCGTTCTACATAGCGAACGCCGTCGATGGTCATGCTGTCCCGAAGTCCCAGCAGCAGACGCAGTTGCTGGCGTATGTCTCTTAGTCGGCTGTGATCAGGCGGTGCTGTGCTCACGGATTCCGCTCCATCGAGAAGAGCATCGACTGGCGACCCATTCTGGCCTCAATCATCGATGGGGCGGCTCTGGGAACGCCGGGCCGGATCGTGACAGGTGCCGTCGGCTCCGTGTGCGTCGAGACCGTGACAGGGCAGCCGATTCCCGCGTGCTTCTCGAGTGCGAGCTCCGGCCGATTGCACTGTCGAGAGAGATGCAGCAGCACGAGGTGCTCACGCGGCCCGATCTCTCGTGCAGCCTGCGCAGACTCCTCGTTCGAGAGGTGGCCGCTGCCGCCCATGATGCGATGCTTGAGGAACGCCGGCCGGTCCGATGCCATCTCGAGCGCGGGACAGTAGTTCGACTCGAGCGCGAGTACATCCACGCCACTGAGATGGCGCACGAGGCCGGACGTCATGCGCCCGACATCGGTCGCGAATCCCAGTTCGCCGCCGGCGCCCTCGAACCCGATACGGAAGGTCGCGACTCCGAGCTCGTCATGGCTCGCCATCGCGATCGACGCACGAAGCGCCCCAATGCGAAACTCGTGTTCGAATGGCTCTGTGCGGAGCGTGGCGATTCCCGCGCGCGACGCCCTGCCGAGGTGTCGCTTGTGCATCCGCAACGGACCGCGGAGGAGATCCCGTCGCATCCACCCAGGGTTGAAGTGGTCGATATCCAAGTGCGTGAGCAGAACGGACGAGATGTCATCCATTGAGAGGCCGTGCGACGCGAGCGCCACGCGAGTCCTGCGCGGACTGAGCCCGAGATCGATCAGCGCGGCCCGTCGCTCGCGGCCCTCGTACCAGACGACTACAGAGCAATTGCCTGTGGAACCGCTTGCGAGCACGCTGATCCATGGGGATTGTTCATGGCTGTCTGAATCGCTCATCCATGGATCCTGCGAGAAATGGCGAGCTCGTTCGATCGAACGCGCCAGTGCCGAGCGTCATTGGGTCACTCTTCGTCGGTAGCGCTGAGCAACGACGCCTGCAGATCGCTTCTTCCGCGCCGACCGAGGTGAAGGAAAGTCGTGAACATTCGTGGCGGGCGTGCGGGCCCCGGGCAGATCGCTCTGCGATTGGGTTCGGCAATGAACGCCGCCATCTCTTTGACAGGAGCGCAATTCTTCCCGAGTTCTTCGAGCTTCGCTACCATCTCCTGCTTGGTCAGAGTGGGCACGCGAAGGGCTTCACGGAATGCGCGACGAACGCTCGTGATATCCGCGCGGTCAAAGCCTCCTCGTCGCATGCCGACGAGATTGATCCCTCCAAGTCTGTTGCGTTCCACAACGACACAGAAGGGCGGAACATCCATCGAGATGCCCACGCCGCCGCTCAGCATCGCGTAGCGGCCGATCCGGGCGAATTGATGCACGAGAACCCCGCCCGACAGGATCACGTTGTCCGCGATCTCGGCGTGGCCTGCGACGCCCGTCCCGTTCACCATCACGACATTGTTGCCAACTTTCACGTCATGCCCGAGGTGCGACGTGGCCATCAGGAATGCCTTGTCACCGACGGACGTCGGCACGTCCGGTTTCGTCGAGGCGTGGATCGTGACGTGCTCGCGGATCAGGCAGTCCGAACCGATTGCCACGCCTGCGGTCTTCATGCCCGGTGTGAACTTGAAGTCCTGCGGCTCGAACCCGATGCACGCACCCGGATAGAGTCGTGTATTGGCGCCGATCCTGACCGGACCCCGAATGCACACATGCGAGAGCAACTCGACACCGGCACCGAGCGACACATCGCCCTCGATCACACAGAATGGACCGATCCGAACGCCATCGCCAAGCTGACACGCTTTGGAAATGATGGACGTCGGATGGACGTGCGAAACAGACCCTTGCTGCATGGCCCTATCGTAGGTTCGGGCCCGATCGCACTTCCCGTTGGACGCACCCCCAATGACCGATTCACCCTTCTCACTCGTTGACCTTGGGGTCATGCCCTACCCGGAGGCCTTGGCCGTGCAGCGGGCCCACGTGGAAGAGGTTCTTGCTTCGCGTGATTCAGGCACACCGGAAGTGGGGCGGGTGCTGATCGTCGAGCATCCACCAGTCATCACAGTCTCTCACCGGCCGAACGCGACGAAGCACCTGCTGGCGGACTCCGGAAGGCTCATGGCTGAAGGCGTGGCAGTCGAGCCGACTGATCGGGGCGGCGACATCACCTATCACGGACCTGGGCAACTGGTGGTCTACCCGATTCTGGATCTGAACGTGCTCGGCCTGCGGCTGCACGAGTACATGCGTTTGCTCGAATCCGTCGTCATCGACACTTGCCTCGCTTTTGGCGTGCAAGCGATCAGAGATGCCACCGCCACCGGCGTCTGGATTCCATCGCCTGACGATCCCAGCGATGCCCACGCGAAAGTGTGCGCCATGGGCGTGCGAGTGCGCCGTTGGGTCTCGATGCACGGGCTGGCGATCAACGTATCAACCAACCTGAAGCACTTTGACTTGATCGTTCCGTGCGGACTTGTGGGACGGCCCGTTACGTCGATCCGGGAGCTGCTCGGCGAACGTTGCCCCTCCATGGAGTTGGTGAAGAGGGCCGTGGCGGACACCATGGCGACGCATGTACGAGCCCAACTGCAAACGCACAACTCGCTGTAGGCGGCCCGAGTGATCGCTCAGCGGCTACCGCCCGGCGTCGGCTGCGCAGCACCCGTTGCGGGGGCGATTTTCTCCGGCAACTTGAGATCATCTCGCACGCGAGCGGTGATGTCGTCCATCTCACCCGAGCGAACCAGCGGGCGCGCAAGAATCTCCTGCATGATCGGGGCGAGCGAGTCGCCCTTCATGTTTGCCGCGTCCAGTCGAGTGGCAAAGACGTGCGTGTATCCCAACTGCTCCGCCGCATCGTTCGCGGCCTTGTGGACGATTCCGTAGGCCTCCCGCACCTGTGAGGCCACAAAGGCATCGTTCTCGCGTCCTACCTGCTGGGCATACTGCTGACGCTCGACTTCTTTTGCCTGGCCTTGCTGCATGGTGGCCTGAAACTCGGGTGTGCCCTGCGGGATGAGCTGGACCTTGGTCTCAAGCGCCTTGAGCTCGGCGTTGAGGGCGTCGAACTTCGTCCTGATCTCAGCGTCGCGAGCGTCACGCGCGGGCTTGTATCGTTCCGACTCGATCATCGACTCGATCAGTTGAAACATGTCGACTGTCGCGACACGTATTACCTGACTCCCCGGCTGCGCGACAACCTGCGGCTCGGGCAAGCGAATGCCGCAGGCCAGTCCGATCGCAACAACCACTCCGCCCCATAGTCCAATTCGCTCGTACGTGCGCATGAATACCGCTCCAAGGGACGCCACCTCGCGCCTTGCGGGTTCGGCGTCGCGAGCCGAATGGTAGGCCCGTCGAACAAACACCCACCAATCGTTGCCGACGGACGAACCCCATATCCTCTTGGAACTTGTGAGCCAGTCTCTCCGCCACATCCCGGTCCTCCTCCATGAGATACTTGCCATCCTCGGGCCGGAACCGGGCGAAACGTACGTGGATTGCACTGTTGGGCTGGGAGGGCATGCGATCGAGATTGCCCGCCGGATAGGTCGGGGGGGTACCGCGGCCCTCAATGACTGCGACGCAGGCAATTTGGCCCGTTCCGAAGCGCGAATCCGAGACGAACTCGGAGCCGAGTGCCCCAGGATTGTCACCTTTGCAGGCAACTTTGCGATGTTGCCCCGCTGTATTGCCGAGTCTGGGCTGCGGGCAGGGATTGTGCTGGCCGACCTCGGATTTGCGTCGAACCAAATGGACGACGCGTCGCGAGGTCTCTCCTTTTCTCGGGAGGGTCCGCTCGACATGCGTCTGAGTCGACTGGGCGAGGGCAGCGAGAACGGGAGGGGAGATTCGCTGGACCTCTCCCCATCAGCCGCAGATCTGGTCGCGTCGTTGCCCGAGTCCGAGCTCGTGCGCATTCTCCGCGAGTACGGCGAGGAGCGACGAGCCGCAGGGATCGCGCGAAAGATTGCTGCGGCTCGGCGATCGCATCCGATATCAACGACGACGGAATTGGCATCGATCGTCCGATCCGCGACTGGTCGATCCGAACCCGGCGGTATCGACCCAGCCACGAAGACCTTTCAGGCGCTCCGAATCGCAGTGAACGACGAACTCGGCAATCTCGACGCGCTTCTCCACGCCATCGGCGGTGGAATGGCCGCATCGCCACGGCCCGATTGGCTTGCCCCGAGGGCTCGGGTCGGCGTGATCTCGTTCCACTCGCTTGAGGACAGGCCTGTCAAGCGCGAGTTTGGCCGCCTGACCACGGACGGCCTGGCCGAGGATATCAGCGGAGGTCCGGTCGCTCCCTCGGAAAGCGAAGTCCATTCCAATCCACGATCCAGATCAGCGAAGTTTCGCGCCGTAGAGCGGCGCTAGCATTTCCACCACACGCCGGGCCGCGTCCACGGATTCGGACGGCAGAGCCCCTTACAGCCCTCGTGCAAGCAAGGATGCGGCACCGTGACTCGCGAACACAAGCTCGCCCTCATCATCGGATTCACGCTGATCCTCATTGTCGGCGTGCTCATCAGCGACCACCTCTCTGGCCAGCGCGAACTCCAGCTCGCATCGGTCGCCGTCGACGACGAACGGGCCACACTGGGTCTGGGTGATGCGATCAGCCCGCTCGTGAAGTGGGCCGAGCAGAACGCACGAGACATCTCGCCTGCTGTAAGCACCTCGCCAGCGCCGGCGGTCGCGGAGCCTTCTGTTTCTCATGTGCCGCAGCAGCCGGCAACTGCCGGGTTGGGCGAGCCAATGATCATCCCGCAGGGATTGGGCTCCGAGCCCGCCTCGAGCAACCTGACCAACGCGATACGTCAGGCTGGCGGATCCTTGCAGGCGGGGCCCGACGGGAACGGCGTGCTGACCCTGGGCTCCGGATCGGTCACGTCACCCGGTGCCGTCGACTCGATACGCGAGACGCCCCGCCTCGATCCGAAGGATGTCAAGATCTATCGCATCCAGGAGAAGGACAATCTCTACTCGATCGCAAAGTCGAATTATGGCGATCCCGGACTGTGGCGTGCGTTGGCCGAGTTCAACGAGGGGCGGGTCGGTAAGGATGGGACCGTTCGCGTGGGCGCGACAATCAAGCTCCCGCCGCGGCATGTGCTGACGGGCGAGTCCCCGCAAGCGAAAGCCGCTACGGCTCCGGTGCCCAGCAACGATGAGGCGACAACCCGCAAGTCGCCGGGGACCGACCGCAACGCACCAAGTAGGGTTCACACAGTGGTGAAGGGTGACTCGCTCGCAAAGATCGCACAGACGTACTTGGGCTCGAAGGGCCGGGTCGACGACATCGTCGCCGCGAACCGTGACCAGATCAGTGATCCCAACCAGATTCGAATTGACATGGTCCTGCGGATCCCGCCCAAGTAACGAACCTCGAATGGCAGCATGCCAGAGAGAGTGAGGCATTCGTGTTTGGCAAGATCGTCGCCCTCATCCTGTCTCTTGGGATCGTTGCTTGCGCACTGCTTGCGGTCCGGCAGGCCAGGATCCAGGCCTTTCACGAGCTCACGCAGACGCGACTCCGGATCAAACGCCAGGATGAGCAGATACTCTTGCTTCGGACAGACATCGCGGGCCTTGTTACTCCCGAGCATGTGCACGAAATGGCTGCTGCCGCAAGCAGCCTGAAACCCATCGTCGATTCGCCGCAACTGTTGACGCAACCGGTGTTGCTCTTTGACGACCTCGGACGCGTGCAGCCCGACACGGCGGTCGGCTCATCGAGAGAGAGAGCGACCGTGCGATGAGTCGCGTTCCCGCGCTTTCGACCAGAGCGAACCGCTGGGCGAGCTTCGCGGGTGCGTTCATGGCCATCGCGCTCGGCGTCATTGTTCTGCGTGTGGCCCAGCTCCAAGTCGCGCCGTCGGCTCGACTCGCCGAACACATCCAGGCAAGAGTGACGCGTGCGTCGCTTCCCGGTGTGCGAGGTGAGATCCTCGATCGGCGCGGCCGATTGCTCTCGACGACGCGGATCGGGTATCGCGCGTTTGTCGATCCGACACTCTTTCCAGATCCGCCAGAGGAGGCGATCATCCGTCTCTCAGACGCGCTGGGTCTGATGCCCGAAGATGTCGGCGAGCCGATCATGTCGAAGGTCGCCCTGAACGACGCCCGGCTGGCGTTGCTGCCTGAGCCGGAGCGGGTCGATCAGCAGTCCCTCTCCGAGATGCTCCGCCAGATGTTCTCTGGAGGTGAGCGTGACGACGAACGAACGGAGTCGCCGCGCCTGGTTCGATATGTCCCTGTCGGGCCTGTGCTCGACGAGGACCGCGTGGCCAGAGTGCGAGCCCTGCGAATCCCGGGTGTCCACCTCGAGCGTCGAGACATCCGCGAGTATCCCGGAGGCTCGCTGGTGGCGTCGGTGGTTGGAAAGGTCGGCGACGAGCCCGAATGGTCGATCGGTGCCGAACGCATTCTCAACGAGCAATTGCTTGGCGACAGCGGCAAGGCTGAGTATGTTCGTGATGCGCAGGGACGTCCGCTGTGGGTCGAGCCCGGGCATTGGAACCCGGCCCGACGCGGCCACGACGTGCGGCTCTCTATCGACCTGGAATTGCAGCGTATCGCACACGAAGAACTCACTCGAGGCATCGCAGACGCCGATGCCTCGGGCGGCCGATGCATCATGCTCGACCCTCTCACAGGAGAGGTCTTGGCGATGGTCGATATCGTGCTCGATCGACAGGATCTGGAGCCCTACGCGTGGGAGCCGCTCGATCCCAAGGTCCCTCGCATCGCGCACGCGAGCGACTCGGCCCGTCCGAGATACAAGACCCTGACCGACGATCCCGGGCGCAAGATCCACCCCGCGCTCGCCCGAAACCGCTGCATCGAAGACGTCTACGAACCCGGCTCGACCTTCAAGTCATTCATCTGGTCCGTCATCACCGAGCGAGGTCTCGCAAAGCCGACAGAGGTCTTCGATACCGAGGGTGGACGGTGGTTCACGTTCTACGGCCGCTACATCGAGGATGTCACCAAACGCGACGTGATGACGTGGCAGGAGGTGCTGGTCAATTCATCGAACATCGGCATGATCAAGGCGGGAGAACGGATGAGCTTCGAGCAGATGCACGAGGCGATTGTCCGTTTCGGCTTCGGTTCGCGGACGAACATCGGGCTCCCCGGAGAGGGGGCTGGCATCATCACGCCAATGAAGAGATGGTCCAAGTACAGTCAGACCTCGGTCCCGATCGGGCACGAGATCGCTGTGACCCCTATCCAGATGGTTCGCGCGTTCTCGAGTTTCGCTCGTTCTGGAGATCTCGCGGGCACGCTCCCGGAAGTGACCATCAGTGCCGTCGATCATGACGCTCTCTCCATTCCCGTCGTGAACCGCGTCCTTCCGGCGCCGATCGCACTCCTCACCCGCCAGACGCTCAGCGGTGTGACGCACAATGTCGAGGAACGCATGAAGCTCCAGGCCCGGAGCACTGCGGGCATGGAGGGGGAATCACCGGAGTCCGGCAACTGGAGATACCTGCTCTTTGGAAAGTCCGGAACGGCCGAGATTCCACTGGGCAAGGCGCCAAAGGGGATGCGCCGCCCACGGGGATCCAGCGGCTATTTCGATGGCCAGTACAACTCCAGCTTCATCGCGGCCGGCCCGACTGAGGACCCCCGTCTTGTCTGCCTTGTGGTCATCGACGACCCTGGTCCGCAACGTGTTCGCTCTCGCACACACTACGGATCAATGACAGCCGGTCCTGTGGTCCGGCGGGCGATGGAGCGAGCCCTGACCTATCTCGGCGCGCCGCCATCTCCCGTCGTGGACACCGCTTCGCTCGCCAAGACCGGCGAGTAATCGGATCGAGTTGCCGGAGTCAAGACGCTCGGCTCACCTGCTGCTCATCGGGCTCCGACCGATGACAATCAGATCCTTTGCGCCCGGTCTCGTGATGCGGTCGACGAACGACCGGTACGATCTCGATGCCGAGTCGAGGTCGTCGTCGAAGTACGCCTGAAACGTCGATACGTTTCGAACGCGCCGCGCGACCGTGCTCCCGGATCCGATCTTGTTCCTCAGAGTGATGTTCATGCGCCCAGCCGAGGCATCCGAGAGCAGTTGCTCAAGGGCCCGTCGGTGTCCGCCTCCGTCTCCCTCACGCAACCAATGGACAAGTGCCCAGACCTGCGCGTAATAGACAAGCGGATCGCCATTCGCACGATCCAGCAGCGTCGACGGCTCGGAGACAAGGAGCGCCTCGAGCGGCATCAGCTTTCCCTGTTCCCGTGCGGCACGGAGCGCGTCGTAGCGTTCGACGTTCGACCATCCGAGGAAAACGGCCCGATTCTCGAGCGAGTCCCAGCGATACCCCTCCATATACGCCGCGATTCCCTCCTCAAGCCAGATCGGAAGGTGCTCGCGAAAGGTCGTCTGCGTGTACTGATGCCACCCTTCGTGGGCCGCGATCGCCAGAGTGTCCTGGATCCCGATATCGAAATAGACACCGCGACCGTCAGCCGCGTATCCGCCACGCTGGATCCGCAGATACACCGGTGCCCGTTCGCGCATAAGCGACTGGGTGAGACGCGCCCATTGCGGGCGCGTCGCCATGAGATAAGTCTCGAGCTTCTCTCGCGGTGCAGGAAGCACGCCGAAGGAGCGTGTGTACGACGCCGACGCTCCCTCAACAAACGCCGGAAGCCGGTCAAGCAGCAGACCAGGCTTGACCGTGGTCAGGATGCGATAGGTCGTCGTCTCGATGACCTCGCCCTTGAACGTCTCAAAGGTCCATGGCGAGCGGGCGACAACGAAAGAGCTGCCGGAGCGGATGCCGGGGCTCACGCTTGATTCGGAGCTCGATCGATAGGGCGTCCAGACGGGCTCGGGATCGGCGGCGCATCCGTAGATCAGCGCGACCACGCCGAGCGAAGCCGCCAGCGTTGCGAAGCATCTGCAATCATGACCCGTCCGCTCTTGCCCGCTCTGCATCGGCGATGGCCCCTTCTTCATCCCAGCTTCTTTACACTCGCCTGCGCCGCGTCCCGATCCGCGATCGCTCGGACGAGCTGGTCCCGTGTCTGATCGACCAGGTGCTTGGGCGCGCGATCCGCGTACCCCGGATTGCCGAGCCGCCCCTCGAGCGCGGCGATCGACTTGTCCAGGTCCGCGATCTGCTTGGACAGGCGATCACGCTCCGTGCCCGCATCAACCTGGTCGGCCAGATCGCTGAGGAAGCACTCGTTTGAGTCGAAGTTGAACGTGACCGCAGTACCCGCCGGCTTCGTCGTCAGGACTTCGGCCAGCCCGGCGAGCGTTTCCACCAGCCCGCCGGAGCACGCGATCTCCTTCGCGAGCGTGCCATCCACGTGTAGTTTCACTCGCCGCTTCGGGAGCACATGGTGCTGGCTGCGCACTTCGCGGCAGGCCGTCACCAGTTGCCTCAGGCGTTCGAAGGACTCCTCCGCTTGCTCATCGCGCAGCGACGGAGCCGCCTTTGGCCACGCCTCGCGGCAGAGAAGCCCGCTCCACGACGCGCTCGCCCTGCGGGAAGTATCCCTCGGATCACCCGCGAGGTTCAGCCCCGCGATGGCGGGAGTGGGGACGAGCGATCGCACTCGCTCGTGGATCGTCTCCGTGATGTACGGCGCGATCGGATGCAGCATGCGGAGAATGGCATCGAGCGTCGCGCGGAGCACCGCCCGCTGCGACGCGGAGGATGCCACCGTCGGCTTGATCGCCTCCAGGTACCAGTCGCAGAAGTCGCGCCACAGGAGGTCGTACATCGTCGTCGCGTACGGCGCGTACAGGTATTCCGCGAGCGCGGCATTCACATCCGCTACCGTCGTTGCGACGCGCGAGAGCATCCACCTGTCAACGAGTGACAGGTCACTTGCTTTCACGCTCCCCTTCGCCCCTCCGTCCCTCTGCCCCTCTGCGCCTGCCTTCTCCAGAATGGAGATGGAGAAGCGAGCCGCATTCCAGAGCTTGTTGCAGAAGTTCCGTCCTTGGTCAAACTTCGGGCTGGTATTCTTGCCGCTGGTCGGATCGCGCTCCACAGGCATCCGCACATCCTGCGTGCTCGTCGTCATCTGCACGAGCGTGAACCGCATTGCATCCGAGCCGTGGCTCTCGATGATGTCGAGCGGGTCCACACCGTTGCCGAGGGACTTGGACATCTTCCGCCCCTCGCCATCCTGGATGACCGAGTGGATGAAGACATCCCGGAACGGCACGGGGCCTTTCCCCTTGCCTCCATCACCCTCTGCCCCTTTGCGCCTCTGTCCCTCTGCCCCTACTGGCCTCAGGTATCTGTTGAACATCACCATGCGGCTGACCCACAACGTGATGATCTCGCGCGCCGTGCACAGCACCGACGTCGGATTGAACGCGTCCAGCATCTGCGGGAAATCCGCGATCCCCGTCGCCTTCGCCGCGGCTGCCGCATCCGGCCACCCCATCGTGCTCATCGGCCAGAGCGCGGACGAGAACCAGGTGTCGAGGACGTCTGGATCTTGGTGAATCGCTGATTGGCTGGCTTCGATGAGTTCGAGCACCGCGAATGCAAGTTTGAGTCGATTGTCGTCAGATTGAATCTCTTGCGGAATCGCACCATCATGCCGACATTGGTTCAGGAGATCAATCCAGCCAGCAGATTCACCGTTGCGGGCGCAAACGGAGACAACGAACTCAGCGTTGCGCCAATCGGCACTCACCGAATAAGCATGTGAAGCACCCATCGCATGAGAGAATGCGTCGAGTCGCGATTGGAGTTCATCGCGATATCGCTTCGTATCTTCCGAGTAAGAAAGCACGGTCCCGGCCTGAGACGCCCTCAGGTACCACACCGGTATCCGATGCCCCCACCAAAGCTGGCGGCTGATGCACCAGTCCCTGATGTTCTCGTGCCACATCTCGTACGTCTTGGCGTACCGCTCCGGGTAGAACGTGAGCGATCCATCGCCCGCTTCCGTGTCTTTGCCTTTCTTTGCTAGTTGCCCTTTGCCGTTTGCCATCTCCCCCCTCTGCCCCATCGCCGACAGTGCCGCGCCGGCCAACTTCGGATCCGTCACCCTCACGTACCACTGGTCGCTCAAGTACGGCTCGATGATCGCTTTGCTCCGGTCGCTGTGCGTCACGCTATGGTGATACGGTTTCACCTCCTCGAGCAGCCCTCTCTGCTTGAACTCCGCCACCACGCGCTTGCGTGCATCGGCCATCGTCATGCCCACGAACTTGGCGCCCTCGCCGATATCGGTCCAGCCATGCTGGTCCGACACCTTGCCATCGGGTGACATCATGTTGCGCAGGCCATCACCCGCGCCTTGCGCGAGCGCATCCACGCGTTCCTTGTGCCGCTGATAGAGCTGGTAGTCGTTCTCATCGTGCGCGGGCGTCACCTTCAGGAACCCCGTGGCAAACTTCGCCTTCGGGTCGTTCTTCTCTTCCTCGCTCGTTGCGAGCGATTCCGGCAGCACCACATACGAGTCCACCAGGATCGGCACCACCCGCTTGATGATGGGCAGCTCGACGCAGAGGTCCTTGAGCGCGGCCGCACGCGAATCCTTGGGGCTCACCGCCACCGCCGTGTCGCCGAGATACGTCTCCGGGCGCGTCGTCGCGACCGTCACCCATGCACGCTCACTTGCCGCGCCCTTGATGTGCGCGACGGGATAACCCAGCTTGGCAAGTTCACCCCACGTCACACCCTTCCCGTCGCTCTTGTCACGCACCAGCGGATACCGCAGGTAATAGAACGCCCCGTCGATCTCCTGATCGAAGCACTCATCATCCGCCACCGCCGTCTGCAGCACCGGATCCCAGTTCACCAGCCGCTTGCCGCGATAGATCAGCCCATCCTTGAAGAGCTGGAAGAACGCCTCGCGCACCGCCGCAGCGCACACCTCATCCATCGTGAACCGCTGGCGCTCCCAGTCGCACGAGCACCCCATCCGCTTCAACTGATCCGTGATGACGCGCTCGTACTCGTCCTTGAAGGCCTGGATTTTGCCGATGAACTCCTTGCGTCCCTCCTCACCCTTGAAGTCCGCGCGCCGCTTTCCCTCTTCCTTCAGCACGCGCTTCTCGACCACGCTCTGGGTGGCGATCCCCGCGTGGTCCGTCCCCGGCATCCACAGCGTCTCAAAGCCCATCATCCGGTGGGCTCTCACAAGCACATCCTGAAGCGTGTTGTTCAGGGCGTGCCCGAGGTGCAGCGCGGCCGTCACATTCGGGGGCGGAATCACGATCGCGTACGGCTCGGCCTCACCGTTCAGGACGCGTGCTGGATCGGCGTGGAACGCGCCGGTGTTCTCCCAGCGGTCGCGGATACGATCCTCGTGTTCTGAGGGCTTGTACGTCTTCGGAAGCTCGCCTGAGGGTGCGTTCGCGCCCGTTCTCGAGTCCGTGCTGCGGGGTGGATTCGGTGCTTGCTCGGTCATGGCGGGAAGGGTATCGCCCTGCCGATAGAGACGCGACGATGAAACATGGACCAGTTCACGGAATCCCGCCTACGCGTGCCGCTCGGTACGCGAGGATCAATGCCACGACGCTGATCGCGGTCGCGATCCTTCTTGGTGCCATCCTGTTGAGCGTCTTCGCGTTCTCGGGTGGAAGATCGCCTGTCATGGCGTCCGGTGCCGAGAGCACCGCCCGTGTGTCGCCCGCCGAGGCCATCGAGACCATCCTCGATGCGGTACAAAAGCGGGTTCGAGGAGGCGATCAGGCGCAGGCCGCCGTCGTACTCGAAGAAGCGACCAGAACCTACCCCGATCAGCAGCCTCTCCGCTTGGCGCTCGCCGAGTGCTACGTGGCTCTGAACCGGCCCGCCGAGGCATATGAGCAGTATGTCGCCGCACTCTCAATCGGCCCGCGCGACGCGGCCACGGAGTTCGCAGCCGGCACCATGGCCCGCATCTGCATGAAGTTTGAGCTGGCGACCGAGCACTATGCCGCCGCCCAGAGCGCCGATATGGCCAATCCGACGTACGCGCTCTACTTGGCGCAGATGCAGCGACGGATGAATCAGATCGAGGAGGCGAAGGTCTCGCTTCTGCGCGTTGTGAAGCTGCAGCCGGATAACGCCATCGCCTGGGGGACGCTCGCCGACATCGCTCTCAATGAGAACAAGCTCGACATCGCGACCCAGCACATCGCCAGGGCACGGGAGCTGGAGCCAAGAGTCGGCACGTGGAGATTGATCGAGGCCCGGATCCTCAAGCGTCAGTCCAAGCCCGAACAGGCCTTGCTGGTGCTCAATGGCCTCTCCGAAACCGAACGAATCGAACTCTTTAACGTTCGCCTCATCGCCGAGTGCAATGCAATGCTCGGCGATCAGGACGCCGCCGTCGCTGCGGTCGTCAAGGCTGCGGACGGCAATCCGATGAACGCGGATCTGGCGTTCGAAGCCGCAACGTGGCTCCATCGCGCCAAGGACATCGAGCGTGCCCGGCAGTACGCGATTCGAGCCCGGACACTCGGCAACGATCACGCTGAGGATCTCCTCGCCCAGATCGAGAGGTAGTAGGGCAGTGCGCGAGGATCGCCGGATCATCGGTGACCGCTCCGGCGTACGCTCATCCGTCCGAGCCGGAAACCACCCTGAACTCTCGATACCCGTACCTAGCCGATTCGCTGCCACCGATGCCAGCGCTCGCCCACCATCTCTCGATGAAGGCCGCCACGCTCCTTGCGTGCTCACTGTCCCTCACCGCGTGTTCATCAGGGCCCGATGGACAGGCCCCCGAGGGGCCACGCAGACGGTCGGCCCCCCAGGGGCCGGTTGTTGCGATCGAACCTCGCGTCGACCATATCGTGGGCACGACCCTCGTGATGCCTGTCACGGTTGCGCCAAACCTCGCAAGGAGCGGCTTGATCACGGCGCTGCTGGAGGACGGCCGCGATGTCGGCGCTTCACTTGTCTGGTTCGCGCTCGCCGCCGATCCAACCGAGGATGCACGCTGGTTGCCCCCGGCAGGGCGGTGGACCGCCTTCAGCGATCCTGGCACCGCGGACTTGAGCTCACCCGGATTCTGGGCCGTGGTTGCCGACCTTCCGCTCGACGCAGCGGGCCAGGGGCTCTGGATCGATCGGGGTCTTCTCGAGCTCAACTGGATCGCGATTCCGCCTGTTCGCCAGGATGATCCGGCACTCCGAGCCGTCGCTCCCCAGGCCGTCGGCTCGCCCGGGTACGACGCGCTGATCGAACAGGAGCTTGCAAGTCCGATGCGGCGGTGGCGCGGGCTTCTTTCCACCGAGGGGCTGCGAACCCCTGAACCGCTTCCGGATCTCGACGGTGCGAGCCTGTCCTTGAGCGTCGATCCGATCGAAGCAATCTCCATCCAGCAACAGGCCCGCTGGGCGGCTGCGCTGATCCGACTCCATGGAGACGATCCGGACGTTTGCGATCGTCTGAAGCGAGCGATGTGTGCACACGCGCGGCTTGAGAGCGGGGTTTGGCTCCCTGCCTGGCCTCTCCGACAACAGTCCATCGACTCCCTGCTTGCCGACCTGCTGTCGCCCAGTTCATCCGCTCGCAGCCGTCTCCGGGCTGCCGGATACTTCATCGACGAGCAGACTCCCGCCTTGGCGTGGACAATCGACGATGCGGGTCTGGTGGATGCTCGCAGCGGCGCGGCGCTCGCGACGATCGGCGTGCTCAACCTTGGTGAACGTGCAACGCTCGCTTGGGCCGCGCCATCACGCACCGAGTCCTCGCCGTCACTCGTACCGGTCCAGCCCGGCTCCGGTGTCATGCTCACCAGCACGTCCTCTCCGATCAACGATCGGACCGGTTCGATCGATGTGAATCTCGGCCGTTGGAACACGCGGCTCGTTGTGACAAGCGAGCCAATTCCCGTCGTGCCACCCGGATTCCGGATGGGGCCGTTCGTACCAGGCTGGACGCTCGCGTCGCTCGAGTCAGGAACTGACCCGAGCCCTAGGCCTTCCGAGGTTGCTTGGACGACTGCCGCGCTCGTGGAGCGACTCCCCGGTGCGAGCGGCAGATGGACGATTTACGTTGAGTGCATGCGTCCCGCCACGGCGGGGAACGACTCCGATTCGGTTCGGATATGGCTCGGACCCAGAGAGCGTCCGTTCGCCGTGCTACGAGTCACGCACGACGGTTCGGCCTCGAACGAACTCGCGGTTCAGGGAGCGGTCACGCTCGTTCAGCCCGTGCTAAGCGGCCCCGATCGGTGGTCGTTCAGGATCGCCCTGCCCGACGGAGTGCTTCACCGAGACAGCGTGCTCACGATCGGCATGGAACGGATCGGACCCGGTGGGCGTCGCTGGTCGTGGCCGCGAGCGATGACTCCATGGCAGGTGGAACCCGGGCGGATGCGTCTCACGCTCGATGCGTGGGACTCGCTGCCAGCGAGGTAGCGCTCGGAGATTGACTCCCGGAGAGAAGACCGGCCAGATTCAGCGCGTCCGGGCCTATGATCCAAGCCCGGTCGACGCGGTATGTCGCGATCGATCGTCTAACCAACGATTGAACAAGGACTTGTGATTATGCGTCGCGCAAAGATCAGCATCGTCGGTGCCGGTAACGTCGGAGCAACCTGCGCCCACTGGGCGGCGGCAAAGGAACTTGGCGATATCGTCCTGCTCGACATCCCCAACAGGGACAAGCCCGAGCAGCACATGCCCAAAGGCAAGGCGCTGGATCTCGCGTGCTGTGCACCGATCGAGAGATTCGACAGCAAGATTCTCGGCACGTTCGATTACAAGGACATCGCCGATTCGGATGTTGTTGTCATCACGGCCGGACTCCCCCGCAAGCCCGGCATGAGCCGCGACGACCTGCTCGCTGTCAATGTGCCGATCGTGAAGAGCGTCAGCGAGAAGGTAAGAGAGTTCGCTCCGAACTCCATCGTCATCGTGGTCGCCAACCCGCTCGATGCGATGGTGTACACCGCTTGGAAGACCACGGGTTTCCCAACCAATCGCATCATGGGTCAAGCCGGCGCGCTCGACGTCGCACGCTTCCGCGAGTTCATCGCGATGGAACTCGGCGTCAGCGTCGAGGATATCTCCGCCCTGCTCCTCGGCGGGCACGGCGACGACATGGTCCCGCTGCCCCGACTCACCAGCGTGAGCGGCATCCCGCTTTCAGATCTCATGCCCGCCGACAAGATCAACGCGTGCGTCGACCGTGCCAAGGTCGGTGGCGGCGAGATCGTCAAGCTCATGGGGACCAGCGCGTACTACGCGCCTGCTAGCGGCACGATCCAGATGGTCGAGGCGATCATTAAGGACAAAAAGAGAATCATCCCGTCCGCCGCGTATTGCGAGGATGAGTTCGGCGTTGCCACCGGCAAGAAGGGCAAGGGATGCTTCGTCGGCGTTCCCGCCATTCTCGGCACGGGCGGCGTCGAGCGCATCGTGACGTTCAAGCTCACGCCGGACGAGCAGAAGCTCATGGACGAATCGGTTAGCCACGTCAAAGACTTGGTCGCCGCCGTGGTAAAGCTCTTCCCAGAACTCGCCTGATCGTTCGAGCTCTGAGTGCGAACGCAGCCCAGTGAGGAGTCAGAAATGAACTGCACAGCGTCTTTCGCCATCGCGTTCCTCGCGATCTCAATGCCGCAGTCTGCCACGATGGCACAGCCGGCCGACAGCGCGGTCGAACCCGCGATCGCGGCCCCGGTTTGGTCTTCTGCCGAGACCCGAACGATCGGCGAGATGCTCTCCGGCGTTTGGAAGTCCGAGGCCGTGACCCAGGCGGACGGCCAGGGATCGATCGAAATCGTCATGGCGATCGCGCCGGTCAAGGTTGAGGGTGTCTCTGATGCGCTCTACGTCGAGGCGGCAAGGGCCGATGCGCTCTGGGAGCCATACCGCCAAGCGATCTTCCAGGTCTATTCGTACAAAGGCCGTCCTCGGCTACGCACATACGAGCTGCGCAACGATCCTGGGATCAAGAACGCGATCGTGGGATTTGGCTACGCCCCCGACCTGATGCCAGCGATTACTCGTGGCGATCTGATTGCAACGCTCGACCTCGATCTTTCAAGAGATGGCAGCGGTTACACGGGCAAGACGCCATATCCCTTCCCAACCGGCGCGGGGGGCGCGGTCGAGATGACGAGCCAGATCGAATTGACGCCAAAAAGGCTCGTCTCCACAGATGCCGGGTACGGCCCCGACGGAGAGGTCGTCTGGGGCTCAGAGAGTGGCAGCGCATACGTGTTCACACGGGCAGAAAGTACGGCGTCCGTGACGCGCACGCCCGAAGGCGTTGTCATGATCACGCTCGCCGCCGGAGAAGGCGAACCCCTCAAGGAAGGCCAACTCGCATCCGTCCAGTACACGGGCTACCTTGACGATGGGTACGCCTTCGACAGTTCCCGCAAGCGGCCGCAGCCGATGACGTTCAGGTGGCCTGGGCAGCTGATCGCCGGATGGAATCTCGGTGTGGCGGGGCTCTCCAAGGGAGAGCATCGGCGCGTCATCATCCCGGCCGAACTCGGCTACGGTGCCAACGGCAATCCCCAAGCACGGATTCTGCCCAATTCACGGTTGACGTTCGATCTTGAATGTGTCCTGATCCAAGAGGCTCCGACCCCCGGCCAAGCCGCGCCCGTCGGCGGGCATTGATCCGGGAGCGTTCGCAGAGTTCCGCGCTCCTCGACGCGTGACGAACGGGGAGTGGGTGTTCGATGGCCAAGCGTGACTTCTATGACGTGCTCGGCGTATCAAAATCCGCGACAGCGGAAGAGATCCGGCGTGCGCACCGCAAGAAGGCGCGCGAGCTCCATCCCGACATCAACAAGGCACCCGACGCTCAGGCTCAATTCGCCGAGCTCCAGGAGGCCTACGAAGCGCTCTCCGATGAGACGCGGCGTGCCCACTATGACCGTTTCGGCCACGCCGATCCTCGAACGACCGGGATGGGAGGACGCGATGGCGGGTCGGTTCGGTGGTCAACGCAAGGCGGCGGCTCGTCAGGTACCGAATTTGAGATGGACGATCTCAGTTCAGTGTTCGACGCGTTCTTTGGCAACCGCTATGGCTCGTCCGCGTCTGGCCAGCCGCAGAGTGCCAGATCGAACCGTGGCCGGCGTGCCCAGCGTCAGCATTCCATTGAGGTTCGCGTGCCCTTCCTGCTCGCCGCCAAGGGAGGCTCACACTCCATTCGAGTTGCCATCGAGGGCGAACAGAAGACCATCGAAGTAAGCATTCCACCGGCGACAGCCGACGGTGCGAAGCTCAGGGTCACACCCGCTGGGGTGAATTCCCCGATTGTGCTGGTGATCAAAGTCGACGCCCATCCAGTGCTCTCGCGAAGTGATCAGAACGCGGGTACGCTGGATCTTTCGGTAGAAGTTCCTCTGACAGTCTCCGAAGCCCTCTTGGGAGCCACCATCCAAGTGCCTACCCTAGATGGCTCGGCCTCGCTCGCGATCCCGCCAGGGACCGGGTCTGGCAAGAAACTGCGCCTCCGAGGCATGGGAATCCGTGCAGCCGATGGTCGTACTGGTGACCTCTACGCGGTTACTCGCTTGGTTGTGCCGGATCCGTCGTTCATCACCCCGGACGTCCGCTCGGCGCTCGAGTCGCTCAGCAAGCGCGAGCGGTCGCCGAGGAACGGCCCCGGATGGCCAGACTGAAGCTTGCATGGTCGTACGGTCCGTGCTCGGCAGGATTTGACAGAAGTCTCTCGGCGCGCGAAAGTGACTCCGAGGGCATGGGTGCCCGAAGTGGGCAATGAGGAAAGCCCGCCACGTGCTCAAGCAGCAGCACCAACTCTTTGTCTTCCTTCTCGCCGCCGCCGACGCGGTCGTTGTCGCAGCCGCGTGCTACGGCGCTTGGGCGATCCGTCGCTCGTTTCTCGTCGAAGCCCCTCCGCCGGATTGGGAATCCTATTTCAAGCAGCCACTGGTGCTGTTCGCCATCCCGATCACGATTTGTATGCTCTGGGTCTTCCGGCTCTATAGGCCCCGTCGCGACCGCTCGCTCCGTCACGAACTGGTGCAGGCCGCCAAGGCAAGCGTCGGTTCGATCGCCGCCATGATCGTCGTGCTCTGGTCGGTGAGCAATAGCGTGATCGTCAGCGATCCACCCGCCCCCGGCGAGGGCATCCCCGTTGTGACCATCGTCGGAAGGTCGCTCGATGCGGGGCGTCTCCAGCTTCTCTCGCTCGGCGTGCTGCTCCCCTGCATGTTGGGCTTGCACCGCACACTCTCTCGCTTGCTTCTTCGCGCGATGCGCCGGCGAGGAATGAATCTCCGCCATGTGGCGATCGTTGGCGATGGACGGCTCGGCGCGATCGTGTGCCGCACGCTCGACCGCAACTCGTGGACCGGCATCCACGTCTCATACTTCATTTCTCACCACGACAAGCCCATTCGTGCGCTCTGCGCAAATCGGCCAATTGCCGGCGGCTTGCCCGATCTTGAGTCAATCCTGTCGAAGTATCCCGTCGATTCGGTCTATATCGCGCTGCCGACCGCACGCTCCGCGATCATTCCCCGCGTGCTCCAACGGCTCGAAAGATTCGTCGTTGATGTGCGAATTGTTCCCGATGTACAGGCGCGATACCTCCCGCAGAGCATGGCGGTCGCCGAACTCGACGGCATGCCGGTGCTCAGCTACCGAGAGAGCCCGCTCCACGGACTCGGCGGCGTGCAGAAGCGGCTCATCGACCTCTTCGGCGCGCTCGGCGCACTCTTGCTCTTTGCACCCCTGATGCTCGCCATCGCGATCGCCGTGCGGCTCTCCTCCCCGGGCCCCATGATGTTCCGTCAGCGCCGTGTCGGTCTTGGTGGCGAGACGTTCAGCATCTACAAGTTCCGGACGATGTACCACGTGGAGGATGAGGGCGAAGGCTCGCTGGCATGGACGCAGCGTGCCGACCCCAGAGTCACGGGTGTCGGACGCTGGCTCCGAAGGACCTCGCTTGACGAACTTCCCCAGCTCTTCAACGTGCTCCGAGGCGAGATGTCCCTGGTCGGCCCCCGACCCGAGCGCCCCGAGCTCGCCGAACAGTTCCGTGAAAACTGGCGCGGCTACATGCTCCGTCAGCACGTCAAGGCGGGCATGACCGGCTGGGCCCAGGTGAACGGCATGCGTGGCGATACCAGTCTCCGCAAACGTCTCCAGTACGATCTCTACTACGTGAAGCACTGGTCGCTCTCGCTCGATCTCCGAATCCTTTGGCTCACCATCTTCAAGGGATTCGTGCATCCCAATGCTCACTGAAGGCTTCAAGAGATGCCTCAACAGCGAAGACTCGCGATCTGGGTCGGCATGGCGTTGTCGATCCTTCTTTTCTTTGTCGGTGCTTCGCTACGTTGGGGTCTGCATCTGCCGGCTATCCCGGCGCACTCACGCGCGTCCGATGCGAGAGAGCCCGCCGAACTTTCGCCGAACGAGCTGTTCATGGTGCAAGTGAACGGTCTCAACGGCTACATCGATCGAACGGGCGCCATGCGAATAAAGCCGCGATTCGAGCACGCAGGTCAATTCTGCGAGGGGCTCGCGTGGGCGTCTCAAGATCGGAAGTACGGGTACATCAACACAACCGGTGAGTGGGTAATCGAGCCCGCATTCGACCTTGCGAAGCACTTCTCACGCGGCCTCGCGCCAACGCGAGACTCGAGCGGGTTGTACGGCTACATTGGTCCGGATGGATCGTGGGTGATCACGCCGAGATTTGAGAGCGCACACAGCTTCAACGCCGATGGTCGGGCTCTCGTTGGCAAGCTCTCATTGCCCGGCAGACTGCTCGCACGCATAGACGCGGAAACCGGCAGCGATTGAACATACTGGTGGATCAATACCTCCGGCCGCAGGGTTGCGCGATGTCCTGATCCGTCCGAGCCGGTCGTCGAGCGGGGCGGACTGGGTCGCAAGTGGGAGGGAGGACTTGTCGGCTTCGTGGACCACACCGGCGCGTACGTAATCCCACCCTCCTTTGCCGAAGCTGGCGACTTCTCCGAAGGGTTGGCACCGGCCCGCGCGGTCGGCGGCAAGTGGGGGTGCGTCGACGTTCGCGGGAATTGGGTAGTCGAGCCGAAATGGGATTGGGCGTACGGATACAGCGGCGGGCTCTGCGCGGTCACGCTCCACCAGGCAAACGGGTACGTTGATCGCGATAGCACGATCGTTTGGGCTCCGCCGGAGTGGACCGGTGCGAAGTGACGTCCCTCCATAACATTCACCCATGGCGGCTCGGTACGCGGTCATCGTGATCGGTGGTGGACATGCTGGCGTTGAAGCCGCGTGGGCAGCTGCCAATATGCTCCCCATCCGCAAGGGAGAGCCGGCTACCGTCGCGCTCGTGACAGCCGATCCATCCAAGATCGGCGTCATGTCGTGCAATCCAGCGATCGGCGGCCTTGCAAAGGGCCAGATCGTTCGCGAGATCGACGCCATGGGCGGCCTGATGGCTCTCGTGACCGACGCGACCGGCATCCAGTTCAAGGTCCTGAACACCTCCAAGGGTGCCGCTGTCCACGGCCCGCGGGCCCAATGCGACAAGCATGCCTACGCGCGGGCGGTCCAGTCGCTCGTCACCTCACGCGCTGAGATCGAAGTGATCGCAGCGAGCGTCGAGCGAATTCTGGTTGATGGTGCTCGCGCCCGCGGCGTAATCGTCTTGACGCCCAACGGTTCGCAGTCGCTGGAGGCCGATGCGATCGTGCTCACCACAGGCACGTTCATGCGAGCTCTCATGCACTGTGGTGAGCGTATGACCGAGGGCGGTCGCCACGGTGAGCATGCCGCAGTCGGAATCGCGGCTTCGCTCAGCGAGCTCGGCTTCGAACTCGGACGTCTCAAGACAGGCACGCCCCCTCGTCTTCGCAAGGGCTCGATTCGATGGGACGATCTTTCACCGCAGCACGGCGACGATCCGCCGGTGCCATTCAGCGACCTGACCAACGAGCGAATCGTTTCCGGCGAGCGTGTGGGCTGGCGCGTGGGCGATCTGACACTCGATCGCTTCCCGCTGCTTCCGCAAATCGAGTGCCGCCAGACCTCAACGAATGCCGCGGCACATGGCCTCATCCGCGAGAACCTCCACCGTGCGCCCATGTTCTCCGGTCAGATCGAGTCCATCGGTCCACGCTATTGCCCGTCGATCGAGGACAAGGTCGTTCGGTTTGCTGATCGCGACACACACGGTGTGTTCCTCGAGCCCGAGTCGCTCGAGGACGACTGGATCTACTGCAACGGAATCTCCACGAGTCTTCCCGCCGATGTGCAGGACGCGGTTGTCCGCGCGATGCCCGGTTGTGAGAACGCGGAGATCCTTCGTCACGGTTACGCCGTCGAATACGACATAGTCCGCCCGCACCAACTCTACGCGACGGGCATGACCAAACGCGTCCACGGGCTCTTTCTGGCGGGTCAGATCAACGGTACCAGCGGCTACGAGGAGGCCGCCGGGCAGGGTCTCATTGCCGGCATCAACGCCGCTCGCCTCGTCCGCTCCGAGACGGAGTTCACACTCGGACGTGACCAGGCATACATTGGCGTGATGATGGACGATCTGGTCACCAAGACCCCGGTCGAGCCATACAGGATGTTCACAAGTCGCGCGGAGCACCGGCTCTTGCTGCGTTCCGACAACGCGGGGCAGCGGCTGACGCCGCTCGCACAGAAGGTCGGCATTCTTTCCCACACGGAGCTCGGCCTCCGACGGATTTCGCTGCGCGCAGCCAGTGACGCGTCACGCGATTGCCTCGAATCGTTGATTGACAGCACCACCATCGACGGCCGCTCGCTCGACCACCGGATCCGCGCTTCCGAGATGGATGTTGCTTCTTTCCGCTCGACTATCGCTGGAGCCTGTGGCGAGGCCGTATCTTCGTCTTTCAGCGATACTGTCCTTCGCTCAACGCTCGCAGATCGACGCTACGCGCCGCTTTTGAGCCGGCAGCGAGCCGAGATCCGTCGTCATGCTGAGATGGAGTCAAAGCGCCTCCCGGCAGGATTCGACTATCACGCCTGCGCGTCGCTCCGCAACGAGGCACGGCAGGCGCTGGCCCGATTCCTGCCCGCCACCTTCGGCCAGGCGGCGAGGCTCGAGGGGATCACTCCCGCAGACATCACACTCCTATCTGTGCTCGTCGCGCGATCACGCGATAAGGATTCCGAAGTCCGACGGGACACCAAGGCCTCACATTCATGACCAATGTACCGCTCTTGCTCTCCTCTTCCGACAATACATCGTCCGGCGTGCTCGTCGCGCTTGTTGTCATGCTCGTGGGCGCAGCCCTGCTCGCGATCGTCATGACTCGGCTTCGTCAGGCGACCATCCCCGGATACCTGCTCGCGGGCGCGATCATGGGACCGCACGCGCTCGGATGGGTCGCCGATAGCGAATCGATCGAGTCCATCTCACACCTCGCCACGATCCTGTTGATGTTCGGCATCGGCCTCCACATGGAACTCTCGCAGAACCGACGTGACTTGATCCCAGTCACGCTCGTGGGGGTGATCTCGACACTTCTCTCGGCGATTACCATTGCGATTGCCGGGAATCTGCTGGGACTGGCGCTGCCAGCCGCGATCACCGTCGGGCTGGCGATGTCGATGTCCTCGACCGCCGTCGTGGCCCGCATCCTGAATGAGCGCCGCGAGCTTCGCCAACTCGCAGGCCGCGTCTCGTTCACCATCTTGCTCGTGCAGGATTTTTTCGCTGTGGGCATCCTCGCCGCCATACCCATTCTCGCGGCATGGTCACGCCGCACATCCGGCGGCTCTCACGAAAGCGCACCCGCTGCCATCGGCTCCTGGCTGGATCTCGTAGGACAGGGAGCGACAAAGATTGCGATCATCATCGCATTCCTGCTGTTCGGGAAGTACATCCTGCCCCGGATCATGCGAGAGGCGGCGCGCGTCGCCAAGGGGGAGGTCATGCTCGTGGTGTCAGGCGCGGTCGCCCTGTCCGCTGCCGGTGTTGCAACGCTCGCTGGCCTCAGCGCCGAACTCGGCGCGTTCGTCGCGGGCATGCTGCTGGCCTCGACGCCGTTCCGCCATCAGATCGTCGGACAGCTCGAGCCGATGCGAGACCTTTTCCTCGCGATTTTCTTCGCATCGGTCGGACTGCAGGTCGACTTCGTTGTCATCGGGCAGCTCTGGTGGCAGATCCTCATCGGAATCGTTGGCCTCATCACGCTCAAAGCGCTCTCGATTGGTCTGAGCACTTGGGCAGTGGGCGCTCCGCCGACTGTCTCTGCGACCGTCGGACTTTCACTCTCACAATCCGGCGAATTCGCGCTGGTCGTGCTCACGGTGTCGTTTGGTGCGGGTGTGATCGGCGAAGAAGCGATGCGCACCGCACTCCCAATCGTCGTGCTCTCTCTCATATGTACGCCGTGGCTCATGGCATTGGCCAGACGCTTCGCGCCGCACCTCGCCCCCGCGCCGCTTGCGCCATGGCGAGTCGCCGCGGCTCTTCGGGCGGACACGCCAGACCTACCCGCAGACCTCTCCGCTGGCGTAACGTGTCGCGCTGTGATCGCGGGCTTCGGGCCGGTCGGGCGCGCCGTTGCAGACCGACTCGACCTCCTCGGCATTCCCTACACCATCATCGAACTCAATCCCGAGACCGTCGAACGACAGCGGGCCCTTGGTCGCTCGGTGGTGTATGGCGATGCGACCAACTTTGAAGTGCTCGAAGCCGTTCGCATCGAGGGCGCATCCGTCGTCGTGCTCGCCATCCCGGACGACGAGGCCACGATTCGCGCGTGCCGCGTCATCCGAGCCCGGACGCCCGATGCGTTCATTGTCGCGCGCACGAACGTGTTGCGACAAGGCCTCGTCATCAGAGAAGCTGGCGCCAGTGCGGTCACGGTCGACGAGATCGCGGCCGCTGAGTCGCTCACGCGAGAGGTTGTAGCCCACATCGAGCGAATCACATCTCCGGTGCCCGAAGAGTTCGATGCTTCTGATTCGCCGACTAATCCTTGATCTGCCGGATCTCGTCCCGCAGGATCGCGGCCAGTTCGTAGTTCTCGTCCTCGATCGCCTTCGCGAGCCGCGCTCGCAGCTCGCTCGTCTGGCTCACGGGCAGCTCTGGACTCGCTGGCGTTGTGGTCACGAGCGCGTCACGCATCGACCGAAGTGCATGCACCTCGGCCGAGTGCTCGAACTGTTCCGGCGACTGCTCATCGAAGAGTCGTCGCAACGCCTCCAGGCCCTCGTCGATCGCCACGATCGCCGCCTTCGGCTCGTTCTCTCGAAGCGACCTGCCCGCCATCGCCCTCGCCCGGATCATCGTGACATAGGGCCGGAACTGCTCGAGTGCCGTGCGATCCGACTCGCCCAACGCATGAGCCGCACAAAAATCGAGCAACCGGAGATTCCGCGTTGTGTCCCGGATCACGCGGTCAAAGTCCTCGACCGCGAGCAGCCCAACGTAGCGGTGGTAGTACTGCACAGCCTCCTCGCGCAGCATGCGGCATTCGTCCGGCCCCAGGAAGCGAAACGTCTCCCGTCCTTCGCTCGAGGCTCCAAGCTCGTACGCCGGGCTCGCCTCAGAGGCCTGGCCAGTGCCCTCATCCATGCTGTCAAGGCCAGCAACCGCGGCTTGGTCTTCGTACATGTCCAGCAGACTCTCGAACCCGTTGGGCTTCTGGCCGTCCGGACGGCCGTCGAGCCTCATCTGCAAGACTCCGAGGTCGACGCGCAACTGAAGGAATTCCTCGCCGTCCGGCGACTGAACAAGTCGAGCCGTGATATGGCCAGGCTCGTAGGGCCACTCGTTCAGGAAGGAGGTTAGGTTGTTGTTCATGTTAATCGACGCCCTATTCCAGAAAGTACGGCCAAATCAGCGATTCGCAGGGGTCTGGTCACCCCGGTGACGTCTTTCTTTTGGCAGGGAAGTCTAGGTTCGCGTCGCGTTGCTTCCGCGACCGGCATCCGACGTTCGGAGTGTATCCGGACCCGATCGTCCCCTGCAGGTCTCGCATTCATAGGGAATTACGAGCGATAACCACTTGGAAATACACAAACTTCAAGTGCTAACTTGACCTCGACGATGCAACCGGGAGGATTTTGGCAGCGAATCTTGAAGGTGAGTGGCGTTCCTGAGTTTTCGTGGCATGTTGTAAGGTGAGAGAGACTCGGCCGGAGGGTCGGGTCGCACGCGGAAGGTGGGATGAGACGTGAGCGGCAAGAGTGAGCTGTCGGGCTACGCCCGGCGGGAACTGCAGTCGGACCTCCAGCTCTATTTGAGGGGCATACACGAGGTGCCGCTGCTGACCGCCGAGGAAGAGCGTGAACTGGGTTGGGCGATCGTCAACGAGAATTGCCCCGCGGCGCGTGAGCGCATGGTGCGGGCGAATCTGCGATTGGTCGTCTCAATCGCGAAGAACTACATGAATCGTGGCCTGCCCCTGACCGACCTCATCGAGGACGGCAACATCGGGCTGCTGCGCGCTGTGGAGGGGTTTGATCCCGCCCAGGGTGCTCGCTTCAGCACCTACGCGTCGTGGTGGATCAAGCAGGCGATCAAGCGTGCCCTGATCAACGCGACCCAGCAGATCCACGTTCCGGCCTACATGGTCGAACTGATCGCGAAGTGGAAGGTCGCCCAGCGCAAGCTGGAGGCCGAACTCGGCTACACCCCAACGGTGCAACAGCTCGCCGACGCGATGAACATCCCGGTCAAGAAGGTCAAGATCATCAAGCGGGCGATCAAGGCCTTGAACTCCACCGTTCGTGAGCCCCAGGGCCGCGACGGAGAGATGATCAGCCTCGCCGATGTCGTCGCCGATACGCGGATGCAGACTCCCGACGACAACGTGCTCCACGGCGATGAGCTTGGCGTCCTCCGTCGCCTGCTCGACGCCATCGACGAGCGAGAGGCCGTTATCCTTCGACTCCGATTTGGCCTCGACGGTCAGGAGCCGATGACCCTCAAACAGATTGCCGAAGAAGTCGGCATCAGCCGCGAGCGAGTTCGTCAGATCGTTGATGAGGCACTGACCCGCCTCAACCAGCAGATCACGGACGACAAGCCCAGCCGCTTCTACCGCGCTGCTCCAGGGCGGGATGAGGAAGCCGCGCCGGCTCGTTCAGAGGACGCAGGCACCACCTCGCGTCAGACCGTCGGCTGAAACGCTCGGATTGGCAACTTGAGTTTCACATGGGCACGTCGCGAGGCGTGCCCATTTCGTTTGGAGACCGTGCAGACTCGCTGGTTCCCATGCCTGACGAACGCCGCCGCCTTGTGCTACCATCCGCGGCCATGCAACACCGAATGTGTCCCGGTTTCTCGCGCGTTTCCTCGCTCCTGGTGCTCGTCTGCATCGTGCTCGCTCCGGCGATCGCGAGTGCCGATGACTTTGTCGATCGCGTGAACGGTGCGTTCCAAGCGATTCGCCCCGAACTCCGCTCGGACTTGGTGCTCCTTCCCGTCCTCGGGAAGATGGCGTCGCCCCCGCTTGGCGTTGATCGGATCGAGCGAGCCCGCCTGATCCCCGCTGGCTCCCAGCAGTGGGCAGCCGCGGAGACTTGGGCATTGGGCGAGCCTCAGCAGGCCGTTTTGAGAGCGATCCACGAGGTCACGCAAGAGGCAGACTATCGCATCGCGTTCGGATTCGGCCAGCCCTACGGAGCTCAGGGTGTGCCGATCGCGCAGATCCGCGACAAGCTGTACACAGAATTGGGCGACCCACCCATGCTTGCCGCCGCCCGTCACATGTACCTGCCGGCGTTCGACCACGTCTCGTGTCTGGTCAATGTCGAAGCCACGCGTCTCGCCGCCGCTGGCGACCCGAACGGCGCTGTCGATCTGCTCGTTGACTGGACATTCTTCTGCCGCCAGATTGCCGACCGGGAGTTTGCCACCGAGGTGATCTGGGCGATGGAGGAGATGTCGCGCACGTTCGAGCGAGTTCGCGACATCGCATACCAGGACTCGCGAGCTTCTTCGGCATCCGCCACGACTGAACGCCTGAAGGCCGTGATCGATCGGCTCGAAGAGCGTGGCTACCTCGGCATAGAACGCATCACGCTCCCCAGCGCAGACGCCATCGGTGCCCAACAGGCGATCGCCCGTGTCTATCTCGAACGAGCGGGGGTCAACAGCGCGACCTTCGGCACGACGCTTGCCCGCCTGCGGAGTTCCGACCGCCCCTTGCGCCTTCTTGGAGAGGCAGCGAAGTGGGACGCGATCGCCGATCGCCAGAAGAACTGGTTCGACATCCGTGACACGCTTTCCAAGGTGAGCAACGACTGGACAAGCCGCTGGGCGCTCGACGCATTCGACCCGCGAATGGCCCAGACCTATGAGTACCGCACGCTCGATGCCAGCTCCAGCGTCATCCAGGTGACCGTGCCGGACGCGGGGAAGATCTTCGACGTGCGTCAGATCCTGCGCACCGAGGCCCTCGCGACTCGCTGCGCCCTCGCGATCTACTGCGCCAGGCTCAATGGGTCTCAGTGGCCGACGACGCTCGCTGCGGTTCGCCCAATCTGGATCCCGCAACTCGAAATCGACCCGTTCAATCCGCGCCGCGAACGGGGAGCGAAGCCCCCGCTCGAGTACTTCGTGCCCATCCGCGACACCCGGTCCCAGTTCGGCGCACGCGAGGACTCCGAAGCCCACGAGATCAACATCGTGACCAGCGGCGCGAACTTCTCCCGACGCATCGGAGAGGACCAGTTCATCCTCTATTCCGTCGGCGGCAACGGTGGCAAGGACTGGGCCCGCCGCGTCCAGAACACCGCCGAAAACGTCGCAAACGCCGACTACCTTGCCTGGCCGCCCGTGCTTTCGCTGCAACGACAGCACATGACCGACAGCGGCCAGCTCAAGTAACACCCGGCATGCCTCGGGCATCAAAGATGCCGACCGGCGCAGCTGCGCGTCACGCGGCGTCGAAGGAGATTGCACCTTGGCCTCCAGCCCTTCGAATGGCGATGTTCGCGCCGTAGAAAAGCTTGTCATCATCGGATCAGGCCCTGCAGGGTGGACCGCTGCGATCTACGCGGCTCGCGCGAGTCTCTCGCCGCTTTCCATTGTCGGCGTGCCGAAGCAGGATCCCAGCCTGGTGCTCCCCGGCGGCCAGCTCATGCTGACGACCGAGGTCGAGAACTACCCCGGTTTCGAGCACGGCGTGATGGGCCCGGAGATGATGGGGAAATTCCAGGCCCAAGCCGAGCGATTCGGCACCCGAATCATGGGTGACGATGTGATGCGTTGCGACTTTTCACAGCGGCCCTTCGTGTTACACACGCAATCGAGCGGCGAGGTTCGGGCACACGCGGTCATCATCGCGACCGGCGCAACCGCCAACTGGATCGGTCTGCCCAACGAGATGCGTCTCGCCACCATGGGAGGTGGTGTCTCGGCGTGCGCCGTCTGCGACGGAGCGCTCCCCGCTTTCCGCAACCAGCCCCTCGCTGTGGTGGGTGGCGGTGACACGGCGATGGAGGAGGCGACGTACCTCACCAAGTTCGCCAGCGAGGTATACGTCATCCATCGTCGCGACTCGTTCCGCGCCAGCAAGATCATGCAGGAGCGATTCCTCAGTCGCCCCAACGCCAAGGTGGTCTGGAACAAGGTTGTCGTGGACGTACTCGGGCAGGACAAGATCAGCGGTGTCAGGATGAAAGACACCGTGACCGGCGAGCTCTCAACGCTCGACGTCAAGGGCCTCTTCGTCGCGATCGGGCACACGCCGGCGACCAAATTCCTCGCGGGCTCCAACATCGAACTCGACAAGGCCGGATATGTGTCCCTCAAGACCAGAAGCAGCATCACGAACATCGAGGGCGTCTTCGCAGCCGGCGATGTATCGGACAGCGTCTATCGTCAGGCGGTCACCGCGGCCGGAATGGGCTGCCAGGCAGCGCTCGACGCCGAACGCTGGCTCGCCGCGTCCGGCATGCACTGAGTCGCTGAGCTTGATCCGAGCGAGTAAATGAACGGTTTCGACCATGTGATCGCCGAATGCGGATTCGCGGTGGTTGCCCGAGTTGTTCAACCGTAAGCCATCTCGAAACTGATCCATTCGTTGCCGACTGTCACTACCGGGGGACTCAGGAACGCTCTTGCGATCAGCGAGCCGCTGGCGATTCTCTCACGCACGACAGCGCTCCGATTGCTTGCACATCAGATTC
Organism: Planctomycetota bacterium; assembly: GCA_963204725.1. Taxonomy (GTDB): domain Bacteria; phylum Planctomycetota; class Phycisphaerae; order Phycisphaerales; family UBA1924; genus JAHBWV01. The sequence continues at coordinate 98,767 of CAUJHH010000058.1, forward strand.
TCGGGAATGACGCTCGCGTCACTCGCGCCATCCTCTTCGACAAGACTCCCGGTGCCAACTGGCGTATCCCGTGGCACCAGGACACCACGATCGCGGTCAGAGAACGGCGCGATATCGCCGGATTCGGCCCATGGTCCGCCAAGGACGGCGTTCTTCACGTGAGACCTCCCGCGTCGGTTCTCGAACGGGTGCTGACGTTCCAGCTCCATCTCGACCCGTGCATCGAATCCAACGGCCCTCTGATCGTTCTCCCGGGGACACATCGGAGTGGCTACCTCGGCGAGTCCGCGTCGAGGGCCTGCATATCAGAGATCATGCCCGTGACGTGTACCGCCGATGTCGGCGACGTTGTCGCCTTTCGACCGTTGCTCATGCACAGCTCGCACAAGGCCGTGTCGGCAACACACCGGCGTGTGCTGCACCTGGAGTTCGCTGCCGGGAATCCCGCCGAAGGGCTCGAATGGAACGAGGGCGATCGGGATGATTCCGTCAGTGGGGGTCGCTGATGTCCGCCTCGCCGAAGAGACGGAACTCCTTGCGACGCAGCACCTGTCCCGCCAAATCTGTGTCATCGACCGAGAGCGCGATGGTGGGGGTACCGTTGGGCCTGAGCATCAGCGAGTAGGCGAAGTGGATGTTGATCTCGGCTCCGAGCAGCGACAGGCAAAGGCTCGAGATCGTGTGCCCGCGTGAGAGCTCGACAACCAGCACATCCCGCTCAGAGAATGTTGCGTTCGCGTTCCGCAGAATCTGTCGAGCTGGCTTGGAGGCGTTGGTGATCAGCCGGATCACGGCATGGTCGCTTGCCTCCGCAACCGAGAGGGCGCATATCGCGCACCCCGAGCCGTCGAACGCTCGCACCAGATCGAAGAGGCGACCAACCCGGTTGTCCAGGAAAACGCTGAATTGGGTCACGCGAGGCGGCGCGTAGCCCAAACTCGTTTCGGCAGGCATCGATGCCTGGCTCATGCGCGTCCTCTCGCACGTTTTGACCCTCTCCGCACACGCAGTGCAGGGAGTGTCCGCCGTCCCAAAGCTCAAACACATTCAACGCCATAGCTCGAACGAAACCCTCGGAAGGGGCGTGCGTGCCTTGATTCCAAACCAAGAATAACACGCTTCGCCCACTGCCACAAGCGAATTCACAGGGACTGGACTTGATCCGGCCCTGTTGCTCCGGTGAATCAGATTGCTTCCGGCGGCTCAGACGGCGAAACTCGATCCGCAGCCACACGAGGTCGTAGCGTTGGGATTCGTGAACACGAACCCGCGGCCCATGATCTCGTCGCGGAAATCCACGGTCGTGCCGTTCAAGTAGAGCAGGCTCTTGGGGTCGCAGATAATCTTGACGCCGTGCTGTTCGAAGACCTCGTCCGTTTCTTTCTGCGACTCGGTGAGGTCCAGCACATAGCTGAATCCCGAACAGCCGCCGCCCTTCTCGCCCACGCGGAGGCGGACCTTCTCCGCATCCAACTCCTGCTGCTGGATGATGCTCTTGATCTCGCGTGCCGCGGATTCAGAGAGGATCACACCCTGCACCTGGGCGTCCTGACCGGATTGGGGAAGCGTTGTTGAACCTGCCATAGCGAACCACTCCGTTTGGGCATCCGTCTCCGGGACTTCGGCCCCGACTTGCCTCGACACATCCTATGCGCCGGGGCATTGCTCCGCAGGATTGCGGCCTGCCTGGCGCTTTGATGCCGCTCGCGGCGCATCCGGTTCCGCGCTGGCCGCGGCCAAGCCCGACCCGAACTCAGTGAGAAGCCGCCTTCTCCGATCCCGCCTCAAGTCCGTTCTTCTGCTTGTAGTCGGCGATCGCAGCCCGAATAGCGTCCTCGGCGAGCACCGAGCAATGGATCTTCACCGGGGGGAGCGAGAGTTCTTCCACAATCTCGGTGTTCTTGATCGCCAGCCCCTCGTCCAGAGAGCGGCCTTTCAGCCATTCGGTCGCGAGCGACGACGACGCGATCGCGGAGCCGCATCCGAAGCACTTGAACTTCGCGTCCTCGATCACACCGGTGCTCTGGTTCACCTTGATTTGAAGCTGCATGACGTCGCCGCACTCCGGGGCGCCGACCAAGCCCACACCGACGTCCGTCCGTTTCTTGACCTCGGCCGATGTCCCAAAGTTTCCCACGTTTCGTGGGCGCTCATAATGCTCGATGATCTTGTCGCCGTATGCCATTGAATTCCTCTCACTTCGAACTGCTTTGTCCCGCACCGATTGGTATTCTGCCGCCGCTCAATGGTGTGCCCACTCGACCTTCGACAAGTCGATTCCTTCGTTGTGCATGTCGTAGAGCGGCGAGAGCTCTCTCAGCTTCCGTACCGATTTCACGATCGCTTCCGCCGCGTAGTCGACCTGTTCGTCGGTTGTCCAGCGGCCGAGGGACAGGCGCAGGGAGGAGTGCGCCAGCTCGTCGCCGACGCCGAGCGCCTTGAGAACGTACGACGGCTCTAGCGAGGCGCTCGTGCACGCGGACCCGGATGAGCACGCGATCTCCTTGACCGCCATCATCAGGCTCTCGCCCTCGACAAACCCGAACGAGATGTTCGTCAGGTGGGGCAGCCTCTTCTCGGCGTGCCCATTGATTTGCACCACGTCTAGCTGCGATGTCACCGCGGTTTCGAGCCGCTTGCGCATCGCCAGCAGTCGACGCCCGTCGGTCTCCATTTCCGCCATCGCCAGATCAGCCGCTTTGCCGAGCCCGACAATCCCCGTCACGTTCAGCGTGCCCGAGCGAAAGCCGCGTTCCTGGCCGCCGCCATCGACCAGCGACTGCAGGCGCACACGCGGCTTGCGTCGGCGCACATACAACGCACCGACTCCCTTGGGGCCGTAGATCTTGTGGCTGCTCATCGAGAGCAGGTCGACGTTGTCGCGTGACACATCTGTCGGCATCTTTCCGACCCACTGGGTCGCATCCGTATGGAAGATGGCCTCCCGCTCATGGCACAACGCGCCGATCTCGCGGATCTCGTTGATGGTGCCAATCTCGTTGTTGGCCCACATGATCGACACCAGAATCGTGTCCTCGCGAAGCGCACCTTTCACCATCTCGGCCGTGATGAGGCCATCGGCACCGGGCTCGAGGAACGTGACATCGAAGCCCTCTTTTTGGAGCCGCTTGCAGGGGTCAAGCACCGCCTTGTGCTCGTGGATCGCGGAGATGATGTGCCCGCGAGCCCGCCCGGCTCCCGCCGGTGCACGCTCGTACATGTACGCGGCGCCCTTGATCGCAAGGTTGTTTGACTCGGTTGCGCCCGATGTGAAAATGACTTCTTTTTCGTCCGCTCCGAGCAGCGCGGCGACCTGTCGACGTGCTGTGCTCACGCCCTCTTCAGACTCCCATCCGAATCGATGGTTTCGGCTGCCCGGATTCCCGTATCTTTCCGTGAAGTAGGGGAGCATCACTTCGACCACGCGAGGATCACACGCAGTCGTAGCGGCATGATCCAAGTAGATAGGGAATTTCAACGCCATTGCTCACCTCTTCCCACGGCACGATAGAACGCCGCGAATTCGGATGTGTTTATCCTGATACTTAGAATCATTCCATTGTAGCACGAAGCGTGAGCGCACGCCAACCCCGGCACCGGCGACTCGACACCTCAGGCGTCGCTGGCTGCGCGATCGAACGTCATGCGCACGCGATTCCCAGCATCGTTGAATTCGAGACTCGTCATGTACGCACGGATGAGCATCAGGCCTCGTCCCGTGGGCACCTCAAGATTCTCGTCCAGGGTAGGGTCCGGCACCTCGTTTGGCGTGAAGCCGGGCCCCTGATCTTCCACTTGGATCACGACTCGTTCGGGTCCGACTTCGAGATTAATCCTCACCGTCGCCTTTGGGGGCAGCCCCTTGTGCCCATGCTTGAACGCGTTCGTGACGGCCTCTTCAAAGGCGAGCCGGATCGCGAATCTCGCCGCCTTGGGATACCCAAAGCGATCGAGCGCGTCGAGTACCGTGTTCTCAGCGCGATGGATGTGCACCCGATCGTTGATCAGTTCCATCGAGGCGGATACGGGTGGGGGATCCTGGTGTGTGGACATAAGGCCATGCTCAACGCGGTGTCGCGAACGAGAACCCGCGCTCAGGAGAAGCTCTTGAGCGCATCCTCCGTTGTCGGCATGATCTTGAATATGTTGTTCAAACGTGTGATCACGAAGACCTCGTAGATCTGCGGATCGATGTTCGCGAGGCGAAGCTCGCCCTTCTGGCGGAGCTTGTTGTTGATCGTGATGAGCGTGCCGAGGGCGGCCGAAGATAGATGGTCTACGTTTGCGAAGCTGATCAGCAGTTTCGGCTTGCTCTCGGCATCAATCAGCGACGCGATCTCGTCGCCGATCATCTGGATGTTTGCCTCGTCGAGGATGTTCCGATCGACGAACTCGACGATCGTTACGCCAGAGTCCTTGCGGACACGAAGTCGAGAGTCCGAAGCCGCCATGCGAGCATCTCCAAGCAACGCGGCGAGACCCGCCGCGTGCCCATCATAGTGCGGTTCGTGGCCCGGCGGCGCGACAATCGTGCGCAAGAAATGGGCGACCCGCCGTGGGTCGCCCATGTTCGGACACCTGATTGTGCCTGGTCCGTACGGAAGTCGACTCAGCCGGCCAGGCCCGACCGCGTTGCATCTCCCAGCCCCGGGAAATTCCGATCCTCTTCCTCGTTCTGGATCAGAATCGTGGGCTTGAGAAGGATGAGCAGCGTCTGTTCTTCCGTCGTTTCAATGCGGTTGGTGAAGAAGCGGTTGATGATCGGGATCTTGGAGAGCACCGGCACGCCCGTCTCCACCTCGACCTCGGTCATGATCCGCTGGCCGCCCAGCAGAATCGTTCCCTGATCCGGGACGGAGACCGTGGTATTGACGGTTGTCGCGGTCACGGTCGGGAGCTGCACGAACGACTCGACCTGCGAAGAGCTGACGAGCTGGCCACCAGCGACCGCGCTCACGGCGCTCTGTGCGAATCCGTCGATGCGGGCCAGGTTCGTCCGGACGTTCAGCGTCACGTACCGGCGATCCGCCGACACCGTTCCATCGATGTCCAGACCCACGCCCTCGGCAACCGAGCCGGTCGTCGGATCGAAGCCGACTGCCGAGTCGCTCGTCACGGGAGTCAGGTCGGAGATGAACGCGACCTGCGTCGCCACCGAGATATTCGCTCGCTGCCCGTTCATGAAGGTGAGACGGGGTGCGGTGAGCTGAACCGAACGGCGATCCGCCTGCGTCGCAGTCACCAGGAAATCAACTTGCACGTCGTCGAGGAACTGACCCGCGATACCCAGTGCCGGAGCCGCCGCCAAGGCCGCGCTGCCCACGCTACCGTCAGGCAAGGCACCTGTGAGCAAGCTGCTGGCCAGACCGAGCGAGTTCTGCCCGGCACCGACCGGCGACCACGAGCGGGGATTCACCACTCCCTGCGTCAACTGACCGGTACTTCCTGCACCCGGAGCGGTCGGCTGAGCTGCGCCGGTCACTGTCCGCTGCAGGCCTCCGTTGTTGAAATCGAAGAAGTCGCTCGTCTGGATCGTCCGATCGCCGGCCTGTGCCGTGCGGACCTGGTTGTTGTTCGCGTTGAAGTACACGTCCAGATCAAATCCGAGTTGCTCGAAGAAGCCCGTAGAGACCAGCAGGAATCGCGTCTCGACGTTGATCTGCAGCGCTCGCTGCTCACGCAGCTTGCTCAGCAGACCGCCGATCTCACGGTGGTTCCTTGCCGTGTTCGTGATGATCAGCGATCCGGCAAGCGGCTGGATGCGGCCCGTGTCACCGCCGTTGTCTTCCCAACCTTCGAAATCGATGTTGCGTGTCAGGATGTCGATGATTTGCTGGCGGCGCTCTTCCAGAGGCAGCGTCTGCTCTTCCTGATCGTTCTGATCCTGGAACGGGCTCTGGCCGCCGCCGCCGCCGCCCTGTCCGCTCTGAAGCACCTGTGAGAGATCAAACTCCGGCGCGTTGTCGAAGTCCGGCACTTCGATCAGGAGATCTCGGATGTCGTAGATCGCCAAGATCGTGTTCTTCCGGAGTGCCTCGTCCGACGCGATCTGCAGGATGCCGTCGTTCACGGCCCATGCCGCGCGGCTCAGGCGATCCGGGCTCGCCTTGTCCAGCATCCGATCGAGAATCGTTCTCATCGGGATGTTCGAGAGATTCAGGGACACAGGCGTGGAGCGATCAACGCCGATCTCCTCGAGCGACGTCCAGTCCACGTCGATGTTGAGCTGAGAGAGCGTCGACACAAAGCCGATCGCGTCCTCAATCGTCACATCGGCGAATCGCGCCTGAGGAACCCGCTTGTCGAGCTGCGCGAGTACCGACATATTCTCCGGCGGCTCGCGGAAGGCCTGCGTCTCGCCCCGTCGGAACGAGATCGAGGGCCAATCGCTCGGGTAGTTCATGATGCCCGCCTCGGGCAACGCGGCCTCCATGGTGTCAAGCCGCATGTTGGCGAGCTGGAGCTGAGAGCGGACCTCAAGCTCGTTGTACTTCTTGTAGATCACCAGCCCCGTCAGGACGTCCTTGAGCAAGAGCCCCGACGGGCTGACCGGATCGAGGAAGAGGATCTGATCGACGACCTGCAGGGCCTCTTCGTACTTCATTTCCATCTGCAGCGCACGCACGCGATCGATGTGCTCGCTGATCTTGTTTTCGGTCGCGAGTGACCGCGACTTGGCCTGTTGCGCTGCCTGCGTCGCCAGATCGCCCTCTCGCTTCTTGATGTCCGCGAGCCGAATCCGCTCCTCCGTGGTGCCGACTGCGTCCAAGAGTGTTGCGGTCTGTGCCATCAGACTCTCGTACTCGCTCTCCGCGAAGTACTGCCTGGCCGCCTTGAGCGTGAGCTGCGCCTTGAGCGCCTGCAAACGCGCGTCCGAGACGTTCTCAGACGCGAGGTTGGTCCCGGCCTGCGACATCAGGTTGTTGAATTCGGCGAGCGTTGCCTGCTTCGCGAAGCGATTCTGCTCGATCACAGACTTGATGATGTCCTGCTCGGGGCCCACGTTGCCGCGAAGCAACAGCCTGGTCTCGGTCAGACGCGCATCCACATATGCCGCCTGCTCACCGCTGAGCAGGTCGCGATACTCGCTCTGCAGCCTCGCGTACTTGTTCGCAGCCTCATTGAGGCGACGGTCCGTGAACGCCATGTCCGCTTCCGCGAGTGTGCTCTGCGCCTCAAACGTCCGGGCTTGTGCGATGAGATCTGTGTTTGTCGGAGTCGGCGGCGCAGGAGCCGAGGTGGGGACCGGAGCGGGTGCCGGCGTTGGCGCGGGCATCGATGCTGGAGGTGTGCTGGGTGGGGGGGTGCTTGCCGGAGGCTGCGTGCCCGGCTGGGCGGCCTCTGGCTTGCCCGAGCCGTTCGAAGGAGCAGGAATATCGTCGCGCCGCTTCACGACACCCGGCTGAAGCATGCCGAGCGCGACGGGCGAGGCGTCGATGATCGTTCCGGAAGCATCCTCGTGCTCGATCACAGCGCCTTGTACCCGGTCAAGCGTCGTCCGTTCATCAGGAGCGAGTGCGACGCCGCTGCGGAGCACGCCATCGACCATCGACTTTGCTCTCGCATAGTCGCCCGCATCGACGGCAATCTCCGCCTCCGCGATCGCAGTCGGGATCCGATCCGCGACGCGTTCGCGCTTGGACCGAACGACCTCGAGCACCTCGATCGCACGCGAGATCTGTGTGTTCGTCGCGCCCGGCATCGTCGCGATCGACGCGGCGTACCGCTCGGCTGCCGCAAGCTCGTTTGTCTCGAGCGAAGCCTCGGCCTTCTGCAGTGCCAGGGCAGCCGGGGGCAATCCGCTGATCTCGCGATTGAGCGAAGCGAGCATCTCGAATGCTCGGGCACGTTCCGCATCTGAAAGGGAATGCCCCGCATCCCTAGAAACGAGAGCCATCACCGTCGTCCGTGCAAGTACCAGTCGGCCGTCGCTCCGCATGCGAGTCGCCAAATCCAGATCGCTCGCCGGCGAGGTCGTCGCAGGGGGCTCTTCGGCGATGGCAGTCCAGACGGGAGCCATGCCAGCCGCACTGGCAAACGCGCCTGCGGCAATGATCAGGGAGCGGACGGAACGGTGCTTCACGACGTGCATGCCGATCTCCAAGGCCACGCGGAGGAAAGATGGCGAGCAGCAGTTTGAGCGCAGAACGCACCGAGAAAGCTGCCCGAAGAATCACAACCTGTCATCGACGTAGAGGTCGCCGAGCGATCCCTGCGGGGCCGAAGCGCAACGAACGCCGCCCGGGCACGGCCCTCGCCCGGGGACGGGAAAGATAACCGGGGTTCTTAGCGAACGCAAACCGCATCGAACGGATTCCTGCATTCGGACTTCCTTCCACCAAGGTCCAAGCCGGGTGGAGGTGCGGTTCGGACGCCCGTCGCAGGCGGTTCCTCGCCTTTGTTCCAATAGGGAATCATCCCGATCAGAATTCCAACCGCCCCAAATTGATCAAGGCAACCAGCGAAACACGTAAACCGCGGCTTCTTCCGTCGCCGAGGGATCCATGCGATCCACCTTGAGCTCCGCGAGAAGCTGGTCGAGCTCGTGCTCCGTGAGCCTGTCGGCAAACACCATAGCGGTCTCCCGTTCGACGTCCCCCTCGTCCTTGATCTCACGCCCGACCTCTTCAATGGCGAGATCTTCAGCCTGTCCCATGCAGTCGGCGCGCAGAAGAATATCGGCGTAAGTCCATGGAATATCGAGAGATGGGCTGGTTCGGACCAGGCATCGCCACGGACAGTATCCGATCTCATTCCCGTTCTGATCAACGTTCGACTCCGGATCTACGTTGAGGGTTAGCCGCCATTCATCTCTGAGATGCTCCACGACCTCGTCCGCTGTGAGCAGATCAGGCCGGTCGTCCGGCGCGACCAGCACCCCCCGGTGCTCGTGGGCGACCGCATCGGCTCCCGCCGGCTCCTCGATCTGGCTGAGGTCGAACGCGGCGAGCAATCGCTCGATTCGCTCCCTCATCGGGGGCTCTGCCCGGACCGTGACGATCTTGTGCTCATCCACGAACACATAGAAAAACGGTTCCTCCGACATGGCACCGAAGCCGGACAGTCCATCTTCAAAGAAGAAATCCTGGTATCGACGCACCGAGTCCATGAACGCATCCAGCGCGACCAACTCGTACGCCACATAGGGATCGATCTCGCGGAATGCATCGTGGCCGAGCACATCCAGAATCGGGAACATGCGGTTGGGCATCAGCATGAACAGCGACGCACACAGCGTGCGGATCCTGTCTGCGCTGACCACGATGTCCCACACGTACCGATCTGGCCACTCTTCCCACTCACCCGAGCCATCATCGCTGTCCGCCGCCTCGAACAGCACTTTGTAGCCCGAGCGTGCCGTCACGGGCTCGATCGGGTACACCCCCAGCGGGAACTTCACCTCGCCGTTTTCGATCCTGTCGATCGTGCGGTCTGCCTGAGTGCTCGGGGGTTTGGCCAAAGTCCGGGACTCCATCGAACGCCCGAACAGGTTCCGGGCCGATCGGCAAACTGTACCGCCCCCGGTCACCACTCGCGATCCTTCCCAGAGCGTCTCCTGCATACGCTGGCGTCGGATGAATGATCGAACGCCATTGGTGACCCTCGCCGTCGGAAACTCTCGAGCCCGAATCGGCATCTTCGAGGGTGAGGAACTCGCCAGCGCGCAGTCGTTCGAGGCCAGCGATGCGGAGCAGATCCGCGACTGGCTCGCCTCGCAGCCAAACCGCTCCTCACAGATCCCACTGCTGGTCGCGACAGTGAATCCCGCCGGATCGGATCGGATCATCGAGGCGTGCCGCGACATGCCCTGGCTCAATCCCATCCTCCGGATCGGGAAAGACATCCCGATCCCCATCCACGCCGCAGTCCGCGCACCCGACAAAGTCGGTCAAGATCGCCTCCTCTGCGCTATGGCGGCGTGGTTCAGCACCCAAGGGCCTTGCGTTGTCGTGGATGTAGGCACTGCGACCACCGTTGACTACATCGATGCAGAAGGCGTCTTCCAAGGCGGCGCGATCGCGCCCGGACTTCGGATGATGCTCGAAGCCATGCACCACCGAACAGCCGCGCTCCCCCGGCTCTCGTTTGACGCCGGGCTGGCCGATGCCGAGCCGATCGGAAAGGACACCGAACACGCCATGCTCATCGGTGCGACGGAGTCCATTCGAGGACTCGTCGCACGCCTCGTCGAACGCTACGCCGAAGTCGCCGGCTCCTATCCCCGCGTCGTCGCCACCGGTGGAGATGCTGGCGTGCTCGTCGGTCCGGACTCGATTGTCGAGCACGTCGTCCCCGACCTCCAACTGATCGGCATGCGTCTCGCCTTTGCCGCGCTCATCGAGAGTGACGCCGACGACGACGCCGAATCCGACGAGATCTAGCCGTGCCCGTTCGGTTCGCAGTTCAGTCTCCTCGAGGCGTCCCAGGCGCCATCGCCCTTCTCCGCCTTACAGCGGACACGCCCGAGGAATTGGATTTGACCCTGATCTCACTCGGCGCTGACCCGCTTCCGAGCCACACCTCTCGATTGCGTGAGATCGATGGCGAGGAGGTCGTCATCGCGCGGTGGAGCCCGCTCGATGCGCACATCATGCCCCACGGCGGCGTCGAGGTGATGAAACGGATCGTCGCACGCCTCGCACGCACGCCCGCGTCCGAGACCACGCATCACCTTGCGCCGAGCGAAGATCCTCACGACCCCGAGGCGTGCGTGGCCGGCGCGCTCGCCCACGCGGCCAGCCCTCTCGCGATCGACTTCCTTCTCGATCAGAGGCGACGGCTGCGCGAGGGCTTGTCCACTCCAGTCGCGCCCGACCACGCTGCGGTGCTCCGGCATCTGATCGACCCACCGCTCATTGTGGCGTGGGGTCCGCCCAACGTCGGGAAGTCGACACTCCTCAACGCGCTCGCCCGAACCGAGATCTCCATCGTCGCTCCGGAGGCCGGGACCACACGCGACCACGTTGGCGTGCTGCTCAATCTCGGCGGGCTGGTGGTTCGCTATGCCGACACCCCTGGGATCCGCCCCGACGCCGATCCCGCAGAGGAACAGGCGATCGACATCGCCCGTTCGCTGGTCTCTGCGGCCGATCTCGTTCTCTGGTGCAGCGACCGCCTATCCGAGCGCCCCGCCCTCCCCTCGACCGTCGCCTCCATCGTGCCACTCGATCTCAGGTCTGACCTCGGGTTGCCCGCCAAGCCCGCCGCATTCGCCGTTTCGGCGCGAAGCGAAGAATCGGTCCTCGCACTCGCGTTTGTCCTTCGCGAAGCACTCGTTCCGATCGCCGCCCTGCAGGACCCCGGACTCTGGGCGTTCTGGAACGCTTGACGGTCGCCCTCCACGTCCCGGGCGGCCTCCTGCCTCGGCATGCCCTATCCTTCCATTCGCTCTCCGTTCGCTAGGAATCCACCAGGGGCATACCACGTGTCGATCGACCAAAGGCACACGCAGATCCGAGAGAAGGCCGGGCTCGAAGAGTCCCGCCTGAATCAGGAGTTCATTGGTTTCCTCCAGAAGTGGAGCACACCGCTGATGGCAGTCATCGCCATCGCCGCGCTCGGCTATGTCGGACTGGGCAAACTCAAAGAGCAGCGTGTCGCGAAGATCGACGCCGCGTACCGCGAGTTTCAGGAAGTCTCTCTCGGCGGCACACTCAATGCCTCACCTGATTCCCTCCTGAACGTGGCGAGCGCGTACGAAGACGTGCCCGGCGTCTCCATCCTTGCCCGCCTCGGAGCTGCCGACGCGCTCATGCAGGCCGTCCGGACCGGTCTTCGCCCCGGCGCGGTGCTCACTCCAGAAGGCGTCCCCGAGAGCACCGACGACCTGCTCTCCGAGGCCGATCGCGCCGCGTATCTCGATCGCGCCGCCGCGGCATATGGCCAGGTGCTATCACGCACCGAGCCCGTTGCTGGCCAGGAGGTGCACACCATCGCGTCGCTCTACGGACTCGCGACCGTTGACGTCGCGCGTGGCGACTTTCCTTCTGCCAAAGTTCATTTGGAGCGTGTGAAGACTCTGGCCACATCGGCGGATTTTCCGCTCCACGTCCAGATCGCGACCGAACGCCTCGCCGCGCTGGACAACGCTGAGTCGGTGCCCGCGCTGATCAGTCAGAGCGAACTCCCGAAGCCTCCGGAGCCCCCGGTGCCGGAACCCGTCGCCGTGCCGACCCTTGAGGCACCGACAGAGGCTCCCGACGCCAGCTTGCCAGAGGCGGTCGCGCCGCCCGCGTCCAATGAATCGGCTGTCGAGGGTGATCCGAAGCCCGCCTCCGCCGATGATCCAAAATGACCGCGCCCACCCGAGGCCGAGGCCCCGCCGAGCCGAGCGAACCGGACGAGATCGTCTCTACCAACAGCGGACTCATCCTCCCCGGCGGCAAGGTCGATCCCGAGGCGATCCAACGCGCCATCGACCAGGCGGGCACCGCAGAGGACGACGGCGAACTCCGCCGCGTTGTCTTCTCCCTCAGGCGTGATCTCAAGTCGCGACTCGACAAGTATCTCACGTCGCGAATCACGTTCATGTCCCGCAACCAGCTCCAAAGGTTGATCGACGAAGGCGGCGTCACCGTCAACGGCCGCGTGCCGAAGGCCTCGACAGTGCTCCGCGCAGGTGACACCATCGAGGTCGTGGTACCTTCACCGCCCACCGGGGTGATCCGCGCGGAAGAGATCGAGATCGACGTTCTATTCGAGGACTCGCACATCCTCGTGCTCAACAAGCGCCCCGACATCATCGTTCACCCTGCACGCGCAGAGAATTCCGGTACGCTTGTCAATGCCGTTGCGTGGCACTTCAGGCATCGCTCCACACTCGGGGGTGATCTCTCTTCCGTTGGCAATGAGTTCGCTCGGCCTGGCGTGGTGCACCGTCTTGACCGCCACACCTCGGGATGCATCGTCTTTGCCAAGTCCGACGAGGCGCACTGGAAACTTGGCCACCAGTTTGAGCATCGGCGCGTCGACAAGCGATATCTCGCGGTTGTGCAAGGGCACATCGAGCCCCTCGTTGACGTGATTGAGTTCCCGATCGGCCCCCATCCCTCCCGCGAAAGAGGCTATCGAGAGAAATACGTCGTCCGCCACGACGAACTCGGCAAGCCATCCGTCACCATCTGTCGCGTTCGCGAGCGATACAAGTTGAACGATCGAGTAGTAGGGGATCAGGACTTCACGCTCGTCGAACTCGAACTCAAGACCGGGCGTACCCACCAGATCCGCGTCCATCTCTCTCACCTCGGCTATCCCATCGTCGGCGATGACATGTACGGCGGCAGACCGTTCGTCGATCACGCCGGTCGCACGCTCATCGCACGCCAAGCGCTGCACGCCGCAACGCTCGGTTTCACGCATCCCATCACCGAGCAGCCCGTGCGTTTCACATCACCGATGCGCGGAGACATGGGCGACCTCATCCGGGCACTTCGCGCGGGTGATCGCGTAGAAGCGCCAACGACCCCCGGAGCGACCGTTGAAGTCCTGACCTGAGCCGCCGCAGCCTGCCAGTGCCGTCAATACCCATATGGGCTCGCCTCCCTGGCGTCGGCATAGACGCTGAACGCCCACCCCGCGGCGCCGAGTGCAACGATCCCGACCGTGACCCACGACACAATCGATCGCACCCGTCCTCTGCGTCCGAACAGCGCCGCGCCCCCAACGACGAGCGGCAGCGCCGCGGTCACCGCCAACGCGCCGAGCGGAGGATTCGATGAGAGCTGCCACGCGCCGATCAGGAGGTACGCCATCACTGCCAGCGGCACGACGTACGTCCCGGCGCCAAGTGTCTGCTCCCGTCTCCAGAGTCCCACAATCGCGCCCGCCGTCATCGCCGCGACCAATCCGCCCGTCGCCTGCGCAAACACACCAATCGAAGAGAACAACATGACGAGGCTCATACCAAAGAGCGAGATCGCCAGTCGCCCCGGCACACCGAATCCCGGTGCCGCACGCTCCGCCCGTGCCAAGAGCATGGCGCTCCCGGCGGTCCAAACGCCCGCGCCGGTCACTGTTCCAATAAGCATCACCGTCGAAACCGCGTGCGGATGAAGCGCGATCAGAACCGCGAACGCACCGAACGCGCCCACGCCAGCAATTCCGAGCACGCCGAGCACGTGGGCCCACAGCCTTCCCACGCATTCCGGTCGCCCGAGTGCCTGAACTGCTAGCGCGAACAATACGGCCGCGCCGACAACGGCCAAGGCTCGTTCAGAAGCATTGACCGGCCACAGCCCGGCGTGATTGTTGGAGACGACGCTCGCAGGAATGAACGCGAGACCAATGGCGACCGGCGCGATCCATCGCACGGCTCCGCCTGCGCGTTGTTTCCACAGAAGCCATGGTGCGGCGAGCAGCACGAGCGCGATCACGCCCGGCAGAACACCGCCGATCGCCAGATCGGCCAGCGACGGCATACTTCGCTCCATCGAGGGGCAAGAACTCGATACGAAAGAGTGGGGCGCGACTGCCGGGCCCGCCCCACGCAACTACTGCTTCGCCGCTTCCAGACCGATCATGAGACGCACTTCGTCACCGACCCCCGGCAGGAACTTGGTCATGCCGAACTCGCTGCGGACGATGGTGAACGTCGTCTCGAACCCCGCGACATCGCCCCCCTGCATCGTCTTCCCGCTCCCGGTGTGGTCGAGCGTCACAGTGAGGGGCTTGGTCACGCCGTTCAGTGTGAACTCACCCGTCACGTCGTACGCGTGCTCTCCGTTCTTCTTCACCGACGTGCTCTTGAAGGTGATCTTCGGAAACTGCTTCGCGTTGAAGAAGTCCGGACTCCGCAGGTGGTCGTCGCGGTTCTTGTTCGCCGTATCGATCGACGCCGTGTCGACGTTGACCTTGACGCCTGTCACGCCCTCCGCCTCGTCGTACATCACGACGCCGTCAATCCCATTGAACCGGCCGTAGTTGAACGCCGCTTGGTTGTGCTTAATGCGAAAGATCACGGCCGAGTGCACCGGGTCGATGACATAGTCACTGGCGCTCGCGGCAGCTGTGCCCGACGCGTGTTGCGCGCTGCCGGAAGACGCAATCGCTAGGCCCGTGCTCGCCGCGAGCGCCATCGCGAATGTCCCGATCAGTGCAGATCCACGCGCCTTGCGAATCATTCCAATTTTCATGTACATGCTCCCTGTTGTTGTGTGCTTCCTGGTATCTGCGCCGCTCCTGCCGGCCCACGGCGAGAACGTAAGCGTCAGATGAACCTGTTTCAACAAGCGTTACAGGAGTCCCGGCTACCGGTTGAGTTTGCGGCAATCTCAAGGGCCGCGAATTGGCTCCGAGACCCTCCTTAACGCCTCTGACCGCGGGACTTGCGAATCGCGGGCCCTCTGCCTCTGTCTTCCCACGCCTCGCGTGTGATCGCCCAGCGTTCGTGGTCCATCCATCTGCCTCGAATGAGCAGGTACCGAGGCGAGTACCCCTCTTGTACGTAGCCGTTGTTCCTCACCACACCCCGAGACGCCTCGTTGTGCGGCTGCATGTTCGCCTCCACGCGATGCAACCCCAGCGCCAGGAACGCATGACGGGTCGCCAGCCCAACCGCTTCGGACATGTACCCCTGCCTCGCGAACTCTTTGCCGAGCCAGTACCCCAATCTGCACTCCTGCAGCGGTCCTCGCGTGATCGCGGAGATCGAGATCTTTCCCGCGATCGCACCGCTCGCAATGCACCAGATCAGGAACCGCTCATCCGTCTTTGTCCGTCGCAGCTTCAACTCGCGGTCGAATGCGTGATCCAGTTCCGCATCGGTAAACGCGTCAACCCCGCGCGGGATCGGCTCCCAACGCTCCAAATGACGCCGATTCCGACGTCGCAACATCTTGAACTCCTCTCGGTCGCGAACCCGCGGCCGACAGAGCGCAACCGAGCGGCCAGTCTCCACCGCGCTCGCCCCGAGCAGCCGGTCCGCCCGCTGGAGTGTCGCCGCTTGCTCAACCTGTGCTTTCATGCCGATGGTCTATCAGAAAACGCGCCGACCGGCCATGAAATGGTGCGAGAGCGCTCGTCCGCTCGCCAACGGCTGACAGATCAATACCCGCCAAAGTCCGCGAAGAAGTCCAGAAAATCGAGGATGTCGATCTCGCAGTTCCCGTCATAATCAGCGAGCACATCTCCATCCCCGAAAGCCCCGATGAAATCGAGAAAGTCTAGAATGTCGACAAGCGTGTCGCCGTTCACGTCCGCGTGCTCGCCGAGGCGAACCTCCAACTCGATCCGGACCCGCAGCGACGGGTCCGAGACGGCACTTGGATTCTCTCTCGTATAGAACCGGGGATACTCACCGCCCGCGCCCCCCCCGGGCCCGCCCGATGCCGGCTCGAGTGACGTAATCGACAGGTGCAGCCGTCCCTCATCGAGCGCACGAGCGAAGTAGGCTCGATTCGCCGGGTCGCACAGATCCACGTCGAACTCGATCTCTGTTCCCGCGGGCACGAGCGATCCGGGTGCAACCAATGGTGTCGACCCGATCGCAAGAGCGATGGGGTTCAGGCGTTGCCTTACTTGATTGGAGACGTCGGTCGCAATGCCTCCCGCGTCGAGAGTCGCTGCAAAGACATCGCGCCAATTCTCCGCGGGCCCCGGATCTGGCACACCTGTCGAAAAGGACGCGTACTCGTTCCACGTCGCGCTCGACGCCGAGTTTCGATACCCGACTCCGAACAACTCCACGGGTCGCCCCGCATCCTCGTCCGCGACAAATTGCGGATCGGAGGTC
The DNA here is from genome assembly GCA_963204725.1 of Planctomycetota bacterium. GTDB lineage: Bacteria > Planctomycetota > Phycisphaerae > Phycisphaerales > UBA1924 > JAHBWV01. The sequence continues at coordinate 115,496 of CAUJHH010000058.1, forward strand.
GGGTAGAAGCTTGCGGTCGGGTCCGGCGTGGGGTCGTATCTCCAGATCATGTCATTCGCGACGGTCGCGCGCACCACTACACGAGAGACGTGGTACTTGTCCTCGCCCATCCCGTTCGGAATCGAGGCGGCCGTCTCCCAAGAGAGGAGAAACTGCGAGTCGCGATCGTCAAAGCCGCTCTCGAGGATCGCGCCGAAGGTAGGAGCCGTAATCTCGAAGCCGTTCGAGAAGTTGAATGGATACATCCAGCGGTCGCCTGAGGCCGGTGCCGCGTATTGAGCGGTTTGCCCGAGAACGCAGCCGCACACGAAGGCCATTGCTGTAAGGGTCAGTCGCGTCTTCATCGCATGGGTCCTCTCTCGTGCGAGCCGGTTGACAGGAATTCAGATGCTCGCGAGAATAATTGCGACTGAGTCTCAGTCGCGTCAAGTTTGACATTACGAAATAGCAGGAATAAATCTGGTCCCACAACAACGCGTCGCTCGGTGTTGAGTCCCGCACTCGCCGAAGGGTTAAAGGATAATAGTATCTTTAATGAATGGCTCCCACCAGACAACCCCAGCATTCGCTCGCGCCAGGCGGTGCCCGCTGCGCCCGCTCGTCGAGGCCTTCACGCTGATTGAGCTCTTGGTTGTCGTCGCCGTCGTCGCACTGCTGCTCGGCATCCTGCTCCCCACGCTCGGCAAGGCCCGCGCCGCCGCTCGCGCGACGCGCGAACTCGCTTCGGGCCAGCAACTCATGGTCGCCTACTTCGCCTATGCGAACGATCACCGCGGGGCGATTCTGCCCGGCCTCGTTCCGGCCGCGTGGGTTGGCGCATCCGGCGACATGCACGTCTTTGATGCCTCAGGCGAGCGCATCACCGGTCCGGAGGCCCGCCGCTGGCCATGGCGACTCGCTCCCTACCTCGACTACAACTTCCGCGGCATGTACATGTCCGACGATCTGCTCACTGCGCTTCGCACCGACACATCCGGACCTTCGCACACCTACTTCGTCTCGCTTTTCCCCTCGCTTGGTCTGAACGCCGAGTTCCTCGGAGGGGGCGAGTTCGCGTTCAACCCCGCATTCCGAGCCATCTACGGCCGGTTCCACATCGAACGCCTGGATCAGGCCCAACGCCCCGACATGCTCGTTACCTTCGCAACCGCCAAGACCCAGGACTACTGGTACACCAACTGGGACTCGAAAGAGAAGTTCGGTTGGTACGAAGTCCTCGCACCCCAGTTCCCCGCTCCCGGAGCGGACTCGAGCGGCCGCCTCTGGGCCAGCGCCTACGACCCCTACGCGAGCGATCCACGCCGCAACTCCGGATTTGTCCACTTCCGGCACGCCAAGAAAGCGATTACAACGCACCTCGACGGCCACGCCCAGATGCAAGGCTGGGAATCGCTCGAGGACATGCGCCGCTGGGCCTCTCAGGCGAAGAGCGAGGACTGGACCCTTCCGAAGAAGTAGCGTGCCGATTTAGCCATCTGGCGCTTTGGTCCTTTGCCACTTGGTCTATCCTCCGCCCATGCCTACCGACCTGATCGCCGAACTCAAGTGGCGTGGCCTTTTCCACCAGTGCACCGACGAAGCGGGACTGCACGCCCACCTCTTCTCAGGCATGCGTCGTGGCTACGTCGGCTACGACCCCACCGCTGATTCTCTCACGATCGGCAACCTCGTCACCATCATGCTCTTGCGGCACCTGCAGAACGCGGGGCACCAACCCGTTGTCGTCTCCGGCGGCGGCACCGGCCTCATCGGAGATCCCTCCGGCAAGTCCGCCGAGCGCACGCTGATGACCGAGGAGATCGTCCGAGCCAACGTTGAGGGCCAGCGCCGCATCTTCGGCACACTCCTCGATTTCGCGCCCTCCTCGAAGAACCATGCGATCATTACCAACAACGTCGACTGGCTCGGCAAGCTCTCGTTTCTCGAGGCCCTCCGCGACATCGGCAAGCACTTCTCCGTCAACGTCATGATCCAGCGTGACTCCGTCCGCGACCGGCTCTCCAACCGCGAGCAAGGAATCTCTTACACCGAGTTTAGCTACATACTCCTCCAGGCCTACGACTTCGCGCATCTCCACAAGGACATGAACGTCACTCTGCAGATGGGCGGCAGCGACCAGTGGGGAAACATTGTCGGCGGCACGGATCTCATCCGCCGCTTCGCCACGGCAGAAGACGCCGAGCACACGGAGCATCTCTCCTTCGGCCTCACCGCCCCTCTGGTCACCAAGGCCGACGGCGGCAAGTTCGGCAAGACCGAATCCGGCGCAATCTGGCTCACAGCCGATCGCACGTCGCCATACGCCTACTACCAGTTCTGGCTGAACGCCACGGACGCCGATGTCTCTCGATTCCTCCGAATCTTCACGCTCCTCCCCAAGGACGAGATCGAGCGTATCGAGCACGCCCACGCGACAGACCCCGGCCAGCGTTTCGCGCAACGCACGCTCGCCCGTGAAGCCACCTCGCTCCTCCACGGCAAGTCCGAGATGGAGAACGCCGAGTCCGCGTCGAAAGCGCTCTTCTCCGGCGATATCGCCTCGCTCCCAGAAGCACTCCTCGAAGAGGTTCTCGCCTCTGCGCCCTCAAGCCAGCACGCCAAGGCAACGCTTGCTGGCGAAGGGGTCATGCTCATCGACCTTCTCGTCGAAACAGGTCTCGCCAAGAGCAAGCGGGAATCTCGTGAATTCCTCTCCAACGGCTCCGTGAGCGTCAACGGCAAGACGGCCGCTGTCGATGGCCGGGTGTCAGCCTCCCACCTTCTCCACGGCAAACTCATCGCTCTCAGGCGCGGCAAGAAGGCATGGCACATTACACGCTGGGAGTGATCTCCCAAGTGATCCCCGATCCCGAACTCCCTTGACAGCCGATTGACAAGGAATCGACCTGAGAGGAATCGCCCGTGGACCGCAGCAGTTGGCGCCACATCCTGACCGCGTTCTCCCTTCTCGCTATCGGGCCCCTTGCCGGCGCGATCGCGGGGGATATTCGTCTCCCCGGCGGTTCGCCCGGCGCGACTTCCCTCTCTTCAGAGAGCCCAGTCCACGGCGGGATCATGCTGGTCATCGCGCTCGTCTTGGTCGGCGCGACCGGCACGCTCGGAGCCCGTCTGTTCGGTTCGCGTCATGGCACGCTCTGTGCCGGCCTCGTCGCCGCGTGGATCGCGTGGAACCAGGGCACGACCGAGGGTGTTCTCATCAACGCTCGCAGCGGCGCGCCATTGCCCGCGCTCGCGGTCGAGGGCATGGTCGTCGGCATCTTCCTGCTGCTCACCGCTTCGGCCATCTTTCGGGCCGCCCCCCGATTCAAGCGTTCGGCCAGTCCCGGCCAATTTCGCAACTTGCCGATGACACTCGGCGCGGTCGCCGTTGGTGCAGGCGCGGGACTGCTCGGCGTTCACCTGTTCGGGGTTGAATCGCTGAAGGGCCAATCCGTCTTCGCGGTCTTTGTGGGAGCCGTGCTCGCAGGAGCCGCTGCCCGCCTCGTCATCTCAGACGCCGACGAGTCCGCCCCGCGTGACGCGGCGTTCGCCGGGTTCGGCTCCATCGCACTTCTATGTGCTGCGGGCCCGATTGCCGCGCTCGTGGTGCACGGCGAAGGTGTAGCCGCGGCCGCGTTCGCTGGCCGTCTGGTCAGAATTGCGAATCCCTCCGCTGCCGACTGGCTTGCTGGTGGGTTGCTTGGAGTCCCGATCGGCGTCTGGTGGGCATCGGCGATGATGCCCCCATCCAGCCCGCATCCCGCTCCGACGTGATCTTCGGTCACGGGCGTGACGCCGATCCACTGGCCGCATCGAATCTATTCCTGATTCACACTCGAATCCGCGGGCCGAACACTGCGCTCTGAACGCGCTAACGTAGCACTCACACATGACCGGAACGACCAAAATGACCAAACGGACCACCGTCCGCAGGCCCGCGGGAATGCCCGATGTCCAATCTCTAAGCGACACTCGGAAGGTGCCGATCGATCGCGTCGGCGTCAAGGACGTCACCTACCCGATCACGCTTCGCACCCCCGACGGAGGCGAGCAGTCGACGGTCGCCTTGATCAACATGTATGTCTCGCTCCCACACCACCAGAAGGGCACGCATATGTCGCGATTCCTGGAGGTGCTCAACGAGCAGACCGGTGAGCCCGTCAGCCCCGCCCGGATTCCCGACATCGCGCGTGCCATCTGCTCCCGCCTCAAGGCCGCCGAGGCCCACTTTGAGGCTCGTTTTACGTACTTCATCAAGAAAAAAGCGCCGGTCACCGGGGCTACCGGCCTGATGGATTATCAGGTCACGTTCGAGTGCGCTGCCAACGGCGACGTGGACTTCATCATGGGCGTCGCCGCGCCCGCCACCAGTCTCTGCCCTTGCTCCAAGGAAATCAGCATCTACGGAGCGCACAACCAGCGATGCCGCGTCGAGGCCAAAGTCCGAGTCAAGGGCATGATGTGGATCGAAGAGCTCGTCGAGATCCTCGAAGGAGCTGCCTCCCACCCCGTCTACGCCGTTCTCAAACGCCCCGACGAGAAGTACGTCACCGAAAAGGCCTTTGAGAACCCCAAGTTCGTTGAGGACATTGTTCGCGATCTCGCACTCGCGCTCGAACGCGACAAGCGAATCACCTGGTACCAGATCAACTCGGAGAACTTCGAGTCCATCCACAATCACAATGCTTACGCCCAAGTCACCCGCGACAAGCGCCGCAAGCCCCGAAAGTGACTCCGGCACCGCCCTGTCCGCGCCGTGAGTGCGGCTCGTGCCCCACAATGCCCGATCTACCATGACAGCGCGGAGGCCCAAGGAGGGGCGCGGCATGGCGGCGGGCAGCATGATCCCGGGCAGATTCATCCGACGGCTTTCGATCGTCGCTGTTGTCGCCTGCGCCGGGGGCATCGCTCTCACCGGCCAACTCTGGCGATTGACCATCGTCGAGGGCGACTCGCTCCGCGCCGACGCCGAACGCCGCCTGAGCCGCGTCGTATGGCTCCCCACCACACGTGGCCGAATCCTCGACCGTAAGGGCCTCGTCCTCGCCCAGGACCGGCCAGCATACGACCTCATGATCGATTACGCTGTGCTCTCCGGCGAGTGGGCCGTCAAGCGAGCCGGCAGGTACGCGCGGCGAACGCACGCCGCCCAATGGGGCAAGCTCTCCGCTTCGGAGCGAGGCGACCTCATCGACCGCTATCTCCCAGCCTACACGGATCAGGTCGAGTCCATGTGGACTCGTATCGCCATGTCGACGGGCGTGTCGGGCGAGCAACTCATCCGGCGCCAGAACGAGGTGCTCGAACGCATCGCCCGAACCCAGCGCGTTATCTCCTCCGTCCGGAAGCAGCAACTGCTGGACGCCGCGCTCGCCCGAGGCGAAGAGATCACGACCGAAGTTGAGAAGCGCGTCGGCCAGGTCGCGGACCAGGCCATCCGCGAGCAGCGTGACCAACACGTGATCGTTCCCCGCATGTCCGAGGCTTCTGCCTTCGAGCTCATGCGCATCGTCGACGGAACGCGCGAGATCTACCCAGGAGGTCGCGGTAGTGAGCCCGATGAGATCGAAACGCTCCCGGGAGTTTCCGTCGTCGACGCCGGCGCTCGTGACTATCCGCTCGAGCGCATCAAGGTCGAGGTCGACCTCTCATCCTTCCCCGGCCCGCTGAAGTCCGAAGGCGTCCGCACCATCGACGTCGATGGCGTCGGCATACACCTCCTCGGCTCCATGCGCGACTCGCTCTACAAAGAAGACGCGGAGCGCCGCGCGGACGAACTGCAGGCCAACGCCGTCATGCGTGCCGCGGCCATCACACCCGGCGGCACGGATCGAGGGGAGTACCGGACAGGCGACGCCGTCGGGCGTGGCGGCATCGAAGAATCTCACGAGAGTACGCTCCGCGGCCTCCGTGGGGTCGTCACCACACGTGTCGACACCAACGAGCGTACCACCATCGCCCCGTCTCCCGGTCACGACGTCTCTCTTGCCATCGACATCGCGCTCCAGGCACGAATCCAAGCGATCATGGATCCCTCGCTCGGACTCGCCGTGGCGCAACCCTGGCACGGCGATGAGAACCCGACCGTCCCCGTGGGCACGCCGCTGAACGGCGCGGTCGTTGTCCTCGACATCGACACCGGCGACATCCTCTCGATGGTCTCAACGCCAACCTACAGGCGCGCCGAACTCCGAGACGATCCCGGAGCGATTTTCCAAGACCAGATCGACGCGGCGTGGCTCAATCGCTGCATCGCCCGTCCATACCCGCCCGGCTCCATCGTCAAGGCGCTTGTCCTCGTCGGTGCGGTGACACGGGGCAATTTCAACCTCGCCCAGCGCATCTCCTGCACCGGCCATTTGCTCGCGGGCAAGCCCGACCTTTATCGCTGCTGGATATACAAACGCTACGGAACCACGCACGACGCGTCTCTCGGCCACGCACTCTCTGGACGCGAGGCCCTCACCGTCTCCTGCAACATCTTTTTCTACACGCTTGGCCAGCGCCTCGGGCCCGATGGGATTCGCTGGGTCTACAAAGCCTTTGGTCTCGGCCAACCCTTCAACCTCGGCGTCGGCCAGGAGTTCACCGGCTTCCTTGGCATCAACGGCGACGAGTCGAACATCCAGATCGGCGACTCGATCTTCATGGGCATGGGCCAGGGCCCCGTCGCGTGGACGCCGCTCCACGCTGCGCACGCCTACGCCACTCTCGCGCGCTCGGGCATCTCGATCCCGCCCCGCATCGTCCTTGGCGAGACAGCCCCGCCCGTGGAGATCGACCTCAACCAGAGCGCGATCGAAGAAGCGCTCGCCGGGCTCGACGGCTCCGTCAACGCCACCAACGGCTCCGGCCATTCCATCGCCTTCGAGACCGGACGAGAGAACATTTTCGACCTCCCTGGCATCCACGTCTGGGGCAAGACGGGCACTGCCGAAGCCCCGTCCATCATCGTCGATCCCGACGGCAAGGGTCCCGAACCCTCTGTCACCCTGCGTCAGGGCGATCACTCGTGGTTCGTGGTCATGGCCTGCGACGACGGCGAGTCTCGCCCTCGCTTCGTTGTCGCCGTGCTGATGGAATACGCCGGTTCCGGAGGCAAGGTCTCGGGGCCAATCGCCAATCAGGTCTTGCACGCGCTCCGCGCAGAGGGGTACCTCTAGCGTGCTCCGAGCCCTGATTCTCCCCCCGTCACACTCGCGTGATCCCCGTCGTGCGGGCCTTCGCTACGTCAACTTCGCGTGGTGCTGCGTCATCGCAGGACTCGGGCTCTCGCTCATGGGCCTCGACGCGATCGACATCGGCGAACGCCTCGCGCCGATCGCAGGCGACCCCATCGGCCCCATCCAGCACAAGCAAACGATCTTCCTCATCGTGGGCATGATTGCCGCAGCGTTCATCGCACTCCCCTCGTATCGCTTCCTGGCCGTTCTCGCCTGGCCCGCGTATGCGGGCGCGCTCACACTTCTCGTATTCCTCCTCCTCCCATTCGTTCCCGAGTCCATCGTGAAGCCCCGCAACGGCGCACGCGGCTGGATCGACCTCGGCTTCGTCGATCTTCAGCCCGCCGAGATCGCCAAAGTCGCATACGTCCTCACCGTCGCGTCGTACATGCGCATGCGACGCAGTCATCGCACGTTTATGGGTCTTCTCGTTCCCGGGATCATCACCTTCATCCCCGTTGCGCTCATCATCAAGCAGCCTGATCTCGGCTCCGCATCCCTCTTTATCCCCTCGCTCTTCGCGATGCTCGTTATCGCTGGCGCCAGAATCCGTCACCTCACGCTTATCGTCGCGCTCGCCATGATGGCAGCGCCCACCGTCTACCCGCTCCTCGAGCCCCACCAGAAGCAGCGGATCGTCGGCTACATGGGCCAGCTCCGGGGCGACCGGTCCACCGCCAGCGACATCAATTTTCAGGCGTACACGGCCCAGGCGCTTGTCGGCGCGGGCGGTGTCGATGGCCAGCCCGAAGCCAAGGCCCGCGCGATCGTCCACTTCAATCGCCTTCCCGAACGCCACAACGACATGATCTACGCCGTCATCGTCTGCCGCCACGGCCAGCGCGGCGGCATGCTCGTCCTCGGCCTCTACGCCCTCTGGCTCTTGGGGGCGGGTCTCACCGCGTGGATGAGCCGCGATCCCTTCGCACGCGTGCTCATCGTTGGTTTGATGGGATTCCTCGCCGCTCAGGTCTTCGTCAACGTGGGCATGAACATCGGGCTGCTGCCCATCATCGGCATCACCCTCCCATTTGTCTCCTACGGCGGCTCCAGCATGGTCACGACCTGGCTCATGACGGGGCTGATCATGAGCGTCGGGCTCCATCGTCCTCTCAGGGTGCGAGGCCGAACCTCCGGCTACCCTGACCCAGATGACGAATGAACGCCCGCAGCCAAACCAGCCGTCTCCTCTCACACCTCCCGAGGGCTTCGCTGGTGCCTGCGCCGAGATCGGCATCGAGTTCGAGCCCGGCGACATCGAGCGGCTGGGGCGATATCTCGCGCTGATGCTTGAAGCCAACAAGGCGACCAATCTCACCGCGATCACCGAATCCGACCACGCCTGGCTCCGCCACATCCAGGACTCCCTCACGCTGCTCCCCCTCCTCGCCGAACTTTCCCAGGGATCGCGCGTCATCGATGTCGGTTCCGGTGGCGGCTGTCCGGGTATTCCTCTTGCAACCTGCATGCCGCACCTGCACTTCGCCCTCTTGGAAGCTACGGGCAAGAAGGCGGCCTTCCTTGAGCAGGTCGTCGAACGACTCGCACTCACCAACGTGACCGTCCTGAATGGCCGGGCCGAGACCTTCGCCGCCTTCAAGTCGCCGCACCGGGAGGCGTACGACGTCGCCATCGCCCGAGCGGTGGGTCCACTCAGTGTTGTCGCCGAACTCACCGTTCCCTTCGTGAAGATGGGAGGTCAGACCCTCCTCATCAAGGGCCAGAAGGCCGAGGAAGAACTCGAGGCAGCTGCAGGCGCTCTCCACACGCTGAAAGTCGTCCACTCCGGCACGATCGAGACCGCGACCGGGCGGATCATCGTGCTCGACAAACGCGTCGCCACGCCCCGAACCTATCCGCGCCGAAACGGTGAGCCCAAGCGAGTCCCCCTACGCTGAACGCGATGACGACGGCGAGAGAGATCCTTTCAGATGATGGTCCGATCGCCGCCGCGATTGGTCCTCGCTTCGAGTCTCGCGACGAACAGATGCGCATGGCCGAAGCGGTCGAAACCGCGATGGCGCAGGGAACCCACCTCGTCGTCGAGGCGGGCACCGGCGTCGGCAAGAGTTTCGCCTATCTGGTCCCCGCCATCAAACGCGCGATCGAAAAGAACGAGCGCGTCGTGATCGCAACGCACACCATTTCGCTCCAGGAGCAGTTGATGGAGAAGGATCTCCCGCTGCTCAAGGGCACACTCGATGAGGACACGCTTCGCAACTGGGGACCCGCAAGCGAACTCCGCGCCGTCCTTGTCAAGGGCCGGGGCAACTACGTCAGCGTCCGCCGATTGAAGCTGGCTTCCGAGAGGCAGGATCGTCTCTTCTCCGACGGTGCAGCCAAGCGATCGCTGCATGTGATCGAGGATTGGGCCTATGAGACCGAGGACGGCTCGCTCTCCTCGCTCCCGCCGCTCGAGCGTCCCGGTGTCTGGGACAAGGTGCAGTCCGACTCGGCCAACTGCATGGGCCGGCGCTGCCCCTCGTACGACCGCTGCTTCTACCAGTCCGCTCGGCGCGAGATGGACGAGGCCAACATCCTCGTGTGCAACCACGCGCTCTTCTTCAGCGACCTTGCCCTCCGCGCCGAGGGCGTCGGCTTTCTCCCCGAGTACCACCACGTTATCCTCGACGAGGCCCACACCGTCGAGGAGGTCGCGAGCGAGCACTTCGGGTTGAACCTCACCGAGGGCCGCGTGATGCACCTGCTGACAACGCTCTATCAGCGGCGATCCGGCAAGGGCTATCTCCCGCAGCTCGCGCTGCTCGCTGGCGACCCCGGCGAGATCGATCGTGCTGTCCACCTTGTGCTCGAGGCCGAGAGCGCGTGCCGCGAGTTCTTCGCCGACCTGCTCGAACTCGTGCAGTCTGGTCGGCTCAAGAACGGTCGCATGCGTTCTCCCGACCTCATCGACAACCCGCTTACCCCTGCGCTCAATGCCCTCATGCTCCGCATGAAGCAGATCCGCGAGTCGATCAAGAACGAGGCCGACCGCTTCGAGCTCAACGCCTACATCGAGCGTGCCGATCGCATGGGCAAAGAGTGCCGCGCTCTCGTCGCCCAGTCGCAGCCTGGGTGCGCCTACTGGATCGACGCCTCAGGAAATGATGGCGAGGAGAGCGAGTTCGCGTCTATCCGCAAGGTCGGCGTCGCCTGCTCGCCGATCGACGTCGGTCCGATCCTGAAGGATCACCTCTTTGGTGCGGGTCACTCTGTGATTCTTACGAGCGCGACCCTCTCAACCCGTGCCGTGGAGAAGAACGCCCCGTTCGAGCACGTCGAGGCAGCGTTCGCACACACGCTCACCCGTCTGGGCTGCGAAGGCGCAACCCTTATGCAACTCGGCAGTCCGTTCGACTACGCGCGCCAGGTCGAGCTCATTATCGATCGCACCGCCCCCGCGCCTCGCGTCTGGACTCAGCGAAACGGCCGAGCCTCCGAACGCGCAAAGGCCGGATCGGAGTACACCGACGCGCTCGCGAAACGCGTCCTCTACCACGTCAAGGAAACGGGTGGCGGCGCGTTTGTCCTCTTCACATCCTTCAGCACCCTCTTTGCCGTCGCCGAGGCCATTGCCGGCCCGCTGGCGGACGAAGGGCTTCCACTCCTCGTTCAGGGCAAGGACGGCTCTCGCACCGATATTCTCAATCGCTTCAGGCAGGACGATCGCAGCGTCCTGCTCGGTGCCGCTTCATTCTGGCAGGGCGTCGATGTGCAGGGTCGCGGGCTCCGCAACGTCATCATCACCCGGCTTCCTTTCGATCCCCCAGATCGCCCGCTCATTGAAGCCCGTCTGGAACGAATTACCGCCCAGGGCGGCGATCCCTTCCGCGAAGATTCCATCCCGCGCGCTGTCATTCGCTTCAAGCAAGGCTTCGGCCGTCTCATCCGCTCCCGGAAGGATCGGGGCAAGGTCGTCGTACTCGACTCGCGCATTGCGACCTCCAGCTACGGACGGCTCTTCGTCGCCTCGCTCCCCGAAGGTGTCCCGATCAGGGTCATCAATCCCGGTCAACAAGCGAATATCGACGACGATTACGCCGGATACTAATCCCCTCTATAGGTGTATTTGGCGAAACCAGTCTTTCAGCGCGCTACCCTTTCGCCCCTCCCGACCGGCCGAGCGGCAATCCCGCCGCGTGGGTGTGTATTGGCCTCGGGAGCCCCTCGGAGGTTCCCTTCAACATGCTGGGACGCATTTTCAAAGCCTACGACGTACGCGGCACCTATCCCGATCTGCTCAATGATCAGATGGCCTGGCAAATCGGCTTTGGAGTCGCCAAGTTCCTGATTGGTGAAGCGAAGGCCGCGGGCGAGACGACGCCGATGATGCGCAACGTCATCGTCGGCAGGGACATGCGGACCTCCAGTCCCGCGCTCTCGAAGGAGCTCATCTCCGGCATCAACACCTTCGGTGCCGATGTCATCGACGTCGGGCTTGTCGACACATCCTTCGTCTACTTCGCGATAAACCATCTCGACTGCGCCGGTGGCGTCATGGTCACCGCAAGCCACAACCCACCTCAGTACAACGGCTTTAAGGTCTCCAAGCGCAAGGCCAAGCCCGCCGGCGAATCCACCGGCCTGGGCGAGGTTCGCAAGCACGCCGCCATGGTCGAGCGTACTAACGCGACGAATCTCGCTGGCGGCGTCTCCGGCCGCGCCGAGAAGCGCGACCTTTGGCCCGCGTACATCGAGCACGTGATGAGCTTTCTCGACCTCCATGGAAAGAAGCTCAAGGTCGTGGTAGACGCCAGCAACGGCATGGCTGGCACCATGTGCCCGAAGATCTTCGGCAAGAACGGCTCGAACGTGCCCGGCCTCACCATCGCCGAACTCAATTTCGAGAACTCCAAGGGCCAATTCGCCCACGAGCCCAATCCGCTGGTCGCCTCCAACCTCCGCCAACTCCAGGACGCCGTCGTGAAAGAGAAGGCTGATCTCGGTATCTGCTTCGACGGCGACGCCGACCGATGCGTCGTGGTTGACGAGAAGGGCAGGATCGTCGGATGCGACCACCTCACCGCGGTCCTCGCACGCCACTTCCTTGCCGACGCCCCCGGTGCCGCCGTCATCTATGACCTGCGATCAACCAAGGCCGTCGAAGAAGAGATCAAGAACGCGGGCGGCAGGCCGCTGCGCGGACGCGTCGGCCACGTCTTCATGAAGGCCCTCCTTGCCGAACAGCGTGGCATCTTCGGTGGTGAGCTCTCCGGCCACTTCTACTTCCGCGACAACTTCAACGCCGATTCCGGCGCGATCGCCATGGCCACAGTCCTGAGTGTTCTCGCCAAGACCGGCAAGAAGATGAGCGAACTCATCAAGCCCGTCACACGCTACGCACAGTCCGGAGAGATTAACTTCGAGATCGAGGACAAGGACGGCGCGCTCGCACGTCTCAAGCAGACCTACGGACCCGGCACTGCCGCCAACGCCACCATCGACGAACTCGACGGCGTCACCATCGATTGCTTCGCATCCAAGGGCTGGTGGTGCAACGTGCGCAAGAGCAACACCGAGCCGCTGCTCCGGCTCAACGCCGAGGCGAAGACTCCCGCGACGCTCGAGAAGATCATCGCGGAGCTCGCGCCCGTTCTCGGCAAGCGCGTCGACCATTGACCCGCAGGCATCGGCGTTGTTTCGTCCGTGGCAGGGGGCCTCCCCCGAACAGGAGCTGACGCCCGCGATGAACACGAGCACCTTCTTTGAGCACTGGCGCATCGCGGAGAACCCCTTCCGTGGGGAGGAAGCCCGCAGCGATACCGTTTTCGCACGCCTCGCCGGTTCCGCCACGGGGAAGCCCGAGGTCGGTGGTGCGGCTGGTGCCGCCATGGCCGGTGCTCACGCTGTCCACTCCGACTTCGAGAAGATAGTCGGCGAGCTTTCCCGTCCCTCGTCCTCCATCGTCTTCGGTGAGAAGGGAAGCGGGAAGACCGCGATCCGCATGCAACTCGCCGATCGCATCACCCGGTTCAACGCCGCGAATCCGACCCAACGCGTCTTCCTCGTGGCGTATGACGAGCTCAACGCGACCCTCGATCGGCTCCACACCCGCGCTGGAAGCAAGGACTCGCTCAAGACGCTCCAGCAGATGCGTCTCGTCGACCACATCGACGCGATCCTATCCAGTGCGGTCACCAAGCTGACCGATCGCCTCACCGGCCTCGGCCCCGTCCGCGCCGATACAGATTCTGTGCGCGCGTTCAGGCGTCTTCCCAAGTTGACACGCAACGACGCGCTCGTGCTCCAGTCGATGTACGACACCTCCGATCTGGCCAACGAGCGCACCCGCAAGCTCGCAGGACTTGCTCGCCGTATTCCACCGCGCGACGCCATGCTCTGGCTCCTGGCCGTCGCACTCGGCTGGCTCCCGCTCGGCGCCGTCGTCGCCTGGTTCCTGCTCCGACCGCCCCAGTCGCAGTTCTGGGAGACGGTGCTTCCCGGCATCGGAATCGCGTGCGCCGCGCTCTATCTCGCGGTCCTTCTAGGCCGCTTCGCATGGCGTCCACTCGCCATCGGACGCCTCGCGCATCGACTTGGCAAGCAGCTCCGCACCCTCGGCCGCACGGACGGTTCCATCGCCCGCTCGCTCTCGCACCTCCGCGCACCCGACCGGAGCTCGGCGCGCCTTCCAGTCACCGATTCCGACGAGCAGCGTTACGCGATGCTCGACCGTCTCCGGCGCGTGCTCGCCGCGCTTGGCCACCCGGGCATGATCGTTGTGATCGATCGCGTGGATGAGCCGACGCTGATCGCCGGCGATCCCGAGAAGATGCGGGCCTTCGTCTGGCCCATGCTCAACAACAAGTTCCTCCAGCAGGAGGGCCTCGGCGTCAAGATGCTCCTCCCCATCGAACTCCGCCACGCACTCTTCCGCGAGTCGAGCGCGTTCTTCCAGGAAGCCCGACTCGACAAACAGTCGCTCGTCGAACGCCTCTCTTGGACCGGCCCCATGCTCTACGATCTCTGCGAAGCCCGACTCCGCGTCTGCCTCGCGCCCGATGCGCCGGTCGTTGCCCTGCTCGATCTCTTTGCCGAGGACGTCACGCGCCAGGACCTGATCGACGCCCTTGACCAGATGCACCAGCCCCGTGACGCCTTCAAGTTCCTCTACCGCTGCATCAGCGAGCATTGCTCAAACGTCACGACCGAGCAGGGCCAATGGCGCATCCCGCGCCTCGTCCTCGAAACCGCCCGCAAGCAGGAATCCGAGCGAGTTCAAGGCCTCTATCGCGGCATCCGCCCCGCCTGACCGTTCACGCTCAGCGAGGCGGGAATCGCCACTCGACGCCCGGCTTGTACCCGATCGCCGCGTAGAGCTCCTCCCGGGTCTGCATCTCCGGGAGAAGCGACTCGACACTCCCCGTCTCTTTCAGCGTCGCGAGCGCATCGGTTACCGCGCCCATCGCCACTCGCAGCATCGTGACGGGATAGATCACGATCGAATACCCCAACTCGCCGAATCGCGCGAGCGGGATGATCGGTGTCTTGCCGAACTCGGTCATGTTCGCGAGCAGGAAGTACCGCAGCCCCGGCTCCACCGCTCGGCGGAGGTTTATCGTGAACTCCGCAAACTCGCGCTCGCTGACCAGACCCTCGGGGAAGATCATGTCTGCGCCGGAGCGAAGGTACGCCGCCGCCCGCGCGACCGCCGCCTCCATGCCATCCACGCCCCGCGCATCGGTCCTGGCGCAGATGATGAACGAAGGATCCGAAGAGGCCGCCGCGGTCTCAGCTGCCGCCGCGATTCTCTCGCATGCGTGCTCAACCGGAACGAGCTTCTTTCCGTCGAGATGACCGCACCGCTTCGGGAAGACCTGATCCTCGAGATGCAGCCCTGCGGCCCCCGCACGCTGGTACTCAACCACCGTTCGCCTGACCATCTCGGACTCTCCGAAGCCGGTGTCTGCGTCGGCGATCATCGGGAGCCCGCTGGCGGTGTACGCCTCGCGAACGGTCCGCGCGAAGTGGTCGAGCGTGAGAATGCCGACGTCCGGCACGCCCGTCGCAACGCTCGTCGCCGCACCCGAGATGTACGCCGCTTCAAAGCCCGCATCGCGGATCGCCAGCGCGCACAAGGCATTGAACGCGCCCGGCGCAGCGACGACGCCCTTGGACATCAGATCGCGCAGCCGCGCACCGGGAGAAAGGAGCGGGGTCGTCATGCTGGATGATAGAACCCTCGCCCCGCGTCCCCTAGTCTCGGATCCGCCACACCCGTGCTCCGTATGCACCGTCCTGAAGTTCGGATTGTCGTTCAGAAACAGACGATTCGAGCGACGACGGGAAGCCGATCATGGTGGGGGAGTGCGCTCGGGCGAAGACCACTATCCGGTTCGTCATCGAGGATGAAGAAAGCCGCGTGATCGAACTCGCCGGTCCGCACCACGCTCGGCACGCAAATGGCTCGCGCGGGAGCCGCGCCCCAGGTCGCGCAGCGGATTATTCGGTACTCGGACGACAAGACCACGTCGAAGCACTACACCGTGTTGGGGTTGGTGGACACGGCCGGCGCAATGGTGCGTCCGCCGGGCATCGATACCTCGCCGACACGCGAGCGAGCGACCGGAACTATCTGGAAGTGTGACCCTGAACCAGACCCCCAGCGATACCCCCAGCGATTGGGGCGCGGAAACGCGCGAAACAGCGCGGCGACGCGCGTTCACGTCGCCGAAGAGACCAAGGGTCGCACCAACGAAAAACCCCACATTTCTGCGGGGAAAAGCGACATCGTGCGGCTTGTTGCTGGAAAGCGGGCGAAGGGACTCGAACCCTCGACGTTCAGCTTGGAAGGCTGACGCTCTACCACTGAGCTACGCCCGCATTGCGGGATCATAGCCCAGCAGGGGATTCGATTGGCGGAGGGCTTTGCTGGATCGGGTGCGGCTCGCCCTCGAACGCCGCGCTCTCACCACGCCATGTCCACTGATCCTGCACTCTCCAGCGGCGGATGACGCCGTCGGATGCGCCGGAGTAAAGACTGCCTGAATGATTGTCAAAGGTCACTGCATAGACCGCCCAGACATGTCCCGAGAGTCTGATGACCTCCGCCCTCTCGGCGATGCTCCAGATTCTCACCGTGGTGTCAAAGCCGGCAGTGGCCAAGCGAGAACCATCGGGCGAGAACTCGAGCCCGAGGATCGCGAGTTGGTCGCCGCCCAAGATGCCCAGCGAGCTCCAGTCTCGCGGATCCCATAGTCGGATCACGCCGTCCTCGCCGCTCGTGGCAACAAGAGTCCCGTCCGGGTTCACTGCGGCACACCACGCGCTTCCGCTGTGGCCATCGATTGTGTGGGCGATTCGGCCATCCCGCACAACGCACAGCCGGCCGCTGACGCAAGTGACCAATCGCCATCCGTCCTGGGCGGCGATGCCAGCGGGTGTCTCATCCGCGAAGTCGACAGACTCAATGATGCTGCCGGACGCGATGTCAACAGTCACGAGCCTTTGATCAACGGTCACCGAGACACGCTGGCCCTGCAGTGCTCCGCCCCGCAGGGTCTCTCCGATGTCGATCGACCAGACTTGCTCATCGGATTCCCAGGCCGTGACACGCCCGTCGGTCGCCAGCCCGATGACGAGGCCATCGGATTCGAATACCCTCAGGCCATGTGTTGACGAATTGTCGGACCAGAGGGCGTTCCCGGTTTCTGGCTCCAGTCTGGCGAACGCGGGGCCCTCGCCCGCGATGTAGAGCCCACGACGCGTGGGCAGCAAATCGGCGACCTCGGCTCGTTTCCACCGTGCAGCCTTGGCGTGGGAGTCAATGTCCAGTAGCCATGTCCTGACAACTCCATCTCGACCGGCCGAGACCAGCCGATCGGGTCCAAGGAACGCGAGCCCGGTCACCGTGGCTTCATGCGCGAGGAAGCGTTCGATTTCCTCGCCTGTCACGAAATTGAAGTACCGAACGGTCGAGTCGCCGCTACCGGTCGCGAGATGCGATCCGTCGGGCGACAATCGGACCGCGATGACTCGATTGCCGTGTCCGCGGTAGAGAAACATCGGGCGCATGTCTGAGAGCTGATACACCCGAACCGTGCGCACGTCGTCCCCGATCGCTATAAACCGCTCTCCTGAATCGACATCGAGGCTCAGGATCGACGCTTCGGCGGTCAAGAGATGCTCAAACGCACCGGTCGCGAGATCGAATCGCGCAACGCCATACGTTCCGGCGAGGTAGAGGCGATCGCTGACGAGCGACCTTGCGACGGCGATCGTCGCGCCTTCGAACGGCACCTTCCATGAGGCCACTCTCTCGCCGTCAGGCAGTGACCATTCTTCGATCGTGCCGGATTGTCCAATCGCGAGGAGGCGGGTCGAGTTGTCGATGAGGAGCAAGCCACGCGGCTGTCCGACGCCGCTCCGGATCGATGCGATCAAGGGCCCACTGACGGATCGCTTGACGGTGATGCGCCCGTCAATGTCGCCGATGGCGACGGCGCCATCGGCATCGCACGCGAGAACGACGGCGTAGCCGTCGTGGGATGATCTCTCGACGACCGCTCCTTGCTCACCATTGATGGCAGCGAGTCCGGCTGTGCCATGCGACACGACGACCATTGGACTGTTAGGAATTCGGTCAATGGTCATCTGGCCGTGCGGAAAGACCACGACTTCGTTCACCGCGCGCTCGAGGTATCGGCGCAGATACGACCACTCCCAACCCCGCAGGTCTTTCGGGCAGGCGTCCAGAGCGCGGCGAACTCCGCGCCGATCACCCGCGAGCACGCCCGCGTGGGCCACGGCGATATTGCTGAGGCTGAGACTATGGCGAAGTGTTTCGGAGGTCGAGTCCGCACGCAGTTTCTCAATGGTTCGCTCTTCGAGGGCGAGTTGGGCCGCTCGCTTGGCGAGCGACTCGGACGCGGCCAGACGCGCGTTCTCACGCGACTGGAGCGAAGACACCACGCCGAACGCGATCAACGCCAGGATCGCGAGTGTTGCTGCTGCCAGACTCTTTCGATGGCGAATAGCGACACGGAATGCGACATACGCGAGACTGTCGCGCCGCGCCTCGATCGGGCGGCCATCAAGGTGGCTACGGATATCGTCCGCGAGCGCGATCACCGAGGCGTATCGCCGTTCACGATCGGGATTCATCGCGCACGCGATGATGGCCTCCATGTCCCCACGCAGTTCGGGACAAATCTCGCCAACCGGTCGAGGTCGTTCGGACCTGACCCTGTCGAGCGCGGCGGGCAGCGGCAGGTTGTCGAGCTCGAGCGGAACCTGATCCGTGAGCAGTTCGAACAGAATCGCGCCGAGTGAATAAACATCGCTCCTCGTATCGATCGCGCTCGGATCTCCCCAAGCCTGCTCGGGGCTCATATAGAGAAGTGTCCCGACAATCTGGCCCTGCTGTGTGAGCGATGCGTCAACGCCCATGTCCTCTTCGGTGAAACGCGCAACGCCAAAGTCCAGGATGCGCGGCCGCCCGCTCTCGTCGACGAGTATGTTGGCAGGCTTGAGGTCCCGATGGATCACGCCTCGCTGGTGCGCGTGCGCCACGCCCGCGCACACTGCAAGAAAGAGGTGCATGCGATCCTGAAGCGTAAGGCTGTGGAGGCGAGCGTGGGCCGTGAGCGTGGTGCCGCGGACCAGTTCCATCGCGATGAACGCCTGATCGGGATGCTCGGCGTCGGCGATGCCCGCCTCATAGACCTGAGCGATCGCCGGGTGCTGGAGCCGAGCCAGGACCTGTGCCTCAAACTCGAGTCTCTGGAGCGCGCGACGAGAAGTGCGCCCCGGTCGCAATGCCTTCAGCGCCACCGCTCTCCGAGGTGAGGACTGTTCCGCCTCATAGACCGTGCCGGACCCGCCCTCGCCGATGATTCGGAGGATGCGGTAGTGTCCGCGCAGCTGGGGAAGCACCTCGTCGCCAGTCTTGTCGCTGGACTCGTCGTGGATGAGTTGGGCCACGATGCCCAGGCCGGAGCCTCCCTTCTGCCGTTCAACGCCCGACTGATCTGCCTTCAGCATGGCCCGCACACGATCAAGCACCGGTTGGGGCGCGCCGGACCCCTCCAGAAACACGCCCTGTTCCGAGGGATTGAGCGCCGCCGCTCGCTCGAAGAGGTCCATCGCGAACTGGTAATCACCCGATTGCATTCGCCCATGGCTCCGTTGGGTACTTCACCGCCACTGTAGAATATTTGGCAGTCCGCGAGAATACCACCAAGGGGTGCATGCGTGGCTTGCGTTCCTTCCAATGGGTCTATACGAAAGGACAGGAGCGTCCGAAAATGGCACCCGTCAGTCTGCATCCGCTCTTCAGTGGCGGCCCCCGATCGTCACTTCCGGGCATCGTTATCGATCGCCTCCTCGTGGAGCGAATCAGGGTGTCATTCGAATTGATCCGATCCAACGGGCACAAGCTCGCGGCGGCCTTCTACCGACGTCTCTTTGAAAGGCAGCCCCGGCTCCGGGCGATGTTCACCCAGCCGCTCGAGATCCAGCAGCAGAAGCTCTTCGCCTCGCTCGAGACCATCGTCCGGTTTCTGGAAGAGCCGGCCTCACAGCGGTCATACCTGAGAGAGCTCGGCGCCCGCCACGCGGAGTATGGAGCCCGTCCCGAACACTACGACATCGTCATCGAAACACTCCTCGAAGCCATTGACGAGTCGCTGGGTGGACGTCTGGAACCGATCATCGCAAATGAATGGCATCAAGTGCTTCGACTCGTCAGCGACTTCATGCTGGACGGCGACCCCGCACACCACGCCCACGATGGCGGGCCCCCGACCCTCTGAGCGCAGCGAGCCCGTCAGGTCAGTGCTCGGCCAGTTCCACCGACAGCCACGCTCGCGCCGCCCGCCAATCGGCTTCGACGGTGCTGCGTGATACGTTCATCAGCGCGGCGACATCATCGACGCTCAGCCCGCCGAAGAACCGCAGTTCGACCACACGGTGGCGTCTGGGATCCAGTTCGGCCAGCTTGGTGAGTGCATCATCGAGCGCGACGACGTCGACGCCGCTCGCGTCCGGCCCTTCAAGCTGGACGTTCTCGGCCGACACCTTCTGCTTGTCGCCGCCGCGTCGTGCCGCACGCTTGCGCCGGGCGTGATCGGTGAGGATCTGACGCATAGCCATGGACGCGACGGCCATGAAGTGGGAGCGATTCTCGTAACCCTCCGTCGGGCGCAGGAGCCGGACATACGCCTCGTGGACCAGTGCGGTCGGCTGGAGCGTGTGGGCCTTGCTCTGGCCGCCCATCGCCGCGTTCGCCATGCGGCGCAATTCGTCGTAGACGAACGGCAGGAGCTGCTCGGCGGCCTCGCGATCGCCATCGGCGATCCGCTGGAGAACGACAGTGACATTGGCCGCATCCATGTCTCATGGCTCCATCATCGGGTCCGTCCGGAACGCCCACATCCGCCGCCCGGATGTCGCCGAGATCATAACCAAAGCCGGGCAAGGTTTGTTGTCGGATCACCCAAGGGATGCGCCCGTTCAGTGCGTGAGTATGGGAGGGATAGGCCCACACCACCACTCAAGGAAGGCAATGAAAATGAACAGCATCAATCACAAGATCGCGGCACGTGCCGTCCTCGCGGCGCTCGCCATGACGGCGGCAAGCGGCTCGGCACACGGACAGGATCGGATCGACGGGTACAGGAAATGGTCATGGGGTGAGAACGTCGGCTGGATGAACTGGCGTGACGCCGGCACCCACGGGGTTCGGGTCCACGACGGCTTCCTCTCCGGGTGGGTCTGGGCCGAGAACGTCGGCTGGATTTCACTGGGAGACGGCACGCCCGGCGCGTCGGGCGGCACCAAGTATGGCAACGCCTCCGGTGCCGACCACGGCGTGAATGTCGCACCCAATGGCAATCTCGCGGGCTACGCCTGGGGTGAGAACATCGGCTGGATCAACTTCAGCACCTTCACCGAACTCGGCGCCTTCGGCAAGCAGGCCAAGCTCAACGCCAGCACGCGTCGATTCCAGGGCTACGCCTGGGGTGAGAACATCGGCTGGATCAACCTCGACGACAATGCCAACTTCGTCGCGCTCCGCTGTGCCGCCGACTACAACGACGATGGCCTCTCCGACATCCTCGATTTCCTCGACTTCATGCAGGACTTCGCCGATTGCGACGCCAGCGCCATGCCCTGTGGCGCGTACGGATTCCCCGACCTGAGTGCCGACGGCTTCGTTGACATCCTCGACTTCCTCGACTTCATGCAGGTCTTCGCCGACGGCTGCCCCTGACGCGCAGACGCCACCGAATCACGCACCCGCTGCGGGTCCGCACGAAAGCGCGGGCCCGCGTTTCTTTCTCGCACGAATCCCGCCTCCTCACGCATACGATCGCCGATGCGGAAGTCGGAGAAACAAGGCGGCGGATTCGGCGGCACGCAACCGGTCAACGTGGTCCTTCTGGGCACCGGGGGCCGGGAGCACGCGCTCGCCCTGAAGCTCAAGCAGTCGCCCCGGCTCGGCAAGCTCTTTGTCCAGAAGGACGCCAGCGCCGGGCTGCGTTCGCTCGGTACGCCGATCGATGTGCCCATCAGCGCCAAAGAGATCTACCGTCTTGTTCAGTTCTGTGACAGGAACGAGATCGGCCTGGTTGTCATCGGGCCGGAGCAGCCCCTCGCCGATGGATTCGCCGACAAGCTCGCCTCCCCGACCAGGCAGGTCTTCGGGCCGACCGCCGCCGGGGCCAGGATCGAGGCCGATAAGGCCTACGCCAAGGAGTTGATGCGGGCCGCCGCGGTCCCGACGGGCGAGTCACGCACGTTCACGGACGCGGATGCCGCGACCGTCGCGATCGAGGCGATGTGCCACTCGGACGATCGATTCCAACAGTTGCGAGACCTCCACATTCGTGTCGAGCGGGTGATCATGCTGCGCCGGGCGACCGACGCGCTCCGTCGCATCGGCGACGCCGCCATCACACGCACAACCTACGCCGCAGCGGACATGACCCTGCTCCGCGATGTCTTCTCCGCGTCCTCCAACGCGATGGGCCGGAACGCGCCTCCCGCGCCCAGCGAGCAGAACCTGCTCGAACTCGCGATCTCGGTCGCGAAGCTCTATCGAATGGAATTGCCCAACCTGCCGGTGATCAAGGCGTGCGGCCTCGCGGCGGGCAAAGGCGTCGTCATCCCATCAACACTCGCCGAGGCCGTGGACGCGATCGACCAGATCATGCGAAAGAAAGTCTTCGGCGACGCCGGCGCAACCGTCATCGTGGAAGAGAAGCTCAAGGGTCGAGAGGTCAGCGTCCTTGCCATCACCGACGGACGCTCCATCCTCGTCCTCCCGCCCTGCCAGGACCACAAGCGCCTGCTCGACAACGACGCCGGACCAAACACCGGTGGCATGGGCGCATTCTGCCCATCGGACGCGCTCGACGATTCGATGATGGCCAGGGTCGAAAGAGACATCCTCGTGCCGATCCTCGACGTGATGCGTCGCGACGGCATCGAGTACAAGGGCGTGATCTACGCGGGCCTCATGCTCACGCACGGCGGACCGAAGGTGCTGGAGTTCAACTGCCGGTTCGGCGACCCGGAATGCCAGCCGCTCATGGCACGCCTGGAATCAGACCTTCTCGAGATCATGCTCGCGACCTGCGAGGAGCGGCTCGGCGACGCCGATGTGCGCTGGTCAGAGAAGCACGCCTGCTGCGTCGTGATCGCGAGCCCCGGCTACCCCGCCAAACCCCGCGTCGGCAACCCAATCTCAGGACTCGCCGAGGCTGAGGCGATCGAAGGCGTCTCGGTCATCCATGCCGGCACGAAGCAAGAGCCCGACGGCTCAATTGTGACCACCGGCGGCCGGGTCCTCGGCGTCACCGCGCTCGGCGATTCACTCGAAGATGCCCGCAGCCGCGCGTACGAGGCGTGCGAGCTCCTGAAGTTTGACGGGATGCACTTTCGGCGCGACATTGGTGCCATCTCGTTGGGTTCACCCAAGGCCCGCGTCAGGGCCTGAGCCGATCCACGCCGCCGTCCGCTGAAGCAGAGGGGGAGTCGAAGGATGTCCGGAACCGTGAGCGAGGGAACCAGGACCCAGGCGACGACCCTGCTCAGGGCGTGCGGCCTGCTCGCGATCTATCTCGCCATGGTGCTGGCCAAGGGCGGCTGCTCGCAGAAAGGTGTTCCCGGTCCCGCAGGGTCGGATGCGCCGACGGTGGAAGCTGCCGCTCCCGATTCCAACGGACAGACCCAGTCCGACGACGCTCCGACCGAGACCGCGTCGGAAGTTCCCAAGCGGAAGGGGACCCGGGTCACCGGCGGACTGCCCCCCATACGCAGGGCGGATCTCATCTCGGGCATCACCGTCCCCGGCGGTGAGCGATTCATCCTCGGCGGAGGTCAGCCCTCGTCGTTCTACTGCGACGTGGAGAACCAGGGAGAGACCGAGGTCATGGTCACGTCCACGCGCGGCTCCGGCGCCTCCGTGGTCGCACGGCTGAAGCCCGGAGACAGCGCGTCGCACCGATTCCAACCGACCGAGGCCGCCGTGATCGCCAATCTCGATTCGCTTGAACCGGCGATACTCCGCCTCCGGGTCTGGGGCGACACCAATCTCGGCATGCGCTACGAGCCGGGCCGACCCTGACGTGAGCAGTGGGGCACGGAACCCGGCGCGGGGAGCCCGGCTCGGTCTTCAATCCTTCGCTTCGAACAAGAACTCGATCTCCACCGGCGCGCCCAGCGGCAGGTCGCTCGCGCCGACCGCGGCCCGGGCGTGCCGTCCCGCTTCGCCAAAGACGTCGAGCATCAACTGGCTGGCCCCATTGGCGACGCGAGGCTGCTCGTGGAAACCCGGATCGCAGGCGACAAACACGCCGAGCCGGACCACCCGCGCGACCCGATCGAGCGAACCGAGGGCATCGCGAACCACGGCCAGCCCGTTGATGGCGCACTGGCGAGCGCACGCCACGCCATCCTCCGGCGAGACCTCGTTCCCGACCCTGCCCTGATCGAGGAGTTTCCCCTCGCTCATGGGGATCTGCCCGGAGACATAGACGAGCTTCCCCGTTCGGACCGAGGGGACGTACGCCGCAACGGGTTTGGGGGCTGCGGGAAGCGTGATGCCGAGGGCGACAAGCCGCTCCTCGGCGGCGGTCGCTCCGGGCTGTGATTGGATGGCGTTCGGCGTGGTCATGTTGGGCTCCGTTGCGGGCTCTGGGGTCGGATGTCGCGAATTGAGGTGCCGGACTTCGCATTCCGGTGGGGTAGATACCCGAAAGTGTCGCCAACGGCGCAACTCTGGAACCTCCCCACTTGACATGCGAAGAGAAGGCTGTAGGTTATATGGGTCGTCCGGGAACGAAATCCGGTCGACTGGCTGGCGAGTGGCTCCGGTGCCTTACCGATTTATGCCCTCATTCGCGATCGTTTGATCGCCCCCGTGATACACGCACGGGCCAACACGCAGCCGACATCCCGTGATCGATGGCACCGGCCTTTGCAATGGCGACGATTGTCGTGCTTGCCCGCCTTGCCCGCGATCGAACGACAGCCCCGAGCCATGATGCGCACGGGCCTTCGTACAGTTGGACGTTGGGTGTTCGCGTGTCCACCAATCTCGAGCAAGTCTCAGCGGCAGCGGCCAGCGGGTGTTCGATCCCCAGGGCTCGCTTCCGGATCGGGTTCAATTCGCGTTCGGGATGTTCCCGGCGTGTGTCCTACGTGCATTCGTTATACGGAGTGTCACAATCATGAAGCGTCGTGCATTTACCCTCATCGAGTTGCTGGTGGTCATCGCGATTATCGCGCTGCTCATCGGCATCCTCCTGCCGGCCCTCGGCAAGGCCCGTCAGGCGGCCAATCAGCTCAAGGACTCCACGCAGGTGCGTGGCATCATGCAGGGCATGGTGATCTGGGCCCAGAACAACCAGGACGAGTACCCCCTCCCCAGCCGCCTCGACAAGGCCAACAACACGGTGGCCGACCCCGGCGCGGGCAAGGAAGAGCAGAAGAACATCACCCGCCACCTGATGTCCGTGCTCGTCTACAACTCGTTCATCGCCCCCGAGCTGCTCGTCAGCCCGGCGGAAGTGAACGGCGACATCAAGGTCTACGACAAGTACAAGTTCGACTCGCCCGAGGCCGCCAAGGCCTCCGACAAGTCGCTGGCCCTCTGGGACCCGGCGTTCCGTGGCGTTCCCTATGACGCCGTCATCGCTTCCGGCGAAGCCCTGACCGACCCGGCCGGCTTCTCCTACGCCCACACGCCTCCCTTCGGCCGCCGCAAGAGCAAGTGGGGCAACACCTTCGTCGCGACCGAGGCCTCCCTCGGCAACCGTGGCCCGATGTTCCAGCTCGACTCCACCGTCGGCTGGAAGCTCACGACCTCCACGACGACCGACCTGACCTACAAGACCCCCCTGGGCACCAACTCCAACACCCTCCTCATCCACGGCAGCCGCACGAAGTGGGAAGGCAACATCGGCTTCAACGACAACCACGTCTCCTTCGAGACCAAGCCCGACCCGGACTCGGTCACCTTCATCTTCACGACGCTCCCGGTCGCCTCTCGTACCCAGAACGACAACCTGTTCATGAACGAGAAGGACACGGATCGCACGGCCGACGAGAACGCCAACAAGACCATGACGACGAGCTCGATCGACAACACCAACGCCTACCTGCGTGCCTACCGCGCAATGACGGTCTCCGGCGTGAACCGCACGCTCGATCCGTTCTACGACTGATCCGCTCGCTCTGTGAGTGGTCTGATCTGATTTGATCGTGGCCGGGCGAGGAATCGTCCGGCCACACTTGTTTGGATCCTTCCGGCCGGCGTGGCGAGATCCGCTGCGTTCTCAGGCATCATCCGGCGGGTCCGGTGCGAATAGCATGTACACCGGTCGCGCGCGTGCGCATCGGGGTGAATTCGGCGGGCGGGGCATTGACCGGGCAAGAGCCCGAAGGGAGCAGCAACGATGCGCGTTCGATCCGGATTCACACTGATCGAGCTTCTGGTTGTTATCGCGATCATCGCGATCCTGATCGGGATCCTCATTCCCGCGCTCGGCAAGTCGCGCCAGTCGGCCCGCCAGCTCCAGGACTCAACTTCCGTCCGGGGCATGGTGCAGGCGCTGCAGACGTGGGCCGCGAACAACGACGGCGACTACCCGCTGCCGAGCGTGCTCGACCGCAACGACGGGACCGTCACCGCCACGCACCCGCGTGAGAAGGACAACGCGGGGAACATTGTGTCGGTGCTGATCTTCAACAGCCTGTTCAAGGTCGAGCAGGCGGTCTCCGCCGCCGAGACAAGCTCGCGGATCAGCCGGGCCGAAGGGTACCAGATGGGCACCTCGGACAAGGCCGAGACGCCTTCGGACGCGCTCTGGGATCCGGGCTTCGCCGGAAACTCAGAAGAGATCGACGGATCGGCCACCGGCGTCGGCAAGGGCCGTCGCGGTCCGAACGGCAACCTCTCTTTCGGGATCATCCCCCCGTTTGGCGCACGCCTCGATCGCTGGCGGATGGCGACCGATGGTGACAGCGTGCTCGTCGCCAATCGCGGGCCGAAGTACAACGGCACGCCGGGGGCGTGGGTGCTCTACGACGACGCGACCAGCAACCGCTCCAACACGCTCCGGATCCACGGCGGCGCGAAGCAGTGGGATGGCAACGTCGGCATCTCCGACGGGTCCGTCGACTTCCTGACCCGCCCCGATCCGGATCGCTTCGACTTCGTTGACGCGACCGTGGTGGCCTCTCCGAAGACCTGGAAGGACAACATCTTCAAGAACGAGAAGCAGAGCAGCGAGACCGGCGCGGGCATCGAGGCCAACGCCTACATCGGGTCGAACAACTATGTCAATCCGTTCCACAACGTGACCGTCGAGCCGGTCTCGGGTTCCGAGCCGCGCATCAGGATCACGCCCTTCTACGACTGATCGGCAGTGAGCATCACTCCACGTTCAGCCCGCGGACGTACGCGTTGAACCGTTCCTGCGCCCTGTCGCGATCGGCCAGGGCCGATACCTGCTCCTCGCGCAGCGATTCGAGCGTGGTCTCCTGCTCGTTGAGCTTCTGGACGTAGCGTGCGTAGAGCTGGCTGTTGCGATCGATCCCGCCCATGTTCTTGCGGATGCGGTCCTGATCCTGCGCGATCTCGGCAGAGGCCGCCATCGCGTCGCTGTACCGCTTGTTCGCCTGGGCGACCTGCTCGTTCAGTCGTGCCGCCTCGACGAATGCGTCGATCACGCCCTGCGAGACCTTGCCGTTCTTCTGGTACCGGACGAGCGTCTCCCGATCGAACGTGGAGAGATCGAACTGCTGGCGGTCGGTTCGATGCTGGACAACCGTGACCCCCGCGGTCTTTCCCGGCTCGACGGCCAACCGGAATCGGTAGAGCGAATCGGTTGTCTCGTCCGGCTTCTCCGGCGTGACGAGCGTCCACGAATCGTTCCGGGGGTGCTCGACGATGATCGTGCGCGAGCGTTCACGGTCCTTGTTGGTGAACGTGTGCGTCGCCTTCTCCTCGCGTTCGTAAGACTGCACGATCAGCCCGTCGACGATCCGGACCCGGCTCACCTCCGACGTCGAGGCGTTGGTGGTGGAGGCGTCAACCTCGAGATCGACCGCGAAGGAGAGGAGCCGCGTGTCTCCCGCGCCGACGTGCGAGATCGTGGCGTCGCCCGCGTAGGCCGAGCCGTCGAAGACGGAGATCGGGCCGGGCATGAACTGCAGACTCGTGCTGTTGACGAGCGAGACGCCGAGCATCGGGTGCTTGTGCCCGTCGGAGACGGTGTAGATCGAGACCCGCTCCCCATCGACCGGCGAGGAGAGGATCGGGAGCATCGCCGACTGGCGGCGTTCGATCGTCACCGGCGCATCCATGCGGTAGAGGAAGACCTCGCCGGACTCCGCCCCGGATGCCGCTGCCAGGGACTCCCCCTCGAGCATCGCCGAACCGAGCCGTGCCCGGCGCAGTTCTGAGCCCGCCGCGGCCGGCGCCGATGGGCTCGCACGCTTGGACATCGCGTCCGCGAGATTCATTTCCGGTGAGCGGTCGGCGCTGAGCTGGCTCAACCGCTCGGTGGAATCCTGGAACGGCGACTGCCCGCCGGCCTCCATGCCCCCCTCGTAGTTCCGTGGAGCGACACCCGCAGCGACGGGTACCGGCAACTCCGGGCGCACGACGTACAGGGGCTGGTAGAGGTCCATCGTGAAACTGACGGGCTGGCCCGCAACGAGCGAGAGCCCGACCTGCTGCCAGTCCTCGTCCGTGTTGTTCTCGACGATGGCCCACCCCTGCATCGTCGGCTTGGAGGCGCTCGCGCTCTCCGGGAGCACCAGCCGGTACGAAGTCTTCCAGACCGGCATCTCGTGGATATACGCGACAAACACCTCGCGCTGCCCCGTGCCGGCGAACGACATGTCCACGGCCTTGGTGTTGTCGGCCCGATGCTCGGCGAGCGCGGTGAGCGCCTTGGACAATTCGGAGGCGAGCATCGGATCGAGGATCTCAAGATTCGAGGCGTCGTAGAGCCCGATCGACCGGAGCCCCGACTTTGTCAGCAGGTTGACGAAGGGTCTCCTGATCGTGGTTCGATCGATCTGCTCGGACCTCGCTTCGACGCCGACGACCGTGCCCTCAACCGGCCCTTCGGGGGTCGAGAGACGGACCGGCGCGCCCCGCATCTGCTCCAGGAGACTCTCAAGAGACGCCGAATCCGAGACATCGATCGCGAAGCTCGACAGTCGGCGCCCGAGGGGTTCTTGCGAGCCGTAGCGGACCGATCCGACCGAGCCGCCGCCGAGATCGAGCACAACCATCGACTTCAGGATGTCGTTGACCTGCTCGGTCGCGAATCGGAGCTGCACGGTCGCGTTCCCGTCGACGCGTCCCTCGCGCTCAAAGTAGCCGACGCCCGATCGATAGAGCGTGATGCTGCTGATCGGCAGCGGCTTGTCCTCCTGCTCGGTGGCGATCGCAAGCGTCGGGCAGCCGATCGACACCGCCGCCGCGATGGCGACGAGGAGCCGGGGCGAAAGGGCGAGGGGGCGGCGTGCGATGAAGGTCATGGGCGGGCTCCGGGGTATGGGTGCGTCGAGCCAGATGCACACACTCTAACCCGCTGCTTGCTCGTCGTGTGGTTTGTGGGCATCGGGAAGATGCCCTGTTGCGTCGTGGTGACACGACCGATCTCTCGTATAGTCTGCGATCCACGGAAGGGTCAGCCATGCAATTGCCGGTGCTCGGCGGTACGCCGGAAGAGAGTCTGAGCCAGAGCCGGGAGCGAGCCGCATTCGCGAGGGAGCTGGCCAACGCGATCGCCGGCGAGGTTCGTTTCGGGCTGCACGACCGCATGCTCTACGCGACCGACGCCTCGCTCTATCAGGTTGAGCCCCTTGGAGTTGTGATCCCGGCGGACGTCGAGGACGCGGCCCGGGCCGCTGCGTTCTGCCTCGCGCGCGGCGTGCCGGTCCTGCCCCGGGGAGGGGGCACGAGTCTCGCGGGGCAATGCACGAACCGGGCGGTGGTCATCGATGTCTCGCCCAACTGCCGGCGCGTCCTCGCCATCGATGCTGAGGCTCGAACCTGTGATGTCGAGCCCGGGATCACGGTTGACGATCTGAACGCGATTCTTCTCCGAGACCGGCTCTTCTTTGCTCCGGATCCTGCGACCAGCAAGCACGCGAATGTCGGTGGGTGCATCGGGAACAACGCCGCGGGCGCGAGATCGGTCCGCTACGGTCGCACGTCGGAGAATCTGCTCGGAGTGACCGCCCTGCTGGGGACGGGCCGGCAGGTGACGCTCTTCGAGGGCGCGGGGCGTCACGATCCGATCGTCGCGGACCTCTGCAGGCGCGTCGCGGCCGTCGTGTCGGCGCACGCGACCGAGATTCGGGCACGGTTCCCACGGACGATCCGTCGCAACGCCGGGTATGCGCTGGATCTCATGCTCGATCAACTGGAGCGAAGCGCCGGCGATCCGCTCTCTTTGAACCTGGCGCACCTGCTCTGCGGCAGCGAGGGAACGCTCGCTGTGACGCTCGGTGCCCGCCTGAAGCTGCACCCATTGCCCAAAGCCAAAGGGCTCGCGACGATCGCCTTTGACTCGGTGGATGCCGCGATCGAGGCGGTGATTCCGATCTTGGGCACGGGCCCGAGTGCGGTGGAGTTGCTCGACGATACGGTGATCGATCTCGCGCTCGCGAATGCGGAGTACGCCCGCTATGTCGATCTGATGCCGCAGCCAACCGACGGCAAACTGCGGGCGGTGCTGTACGTCGAGTACTTCGCCGATGGCCCGGATGACCGGGCGTCGCTCGCGCAGGTCAGAGAGAAGTTTGCTCAGCTTCAGAATCGGTTCGGCGCGGACGCGATGCGGACCTACACCGAACCAGCGCCCATGCTGAGCGCGTGGAAGCTGCGCAAGGCGGGCGAGCCGCTTCTGCACGGAGTTCCGGGAAGGCGGAAGCCCGTCACGTTCGTCGAGGACAACGCGGTGCCGCCGGAGCGATTGGGGGAGTTCGTCCGCGAGTTCAGGGGGATCGTGGAGTCGCACGGGACGAAGGCCGCGTTCTGGGCCCATGCTTCCGTCGGGGTGCTCCATGTGCGCCCTTTCATTGACCTGCGCGATCCCGAGGATCGCGTGGCGATGCAGGCGATCGCGCTCGAGGTGGCGCAGCTTGCCAGGTCGCTCGGTGGCGTCATGTCCGGCGAGCACGGCGACGGGCGCGTGCGGGGCCCATTGCTTGAGGAGTTCTTCGGCCCGGAGTTGATGGACGCCTTCCGGGAGATCAAGTCGATCTTCGATCCGAGGGGTCTGCTGAACCCGGGCAACATCGTGGAGCCACGCCCGCTCGGGTCGATCGTCACCAATCTGCGGATCGAGCCCGCTCCGAGCGGATCGGAGTCCGAGCGCGGCCGGCGCTGGGAGGGCGGGCCAGCACTGGTGCCGAACGTTGACACCTACTTCGACTATTCGGATCAGCACGGCTTCGATCATGCGGTGGAGATGTGCAACGGCGCGGGTGTCTGCCGCAAGAAGACCGGAGGCACGATGTGCCCGTCGTACATGGGCACTCTCGATGAGCGTCACTCGACGCGTGGGCGCGGGAACGCGCTGCGCCTCGCAATCACCGGGCAACTCGGATCGAGCGGGGGAGCGGCGTGGGACGATGCCGAGACGATGAAGACCCTGGACCTATGCCTCTCGTGCAAGGCGTGCAAGACCGAGTGCCCGAGCAACGTCGACATCGCACGATTGAAGGCCGAGTACACGGCGCAGCGTTTCAAGCGTGACGGCGTGCCGCTCGCGACACAGATCCTGGGTCAGGCACGAGCGCTCGGGCGCCTCGCGTCGTTCACGCCCGGCCTTGCGAACGCGATCAACAACAGCCCCCCGGGCAGATGGGTGATCAACAAGGTACTTGGGATCGATCCGCGAAGGTCCATTCCAGCATTCAGCGAGCCCATGCCGCGGTCGCTGCGGCGCAGCGGCATCCGTGCCATGCGCCAACCCACGGGCAAGCGACCCGCAGTCGCGCTCTTCGGTGATTGCTTCGCCATGTTCAACGAACCGGGGATCGGTGTCGCTGCGGGAAGGGTGTTGACCCATCTCGGGTACGAAGTTGTGCTCGCAGACCGAGGCTGCTGCGCGAGGCCCATGATCTCGCTCGGGATGCTGGAGCAGGCAATCGGCACTGCGGAGAAGACGCTCTCGCGACTACGCCCGCTGATCGATGACCCCAACGTGCGGGCGATTGTAGTCATGGAGCCTTCATGCCTCTCCGCGTTCAAAGATGACTGGCTGACGCTCAAAATGCGGACGCCACTGGATGTGCGGGAACGGCTCGCGGCCAAGGCGATGCTCATCGAGGACTTCGTCGAACGCGAGTGGGAGTCGCACCCCCGGCGCCACGAGCCGGATCCGAGTCAAAGAGGTCTTGCGCTCGGACCGGTCATCCTGCACGGGCACTGCCATCAAAAGGCCCTCTGGGGGGTGGAGACTTCGTCCCGGCTGCTCACGCGGCTTGTCGGACCCCGGTTGCGAGTGCTCGACAGCGGGTGTTGCGGCATGGCAGGCGCGTTTGGGTACTCGCCCGAGCGGTACGATCTCTCGATGAAGATCGGCGAATTGTTGCTCCTTCCCGCGGTGCGAGAAGCGGGCGCCGCCGGGCAGGTGGTTGCACCGGGCACTTCGTGCCGGCACCAGATCCATGACGGCACGAGCACGCGTGCGCTCCATCCGATCGAGGTCGCCGCTCGGATCATGTGCTCGCCCGGAGCTTGAGTTGTCAGGCGGGCGGCGTGTCCGGTCCGAGCGATTCCGCCGATTTGGTCGCCGGGTCGTAGCGGTACAGCACGCCCGGGAGCTCGTCGCGGCATGCCTTGTGAGACGCGTCGCAGAACGGGAACCTGGAGCTGATGCCGCACGCGCAGATGAATATCGGCTTGGGTCTGCCGCTCTCATCGAGCGGGAGCGTGGCCGGATCGATCTTGATCGGACCGGTCTGTTCAAAGCGGACAACGCGCGGCATGCGAACTCCTCGGCAATGACCTGGCGAATCAGACGGGTGAGGAGACGGATCGGATCGCATCTTCCAGTATGCGGCGAGATGCATTGCCTTCGGATTCGGCGACAGCCGCCCGTGGGATCACCCGATGGGCGCACACTCGAAAGATGTTCGACGCGACATCCTCGGGGATGGCATAATCGCGTCCGTCGATCAGCGCGGCTGCCCGAGCGGCCTGGGCCAGCGCGAGCGAGCCGCGCGGCGAGAGGCCGACTTGAACGGCCTCGTGACGACGTGTGGCATTCGCGAGGGACACGATGTACTCGACGAGCGAGCGGTCGAGTCGGACGGCATCGACGGCCTGTTGGAGCTTGACGACGTCCTCTTTGTGCATGATCGGCTTCAGGTCGTGGAGCGTGGTGGAGGCAGGCCGCAGCTCGATCACGCGTGCCTCGTCGTCGGGCGAGGGGTACCCAACATCGATGCGCATGAGGAAGCGATCGAGCTGGTTCTCCGGCAGGAGGTACGTGCCCTCGAACTCGTACGGATTCTGTGTCGCGATGACCATGAACGGCTGGTCGAGTGTCAGGACGCGACCGTCGATGGAGACGCTGCCCTCGTTCATCGCCTCGAGCAGGGCCGTCTGTGTGCGGGGTGTGGTCCTGTTGATCTCGTCGGCGAGGACGATATTTGCAAAGATCGCCCCCGGCTTGAAGACGAACTGCCCGGAGTCCTTCTCATAGATCGAGACGCCGAGCACGTCCGTCGGCATCATGTCCGGTGTGAGCTGGATGCGGCTGAACGAGCACTCGACCGATCTGGCGATCGCACTGGCCAGAATCGTCTTTCCTACCCCGGGAACATCCTCGATCAAGAGATGGCCGCGCGCCAGGAGGCAGCAGATCGCGGCGTCGATTGCCCCCGGGTTGCCCAAGAAGACGGTGCCGATGCTGTTTCTCAGGCGATCAATGGCGTCGTGCATGGAGCGGCTGGTCCTCTCGGTGCGGGGCGTCGGAGTATACCGGGTCGCGGGGAACCCTTGGCAAACCGGAGCCGGCGACGAACCGGGCACAATCCGCCGAATCGCTCGTCACGGCTGGCCCGAGTGGGTACGCTGTCCGCGTTGCTGGGCTTCGCGGAGGAGCCAGAGTGCCGAAGAGTCCGTCGCCAGAGAGCGACAATCCGTATGCAGTTCCCGGACTGTCCGAGCCGACGCCGTATCCCCCTCGGGAACCTGTCGGACACCAGTTGTCGGGACACCTTCCCTGCGCCCGCTGCAGGTACGAACTCCAGGGGCTCTCGATCGCTTCCAACTGCCCGGAGTGCGGCCTTCCCATCAGCGCAACGATTCTGGCCGTCGTCGATCCATATGCGAAAGAGCTTCAGCCGATCCCTCATCCAAGGTGGACGTTTGCGGGGCTCATGGTGTGGGCCACCGGAGCTCTCGTCACGACGGGTTTGATGTGGCTCGCCCATCTCGGCGCCATGGCATACTCGCTCTTCAGGATCCAGGCAACGCCGAGCTGGCTCGCTAGCGTCATCGTGGCCTCCACGCTCTTGTCGGGGATAGGCGTTCTGGCGCTGGTGAGGCCGCACGCCAAGATCAGGAGACGCCAGCAGTTGGCCGCCGCAATTGCCGCATGCGGCTTTCTTCCGTTTGCGTGGCTCCACTGGGAGTTGTTCGCCGATTCGGCGCAGAGCCTTGGATTCGAGTTTTTTTCATCGCAGCCGGACGAGGCACGCGTCGTCACACGGCTGCTCTGCGGACTGCTCGGCGTGCTCATCACCCTCGGACTGCGTCCCAACGCTCGGGTGCTTGTTTCTCGTTCGCTCGTGCTCCGCACTGGGAAAGTTGATCGTCAGACGCTCTACGCCTTGGCTGCGGCCTTTGGTGTGGGTGTGATCGGGGATGCCATCCAACTCGCGTCGTTGCATCTGCGCCCCGTCAGCATGGATGTGATGCGGAGCGTTGGGATGGCGCTCGCGGTGCTGTCTTCGCTGCTCTGCACGCTGGGTGTTGTTGGGTTGTTTGTCGATACTTGGCGACTCCGCCACGCGGTGCTCTCAGAACCTCTCGATCTGGGCCAGCTGATCGCCACACCTTTGATGGGGGGATCACATGAACCCCGGCGAGCGTGAGCGTTTCGATCGACTTGTCGAACAGGTGATCACGGAATTGCCTGCAGCGATTCGGCGGGCCATCGAGAACGTCCCGGTCGTCGTCATCGATCGTCCAACGCCAGAACTTCTGGAAGGGATCGACGATCCGGAGCTCGCCGCCGATCCGGACTCACTCTGTGGCTTGCACTCTGGTCACGCGATAACCGAGCGGTCCGTGGAATTGTCCGGCGAGGTCCCGAATCAGATCCATCTCTTCCGAGTGGGGATCATCGCGTTGGCCGGGGGATGGGACAGACACGATGCCGATGTCTCAATCGCCGAGGAGATTCGAGTGACGATTCTCCACGAACTCGGCCACGAGATGGGGCTCGACGAGAATGACCTCTACGATCTCGGGTACGACTAGGTCCGTGGAGCGTGCGCCACACGCGTCGAGAAGCGACGGAAGGCGTTCGATTCAATGTGGAGCCAGATTGAATCCCTTTGTTGCTGATTGCAAGGAGTTCCCGGTGAGAATCAATGCAGGTGTGACGATCGCAACCCTCTTCTTGGCAATGGCCGCTGGTTCGGCCCTCGCTGCGGACAAACTCGGCGTGGCGATGATCGAGATCACGGGGAAGCCATCGGACACTCCATCGCCGCTGGCGTGGCTTCTGGGCAGCGCGGAGCCGACCACGCTCGAGATCGCCGATGGGATCCGTGCCCTTGCGGACGACTCGCGGGTTGACGCGTGCGTGGTGCGGCTGAAGGACGCCGAGCTTGGCCTCACCCAGGCGCAGGAGATCGGCGAAGCGATCTCCGATCTGAGCGAATCCGGCAAGCCCGTGCACGTCTTTGCCGAAGGATACACCAATGTCGAGTTGCTCCTTGCATCATTCGCCGATGAGGTGATCGTGCAGTCCGGCGGCGCAGTCTCGTTGTCGGGCATGCATATGGAAGAGATCTATCTCGCCGACACGTTGTCGTGGATTGGGGTGAAGGCGGAGCTGATTCAGGTCGGCGACTACAAGGGCGCGAACGAGCAGATGACTCGGAACGCGCCGAGCCCCGAGTGGAGCCGGAACATCGACCAACTCCTCGATGGCCTCTACGGCGAGTTGCGGTCGACGCTGAGCACCAATCGAGGCATCTCGGACGCACAGATCGATCACGCCATGGAATCGATCTGGCTCGCCGATGAAGCGAGCCAGATCGGCTCGGGACTGATCGACGCGGCCGTTGATCTCGCGGTGCTCGAAGAGCATCTGGCCGCACGCCACGGGGGGCGGATCGAATGGATCAACATCGACATTGTGACGCCCGGCACCAAGATCGATATGACGAACCCGTTCGCCATGCTGGGCGCGCTCTCGCAGCGTCCGAGCAACACGCCTGAGGGACCGGCGATCGCCGTGGTCCACATCGCCGGCCCCATCGTGGATGGAGACTCATCCATATCCGGACTGTTCGGGGAGCAGAGCGTCGGCAGCCGAACGATCCGGAACGCGCTCGAAGAGGCCCGCGACGAGAAACTGGTCAAGGGCGTGATTCTGCGTATCGATTCGCCCGGCGGATCCGCGATTGCCAGCGAAGTCATCTGGCAGGGCGTCCGCCGTGTCGCAGAAAGGAAGCCGGTATGGGTCAGCGTTGGATCCATGGCGGCCTCCGGCGGCTACTACATCGCTGTGGCCGGCGATCGGATCTACTTGAATCCATCGAGCATCGTCGGGTCAATCGGCGTCGTCGGCGGCAAGATCTCGATGGGTGAGCTCTACGACACCCTCAAGGTGCGTGTCGTCTCGCGCAGCCGCGGACCCGGGGCCGCGATCTTTGCGTCGTCCAAGGCGTGGGACGATGGGACCCGGGCATTGGTCCGCGCCAAGATGAAGGAAACATATGACCTTTTCGAGTCGCGTGTGAGCGCGGGACGTGAGGGCATCGACCTCTCCAAGACTGCCGGGGGCTGGCTGTTCACTGGGGACCGAGCCATCGAACTCGGCATGGCGGACGAGATCGGATCGCTTGCGGCCACACTCTCAGATATGGCCGATTCGCTCGGGCTAGTCGAGTTCGAAGTGATCGACTATCCCGGCCCGAAAGGCCTCGATGAGTTCATTGAGGATGCGATCGGCGGATTCGTGCGTGGGCCGGGGATCGCTGGCGAGTCCTCGCAGCGTGGGAACGCGATGCTCGCGTTGGCGCGGGCGGTCATCGGCCCCCAAGCCTGGCCAGCGGTGCGCGACGCCGCAGCGTCCCTCCTGCAGCTTCGTCGCGAGCCCGTGCTGCTGACCATGCCTCAGGCGATCATCATTCGCTAAGGGAGACGGATTCGATCGCGTCGATCAGAGCTCCAAGACCTCTTTGCTCTTGTCGTCCACATAGCGATCGATCTCTGTCTCAAACTTCTTGAGCAGCTCCTGAATCTCGGTCTTGAGGGTTTCGATCTCGTCCTCGGAAATCTTGCCGCCGCCCTTCAGGCCGTCCGCGTGCTTGTTGGCATCGCGACGGACATTCCTGATCGCAACCTTCTGCTCCTCGCCCATCTTCTTGCAATGGCCGACCATCTGCTGACGACGGTCGCGCGAAAGAGGCGGCACATTCAGCCTGATCTGCTTGGACTCGACGATCGGATTCATGCCGAGCCCGGAGGTCTCGATCGCCTTCTTGATGTCGGCGACCGCGCCGATATCGAACGGCTTGATAAGGATCTGCGTCGGCTCGGGAGTGCTGATCGCGGCGAGGGCCTTGAGATCGGTGGGGGAGCCGTAGTAATCCACCTTGAGAAACTCAACCAGAGCGGGAGTCGCCCGCCCAGTGCGGACTCCTCTCAGCTCGTGCTTCAGGTAGTCGAGGGCCTTGGTCATCGTTTCCTCGGCCTCGAGAAGAATCGTGTCGGGATCGGTCATGGCAAACTCCTCGTTGCGTCGCAACGAATCCCTGTGGGATGGCCGCTCGAAGCGGCACTGGGCGGATCGCGAGGTGGATCATAGTGCCGAGCACGGGGCTCAGCCGTTGTGGACGAGCGTCCCGATGGATTCTCCCTGGATCACCCTCGAGATATTCCCCGGCTTCTTGAAGTCGAAAACGAGCACCGGAATGTGACGCTCCTGGCACATCGCCAACGCGGTCATGTCCATGACCCCGAGCCGCTTGCTGATCGCCTCGGCAAATGTCAGCGACTCGTAGCGTGTGGCCGTCGGATCCTTCTTCGGGTCGGCGGTGTAGACCCCATCGACCTTCGTCGCCTTCAAGAGGACCTCGCACTCAAGTTCGGTCGCCCGGAGAGCGGCGCAGGTGTCGGTGGTGAAGAAGGGGTTCCCGGTCCCCGCGGCAAGGATCACGACGCGGCCCTTCTCGAGATGTCGCACGGCACGGCCGCGGATGAACGGCTCCGCGACCGAACGCACCTCGAGCGCCGAGAGCACGCGGCACGGTACATCCATCGAAACAAGCTTTTCTTTCAACGCGAGGGCATTGATCACAGTTCCCAGCATGCCCATGTAGTCGGCCGTCGCCTGGTGGATGTGCCCGGACGACGCGAGCTCGGCTCCCCGGATGATGTTGCCTCCTCCAACGACGACGGAGAGTTGTACACCAAGGCGAGCCGCATCCCGGACCTCGCCGGCGATGACACCGAGTTCTGCCGGCTCAATCCCGAATCCTCCTTTGGCACAGAACGCCTCGCCACTCAGCTTGAGGAGGACCCGCTTGTACGCTCGTCTTGCCGTGAGGGGGCTCATGTAGGGTTCATTCCTTAA
This sequence comes from Planctomycetota bacterium, assembly GCA_963204725.1. GTDB lineage: Bacteria > Planctomycetota > Phycisphaerae > Phycisphaerales > UBA1924 > JAHBWV01. The sequence goes on from CAUJHH010000058.1 coordinate 153,999, forward strand.
GATCGGACTGCTTTGATTCGACTGACGTGGCCATCGGCATCATGAGGAGCTTTGGCGGGCATTGAACGATTGTCTCCCTGCCCCGTCAAGCCCCGCCATCCGGATCGCCGAACCTTGTGGCTTGGCGTGCGAATGGGAGACTCGGACGACCGGACAATTCTAGTTAGACTGGGCGCGGAGCGATCACCCACGGAGAATCCGTTTGAGCAGTGGCGTGCAAGCAACCTCGGAGACGCGGACAGAGGGGGCCGAGGTCGCCGGTCGTTCTGGGCGCACCTGGCGGTGGATCCGAGTCGCCACCCTCACAGGGATTGGCGCTTCGGTGGTCGCCCATCTGTTCCTGTGGCTCGTCGCCAGCTTGGTCATGGTGTTCACATACTCCGCCTCTCGACCGAAGCCGATCCCGATCGGCGAGGTTGAATTCGCCGTCGTCTCCGACGAGGAGTTCGCCAAGATCCAATCAGAGGATCTCCAGGAAATCGCTCCCTTGGTGCCCGAGGCTCCGGCCGAACCGACGGAGACCAGCGTCGATCTCATGGACGCGTCCATGATGTCGGACATGGCGTCGCTCTCCTTGGACCTCGATGAGATCGGCGCGAGCGTGGGTGCGGGCGATGTCGGAGGCATCGCGACCTTGGGCGCGGGAGCAGCCGGCGCAGGTACTTCGTTCTTCGGGGTAGAAGCAGAGGGGTTTCGGTTCGCCTATATCGTTGATGTCTCGGGCTCGATGGAGGTCATGGGAAAGTGGGAGCGGACCCGCCAGGAACTGATCGCGTCCATCGAGGAACTCTCCGAAGGCGCGATGTTTCTTGTGGTCCTGTTCTCGTCGGACGCGGCGCTGCTGGACAATCGCAAGGACTGGTCCGACGCGACCGATCGGAACAAGAAGTGGGTCCGCGGAGAACTCATGAGGACCGCCCCCGGCGGCGCGACCAATCCGATGCCTGCGTTCATGATCACCCTGACCACACGACCCCGACCCGACGCGATCTACTTCATGACCGACGGCCAGTTTGAGGCGGTCGTAGTCACCGAGATCCAGAAGATGAACATGGAGATGCAGATCCCAATCCATTGCATTACCTTTGGCGACCGAAGCGCCGAGCAGCAGATGCGTCAGATCGCCAAGGACTCGGGCGGCAGCTACACCCACGTGGAGGTCGCCGGCCCGTGATGCTCATCGCGATCGCAGCGATCTCCGTCGCGGTCTCAGGAGACGTTGTTCTTCGCGGTCCGGCACCCACGCCTGACGGAAGGGTCGTGCGACTTGGCCCCGAAGGCGTGACCGTGGCGTGGGCGGACACGCCGGGACTCCCGGAGCAGGTCTCCCTGGACCGGGTGCGAGCAATCACGGGACAAAGGGCGGAAGCGTGGCAGGCGCTCGCGCCACTCGCGGACCGGGCGTGGCGTGCGAGGTCGCGCGTCGAACGTGGCGATCTGATCGGCGCCGAGCCCTTGCTCGAGTCCCTCGCGTCTGAGTACGAGGGCCAGACAGGAGCGACGGCTTCCGTCATTTTCGAATCGCTGCTCCGCTGCCGGCTTGCTCGGCAGGCGCACTCCTCTGCGGTGGACCCGTGGCTCGCGTGGCTCCTGTCCGGAGCACGCGACGGCTTCTTGGTTGGCGCGACGGCGACGCTCGGCTCTCGTGATGTCAGACTTGTCGCGTCGCTTCCGCCCATCTGGCAAGAGGGGCCGGCCCTGAGATCGTTGACATCAGTGTCGGATCCCGAGGTGCAGTCTGGAGCCGTCGGTCTGCTGCGAGACCTCTACTTCTCGGCAGCGAGATTCGAGATCGACGGCGTCGAGATCGAAGCGACCTACGCCACCTCTGATCCTGCGGTTGCGCTCGTGCGTGATATCGTGATCGCCCGCGCCGGCGCCCCGAGGTCGCGGACGGTCGCGAGAGACGCGCTTCGCAAGCGGCTGGCGAGCGAGACAATCGGTTGGGTGCAAGCGTGGTGCCGAACCGGAATTGGTCGATCGTTGATCCGCGAGGCCGATTTCGAGTCGAAACGTCGCGCGATTATCGAGTTGGTGACCGTTCACGTGCAACACGGGGCCGAGTCGCCGTATCTTGCCGGGCTTGCGCTCGGTGATGCGGCCCGGGAGTGCGAAACCATCGGCGACACCGCCGCAGCCGCCGTGCTCTGGAGAGAACTCAGTGACCGTTACCCGGGCCATCCGAGTGCTACCGCGGCGCGACGGGCCGTTCGGGCGACAAAGGACGCAGCGCCGGACCGCGCCGCCGAACCGGCTTCCGAAACGCTCCCGCCCCTCGACGAAGGAGGTTGATTACCGTGTCGAACGCTTTGGCTTCGCTCCATGCCATGCTCGCGCAATCGACGCCGAGCCCAGTCGCGGCACCCCCGGTTCCAGTGGCTGCCAAGTCGCTCCTTGACTACATCGCCGGTGGAGGCGCGATTGGGTATGTCATCATCGCGCTCTCGCTCCTTGGCCTGGGCCTGATCATCGCCCAGGCGATCGTCCTACGCCGTACATCACTCATCCCAGACGGGCATGTCGAGATGCTGGACCAGATGCTCCGCAGCGGGCGCGTGGGTGACGCGATCACATACTGCCGCGCGGAAGAAAACGCATCGTTCATCACTCGCGTCGTTGGGACCGGGCTTGATCGATGCACCAGATCCTCGTTCGGATTCCTTGAGCTTCGAACCGCGCTGGAGGAGGCCGGACAGCGTGAGGTTGCGAGGCTGCACCGGGGCACGGATGCCATAGGGCTGATCGCGGCGATCGCGCCCATGCTCGGGCTTCTCGGTACGGTCGTGGGAATGGTCGGCGCGTTCGAGACGATCTCTGTCACCGAGGGCACCGCGCGCCCCGGCCAACTCGCGGGCTCTATCTCGGTCGCGCTCATCACCACGGTTCAGGGACTCATCGTCGCGATTCCGTGCACCGCGGCGTTCACGTATCTCCGGGGTCGGATCGACGGGATCGCCTCTCAGGCTGGCGAGATCGTCGACGCGTTGGCTTCTCACATCGAAAGGGCTGGCGGTGCGGAAGCGTCGAGAACGGGATCACGTCCGGCACCGGCTCCCGCTCGACCGATCCCCGCCGGTCCCGGCAGGGAGCCTCGGACAGCATGAACTTTCGCCCAACGAAAAAGCGACCCATTCGCTCGTTCTTCGACATGACGCCGATGATCGATGTCGTATTCCAGCTCATCATCTTCTTCATGTTCACCTCGCAGTTCTCGCAGATGTCGAGGATGCGGATGGACCTGCCCCGCCACAAGGGTGAGATCGAGGAGCCGCTCCCGGCCACGATCGTGCTCGATGTGACGGCAGATGGTTCGGTCTTTCTCGACGCCGCGCCCGCAGGGCCGGAACGACTCGATCGAGTTGTCGCGCTCGAACTCGAGAATGCCAAGCGTGAGCATCGCCCGTTCCAGGTGCTGATCAGGGCAGACCGCGCGTGCCCCGCAGCCCACATCAACTCCCTCGCTCAGCGCCTCCGGGTGGTCGGCGTCGATCGCTGGAAGCTCGCGACGGCGGGAGCGACGCCATGAGATTCAATCGCGCCCAACGCGAGGGCTCCGACGGGCAGCTTCCCATGACCAGCCTGATCGATGTCGTGTTCCTGCTGCTCATCTACTTCATGCTGACGTCCCAGTCGACCCGCGAGTCCGAGCTCTCATCGGCCTTGGAGGCCGAGCGGAGGAGCGGGCGGCAGACCTCAAACCTCCAGGCGCAGGTCGTCAGCGTCGAACGTGTCGACGGCGTTCCGGGCTACCGCATGGGAGAACGGATCATGCGTTCGCCCGAGCAACTCGAAGCAATCCTCAAGCAACTGCCCAAAGATCCGGGAGTGTTCGTGCGAGTCGCCGGAGATGTACCGATCGAAACGGCAGCCGGCGCCCTCCAGGCCGCGAAGAATGCAGGATTCAAGAAGGTGAGCTATGTCCCGGCAGCGAACTAGGGCGCGACTTGTGTGTGCCTGTGCGATCGCGCTGCCGTTAGCGATCGCGCGGGGCCAGGCCACAGTCGACCAGACAGCCGAGGATGCGACCGAGGCGTTTCTATCGGCAAAGGGACTCGACACGCTGCTGGCGGTCCACTTGCGTGATCGGTTGCTTGTCGCGAGTGGGATCGAGCGTCAGCAACTCGCAGATCGACTCGGTGATCTCTATGTTCGCATGCACTCCAGCGTCCAGACTCAGGCCGAGCGGGAGGAGATCGAAACGCTCGGTCGCGAGCTCCTCCGCCAGGTGCCGGACTCGGATTCATTCCTCCTCCGGCTCAACCTCGCCAAGTCCCGTTACCTGGTTGCCGAGGAGATCGCGGAGCGTCATCGAATGAAGCTCGCCTCCGACGACGAGCGAGCCGACGCACAGCGGACGCTGCGAGAGGTTGGCGCGACGTTCGACGAGATATCTTCTCGAGTCCAGACGCTCGTCGACGCCCTCGAGCGTCAGGACAAGCGGCCCGCCCCAGGAGCGGATCCAAGAGAGACACGGCAGCGTCTGGACCGCGCTCGCCGGGAGAGGTCGCTGGCCCGTTTCTACGCCGGCTGGACCAGGTACTACCGGGCGATGCTCGAGGGTCAGCCGTCGCTCGCGGGCTCTGCGTCGGCCGACTTTGGCTGGCTGCTCGGTTCTCCGGGGAAGCTCGCATCGATCGAAAAGACGCCACGATCGATGCTGCGGTACGAGCACATCGCGCGGGCTGCGCTTGGATGCGCGATGTCCGCGTCGCTCCTTGGCAACGACGCCGAGGCGGAGCGTTGGTTCGATCTGCTTCAAACGGCGCCGGATGTCTCCGACGCGGTCCTGGCGCAGTTGTTCACCCGAAGAATGATCGTGTACGGAGCGGCACGCCGTTGGGCCGACATCGAGCGGCTTGTCACGCTCGAGCGTCTGCGCCGAGGCGCCGCGCTCTCCGTCGGTGACGCCCGCCTCCTCGCCGTAATCGTGCTCGAGGCCGGCAATGACCGGACAAGCATCGCGGGGAGGGAGGCGATGATCGCGACGCTCGCGCAGAGCGCGTTCAAAGACCTCATCGAGCACGGCGAGCTCGGGCAGATCGTGGATCTTGTGAATCGCTACGGATCCGCTCCGGTCGGCACCGTGGGATTCGTCGCCGATTATGTCCGGGCGGTGAAGGCGTACGACCGGGCGATGGCCGCGCACAAGGACGCGGGCGGTTCGCCCGATGAGCCGGCGACGAAGGAAGAGGTGCTGGTCCTGTTCCGTGATGCGGCGGGCCTCCTCCAGCAGGCGACCAATGCCAGTGATGCAAGCGCATTCGAGAAGGATCGCGATCGAGCGGCCGTTCTGGCCGGAATCTGCCTCTTCTTCGCCGCTCGGTTCGAGGAGTCGGCGAACCTGCTCGAGGGCGCGGCCGCCAGCGCAGCGGTCGCCGAACGACGTGAAGAGGCGACGTGGCTCGCGATCCTCTCGCTGGATCGTGCGGTCGAGAGTGGCCGGCCGTCGCTGGCCGCCCGTCGCGATCGACTCGCGACGCTCTACTTGGAGCAGTTTCCAACTTCCGAGAGGGCCGCGAAGTTGCTGATCCGTCGCGCGGGCGAAGGGCTGATCTCCGACGTTCGGGCCGCTGAGATTCTCCTGGCCGTTTCGCCGAACTCGCCGCTCTTCACAGCCGCGAGAAGGTACGCGGCTCGCCTGCTCTACCGAGTGTGGCGGAACGCGAGACATGAAGACAGGATCCGGGCGGCGCGTGCCTTTCTCACAATTGCCGACGAGCTACTCGACATCGAGGAGCGGGCCATGGAGTCCGCAAGCGACGAGGAATGGGCGGCAGTCGCCGCCGAGATGATGCTGCGAGAGCGACAGGTGCTCGACGTCCTGCTCTCCCAGCAAGACCCGAGTATCGAGCGTGCCAGACGAGCGATCGCGAGTGTCGAGTTCGCTGCAGGCGGCTCGGAGCGTCTCGGCGAGATTGCCGGTGAATTGGCCTACCGGCGGATGCAGATTGCGGTCGTCACCAACGACGAGGCCGGAGTCGTGAAGGCGGGCGACGAGCTAGCAGCCATCGGAGGCAAGTTCGCCGAGGCGGGCGATCGAGTTCTCTATCGAAGAGCACTGGACTCGTGGCGATTGAACCGATCGAGTGAAGCGGACGCGCGACAACTCGTGGCGGTTGGATCCCGTTTGATCGCCCGTATCGGCTCCGATCGGGCGAGGCTGGCCGATCCTGCGACGTTCGGGCTTCACGATGCGGTTGCAGATGCCGCTTCAAGCATCTGGCGTGCGACGAACGATGGCGGCATGCGAGATCGAGCCCTCACGATCGATCGCGCGATCTGCGACGCAGAAATGGCGACGGGCCAGGTGCTCCGTCGGAGAGCGGAGCTCGCAGAGAGCGCGAATCTGAAGTCGGAGGCACTCGAAGCGTGGCGATCACTGCTGGCAGGCTACAAGGAGGGGTCGACTGATTGGTTCGAATCGAGGTACAACTCATTGCGGCTGCTGCTTGAGATCGATCCCGCCGAGGCCAGAGTGGCGATGGATCAGTACGCTGTTCTAAGACCCGAACTCGGTCCGGAGCCTTGGCGAGAACGCTTCGAACTCCTGAGGGCAAGAATCGAGCAGGCTCCGGCGACGGGAGGTCCGAGATGAGCAGGCAGCCGTCCCGGAGCAACGAATCAGGGCTGGTGACCAAGTTCCTTGGTGCCGATGCCGCGTCCGGCGGACCCTTCGCCATTCTTGGTGTCGATCCAACAGATTCCGGCGATGAGGCGGTACTGCTCGGCTTGCGAGATCGCCTCGAACAGGCCTCGCGGCACCCAGAAGGCGCGACCCCGGAGGCGGACGAGATCCGTCTGGCGCTTCATGCGGCGGCCGCACAGTTGCTGGACACCCGCACCCGCGAATCGATGCTCCTGCGATGGGGGAACGCGTCGCGATCCCAACCGCATGAACGAGATTCCAGTCGTTCTATTGGCGAGACAGATCGACAGGTCATGCTGCTCCAGCATGATGCGGTCATGGCGATTGCGGCGTGTGGCGGCTGGAACGAGAGAGCCCGCGCTCGCCTCATGATGCTGGCCCAGGCCAGAGGTTTCAGTCCCGATCTTGTCCATCTTGCGGTGTCCAAGCTGGAGTCCAGGGCGAGTCGTACCAGTGCCGATCCGACATCCCCGCCGCAGCGTCAGTACTCGGATGCGCCGGTACCAGTGCCCGCCTTGCCTGCGGCGCCGATACGCGGGACTTCCGGGCGGTCGCGCGTTCGTCGCGTCATCCCCGCCCCGGTTCTGCTTGCGATCGGCCTCTCGCTCGTCGGCGTCGTCGGTGTGCTCTCAATCGTTGCGGTTGTTGCTGCGACTGGGAGTAAGTCGGGTGGATCGCGTCCGGCAGTTCCATCACCCGATCCAGCAATTGCCGCGACGAATGCTCCCGCTGCCGACACGCAAGGCCAGCTCTTTCCGACCGCACCAAAGACTCAAGACCCTGAGCCTTCAACTTCGATCGCGGCACCGGCGACGACCGACGCCCAGCGGCTCGTCCAGCGGCTGAATGCCGCGGTCGCGGGGCTCTCTACCGACAGCGAGTCCGCGGTGGGTGAGCTTGCGATTCTGTTTCGTGAGGCCGGTGTGCGATGGGTTGAGTTGGAAGGGCCCGATCTCGCTGTCGTGCAGCGCTGCTTCGTCGATGTGATGTATCAGGCAGAGGATGCGGCCGCTCCACTGCGGTTCATCGAATCTCTGGACGTGGATCGCGCCGTTGCGATGACCCGCGTCGGTGTGCTGCGGACCGTCTGGCAAACGGGCATCCTCGCTCGTCTGTCCAGAGAGCGGGATCTTCCCGCAACGATCCGTCTGGTGATCGAAGATCGACTGGCTCGGCTCCTTTCTGGCGAACGGCCGAGCGGCGAGCCGGCGTTCGAGGCCGGTGCCATTGCGTCGCTGCTTGCACTGGCAGATTCCGTCGCAGCAGAAGGGTCGTGGGAGCCGTGGGGGGGGTGGCTTGCGTCGGTCGAGGCCATCGCAAAGTCACAGCCAACTCGCCGGACGGACCTGTTGCTGGCCGGCCTCACGGGTGCAATGGAAGGATTCACGAGGGCGGGAAATGCCCGGCTCCTGACAGAGGTCGCTGCTCAACTGTCGTGGCATCGGGAGCCCGCTGCCCAGCGATGGTTGATCGCGAGATTCGATGGGCTCGACACACCGAAGGAAGCACTCGTCGCCTTGACGAGAGCGCTCGCCTCGAAGTCGAGTGTGCCCGGCATCGACGCCACGATGGCGCTTGCTGCGGGCGCGAGTGAAGCAGCACGCCGTGAGCTGAGAGATCGGTACGCCGAGGTCTTCGGACTCGACGCCGCAGCCAATGTGCTGCTGATCGATGCGAGGCTCTCCGAAGTCGTCGCGGAATTGAGTGGAACAGATAGTTCGACCGCCTCGATCGAGGACTCGATCCGAGACGCTGTTGCCTGGTCCCGCGTGAGTGAAGCGGCGTGGCTGCGGTGGCGAGGGGTGTCCGATCGAGCCTCAAGCACGCTCGACCGCGCTCGCCTGCCCGATGTCGCGCCGACGAGGGGGCCGCGTCAACTCGGAGGGGTGCTCAGACGGGATGAGACCCCGACGTGGACTCGAAGCTATCTGAACGCCGGCAGCGATATCGGCGCGCGCACCTCGCTTCTTGGCCAATACCCGATGTCCGGTGCGCACCCCGCCGATGCCGAGATCGTGCTCGGTGAGGCGCTCAGGGGGTCTCCCGTTCAAGTACGCGAATCTGCACGACTCGTGGTCGAAGCATCGTCGACAGCGCCGATCATGGTCAATGCCATGCTCGAAGCGCTCCCGACCGCCCCACGCACGCTCGCGACCGCCGAGATCATCGCGGCGCTCACTGGTCGACTGCATGTGGCGATCGATGGCACCGAGTGGCGAATCGAGACGAGACGGCTGCTGGTCGAGCGTCTCCTGGAGTTGCTCGCTGCGCAGGGCGCATATGCCTCCATCGATTCACTATCGAGCATGCTGGCCGATTCGCACGCCGTCCGTGCGTTGTCGACGCCCGACGCCACACCCCCGACCCAGGCAGCAAGCGTGCCCTCGCTTGAAGTATCGCTCGCTCAGGAGCGAGATATGTGGCGCATCGCAGCGGAAGAAATGGTGAGGCCCCGGACCTATCCCGACACGCTCGCGCAGATCGAGAGCGGAACCGTAGCGAGATCGCGAGTCTCCTCGGGCGTCATCCAGCGTGTCGTTGTTGCGCAGCACGAGATCGTGCGCCTCATGGGGCACGTGATCGCGAGCGAGCGTCCTGATCGAGCGATAGAGGCGTGGGCGATCGTGTCTCGATTGAATGAGCAACTGGCCATCGCGCCGCATGTTGGTTCCCAGGTCCGAGACTGCGAGATGGCCATGGCGCAGCTCTGGGTACTCAGGATCCGACGGGAGGTGGAGCAATGACCCTGGCTGTGGCTCTCGTGTTGCAGCTGGGGCTGAGCTCCTCCTCAGCCCCTCCCCCGGACGCCGTGGCGCCGGACTCAATCATCGAATCAACCGTCGCTGATTATCAAGACCGCTTGGCGAAGCTCACCCCCGAGAATCCGGAGCCGTACTACCTCCTCGGAGAGGAAGTCGCCGATGTCGCCGTTGAAGAGTCGGAACGGGCGGTGGCCAGGCGTTTGTTCCTTATCGCATACACATTGTGGCGGGAACGGGGAGACGATCGGCAGGCCGCTTCCGCGTGTCTGGCGATGACCACAACCGTCACGAGCGAGAGAGACAAGTCATGGTTGCGTGCGGTTGCGAGGTCGATCGACCCGCGCATGGAGCCGGCCTCATGGGACAGCGCCGCGTGGGCAGAGATTGATCCCATGGTGGCCGCGCAGGCGGCCGTCGCGCTCGGGTCGATCCGATCGGGCGACGGGATCACGGCGAGACAGATCCTTGCCGATCCGCGTGTCGCGAGAGCCCTCGCGCGGTACTCCTCCTTGCTCCAGGGCGCGGGAGGGCTTGCGCGTATTCTGCGTGACGCCAACATCTGGCCCTGCCCGGATTGCCGGAACAAGCGCACCGTCCGCTCGCGGTCATCATCCGAATCGGGAGAAATCATCTGCGGCTACTGCCGAGGTGATCCGGGCCCGCGTCTTCGAGACGACGAGTTCATCACACACCTCCGTGTCGAGTCGCTCTTGCTTGCTGGTGATCAGAACGTTTGGTCGGCCCAACTCGAGGTCGATGCCGGCGCGCCCTTGCGCGACCCCGATCCAGACACAGTCGCTCGTGTGTTCGGGATCGACGGAACTCGGTCCCTCTACCGCGATGGATTGTGGACATGGCCGCCGGGGACGGAGCCCAAAGCACCGGGCCCGACGGTGGAGGCGCCGAACAACAAGGAGCCGCCGCCAGCACAGCCCGAATCGAAAGTCGGCGAGGGCTAGAGTTGTGAAGCTGGTCGCGTGATGTCGCGTGGCTCGGCGACCGAGGAGACCACCCCATGTCCGAGACCACGCCCGCAGCATCCGCACCGACGCCGCCCGCGCTCGCCCCGGATCAGAAGCCGCTCGTTACATTCGAAGACTTTGCGAAGCTCGACCTGCGCGTCGCCAAGATCGTTCAAGCGGAGGATCATCCCAAGGCGGACCGGCTCTTCAAGCTCCAACTCGACGACGGCTCCGGCACGCCGCGTCAGATCTGCGCAGGCATCAAGGGCCACTACAACGCGGCCGATCTCGTTGGGAAGACGATCGTTGTCGTGGCAAACCTTGCGCCAAGGATCATTCGGGGCGAAGAGTCCCGAGGGATGCTGCTGGCGGCATGCGATAAGCCCAAGGATGCCAGCGACGACGCCAATCGGCGCGTCGTCGTGCTCACGACCGCCGCCGACATGCCACCCGGCTCAACAGTTTCCTGATCGTCTCGCAGGACGGCCGATTACTGCGGTCCGCGTCTCTGTCGATCTGGCTCGCCGGGTTCGCGATCGCCTCGCTCCGGGGCGGGAGCACGATCGGGCCGAGATCTGAGCAGCACCTCGTCGACGCGCTCATCGATCTCCGCATCGCGGTTGTTCGTCTTTCGATCCAGTTCGGCTCGCAGGTCGGTCAGCCGTCTCTCCAGATCCGCGACTTCCTCGCGCTGGAGTGCGACCTGCGTGTCGTAGTGTGTCGCGGCGAGCTCGCGGAATCGAGCGCGGGCATCGATCGCAGCCGGGCTCCCCGGCCCTTCCGACTCGATCACGCGCCGCGTCCGTCGTGCGGCGTCGAGCAATTGGAAACCCTGTTCCAGTTCCTGGACTCGCAAGCGAAAGACTTCCGGCGAGCGTTCCCTGGAATCGAGCGCCTCGCGAAGCCGGGGCGCGATTCGCCCGATCATACGTGGTGACGCCTGCGGGTCGTCTCGCTCGGCTTCGCGCAGGCGTCGCGCCAGCATGGGCAAGTGCTCGTCAACGAAGACTCGAAGGCGGCGCACCTCCTCCGCCGACGGAGGCTGGGGCGGGCCGCCCATGCCGGCGCCCGGGGCTCCTCCCTCTGGCCGCCCGCCACGCTGCCAGCGAGCGCTGTCCGGAGCCTCATCTCCGGCTGGAAAGAGCCGGCCGTCAGCCAGTGAGGAGTCGAACGGCTCTCCTCGATCGAGGCGAGCGATCGCGTCGTCGAGACGCTCGCGAATGCCATCGGCCACCTCACGTCGGCGCACGATCATTTCGCGCATCCGCGCTCGCTCGGCCCCCTCGGGTGACGAGACGGCGGGATCGCGAGCCGGCTGCGGAACAGAATCCTGTGCCCACGCGCCTGCAACGGCGAGTCCGCACGCGAGAATCAACCCGAGCGTTCGTGTTGGACACATGCGAGATCCTTTCACATCGAGTCCTCATTCATCGAAACCGGAACCCAGTCGCCGAGGATCGATTCCGAGAGTGTGGAAGTCTGGCCGTGCAAAGAGCTGACGCGTGACGCGATGCTCTCATCGTCAAGCAAATCCCAGACCGCTGCGATCTCGTCCAGTTCGGTCACCGCAGCACTCGAGACGCGCGTCGCCGCGGCCTCATCTGGCTCGTTGATAGCCGGTTGGCGAAACACAACCACCGCCGACGCAATCGCGAGTACTGCTGCGCTGGCAAAGCCCCATCTCAAGACGGGCATCACTCGAGTTCGGCGTTCATGCCCAGGGTGAACGATCCGAAGTGGGTTGTTGCCGTCGATCGAGCGGATAGCGGTCGAAACGAGTCGGTCTTCAAACCCCGCATCGACCGATTGCCGGATCTCCGAGGCAAGGGCGTCCAGTCCTCCCTCGATGGCGAGAAGCTCGCTCGGTGTCTGGACCTTGTGGTGATCTGAGAACGGGCGTGTCATAATGTGCCCTCACTTTCCTCGCCGCTCAATGGCGAGAGCATTGCTTTGAGCTTCTGCAAAGCGCGGTGGTGGCGTGCCAAGAGCGTGCCCACCGGCTCTCCGAGCAGTTCCGACATCTGCCGGAATCCCATGCCGGCGTGATGCCGGAGTTCGATGATCTCACGATCAGGTTCCGACAGGTTCTGAATCGCTGCCCGTAGCCCTGCCCGTTCCGCAGGATCAGGTGTGGACCGAGCCTGCTCGACGACAGGGTCCGGCGATGACGACAGCGAAAGGAGCCCCGCTCGACGCTTCGCGTGGCGGACGCTGTCCCGCACACGATTCATGGCGATGCGAAACAGCCACGGCTCGAATCGGCCGATCTCCGAATAGCCTCCGTCTCGCAGCTTGATGGCAATGGTCGCAAACACGGATTGAGCAATCTCCTCTGCAGCCTCATCGTTGCCGATCCGGCTTCGTACGAGCGCAAACACACGCCGGCCGTACAGCCGGACTATGTCACGCCAAGCCCCCTCATCACCCCGTGCCGCCTGAGCGAGCGTCACGGAGAGGTCGGGTGCGGATGTCTCGCCATCATGGCTTTGCACCAACGCAATCCTCATGGTTCATCAAGATCAACGCCCGTCTGCTGCGCCGATTGCCACAATCGATCAGCCGATTACTATCGGTCGTACTCTTTGGTCATGGCACGCGTCTACTACTCGGTCGTGGCGACATTGCCAAACAAAAGCCTACTGCGCACCTACATCGAGTGGTTGGAATGCGGCCATGTCCAAGCAGTACTTGATGGAGGGGCTTCGCGGGCAAGCGTCGTCGAGTTGGATGGTGAGGGCGAAGAATCACACGTCAGAACAGTGTACGAGTTCGAGACCCGGGCCGATTTCGACCATTACGTCCGAGACCACGCGCCCGCGTTGCGAGCCGATGGTGCTGCTCGATTTGGTTCCTTGACCGGCGTGAAGTTCGAGCGCGAAATCGGACGTATCCGCTGTGAACTTCGCTTGCCGAGGCCGAGCTGACCGATCCTTTGGCGGGGAATTCCCGTACACTCGCCGTGCGTTCAATCGGTTCGGTCGCCAGGCGGTCCGAAACCAGCCCATTGTGACACCCCTCGACCGGACTCGATCGCGCGTGCCGAATCCAACCGCTCATCCAACCGACGAAGCGCTCTTCGATCAGTATCGGACAGGCCAGACCGAGGCCTTTCGGACGCTCATCGAGCGCCATCACGACGACCTGCTCGCGTTCCTCTACCGACTCGTCGGGGATCGCCAGGCTGCGGAGGACGTCTTCCAAGAGGCCTGGGTCCAGGTCCACCTATCAGCCCACACCTTCGACCGAGAACGCACGTTTCGTCCCTGGCTTTTTACAATCGCTGCGAACAAAGGCAGAGACTACCTCCGTAAGAAGGGGCGTCGCCAGACGGTCGATCTCTCGGCCCCTGTGCGACAGGACGGCTCGGGCACTGCGACGTTCGTCGACCTGTTGGAGGTCGAGATCCCCGCGCCCGACGCCGCCGGTTTGAGCCGTGAACGGGACGCCATGGTGCAGCGAGCAATGGACAGCATGTCCCCGCAATTGCGAGAGATCCTCCTGCTCGCTTACTTCCAGCGACTGTCGTACGCGCAGATCGCCGAAGATCTCCAGATCCCGCTTGGCACGGTGAAGTCGCGACTGCACGCTGCGGTCGCGTCCTTCGCGCAGCGGTTCAGACAGGTTTCGAAGGATGACACGTCGCGTGAATCGTCGTAATGGGGTTTGAGAAGTATGAGCGAACAGCCTCTTCATGACGGTGCAGTTCCCACCGAGCGAGATCAGGAAGCGATCGACGCGATCGTCAACGCCGGATGGGATATCGATCTGGTCACATCGGACCTTCGCCCCCGGGCCGAACGATTGCTCGCGCTTCTCGGTCTGGTACAGGATGCTGGCGCCCGAACGGATCGTGTGCTCGTTGATGTCGCCTTTCTTCGGGCTATGCGCCAGGCCGAGTCTTCGCCAGATGATGCGATCTCGCTCCATCCATCGGACGAGGAGGCCATCGACGCCTGGATGCTCTCCGGTTTCGATGTGGCTCGCGTTCCCAATTCACTGCGGACTCGTGTGAGGCAGCACGAGGCCATTGGAGCGCTCATCGCGGGCGTGGTGCCGCGCAACACCGATCGGAACCAACTTGTCGATCGCACGATGCACGCCGTCGCGTCCATTGAAAGCTTCCGCAGCGAACGCATGCGCGTCGCTCCGGAACGAGGATTCCGCATCCCCCGGATCCGGCTCAACGATCTCGTGTCGCTCGCAGCAATGCTGCTGATCGGCACCGCCGTCGCGCTCCCGATCATGTCGAGCACTCGTGCCCACATGCGACAGACGCTCTGCCAGGCCAATCTGGGTTCCACCGCGCTCGCTATGGCGTCGTACGCCGCAGCCAACCGCGATTCCCTCCCCGTTGCGAACGCAGGATTCCAGGGTGGGACGTGGTGGAACGTCGGCAAGGACCGCAATGCCTCGAACTCCGCGAATCTCTTCTCCCTCGTCGCTTCCGGGTATGCGGACCTCAGAGATCTGGCATGCCCTGGTAACCCCAAAGCGGTCACCGAGGCGCACGAGACGCTTGGCTTTGACTGGCGTCAATTGGAGCAGGTTTCATACTCCTATCGCCTGATCCCCGCCGGCACCGCTCCTCGCGTACACGACGACCCCCACGCGGTGATCCTCGCGGATCGGTCGCCGGTCGTCCTGATGGCCGCCCGTGGACTTGCCGTAAGGCCCGAAGACAACTCCCCGAACCACAGCGGACGTGGTCAGCACCTTCTCAAGAGCGATGGGTCCACCGAGTGGACGAGATCTCCCGTCCTCACAGAGACGGGCGACAACATCTGGCTTCCCAGGGTCATCGAGAACAAGATTCGGTCAGTCCAGGGACGCCCCACGATCGATCCGATTCAGGGGAACGAACTGCCGACAACCCCTCTGGACGTATTCCTCGGTCCCTGACGTGCGGCGTCCGATCGGTGATATTCCTGAGCAATCGGTGCCCTCACCTCCTTGCTGACGCTCTCAATCGTGGCTAACCTTCCCCTCCCCGCTCCGAGCGATCGGGTCGGCTGCGTAGTCTGTCAGGTATGAACTCGGGCGTGATGCCCGATGAAGGATTCGGCGCCATGTCCAAGAACAAGAGCCACAAGGGCCTGCTGAAGCGGATCCGCGTCTCCAAGACCGGCAAGATCCGTCACAAGTCCGCCAACTTCAAGCACCTTCGCTCGCACAAGTCGGGGCAGCGCCTCCGCCGCCTCCGCAAGGGAAGCTTCATGGCGAGCGCCGACAGCAAGCGTCTTGAGAAGCTGCTGTTCCGTCGTCTCCGCGGGCGCACCCAGCCCCGCGCGGCGATCCGTCGCAGCCCCTCTCCCGCCGAGAGCAAGGCCCGCAAGGAAGCCAAGGCCGCCGAGGCAGCGAAGGCCAACGCCTAGTCCATCTCCGAGCGCCGCGCGTCGCGACGCTCGACCGTTCCGATTCGGTGACTCACACCGGCTCGCCGGGCACAAGCCGTCGGCTCTCCGCCGCCGCCCCGTCGGACAAATCAGAGGAGCTTCGCTATGCCTCGCGTTCGCAAAGGTTCGGCCAAGACGAAGATGCGCAACCGCATCCTCCGCAAGGCCCGCGGCTACTACGGCGTCAAGAGCCACCACCTGTACCACGCCCGCAACGCGATCATCCGCGCCGGCGTGTACGCCTTCCGCGACCGCCGCGCTCGCAAGCGCGACATGCGTTCGCTCTGGATCACGCGAATCACGGCCGCCTGCCGCATGCGAGGCACGCGGTACTCGCTGTTTATGAACGGACTCAAGATGGCCGGCATCACGCTCAACCGCAAGATGCTCAGCCAGGTCGCGATTGAGGACCCCAAGCTCTTCGACACAATCGTCCAGAAGGCCGTCAAGGCCTCGAAGGCCTCGCCCGCCAAGGCCTGAGCCACGGATCGATACAATGATCTCTCAAGACGCCCGGCAACCGCCGGGCGTCTTTGCTTTCCAGCTTACTCGCTATGCTGAGACGCGTTCAAGATCAGGAGGCCTTCGCATGGACTGGTGGTGGGCAGGCCGGCTGCTGCAGGACAACCCGATCGCCCTTGTGTCATGGATCGTTGTCGTCGTCGGCTCGATCGTGCTGCACGAACTCGCCCACGGATGGGTCGCTACATGGCTCGGCGACGACACGCCCCGCCTGAGCGGTCACCTCACGCTCAATCCCCTGGTCCACATCCCGCCAATGGCGTGGGTGCTCTTCGCCGTCTTCGGTTTCACCTGGGGCCAGATGCCCGTGAATCCGAACCGTATCCGCGGGCGCTACGGCGACGCGATCGTGGCATTCGCCGGCCCGCTGATGAACCTGCTCCTCGCTGCGGGCGCCATCGCTGCGATGTGCCTCTGGATCGGGTTCGGCCAGGGGCACTGGGTGCAGGGATTCCAGTTCCAGGAGCCGCTGTTCTCCAATACGGCGAGGTTCTGGCTCTACGCAACGGTGCTAAACGTCATCCTTTGTCTCTTCAATCTGATCCCTGTGCCCCCGCTCGACGGCTGGCGAATCGCGTCCAATGCCTTCCCGCGGTTGAGGGGGATGCTCGATTCCGAGCGCGGGGCGCAGATCGGCCTCGCAGGCTTCATGCTGCTCTTCATCTTCGGGGCCAAGTACGTCGTGGGCTTCGGCGCGAGCGTCGGTTTCCAGGCGATGGGGATCGCGCTGCGGGCAACACTGCCGAACGCCGACATCCCCGAGATTGACTTCTGATCCGGCTCAGAGCAGCCCGCACATCGTGTAGAGCAGCCGCGCCCCCACGTTGGCGTCCAACTCCGGTTCGTCCTCGTTCGGCCCGGGACAGACCTCGACAAGATCGAAGCCCACGACAGTGCGTCCGGATTCCTTGAGCTTCCAGAGCAGGTAGGTTGCCTCGTTGTACGCGAGCCCTCCGGGCACAGGCGTCCCCGTGTGCGGACAGCACGAAGGTGCAAGGCCGTCGATGTCGAAACTCACGTGGACTCTCTCGGGTAGCGCATCGATAATCCGCTTGCACTGGCTCTCAAACGTGGCGCCGGACGCTCGCTCCTCGAACATCACCTCGTCATAGAACACCGCGCACCGCGACCCCTGCGACTTCGCGAACTCGACCTCGCTCGCGCCAAAGTCTCGGATGCCGACCTGCACCAGCCGGGCGACGCCGGGAATCCGCGAGAGCACGTTTCGCATGATCGATGCGTGCGACCACGCGAAGCCCTCGAACGCATCGCGATGGTCGAGGTGGGCGTCCAACTGCAGGATCCCGATCTCGCCGTGCATCTCCGCCAACGCGCGGATCAGCCCGAATGGCGTCGAGTGGTCGCCCCCGACCAGGCCGACTCGCTTCCCCTTCGACAGCAGCCCCGCCGCCTGCCTGTAGACGAACGCGTTCATCTCCTCGCTCGCCAGGTTGACCCGCGCGACCTCTCGCTCATCGCCGGAGTCGGCCCCGCCCTTCTCGATCAGCGGCACGGCGATCTCTCTCGCCTCGGCCGACAACTGGGCGATGCGATCGTCCGGGGCGAGCATGTGGATCCCCTGCTCGTAGATCCTGCCGAATCGTCGGTGATAAAGATCGACCTGCGACGAGGCGTCGAAGATCGCATCCGGACCGTTCGCGGTCCCATTCCCGTACGAGGTCGTCGCGTCGAATGGCACCGGGAGCAGAACGATCCTGGCATCCTCCAGCAAGTGAGGGAGCCCGAAGATGCCCGAACCGGGCTTCGCCGCCGCGTCTGGATCAAAGTGCATGTCTTCAACTCCATGGCCGCACGCGCGCCGCGTGCATCGTGTCAATCGCAGGAGCCCAGCGTATCCTCCTGCCGTGAAGTATGTCATCGTGATTCCCGATGGTGGAGCCGACCTCCCGATCCCTGAGCTCGACGGCAAGACGCCCTTCGAGGCCGCTCGCACGCCCACATTGGCCGAGTTCGCCCGAATCGGCCGCGTCGGTTCGGCCTCGACAACGCCCCGTGGATTCGGCGCGGGGTCCGACGTCTGCTCGATGTCGCTCCTCGGCTACGACCCGAGCCGCTACCACACCGGCCGCGCCCCGATCGAGGCCGCTGCGCTCGGCCTGACGCTCCAGCCGGCGGACTGGATCTTCCGTCTCAATCTCATCACCACCGGCCAGCCCGGCACGCCCGACGCCGGACTCATGCTTGACCACTCCGCAGGTGCGATCACCGACGCCGAGGCCCGCACGCTCGTCTCTGATCTGGTCACCCACTGGCGCCGGACCCTACCGCTCGACATGGAAGGACTCTCGCTCACACCCGGTGTCTCGTACCGCAACATCCTCGTCGACAGCGCAGGGCGCGACTACCGCGGCCTTGTGACCACGCCCCCGCACGAGATCCCTCGCCTTCCCTGGGCCAGGCACACGCCCCGGGGCGGCGACGAGCCCGCCAGTCGAATCTCCCGTCTCATGCACGCATCAGCCGACTACCTCCCCACGCATCCCGTCAACATTGCCCGGAGCCAAAGAGGGCTCCGGCCAGCCACGATGGCATGGATCTGGGGACAAGGGACCGCGCCTTCACTCCCATCCTTCGAGTCCCGCTTCGGACTCCGCGGCGCGATGCTCACCTCGGTGGACCTGCTCGCCGGCATCGCGGCGCTCATCGGCTGGGATCGCGTTGAAGTCCCCGGTCTCACCTCCTACCACGACACCGACTACGTCGCACAGGGCCGCGCGACGTGCGAAGCGATCGACCGATATGACATCGTCTGCTGCCACGTGGAATCGCCCGACGAACTCTCCCACCAAGGGGACTGGGCGACCAAAGTTGCGGCGTTGGAGTCCATCGACGAGCACATCATGACGCCCCTGGCCGAGAAGCTGCGGTCATTCGGCGATCCCGATCGAGACGCCGACGCACCCGGATGGCGTGTTCTCTACCTGCCCGACCACTACACGCTCGTCAGCACTCGCAAGCACGATGCGACCCCGGTGCCGTTCATGATCGCTGGCTCGTACGTCAAGTCCGCCGTGGAACGACCGTTCACCGAAGCCGCGGCTCTCGCTAGCGACCTGCGCGTCGAACACGGGCACGACCTGATGGAATACTTCCTGCGAGGCGGCCAGGCGCACGTTCGTCCGACCGGTTCCCGCAGCGCATCGTGAGGGACATCAGCGTGAACGAGACCAACAAGAACGAGGCATCCGATCCCACGCACGAGGAACGCGATGAACTGGTCCCGCTCGCGGAACCCGGCGAACACGGCCATATCCGCCCGCCGGACGTGTCGCCCCCACCCGGTGCGCCTCCATCCGAAGCCCGCACGCCGACCGTTGTGAAGGACCGCTACGTCCCCCACGGAACCATACTCGGGCCGGAAGCGCCGCAAGACGGCGACGCGCCCACCGACCCCCTCCCCATCATCAAGCCCGGAATACCCGGTGCGAACACGCTCATCATCGCCGGCGCGATGCTTACGCTCGCCGCCGCGACGTTCACCGGATACCACGCGCCGAACCACGCAGTTGCCCGGGTGCTCTCGACACTCTACGACATCGCGGTCCACTCCGGCACCGGTGTCGTTGCACTTCTCATCGCCTCGATCTTCACCGAGCGGAAGTTCAACGACATCAAGCTCGGAGCCGCCCGCATGTTCTTCATGGTCGCGCTGCTCCACGCCATCGTGAGCACGAGCGTGCCGATCCCGACCAAGATCGACGAGTGGATCCTCGGCCTGCTTGCCTACGTCCTCATGCTCTGGGGGCTCTTCCGGCTGCCGAGGCATGATCTCTCCGTCATTGGAATCACCCACGCCGGTTTGTACCTCATCGTCAAGCTCGGTGCAGAGCTCGATGTCTTCGCCGCCGCAGCTCCCAAGGGTTGATCCGATGACCACCAGCCCCCGCACGATCTCCGGCACGCTCATGCTCCCATCGAGCGATCCCGGTTCGGTGCGCCTCATGCGGGGCACGCTCACGCTCAAGGACGGCCGCATCGAGTCCATCGCAGAGGGTGATCCAGATGCGTCGGCCGATCTGGGTGGCGGGGGAACGCTGGTGATTCCGGGCCTAGTTGATGCCCACATGCACCTGCCTCAGTATGACTCGATCGGCATCGACGGGATGACGCTCCTCGAGTGGCTCGACCGGGCCATCTTCCCCGCCGAGTGCGCCTGGGCCGACGCGGATCACGCGGGCGACATGGCCTCGCGCGTCGCTCGATCGCTCCTTTCGTTCGGCACAACGTCGATCTGCGCCTACGCGACAGTGCACCACGAAGGGACGAAGAACGCGATCGATGCCATATCGAGCGCGGGCATTCGCGCCATGGTGGGGCAGGTCCTCATGGATCGCAACGCGCCCCCCGAACTCTGTGTCCCCGCCGCTGCGCTCGTGAAACAGGCCGCCGCACTCACCGAGTGGACCCGCGCCCTCTCCGCCCAATCGGGCGACCGCTGGCGCGTCGAGCACTCCGTCAATCCGCGATTCGCGATCTCCTGCACCCCCGAACTCCTTCACGGCGCAGGCCAACTGGCGCGAACACTGAACGCCCCGATGCAGACCCACATCTCGGAGAATCGGGCCGAGTGCGCGATGATCGCGCAACTCTTCGGCGGCCGCTCATACACCGGCGTCTATGAGGATGCCGGCCTGCTCGGCCCCCGCTCCATCCTCGCGCACGGTGTCTGGCTGACTCCCGAAGAGCACGCCACCCTTGCCTCGACCCGTTCCATCATCGCGCACTGTCCGACCGCAAACTCATTCCTCCAGTCGGGCGACTGCGACACGGGGGCCCTCCGGCGAGTGGCCATCCCCGTCGCCGTCGGCTCCGACATCGCGGGCGGCACAGATCGCAGCATGGTCCGCGTCGCCCGTGCCATGATCGAGACCAGCAAGCGAGTTCGCGAGCGATCGAGCGATGCGGCGAACAGAATCGTCTCTCCCGCCGAGGCTTGGTGGAACATCACGACCGGAAACGCCAACGCCATTGGCTGGCGCGCTACATCGCGCCTAGCTCCCGGCGTGGAGGCCGACATCCTCATCGTCCGCCCCGACATCCCGTGGGCGAACGCCCCCGATCCGCTCGGCACGCTGCTCTACGCGTGGGACGACCGCTGGCTGGAGCGAACTCTGACCATGGGCGAGGAACGCTGGCGTCGCCCCGGTCTCTGATCCTCGCTCAGATCACCAGCTTCGCACCACGCTCGATCTTCGTTGGCAGCTTGGCGTTCTTCAGGTCCGCCGGTTCGAGCGCCGTCGCCGGATCGATCTCGAGCACACACTCCGGCTCGCCCGCCTCGTTCCTCGCCACATCGACGCCGACGCTTTTGAGCCAGCGTGCCGCCCTCTCCGTCTGGAGTTTCGTGCAAGAATCCGGGCTGTCCGTTCCGCTCGCGTTCTTGATCGGCGCGAACTCCTCGACGCGATCCGTCTCGTACACGATCGATGCGCGGCACATTGGCAAGGCATCAAACACGAACCGCTCCAGCTTGACGCAGTTGGCCATCGTCGGCTCAACCCTCGCGCCTGTCGCCGGGTCCACACACGCGACCTTCTTCTCCGCGCGATGGAAGGGGAGCGAGAACTTCGCGTCCGTCGCCAGCCGCTCGACAAACTCGACGCCCATCACGTGCACCGCGATCGACCCGGCGAGGAATCGCAGCGACCCGTCGGGCTCCCGCTCCCGCTGCAGTTCCATCGGCAGGTCAGAGTACTCGATCACTTCTGTGCGCCCCGAGCACGAGCAGAAGAGCCCGAGCTTCTCCTCGGCATACGCCTTCGGGATCATCTTGCTCGACATCTCCGCAGACGAATCCGGGGCCGATGCATGAAGCCCGATGAACACCGGATCGATCACGCGGACGGTCGCGTTGTCCACCTGGAAGTACGACAGCGTCGTGATCCCGCGCCGCTTCATGTCAGCGATCGCGCCGGACTTGTGCAGGGCCGTGATCGAGCCCCCATGCCCGTCGGGGTTCGTTGCGATCTCCGAAGGCGACGCTATCAGCATCCTCCCTGTGGCCATGTCAAAGGACGGCAGCACGCCCTGAGGAAAGCACATCACCGCCTCGCGGCTCAGCCCGAAGTACCCGTGCTCGTTCATGAACGCGATCGTCGCATCATGATTGAGAGGGCTCGTCATGATGTACCATGGCACGATCCGGCCCGACCGCTTCGACCACGCCAGAATCTGCTCCGCGAACATCTGGAAGAGCGGCTTCCGCGTGACAGCGCCCGCCGGGTAGCACCCCTTCGGCCCGTCGTATCCGAGGCGCGTCCCCTGCCCGCCCGCGACCGTGAAGCAAGCCACACGCCCGGCGTTGATCAACTCGCGTCCTTTGGCGTCCGCCGCACCCCGATCCCACGCTCGCACCGGGCTCTTCGAATCGTTCGGGTAGTATGGGGCTGGGCGCACATCGGGGGGCAGCGCGAAGCCCGGCTTGCGCTTCACGTATGACTCCACCAACTCCGGAACTGCATCGAGGTCGATCCCCCGGACCTGAGCAATGAGCGACGCCCGCTCCTCCTGATTGAGCCGTTCGTATGCCGCGAAGACGTGCCCCTGCCCGATCTGCATCAGGCGTGACGCGAGATCGGCGGGCGGTGCAACTGTGACGGGGGTCGCTGGCATGCCTTGCTCTCCGGGACCGGCCCCGATTGAAGGGGCCCGCAAGCATCCTAGCGGATCGACCCGGACGGTTCAGCCCGGCATGCGCCGAAAGCCAACCGGCGTAGTGATGCGATACGCTCTTGGCAATGACCCCTTCAGGCTCAACCAGCGTCGGCTCGATCTCCAATCTCTTCATGCGGTCCTCCGGCCGTGCGCTGGCCGCGCCGTCGATCCTCGCCGCCGACTTCGGCGACATGGCCCGGTGCTGCGAGCAGGCGATCCGCGCCGGGGCCGACCTGCTCCACGTTGACATCATGGACGGGCACTTCGTGGACAACCTGACCATGGGACCCGACATGGTCAAGGCCCTGAGGCGTGCGTTGCCCGCGTCGTTTCTCGACGTTCACCTGATGGTGACAAGCCCCGAGTTGTTCGTTGAGCCCTTCGCGACTGCCGGAGCCGACCACCTCACATTCCACGTCGAGATCGCAGAGCCCGCGCCACTCCGCGCACTCGCCGACCGCGTCCGTGCGCTGGGGAAGACCGCCGGCATCGCGATCAACCCCCCGACGCCGGTCGAGAAGCTCTGGCCCGTCGCCGACGCCTTCGAACTGGTCCTCGTAATGTCCGTCAATCCCGGCCGCGGCGGGCAGCCCTTCATCGCCGAGACGCTTGTGAAGACCCGCGCCGTCCGCGAGCGATTCGGCCCGCCCATGCGGGTCGAGATGGACGGAGGGATCGGGCCGGCCAACGCCGGGGCGGTCCGCGACGCCGGCTGCGACGTGCTCGTCGCGGGCTCCTCCTTCTTCGGCCAACCGTCCGAGAAGTGGGCGGAGATCGCCGCTTCCTTGCGGGGCTGAGCTCTTCGACGAACCGAACGCCGCTCGCCCCATTACACTGTGTGCCAAGGAGCACGCGCTCGCGATGTCCGACGAGTCACCACCAATCCCCGCATCACCAACACAGTCCACCCCTGAGGCGGATCGGCTCATCGCCCGCTTCGCGTCGCGTCAGGCGACGGTGGGGGTGGTGGGTCTTGGCTACGTCGGCCTTCCGCTTGTCCGCGCGATGCACGACGCGGGCCACCGTGTGATCGGCTTCGACATCGACGAGTCCAAGATCCACTTGCTCAAGCAGGGGCAGGCATACCTCAAGCACCTCGGCGACGATCTCGTCTCCGAACTCGCCTCCTCCGACCGTTTCCTCCCGACATCGCGCCCGGGCGACCTCGCGGGCTGTGACGCGATCGTGCTGTGCGTGCCGACACCTCTGGGTGACCACCACGAACCCGATCTCTCGTACGTCGTCCGCTCCACAGAGATGGTCGCGGGCATCCTGCAGAAGGGGATGCTCGTCTCATTGGAGTCCACCTCCTACCCCGGCACCGCGCGCGAGGTCTGCCAGCCGCTCCTCGAAGCCGGTGGCCTGCGCACCGGCCGCGATTTCTACCTCGTCTTCAGCCCCGAGCGAGAGGATCCCGGCCGCAAAGACATGGAAACGCGTCAGATCCCCCGTCTGGTCGGTGGCGTGGACGGCGTGTCAACACTCGTGGGTGTCGCGTTCTACGCCTCCGCCGTGGATCAGGTCGTCGCTGTCGAGTCCGCCGAGGTCGCCGAGAGCGCGAAGCTGCTGGAGAACATCTACCGAGCCGTCAACATCGCGCTGGTGAACGAACTCAAGCCCGTTCTCGCCGACATGGGCATCGACATCTGGTCGGTCATCCGCGCCGCTTCAACCAAGCCCTTCGGTTTCCAGCCGTTCTACCCTGGTCCGGGGCTCGGCGGGCACTGCATCCCGATCGATCCCTACTACCTCGCGTGGAAAGCCCGCGAGGCGGGGCACGTCACCCGTTTCATCGAACTCGCGGGCGAGATCAACTCGCTCATGCCCCGCTACGTCGTTGATCGCGTGGCCGGCGGACTCAACCAGCACGCCAAGCCGGTAAAGGGCTCGCGCGTGCTCGTTCTCGGCATCGCGTACAAGCCGGATGTCGACGACATCAGAGAGACGCCCGCTGCGGAGATCATCACGCAACTCCAGGCACGCGGCGCGATCGTGACCTACCACGATCCGCTCGTGCCGCGATTCCCGTCGATGCGAAGCTACACGCTCGATCTCGCGAGCATCGTGCTGACTCCTGAGACCCTGGCCCACGCGGACTGCATTCTGATCGTGACCAACCACGGCGGCGTCGACTATGCGATGGTCTCGGAGCACGCCTCGCTCATAGTCGATACGCGAAACGCGATGGCCGCATATCCCGGCCCAAATGTCGTCAAGGCATGACGCTCACCCACGCTGGCTCTCGCTCCACGGCCTGAGGTACGGCACGAGTTCCTCCGGGAGTTTCTGCAGCCCGCGCCGTCGTGCCTTGTCCACGGCATAGCGCAGCGAGTTGTGCATCCGTCTGCGAACGCTCTCGGTAACGTTCAGCCCATGGGCCTCCATCTCGCGGATCGCGAACACCCATGCGTGGTACTCCTCCAGACAACGCGGCTTGTATACGTTGAATCCGATCGCGTGGTGCCCTATTTCGTGCAGGAAGACCGCCGCTGACATCGGCCCTTTCGGGCGTGGCGCCTCGATCAGACGTGACACCGTGCCATCTCGATACTCGACCTGCCACGCGATCCCCGACATCGCGCTCCGCCACTTGCGAACGCGAACGCCGTACTCGCCCAGCTTGGCCTGAACCATCGCGTCGTACTTCGCCTGCATCGCACCGGCGGCCTTCGAAGCAGCAGCACGCGCTGCCGGTGCGGTCTTGGATGAAGCCCTTGCGCCTTGCTGCGTGCCTCCGTTTCGCGCGCGACGAGGATTGGCCGACGGCTGAGACCGCGTGGCCTCTCGCGGCTTGGCCTCCACTCCCACGCCGAGCAAGTCCCAGAGTGTCTCGAGCACTCGCCCCACCTCATGCACCCCTTCCGGCTGGCTCTCTGCCCTGCTCATCAGGTGCCGCGCGCTCAAACCGCTCATCGCCGGAGAGACGCCGCCCGCGGGCGAAGTCGGGCCAGGCCATGATCCGCTTCCCCGCGGGCTGTACGTCGACGATCCGTATCGTCGAGCCCGAGCCGCACGCAACCAAACCGGCCGTCGCGTCGAGGATCGAGCCCGGCTGGATGCGGCAACCCGCGAGAGGGGGTCCCGCCTCGCGTGATTCGGAACTCGGCGCCGTGCGTTGCACGCCCGGACGCACGTCATCGACGACGATCGCTCTGCAGAGCTTCAGGGGCTCCGCGCGCCCGCCCGGCCCCGCCAGGTGCATCGTGACGCCCGGCCACGGGCTCAGCCCGTTGATCCGTCTCGCGCACGTGAACGCATCCTGAGCGAAATCCACGAAGCCATCCGCGCGAGAGAGTTTCGGCGCAAGTGTGACGAGCGACTCGTCCTGCTTCCGCCGATCGAGCGTTCCACGCGTGAAGTCTGCCAGCACGCGCTCGACCAGCCCAGGCCCCTCGGTGCTGAGCCGATCGTGCAGCTCGCCCGCCGTCTCCTGTTCGCCGATCATCGAACGGCTCGACGCCAGCACCTCGCCCGCATCCATGCGATCCGCGAGCGTGATCACCGAGTTGCCGCTGTGCGTATCGCCGGCGACGATCGCCGCGTTGATCGGGGCCGCGCCGCGCCAGCGCGGAAGGATCGATGCGTGCAGGTTGATCGCAAAGACGTCGTCGAGCAGAACCGGTCCCAGCTTCTGCCCAAACGCGATCACGACCCACGCGTCCGCTTGCCATCCACGGATCTCGGCTACAACATCCGGCAGATTGCACTTCAAGGGCTTGAGCAAGGGCACGCCGGGCAATTCGTGCTGCGCGACCGCTCCGATCGGCGTCGGCGTGAGCGTGCCCCCTCGTCCGGCGGGCTTGTCCGGCTGCGTGACGACACCCATCAGCGAGTGCGAGCCAGCGAGCGCCCGCAGCGTCGGCACCCCGAACTCGCCGGAGCCGAAGAACGCGATGCGCATCGGTCGATCCATCTCCGTCGGTCCTCCTCCCTGAGGCCGGAATGCGAAGGCCGCAACACGCGTCGCTCAGCCGATAGCAGCCATGCCGTTCATGTACGGCCGGAGAACCTCCGGCACCGTCACGCTCCCGTCCGCGTTCTGGTACATCTCCAGGATCGGGATCAGGATCCGCGGGCTCGCTGCGACCGTGTTGTTGAGCGAGTGGCAGATCACCGTCTCACCCTTGCCGCTCGATCCGCCACCCGACCGATACCTCATGTTGAGCCGGCGGCACTGGAAGTCGTACAAGCGACTCGCCGAGTGCGTCTCGCCGAACTCGCCCTTCGGCGTCCCATCGGTGCCGGCCTCGCCTCGTCCCGGCATCCAGCACTCGATGTCCACCATGTCCGCGTTCTTGACGCCCAGGTCCCCTGTGCAGCACTGGAGCAATCGGTAGGGGAGCCCGAGCGATTGCAGCAACTGCTCAACGAACCCGATCATCTTTGTGTGCCACGCGCGGCTCTCCTGCTCATCGGCCCGACAGATCACCACCTGCTCCACCTTGTCGAACTGGTGGATGCGATAGAGCCCCGCCGTGTCCTTGCCCGCCGCCCCCGCTTCACGCCGGAAGCACGTGCTGACCGTGACGTACCGGAGCGGGAGCGAGGCCTCGTCGAGGATCTCGTCCATGTGCAGGCCCATGAGCCCGACCTCGCCGGTCCCGGTCAGGAACGAGTCGTGCGAGCCCCCGCGATTCTTCTCATCGACGACATACGCCTGCTCGCGCCCGGCGGGGAAGAAGCCGGTGCCGACCATCGCTTCCTCGCGCACGAGCACGGGGACGCTCATGGGCACGAAGCCGTGGGTGTGAACCATGGTGTCGATCGCGTACCGCAGGATCGCGCTGTGCAGTAGCATGCCCGAGCCGGTGAGGATGTACGACCGTGTGCCCGCGAGCTTGACGCCACGCTCGAACGAGGCCAGCCCGTGCTTCTCGATCAACTCCAGGTGCGTTCTTGGCTTGAACCCCCGGTTCTGCTCAAAGGACTTCGAGAAGTCGTACCCGCTCGGAGCCCACCGCCGGATCTCCACATTGTCCTCGCTCCCCTTACCCACGGGTACGTCCGCGTCGGGCGGGAGTGGCACCTGCAGGAGGAGATTCTGGAGTTCCGGGTCCAGCCCAGTGAGTTCGGCCTCGATCGCCTGCGTCGCGGACTTGAGCGCGAGCGGCTTGGCCGAAAGCTCGTCGATCTCTTTCTGGATCGACTCGGCCTCGGTTCCGTGCTTGCCCTTCAGCGAACCCTTGAGCCTCCCGATCTGCGGCCCGATCTCCTTGGCGAGCCGATTCTGCTCGGCGCGAAGCTTGTCGAACTCGGTCTGGAGCGACCGCTTCCTTGCGTCGAGCGCGACAATCCGCTCGATGTCGATCGAGACGTTCTTGGCCTTGGCGCCCAGGGCAAAGTGGGCGGGATTCTCACGGAGTTGCTTCAGATCGATCATGGGTCGATGAGTGTAGTCTTGGGCCCCGCCCGCTGAATGCTCCCCCCGCTTTCGTATACACTGGCATGGATCGTTCCACGCCCTCCACGCCCAACCCGAGGCGACGCCGGGATGCCTCCCTTCGCCGCTCGCTCTCCGAGACGCCCACCCCACGAATGGCACCGCCGGCTCCCACGATTCTCCAACTCCGGCCGCTGACAACCCGTGGCCGTCCCGTGCCCCTCGGCGCGGAAGCGGTCACCGTTGGACGCCACCCCGACAACACCTTCCCACTGAAGGACGAGCGTGCCAGCCGGTTCCACTGCGTGATCGAGCCCGACGGCACGGGCGCGTTCCGCGTCCGCGATCTCGGCTCCCGCAATGGGACGAAAGTGAACGGTGAAAAAATCGAGCACGCCATCGTCGTCTCGGGCGATGTGATCAAGGTCGGCACACACGAGTTCCGGATCGAGGAATCCGAGCGATTCAGCGTGACGCAGCCCAAGTCCGGGGAGCAGACGCTCTGGGAGAAGACGCTCTCCGAGACAATCAAGAACCTCGCCCCCGATCTCGCAGTGAACGAGACGATCCAACTCATCTCTTCGGATGGCAAACCTTCGGACATTGTGCTCGGGGATGCCGACGGCCCCAAGGCGACCCGGCTCATGCTGACGCTCGCCGGGCGTGCACGCGCGACCGACATCCACCTGGAGCCCAAAGGCGAGACCTTCCACGTCCGCATGCGGATCGACGGGCAGATGACGTGGGTCGTCGAACTGCCCAACCGTGTCGGCGAACTCATGCAAGGCGTGGTCAAGGGCGCATGCCTGATGAAGACCCTCGGTCGCGACGCGGTGATCGACGGAGCGTTCTCAGCTCGCTACCCCGATCGACGGGTCGACTACCGCGCCTCGTACATCCCGAGCATCCACGGTCAGAAGCTCGTGCTCCGCATCCTCGATCTCCGCGACATGCCACGCTCCATCGCGGAACTCGGCATGGCACCCTACATGCTCGATCGCATCCGCCGCACCTGCTCGCAGGACGCGGGACTCCTGCTCGTCTGCGGCCCCACCGGCTCAGGCAAGACCACCACGCTCTACAACGCGATCCGCGAGATCGACCGCAACACCCGCAACGTCGTTACCATCGAGGATCCCGTCGAGTACCGGCTCGAGGGCGTCACGCAGATGCCGATCGACGAGCAGCGGGGCAACGGATTCAACGGGCTCCTCCGCTCGGTCCTTCGCCAGGATCCGGACGTCATCTATGTCGGCGAGATCCGCGACGAGGAGACCGCCCGGACCGCGATGCAGGCCGCCATGACTGGGCACGTCGTCTTCTCAACGGTCCATGCCAAAGAGACGATCTCGGCGGTCTTCCGCCTGCTCGACCTTGGCGTAGAGCCATATCTCGTTGCGAACGCCCTCGATCTGGTCCTCGCCCAGCGGCTCGTGCGAGTGCTGTGCGACAACTGCAAGACCCCGGTCCCCCTCACACCCGGGCAGATCACCCGCATGGGCAAGGGGCACACCCCGGGCGCGAAGCCCTTTCAGGCAGTCGGGTGTGCCCGCTGCCTGCGCACGGGCTTCAAGGGACGACGCGCCATCTTCGAACTGCTCGATTTCAACACCGAACTCCGGGATGTCGTCCTCAAGGCCCCGGGCGTCCAGGCCATGCGCAAGGCGATCGAGACCGGGCACTTCACAACCCTCTCCCAGTCCGCCAATCGTCTCGTCTGCGACGGCATCACATCCATCGATGAGGCCGAGAAGGTCGCCGGGGGCTTCTGATCACATCCGTCCGTCCGCCCGACCCTAGCATTGCCCCCGGATGGACCAACTGCTCGAGCATCTCGACCGATGGAAGCCCTTCAACGCGATCGTCGTTGGAGACTTCATGCTCGACCAGCAGCTCTACGGCGACGCCGAGCGGCTGAGCGCGGACGCGCCCGTTCCGATCCTCCACGTTCGGCGTCAGACCCACAACCCCGGTGGTGCGGCCAACGTCTGCCTCGATCTCGCCGCTTTCAGGGGCTCCGTACGCGCCTTCGGCGTCATCGGCGACGATGCCAACGGCGAGACCTTGCGCCGTGCGCTCTCCGAGCGTGGCGTCGACGCTCGCGGACTCGTGGTCGACTCCGAGCGTCCCACCACCGTGAAGCAGAACCTCGTGGGCCTCGCCCAGTCCCGCCATCCGCAGAAGATGTTCCGTGTGGACTTCGAGTCCCGGGAGCCGCTCTCCAGCGCGGCCGCGGACGCGCTGCTCCAACGCATCGCGGCGTCACTCGAATGGGCCGACGTCGTCTGCATTGAGGACTATGCCAAGGGCGTCTGCACCGACTCGGTCTGTCAGAGCGTCATCGAACTCGCTCGCAAGGCCGGCAAGCCCGTTTTCGTTGATCCCGCACGTCTCGAGAACTACGCCCGCTACCGCCGTGCCACAGTCATCACGCCCAACCGCACGGAAGCAGAGATTGCCACCAACCAGCGCACCCACGGCGATGCCGACGTGGCGCACAACGCTTCGCTGGCCCGCACGCTGCTCCATGATATGGACCTCGATGCAGTGGTCCTCACCCTCGATCGCCACGGGGCGCTCTTGCTGGAGCGAGACGCCGAGCCGATCGCGATCCCGACCATCGCGCGGACCGTCTACGACGTGACCGGCGCGGGCGACATGTTCCTCGCCGGGCTCGCCGCCGCCCGGGCCAACCGATGCGACTGGGCCGACGCCGTCCGCCTCGCCAACGCCGCCGCCGGACTGGAGGTCGAGGTCTTCGGCGTCGAGCCGATCCCAGTTGAACGCGTCCATCACGCCGTGCTGGAGCAGACCGCCCGCACCCGGGGCAAGCTCCGCACCGTCGAGCAGGCCGAGATCGAGGTTCGAGCCAGGCGAGCCTCCGGCCAGAAGATCGTCTTCACCAACGGCTGCTTTGATCTCTTGCACGCCGGCCACGTGGATCTGCTCGACAAGGCCGCCTCCAATGGTGACTTCCTCATCATCGGGCTCAACAGCGACGCGTCGGTGAAGCGCCTGAAGGGTCCGAGTCGTCCCGTCAACAGCGAGGACGATCGCGCCCGTGTACTCGGCGGCCTCGGATGCGTAGGCGCTGTCGTCGTATTCGATCAGGCGACTCCCATCGACCTCATCCGACGTCTCAGGCCCGACATCCTCGTCAAGGGAGCGGACTACACCATAGACAGAGTAGTGGGGGCCTCCGACGTCGAGTCCTGGGGAGGCAGAGTCGTCCTGATCGACCTCGTCGAAGGCAAGAGCACGACGGGGATGATCAAGAAGATGGGCGGCTGAATTCGTCCAATCCCGCCGCGACCCGAGCACCACCAATGCTCCCGCACTTGACATATGCTTATGCAGGCATATATAATCCAGTGTCCGGCCTCCCGCCGCACAAGAAGCCCGAACCAGGCCAACCCCCCTTCCGCATCACGGAGGCGCACAATGCCCACGCCAGACGCAGCGACCAGCATCTCGTCCAAAGCCAGCACCGACCCCGCTGCCCCGCGAGTCGCCACCCGCGCCGAGTGGTTGAAGGAACGCCTTGCGCTGCTCGCCGATGAGAAGGACCTCACACACCGCCGCGACGCGATTGCAACCAGAGTCCGGAACTTGCCCTGGGTCAGAGTCGACAAGCGGTACTCATTTGACGCTCCGAACGGCCCCGTGACGCTCGATGAGCTGTTCGGCACGAAGCGTCAGTTGATCGTCTACCACTTCATGTTCGATCCGACATGGTCGCAGGGCTGCAAGTCCTGCTCATTCGTGGCGGACCACTACAACGGCCTCGTGGGCCACCTCGCGCACCGAGACATCTCGTTCGTGACCGTCTCGAAAGCGCCGATCGGAACGATCGAGCCCTTCCGCGCCCGCATGGGCTGGATCTTCCCGTGGGTCTCCGGCTCGAACAACGACTTCGGGCGAGACTTCGGCGTGTCGTTCACCGACCAGGAACTCGCCAACCCGACCTCGATCTACAACTACACCACGAAGCCCTACCCGATCCGCGAGCTTCCCGGCCTCTCCGTGTTCGCGAAGGATGCGCAAGGGAGCGTCCATCACACGTACTCCACATTCGCTCGTGGTCTTGAGGACTTCCTCACCGCGTACCGGTACATCGACATCACCCCCAAGGGCCGCGACGAAGCCGAGACCGGTGGCATGGGCTGGCTCCGACATCACGATCGGTACGACGGCGCACCCTGTGTCGATCCGTGGGCGGAGCGTCCGGGAATCACTTCACCCGCGCTCTGAAGAGAGGCGAACATGTGCATCCACTGTTCAAGCGACCGCGGCGTCGAACCCTCCGGTGAACACTCGACCCCCTCAGCACATGCTCCACACACACGCCTCGCCAAATGTCGAGCCATGCTCGCGTGGGCCTTGCCGATCGCAACGCTCGCCATGGTTCCCAAGTGTCCCGCCTGTGTCGTGGGGTACATCCTGCTCTTCACGGGAATCGGCATCTCGCTCCCCGCAGCGGGCGGCGTGAGATGGGCACTGATCGCGGCCTGCGTGCTCGCCCTCGCATGGCTCATGGTTCGGGCTGCGAATGGCATCATGCGCCGAAGAGCCAGCGCGGCCTGACTCGGGCTAAAAGAGATCGCTCTCCTCAACAACCCTTCCCTCCCGCACCACCGCCACCGGCTTCGGCCTCACCCTCACCGCCTCCGCCGCCGATTCAACCGGCAGCACCACCAGATTCGCCCCGCACCCCGGCGACACGCCGTAACCCGCGATCCCCATGATCCGCGCCGCGTTCGCGCCCACGCAGTCGAACGCGTACTCGATCTCCTCAGGTCTCGACAGGTGGTCCGCGTGCACCAGCATGTGCGCGGTATCCAGCATCTGCCCCGTGCCGAGCGGATAGAACGGGTCCTTGATGCAGTCCTGCCCCGCGCCGACCGTCACGCCCCGCGCTCGCAGATCCGAAACCCGCGTCATGCCGCGCCGCTTCGGATAGCGATCAAACCGACCCTGCAGGTGCATGTTCACGCACGGGTTGCACACAACGTGCATTCCGGCATCGGCGATCATCGCCATCACTTTCGACGCGTGAATATCCGAATACGACGCCAACGCACAGACGTGCGACGCCGTCACCCGCCCCGCCCACGCGGGGTTCGCCAGCGCCAGCGCCGAGAGTTCCTCGACGCACCTTGACTCCGGAGCATCAGTCTCGTCGATGTGGCAATCGATCGGAGCATCGAACTCCTTCGCGAGCTCAAACAGAATCCCGCAATGCTCGCGGCTGTCCGTCGCCGTCCGCTCGTTGTGCGCGATCCCGCCGATGACATCGCACCCGAGCCTCATCGCCTCCGCCATCTGCTCGCGCGCCCCCGGATCTCGCAGAATCCCGTCTTGTGGGAACACCACAACCTCGATCTCGCACAGGTGCTTCATCGCCTCGCGAGCCGCCAGCACGCCCTCCACCAGCCTCATACCCGCGTTGGTCGCGACATCGACGTGCGTGCGGATGAACCCCGTGCCGAACGAAACCTCCGCTTTGATCGCCCTGATCGCACGCTCGCGAACATTCTCCGGCGTGATCGTTCGCTTCGCCTCCGACCACAGGCCGATAGCCTCGACCAGCGTCCCCGAACGGTTCTCCGGCACCGTCTCCAGTGAGTACGCAAGGTCCAGGTGCAGGTGCGGATCGACAAACGACGGGCACACCAATCCCCCCGAGGCGTCGATCGTGCCCGGATCCACCGCCCCCGGAAGCACGCTCCCGATGGGTGCCGCCGGCCTCATATCCGCGATCGTCGCCCCCGAGATCGCGAGGTCGAAGAACCCCTCGCGCCCGCGAAGCCGCGCATTGATGATCCGATCCACGCTGCGCATCGCGTCACTCCGAATCCAACTTCTCATCGTCACCGGTCTTCTTCTCGTCCTCGTCCGCTTCGCCTAGTTCTTTCGCGGGCTTCTTCAGCCACGAGTCGAACGCCGCCCGCTGCAGTTCGGTCGCCTCCTTCAGCTTCTTGATCTTCCGCGAGCCGGCTGGCCGCTCCGCGAGCATAATGCCGATTGTCCGCAACTCGTCGCGGCGCAGGAGTGTGATCTTCGCCTCGTCACCAGAGTCGAGCAGATCGATCTTGGCGTCAAAGTCCGATGCCCTCACACGCACGTCATTGATCGCGATGATCTCATCGCCGGGGATGATCCCGGCCTCGAACGCCGGTCCGTCCGTCAAGACGTTCGACACCCGCGCGAGGCCGCCCGCGTCTGAGACGCGGATGCCGACGTACGGCTTCGTCACGCGCTCCCGAGCGGGCTTGGGCGCGTCCTTCTCCGGTTTCGGAGGCTCAAGCACCATCTCAAGACCGAGCACCGCAAGCGCACCTTCCACATCCATCGGCTCCGTGCCGAAGATGTGCGAATCAAACCACGCCTGCCAATCGAGGCCTGTCTCCTCTTCGATCAGCGCGATCATGTCCGCGCTCGAGAACCCGCCCCCGGAGAGCGGATACCTCCGATACAGCGCACGCAGCATCTCATCCAGATTCTGCGTGTTCTCCGTCCGCCGCCGGATCTCCATGTCGAGCACAAAGCTTGCCACCGCGCCAACCGTGTAGAAACTAACCGTCGTGTTCGGCGAATCCGCCGCGGGCTTGTTGAACTTGATCCACGAATCGAACGACGACATCTCGAGCGACTGCACGCTCCGACCCGGCGCGTTCAAATACGATCCGATCTGTCCGTTCAGGGTGTCCAGATAGTCGCTCTCCTTCACCAGGCCAACCCGCGCCGGGATCAGGTCGTCGTAGTAGGACGTTGTGCCCTCGGCAACCCAGAGAAGGTCCGTGTAGTTCTCACGCTGGTAGTCGTACGGCACCAACCCCTCGGGTCGAAGCTGCTTGACGTTCCACGTGTGGAAGAACTCGTGCGCCACAAGCCCCAGAAACCCGCGATACGACTTGCCCGAATCGAACACCGTCGGACCGGTTTGCATGATCGTCGAGTTGAGATGCTCCGTGCCGCCCCCCGCGCCGAGCGTGATGTGGAGCAGGAACACGTAGCGGTCGTATGGCGTGTCCCCGAAGATCGCGACACACTCATCAACGATCTTCTTGAAGTCTTCTATCAGCCGCTCCGGGTCGTACGTCACACCCCCGGCGCCCGACGCCCAGATCGCGATCTCGTGAGGCTTGCCATCCGCCTCGAACGCCAGCACCTCGATCATCCCGATCTCGATCGGCGAGTCGACAAGGACGTCATAGTCCGGCGCAAGCAGTGTCCGCTCGCTCGATCCGGCGCTCCGCAGCCCGCACGCGACCCTCCAACCCTCCGGCGCATCCAGTGTCACGCGGAGCGGCATGTGCCGCATCTTCTGGTTGTAGAGAAACACAGCCGAGCCCGAGAGAAACGCGTGCGTTGAGTCAACGTGCCGCGTCCGATCCCCGAGTGAGTTGCAGTACAGCCGATAGGTGACCCGAACCTCGCTCGCATCCTGCGCGTCGATCCGCCACGTCGCCCGATCGAACTTCCGCATGTGCAGCGCACGGCCGCGATCATCCACCGCTCCGATCGACTGGATCCCTCCGGCCAGGTCCAGGATCTGGTAACGCCCCGGTCGCCAAACCGGCATCGCGACATCGAGCTCCGCCCCCCATACCTCGCGTCCGCCTCGCAGGATCATCGTCACATCAATGGTCTGTGTCTGAGGCGAGCTCAGATCGACGAGGTACTCAACCAACGGCGCGCCGTCGGGTGCGTTGTCGAGATTCCCCGCAAGCGATACCCCCGCCCAGGCGCAGAGAACCGCGAGCAGCGATGCAACGCCGACCGTTGGAGCAGGCCAGAACGCACGAAGATCCACTCGCTTGATACCCATGCTTGCACTGTAGCGAACAGTGCCCTCGTTCGCAGCACTCGGCTCGAAGCCCGGTCACCCCGCCCATACTGTTGAGCATGCTGCGCACGGACCCACTCGCCGCTGCCTCCGAGGCGTTCGCCCGTCGTTTCGGCGCTCGCCCCACGCACGCATCCAACGCTCCCGGACGCGTCAACCTGATCGGCGAGCACACCGACTACACCGGGGGCCTTGTCCTCCCCATGGCGATCGACCGCTCTTGTATCTGCGTCGGCGCGGCGGCTTCGAACGACGCGTCCGCCCCCCTCATCCGCGTCTGGTCTGAGAACGAGTGCTCGCAGGTCGATCTTGATGCGGAGGCAATCGGTCCCGGCGCTTCATGGCATGGACGGGGCTGGACCTCGTACGTGGCCGGCGCCATCGCGGCACTCCGCGCCATCGCCGATCGCCCCCTCCGATCCATCGATATCGCGCTCGCGAGCGACGTTCCGCTCGGTGCGGGCCTCTCCAGCAGCGCAGCGCTCGAGGTCTCCATCGTCTCGCTGATCTCAGCCATCGCCGGGCTTGATCTCGACCCCCGTGCTCTCGCACGCGCCGCCAGAGCTGCCGAGCGCGGCTACGCGGGCGTCCCGTGCGGCATCATGGATCAACTCGTCTCGGCATGTGCCGTGGAGAACCACGCCCTGCTGATCGACTGCGGCGACGAGACCACCACACCCATCTCGCTCGGCACGCTTGGAGATACGCAGATCATCGTCATCGACTCAACCGTGAAACACGCCCTCGTCTCCGGCGAGTATCAGCGTCGCGCCGAGGGATGTACCGAGGCCACACGCATCCTCGGGGTAAGGGCGCTTCGCGATGCCACGCACGCATTGGTGGATCGTCACGCCGATTCGCTCGGCGATGAATTCGCTGGCTACGCCCGACACGTCGTCACAGAAAACGCACGCGTCGCGGCCTTTGTCACCGCGCTCGCCTCGCGAGATCTCGCCGCGCTCGGACCGATCATGCACGCCTCCCACGCCTCGCTCCGCGACGACTTTCACGTCTCATGTCCCGAACTCGATGCGATCGTCGAAGCCGCGATGTCCACAGGTGGGCATCGCGGGGGCAGCCCAGGAGTCATCGGCTGCCGCATGACCGGTGGCGGCTTCGGCGGCTCGGCGATCGCCCTTGTTGATCCCGACGCTGTGGAGGCCTGTATCGAGCGAGTCGAGAGAACGACAAAGGACCGGTTCGGCATTGCGCCCCGGTCCTTCGTCGTCAATCCGAGCGATGGCGCTCGGGCGTGGTTGCTTTAGGCTCACCCCGTGATCAGCCGAGGGCGTGACCGGTCTCAGTGTCCGCCGTCGTCGAACGCGTCCTCGCGAGCACCGACAGTCTCGCTCACTTCGGGCGTGCTGTCCTCGCGACCGCCGATCAGTTTCTTCAGGAACGGCGAGAACACGAAGATCACCACCGCCGCGCCGATCGATGTCACCACGAACAGCATGAAGAAGTCCGCCTGTCCGCCGAAGCTCCAAGGCATCTTGATCTCACCCCGCTCTATCTTCTCAACCTGGGCCGCGATCAGGCCGCCGCCGAGGTTCGCGATGAATGAGGAGATGAACCAGATGCCCATCAGCAGCGAGACAAACTTGGCCGGCGCTGCCTTCGTCACATATGAGAGGCCCGTCGGAGACAGGCAGAGCTCACCGACCGTGTGCCAGAAGTACGTCAGAATGATGAGCATCATTGACGCCTTGGCGACGCCGCCCTTGGCAATGACGCCCGCCCACAGCATGAAGAGGTAGCCAAGCCCGAGGAAGAGCAGTCCAAGCGCGATCTTGACCGGCTGACTCGGGTTCATCCGCTTCTTGCCCAGGGACGTCCAGATCCCCGCGAACATCGGTGCCAGCATGAAGATCAGTCCCGCATTCACAGACTGGAACCACGTTGCCGGGATCTCGAATCCACCGATCGTCCGATTGGTGTTCTGCTCCGTGAACACGTTGATGCTCGAGCCCGCCTGCTCGAACGCGAGCCAGAAGAACGCGTTGAAGAACATGAAGATAAAGATGCTGATCACCGGCCCGCGATCGACCGGGTCGTTCTTTGCGACGAACATGGAAATCCAGAGAAGAATCCCGCCGCCCAGGACGACAATCAGCCCGATCGACAGCGGCTTATTCGACTGGATCGATGTCATCGCCTTGTTGAGCGAGTCCATCGCTCCGAAGTGGTACGCCGCCGCGAAAGCAGCCGAGACCGCCAGAGAGCCGAAGAGGAAGAGCGGCGACAGCTTCGCAGTATCCGACCGCGGCGCATCGCCGATCCCACGCAACACCGCGGGGCGACCGACCGTGTAGAGCGCGAGGCCAGCGAGCATGCCGACAGCCGCCGAGCCGAAGCCCCAGTGCCAGCCGACCTTCTCACCGAGCGTGCCGCACACGAACGCACAGATGAACGCGCCGAGGTTGATACCCATGTAGAAAATGGTGAACGCGCCGTCGCGTCTCGGATCGCCCTGCCGGTAGAGCTGGCCCACCATCACCGACACCGTCGGCTTGAAGTGGCCCGTGCCGAGGACGATCACAGCCAGACCCATGATGAACAGGCTCATGCCGCCGCGGCTCTGTGCCATCTCGCCGAATCCCGAGATGCCGAGAATGATGTGCCCGATCGCGATGAGCAGTCCGCCGACGAGCATCGACCGATGCGTGCCGATCAGCTTGTCCGCGATGATGCCGCCGAGGATTGGAAAGAGGTACGCAAGACCCGTGTACCAGCCATACAGCACCGATGCGTCGGACTGGAGCCAGTTGCGGCCGCTGTCGTGTGTGTTGGCAGAGATGGTGATCTGCGTCGGCGCCGCATCCGGCCCGAGCTCCGACTGGGGCTTGATGTCCGTGGTCACACCGCCCGGGCTTCGGTTCACGGTGAAGTAGCTGGTATTCTCGCCGTCACGGAGCATGCTCACGCGGCAGCGCACCGCCGCCGAGCCGTTGTTGATGATGTTGTAGCGGACCTCTGTGTCCTGGAACGATCCTTTCTCACCCGCCTCGCCCGCCATCACGATCGGCCACGTGTCGGGGCCCTCATCGACGACCCACTCGAACTCACCCGGCTTGCTCGCGAGGGGCACCCGCTTCAGTCGCTGCAGAGACAGCACCGGCGCACCGCTCGCGATCCCCTCGATCGCAGTGGGGGGTGTCTCCGATGTCGGACCAGCGAGAATCGAGACCTGACGGACCTGCGCCGCGTCGACGATCTTGCCGTCGGCGGCATTCATCTCCGCAACTTCGAGTACATTCGTGTGCACGCCCGGCTTGGTCTGATGGACAGCGATGACGCTGATCAGGTACAGCATGAGCAGGCCGCGCATGCCGTAGTAGCTGAATCGCTCCCACATCTCCACCAGAAAGAGCAGGAACAGTCCCTTGGGATGGCCGAGGATCGTTCCCTCGTCGTGCTGCTCGGGAGGGTTCACGCCGCCGTTGATCGTGCTCATCGTCTTGTCCTGGCTCGGGTTTGCTCGGCGCCAATCTGTACCGCTGGCGATCCGGGTCGGTGCGAAGGGCGAACCCCTGTCGGGGCCGGGAAGGGAGCCAGAGTAGCGTTTTTGTGCTCAGGCCGCACTCCGCCGCTTATGCCTTGCCCGCCAGTGCTGTCTACAGCCCCTGCTTGCTCCGCCCCGTCCGACGCCTACACTCTTGACCCTGCTCGGAGCCCGTTCGCGTACGCTCCCGGCCGTTCCGATCGATTTCCCAGGACTTTGGAGACTCGTCCGTGGTTCGAATCCGCATGCAGCGCTTTGGCCGCCACCGTAGCCCCTTCTATCGCATCTCCGCGATCGACGCTCGCACGCGTCGTGACGGGCGCGTGATCGAGCAGCTCGGCTGGTACAACCCGTCCGAGTCCGACGCGACCAAGCAGATCGAGCTCAACGGCGAGCGTGTGAAGTACTGGCTTAGCGTCGGCGCCCAGCCCAGCGAGACTGTGCGGGATTTCTTCGCCAAGCACAACCTGATCGACAAGGCCTCGTGGGAAGCCGAGCACAAGGCCAAGGTCGAGCGCGTGCTCGCCGCTCGCGCTGCCAAGCCCGCCGAGCCCGAGAAAAAGAAGAAGTAATCAGGGCATGCGCCCCAATCGAAACGTGCTTCCGCGACCGGCGAATCCCGCCGGTCGCTTTGTTTTTCCGCACATCACGCACGCCGTCCCGCTGCTTTAATCTCCCCTCGCATGCCCATCC
Source organism: Planctomycetota bacterium (assembly GCA_963204725.1). Lineage (GTDB taxonomy): Bacteria > Planctomycetota > Phycisphaerae > Phycisphaerales > UBA1924 > JAHBWV01. The sequence goes on from CAUJHH010000058.1 coordinate 194,383, forward strand.
GCTTCGACATCCTCACCACCTTCCCCGAGATGTTCGCCGTCGAACCTCCCGCCGCACTCGCCGTCAGCATCCCCGGCCGCGCCCATCGAGCCGGCCTCGTTGAGTGGCACGCCACCGACGTCAGGGCGTATGCGGGCAACAAGCACAAGAAGACCGACGATCGGCCCTTCGGAGGCGGCCCAGGAATGGTCATGATGTGTCAGCCCCTCTGGGACGCCGCGATCGCCGCCGAGGCCCTCGATCCTCGTCCCGCCACTCGCATTCTCATGTCCCCGCAGGGCCGACGCCTGGACCAGTCGCTCGTCGAGGAACTGGCTGCCAAACCCCGTCTGCTCATCATCGCCGGCCACTACGAGGGCATCGACGAGCGTGTGATCGAGCGGCTCGCGCCGATGGAAGTCAGCATCGGCGACTTCGTCCTGAGCCAGGGCGAACTCGCCGCGATGATCCTGATCGATGCCATCACCCGGCTCGTCCCCGGTGTCCTCGGCGACGAGGGCTCCGCCGTTGCCGACTCGTTCAGCCCCGTCGGCCCGGATCAACTCCGCCTCCTCGACCATCCGCACTACACCCGACCAGCCGTCTGGGATGGCATCCCAATCCCCGACATCCTCATCAGTGGCGATCACGCAAAGGTCGCCAGATGGCGACTCGAGCAGTCCCTCACCCGAACGAAGGCCCGCCGCCCCGATCTGCTTCCCGCCTCCGAGCGGCACCAAGGCCCAACCCGACTAGAAACCGAGGGGCCGCCCTCCTAACCTTCCGATCCCGCACCGGGCGGAGCGTCTCCCTTCTGGAGGGTCGCGTTCTTCCCCAACGACACGCGGTATTTCAGCGAGACTCAACCATGCTCGGCGGCACACAGAAAATCATCGAAGGCCTCACGGCCGACACCATCAAGACCAACCTCCCCACGCTCAGCATCGGCGACACGGTCAGCGTGCACTGCCGCATCGTCGAGGGCGACAAGGAACGCGTCCAGGTCTTCCAGGGCGTCCTGATGGCCCGTTCCGGTAGCGGTATCAACGAGATGATCACCGTCCGCCGCATCGTCGACGACCTCGGTGTCGAGCGCACCTGGCCGATCAACTCCCCGCTGATCGCCAAGATCGACGTCACGCGTCACGGCGACTCACGCCGTTCGAAGCTCTACTTCCTCCGCGATCGTGTCGGCAAGAGCCGCCGCCTTCGTGACCGTCGCCGTGGTATCAAGCACACCGCCGGCGTCATCGGCTTCAAACCCCCGGTCGCTCCCGCCCCCGAGGCCGCAGCCGCCACCTGATCGTCTCGCGTTGATCGAAAACGAAAGAGAAGCCCGACTCTTGCGTCGGGCTTCTCTTGTTTCTATCTGCCAGTGAACTCGTCCTGCCAGTGAACTCGTCGCGAGCGATCACTTGCCGCTGTAGTCGATGATCCGTGCGATCTCGCTGCGCAGATCGCTCCGCGCCACGACCCGGTCAACGAGGCCGCTCTTGAGCAGGAACTCGGCTCGCTGGAACCCATCTGGCAGTTCCTGGCGGATCGTCTGCTGGATCACGCGAGGGCCCGCAAACCCGATCAGCGCGCCGGGTTCGGCGAGGATCACATCACCGAGCATCGCAAACGATGCGGTCACGCCACCCGTGGTCGGGTCGGTCAGAATGCTGATGAACAGCCCCCCGGCGTCGTCGTGGCGTGCGAGCGCCGCGCTCGTCTTCGCCATCTGCATGAGCGAGAGGCCGGACTCCTGCATCCGCGCGCCGCCGGAGCAACTCACAATGATCAGGGGCTGATTCCGCTCCGTCGCAGTCTCGATTGTGCGTGTGATCGTCTCGCCCACCACGCTGCCCATCGAGCCCATCATGAAGGTCAGATCGAGGCAGCAGACCATCGCTTCGCGGCCCTTCACGAACCCCGAGCCCGCCTGTACCGCGTCGACCTGACCGGTTTTTTCCTGCTCCGAAACGAGCCGATCGGCGTACGACTTCAGATCGGAGAACGACAGCGGATCCGTCGGCTCAAGCCCTCGGAACATCGGCTGGAACGAACCTGGATCCATCAACTGACGAATCCGCTCCACCGCGCCGATGCGGTAGTGGTGCGAACACTCCGGACAGACGTGCAGATTGGCTTCCATCTGCCGCCTGTAGATCATGCGACTGCAGCCCGGGCAGCGAAGCCACAGGCCCTCTGGAATCGCCGATCGCTTCTGGGGACGAACCTCGCTCCACGTCCGTGATGCCGCTCGTGTCATGTTCCGCTCTTTCCCAGTCATTGACCCTCGCGTCCTCACAAGGCACGCTCGGGACCGTCCATGCTGATCTGTTATCGACTCACGATGCCTTCGCCCGCGAATCGGCCGAGACCGACAACGCGTCCGAACCCTCCCGTCGCAGCCGCAGCTTGGGCACGCAATGCCACTCCAAAGGCGGTACTTCCGACGGGTGCTTCCACGATTCCGTAAGATTCTCGCCCCGGAGCCACGCGCGCACGATCAGGTACGCCATTGGACGCAGGACGATCCCGACGCCCTTCCCCGCGCTCCTGGTGCGGCTCAGCACCCGTCCGAGGTTCCCGACCAACCGATCCCTGGCGTCGTCCACGCTCTCGCCTTGTGGAACCAGAACGCCCGCAGGGTTCTCCGTCCACTGGCGATATGCCTTCGGGAAACGGTCCTCCAGCTCCGCGATCAGCAGGCCGTCCCAGAGCCCAAGATTGACCTCTTCAAAGTCGTCCGATCGCTTCACTCGGGCTCCGGTCGCGTCGGCGATCGCGTCCGCCGTCTCAACGCTCGCGGCGTCCGGTCCGCTCACAACGATCCCCAGCGTTGAGCCCTTCAGGCGATCGACCAGGCCCTGCACATGCTCCCGGCCGAACCCGCACACCGGCAGGTCATTCCCGCCGCCGCACAGACGCCCACCCCGGTCCCATTCCGTTGGCCCGCACCGCGCCAGAAGAAGTTGGATGTCGTTCACTTTGGCCATTCAGTCGCTGTACCCGCCGACCTCCGTCGGCCACGCGGCCCGCTCGAGTCACGCGGCATCCTGCCGCCCAAGCCCGAACCGCAAACCCAAGGCATTTCCCGCCTCGCGAGCATCGAGTGTAGCCGACCTCCACGGTCGATCGCAAAGCCCGTGTAAGTCAGCACTAACAACGAGGCGCGATCATTCAATCAACCATCGATGTCTGCCGCCGAAGCACCCGAATCAGGACGCGCCAACCAGGCCGCCGAACCGCAAGCCGTCGATCGTCTCTCCCGCATTCGTTCGGATATTGAAAGGTGGTACGACAGCCAATCGATAGAGCCGTGTCGACGCTTTCCGCAGCGGCTCAGCCCTGTCGTTTGGCCAGGAGCCTCGTGGCTTCTTCGACGTCTTTGTCGCCCCGGCCAGAGAGGTTCACGACGATCCTCTCCTCCGAAGGCAAGGTCTGCGACAGCTTGATCGCGTGCGAGATCGCGTGCGAAGTCTCGAGCGCAGGGATGATTCCCTCGCTCCGGGCTGTAAGCAGAAACGCGTCAAGAGCCTCTTCGTCGGTCGCAGACGTGTACTCGACGCGACCGGCGTCTTTCCAGAAAGAGTGCTCCGGTCCGACACCGGGATAGTCCAGCCCCGCCGAACACGAGTGAACATCCGAAGTCTGTCCATTGGAATCCTGGAGCACATAGGAAAGCGACCCATGCAGGATTCCCGGCGAACCCAGCGACAGTGGGGCCGCGTGCTGCCCGGGGTCGCTCGATCGCCCGCCCGCTTCCACGCCAACAAGCTTTACACCCTTGTCATCGACGAAGTCGTAGAAAATGCCCGCCGCGTTCGAGCCCCCTCCGACACACGCGACAATCGCGTCCGGGAGTTTCCCGAACTGTCGGATCGCCTGCCCCTTGCACTCGCGCCCGATGATCGACTGAAAGTCTCGCACGATCATCGGAAAGGGATGCGGGCCCACGACCGATCCGATGATGTAATGCGTGTGCTCGACCGAGCCCATCCAGTCGCGCATCGCCTCGTTCGTCGCGTCCTTGAGTGTCCGCGACCCCGAGTTCACCTCGATCACGTTCGCCCCGAGCATCTTCATCCGGGTGACATTCAGACTCTGCCGGCGCACGTCCTCCGAGCCCATATACACGTCGCACTCCAGACCGAGGAACGCAGCCGCCGTCGCGCTCGCGACGCCGTGCTGCCCCGCGCCCGTCTCTGCGATGATCCGCCGCTTCCCCATGCGCTTGGTCAGCAGCCCCTGTCCAATCGTGTTGTTGATCTTGTGTGCGCCGGTGTGCGCCAGGTCCTCTCGCTTCAACCAGATCTCCGCCCCCTTCGAGCGGTCGATCCCCTTCCTCGCGTGCCGCGTCAACCGCTGGGCAAAGTAGAGCGGCGTCGGTCTCCCCACATAGGTCGTGAGCAGAGCCCGCAACTCCTCCCAGAATCGCTCCTCGCCGCGAACCCGGTCGTACACCTCGATCAGTTGCTCGAGGGCCGCAACCAGCGTCTCCGGCACATACGCCCCGCCAAACTCACCGAAGCGGCCAGCCGCGTCAGGAACCTCGCTGAGGAGCGGCACGCGTGGGGTCTGGGTCTCATTGCTCATAGTGCTCATTGCCCGTGAGGATAGCGCACGCCGCCCTCACTCGAACCCAGACCCCGGCGTCAGATGAACACCGCCGCCGCGCACGCCGTGCTCCAGCACGCCAGCGCGCCGGCAACCATCGCCCGAGGCCCGATCGCTACGAAGTCAGCCCGCCGCTCCGGGGCGAGCGCCGTCAGCCCTCCGATCTGGATCGCGATCGATGGCAGGTTGCAGAAACCGCACAGGGCATAGGTCACGATCTGTGCGCTCCGTGGCTCGATCGCTCCCGACACGATCGCGTCTCGGAGCGAGACATATGCCACAAACTCCGTCGCGACAACCTGTTTCCCGAGCAGGGAACCCACCAGCACCCGCTCCCCTTCCCCGATTCCCATGAGCCACGCGATCGGCGCGAACGCGTTCCCGAGCAGGTACTCCAGCGACACACCCATCGAACGGAGGGGCCAGTTGATCAGCGCGATCAGGGACACAAACGCCACCAGCATTGCCGCGACGTTCATCGCAAGCTTCAATCCGTCCGTCGCTCCGATCGCGGCCGCATCCAGAGCGTTCGTTCCCAGCGCATCCTTGCACAGCTTCGGTGGCGAAGCATCAACCGGTGCAGACTCCGGCATCATCACCCTCGCCATCACCAGAGCCGCCGGAGCGGACATCAGCGACGCTGTCATCAGGTGCTTGGCGAACAACGCTTGCGTCTCGACCGACTCGCCCCCGAGCATCCCGACATACGCCGCCATCACCGAGCCCGCAATCGTCGCGAACCCCGTCGTCATCAGCACCATGATCTGCGAGCGTGTGAACGTCGCGATGTACGGCCTCACACACAGCGGGGCCTCGGTCTGGCCGACAAAGACGTTGCTCGCCGCGACGAGCGCCTCGACGCCGGACACGCCGAGCGTGCGGTGCAACAGCCACGCCATCACGCTGACGATCCGCGGCATCACGCCAATCCGATAGAGCACCGCCATCAGCGACGCAAAGAACACAATCACCGGGAGCACCTTCACCGCGAAGACAAACCCCCACGGACCGTCCGCCTTCACGAGTTCAGAGCCGAAAAGAAACACGATCCCCGCGTCCGCCTGCCTGATGGCACCCGCGACAATACCGCTGACCCATCCCACCGGCCGAACCAGAGGCGGGAACGAGAGCAACGCGCCCGCCAGACCCACTTGCAGCCCGATCCCGAGCGCAGCCAATCGCCACGGAAAGCGACGCCGGTCAGTCGATAGGACCCATGCGATCGCGAGCAACACAACGATGCCGGCCAGTGGCCTCACGTGGTCCATGGTGCACTCCGTCCCAGGGATGCAGCATCCGTGGTCTCGCATTCTGGCGACCGACAGGCCGCCACGCCAACTCGCTCCCACCTAACATCGACCCCATGCACGACGCGTCGGGATCACTCCCAGAGCAATCAACCAAGCGCACCGGACGGATCGCGCCGCGTCTGTTGTGGCGGGGTGTAGTCGGCGGCGCGGCCTTCGGCGCAGGGATGGTCCTCGCCTTTCCTCCCTTCGGATTCTGGCCCGCGACGCTCCTCATGCCGTTGGCGATCGCTTGGCTGGCTTCGACGCGCTCTTCGCACAACGTCTCAATCGCCCTAGGCGCTTTCCTCGGCGTACTCCCCGCATGGGGCTACGAGCATGCCTGGATCTTCAACGTCTCCGAGCTCGGATTCCCGTTCATCATTCTCTACTCATCCTTCTTCGCCGGGCTGTCAACATGGGTCCTGGCCAAAGTGCACTTCCGATTCCCACGCCTGCCGATGGGCCTCGCCTGCGCCGCCGTCTGGACGCTCGTCGAGGTCGCACGGGGCGACGCCATTCTCGGGGGCTATCCATGGCTGCTGGCCGCCCATCCCCTGATCGACGCGCCGCGTTTGACCGGCCCCGGGGCGGTGATCGGCGTCTATGGCATCTCGTGCCTCCTGGCTGGCATCGCCGGCGCACTGATCGACCTGACGGTGCTCAAACGCGTCCGCGATGCTCTCTTGACGCTTGCCGGAGTTGTTCTCATCTGGCTGTCGATGTCGGCACTGCCAGTCCCGAGGCCGATCGGCTCCTTCCCCGTCGCCATCATCCAGACCAACGTCCGCCAGGACAACCGCACCCCGACGACTCCGTGGGAGACCATAGAGGCGATGCGGTCGCTCGTCGTCCACACGCGCGAAGCCGCGCTCGAAAGACCCGCCTTCATCGTCTGGCCCGAGAGCATGATGCCGGGTCGCACGCTCGACCCAGCTTCGCTCGCCGAGGAGAAGCGGGAGGGTGTCTACTACAAAGTCCGCCCACCCGAGGGCTCGGGCGAACCCTTCGAAGTCAACGCGTGGGAGTTTGCCGAGGCCACGCTGGAGCTCCAACGCGACATCGGCATCCCGCTCATGGCCGGTTCCGAGAGCTACACGAACCTGCGAATCCAAGAGCTCCCCGAGGGCGGCATCGAATACATCGCCGACGAGACCTTTAACAGCGCATTCCTAATCGACCGTGGCCAGGTCCAGTCACGCTACGACAAGATCTTCCTCACTCCGTTCGGTGAGGTCATGCCCGGCATCCGACACTGGCCATGGCTGCAAAACCGGGTCCGAGCGCTCGGTGCGTATGGGATGCCCTTTGATCTCTCGTCCGGCCGGTCCACCAATGCTCTGGAGATACGCCGCGACGCCGCCAACCCCCTCCGCGCGGTCGCCCCGATCTGCTTCGAAGCCACCATGCCGAACGTCTGTCGGCGCCTCGTCTATTCCAGCGGCCATCGCGAGGCCGACGTGATCGTCAACGGCACCAACGATGGCTGGTTCAATACCTTCCCGCTTGGCCGCAGACAGCACCTCCAGGCAGCCCGATGGCGGTGCGTGGAACTTGCCACACCGATGGCCAGAGCAGCGAACACCGGAGTCTCCGCGATCGTTGATCATCGGGGACGCCTCGTCGCCTCCGGAATCAACGGTCATCCCGGTGCAATCGGTGTCGATGGCGTACTCAGCGGCGAACTGCCGATCATCCAAGGGGCCTCGTTCTACGCTCAGGGCGGCTGGATCACCGGATGGATCATCGCCTCGCTTGGCCTTCTGCTCTCTGTATGGTCCTGCATCCCTGTCCGGCCCGCAGCCATCAAAGAGACCGTGAGTCCGCATCCCAAGGAATCGCACTCCTCATGAACGCAACCAGCAGATCCATCTTTCTCGCAGCGTCCTCGATCCTTGCGCTCGCTCCCGCCTCCTGCGCCACATCCGGAACGGCCAAGCCCACTTCCACACCGCAAGAGACGCCCGTCGTAACCGCGGTCAGCCGCTCCGAGATGCGTGAACAGGCCATCGAAACACTGACCCAGGCCGTCCAGTCTCCCACGCCACAGATGCGGGCCAACGCCATGGAAGGCATGCTCAACGCGCCCTCTCGCGTGGAATCTCTCGTCGCGCTCGGCCTGAAGGATGAAAACCTCGGAGTGCGAAGCGTCGCCGCCATGTGCGTCGGCCGGGCCATGCTAAAGAATCTCGGTACTGCCGTCGCCCCGCTCGCGGCAGACGAGTCCGCGTTTGTCCGCCTCTCCGCAACCTACTCCATGATGCGCCTCGGCATGCCGGTCGATCCGCACGCCATTTCACAGGCGCTGCTCAACGATCCGTCGCCCCGTGTCCGCGCCCATGCGGCCTACGTCCTCGGCGAACTCAAGAATCCCTCCGCATCGGGCATGCTCCGCCAGGCACTGCTCGACAAAATGCCTCTCGCCTCGTCCGAAGAGGTCCGTCTCATGCAACTCCAGATCGCAGAGGCGCTCGTCAAACTCGGCGACAGCGCACAGGTGCAGACCATCCGTGCCGCTCTTTACCCCTCACGCCCGCAGGAGCTCGAAGCCGCCGCCCTCGCCGTGCAGATCATCGGCGAGGTGAAGGATCGAGGGGCCATCGACCAGCTGATCTACCTCGACGCCTACGTCGACGAGAGCGGCCAGCGCATGCCCGCAGAAGTCCGACTCGCGCTCGCGAGCGCCATGGCCCGAATGGGCATGCGCGAGGGCGCGTTCATCGCGCAGGAATTCAAGGACAACGACAATCCCGCCATACGCGCCCAGGCCGCCTCCGTGTACGGAGAAACCGGCCAATCCGCCAATCTCCAGCCCCTCGCCGTGCTCCTCGATGATCCCGAAGGCAACGTACGTGTCGCCGCGGCCACCGCCATCCTGAAGATCACCTCCAAGTGACTGCGCCAGGCCATTGGGCGTGCTGGGGAGAACACCCCGGATGCACGCCCCACGCCCGTCGGATGTGAATCCGCCGGCCGGTCCCCGCGTATCGAAGCCCGCCCCCGGTTGACAGCGACCGGGTATGCTCGGTATCACACACGCCCCGTGGAGTGGAATCGTCGTTCCGTCTGATTCGTTTGTTCGGAAAGATGTCGGAGATTGTCGGGCAGGGCGGGTCGTCGCCGGGGTGCGATCGGGCATATAAACATGCCCCGCCCGGCGAGCCGCAACGGACCAGGGGCGAGGCGAAGCGTGCGACGCTCGTCGCGCGTTGAAGGTGTATTGACAGGAGCAGCAGGGTGCACATTCTCTCGAAGATCTTCGTCGTGTTCGCGGCCGTCCTGAGCATTCTGCTCGCAGGGCTCACCATGGCCTTCGCCGTGAATGCCGATCGGATCAAGGCCGACTACGCCAACGAACAGTCCCGCCGCCAGGCCGCAGTCGACGCGCTTGCATCGACCGAGTCGGGCTTCAGCTCGGAGCGCAACCGCCTCCAGCAGCAGCTCGCCGACCTGAACAACTCGCTCGCCGCCAAGGAATCGGAGATCCGCGAACTGCAGACCTCCAACGCCCGCGAGATCTCGGCCAAGCGCGAGGCGATGTCGCAGCGTGACGAAGTCTCCAACAAGACCAAGGTGCTTGAGGAGACGGCCCGGACCCAGTCGAAGCTCATCGACGGCTACCGCACCGAGGTCACCTCGCTCCGCGACAACGAGATCCAGTTCCGCCGCCGCGAACTCGAGCTTGAGGACCGCATCAACGATCTCGAGTCCCGCCGTGAGGTGCTCGAGCAGACCCTCCGCTCCCTGCAGGAGCAGCTGACCGAGGTCAAGAACTCGCTCGCCGCTGCCCAGGGCGGCGTCAGCACATCCGCCTCCGGCGAGGCCACCTCAACCTTTGTCGACAACGGCCCCATGATCACCGCCCGCGTCGAGTCCGTCGAGAAGGATCCCTCCTCCGGCGCGATCTTCGCCCGCATCAACGCAGGCAGCAACGATCGCATCCGCAACAACATGCAGATGTACATCGGGCGCGGCGATGAATTCATCGGCCACCTCGTCATCACGCAGACCGATCTCAACTATTCGATTGGTCGCATCGACACCCTTGGCCGCAAGGTCGATGTCAAGTCGGGCGACACCGTCCTCAGCCGCATCAAGTAATCCGGGCCTTGTTCCCCAGCGAGCGAGGCCGCTCGTTGCCCCTCGGAGGCACGCCAGATGAACCAGTTCGGAATGCAGATGCCGGGAGGCAAAGCGCGTCGCGGGTCCAGCCCCGACGTCTTCACCGCCTTGCTCTTTGTCGCGACCGTCTCGCTCCTTGCCGCGTGTGTGATGGTCTATATCCACGGCTCGAAGATCGGTCCGAATGGCAGCGCGTTCAAGATCCACGAGGAAGGACAGAGCATCACGTTCAAGTGATCGTGCCGCGAAATGCGACGTCCGATCATCTCGACGATGCCGGAACTCGCAGCTCGAAAGCCGGTTTCAGGCCCAGCATCTTGACAGCGAGATCTTGACGCCTACATTGATTCCTACCGAATTGCCGCCACGGGGCGCAGTTCGGCGACAACGCGATTGGGGCGGTAGCTCAATTGGTTAGAGTACCGGACTGTCGATCCGGTGGTTGCGGGTTCGAGTCCCGTCCGCCTCGCTTCAGGAAGCCCTGCCTCGCAGGGCTTCCTGTGTTTTTGGGGCTCGACCTTCGTCCCGGCTCGTCATTGCTTTCTCGGCGTCGCGTCCAGGAGCGGCATCGGGAACGCCTCAGAAGCCGTTCGATCAGTCTGCATGATGCCGCGAATCCGGTCGAGAATCTCCGGGTGTTCCCGTGCGACGTCCGTCGTCTCTCGTTCGTCCTTCGAGAGGTCAAAGAGCTCGATCTCCGCGTTCCCTTTGCCCATCTCCCTTCGAACGCCCTTCCAATCTCCGATGAGCACCGCCTGCTGGCCGCCATATCCCGGGAACTCCCAGTAGAGGTGCGCCGGTTCTCGCTGCTCTCCCTTGCCCAGCAGCGTCGGCAGGAAGCTCACGCCATCAATCCCATCAGGTGCCACACCCATACCCGCCTCGATGATCGTCGGATAGAGGTCGTGTGTCGCGCACGCGTGCCCGCTCTCTCGCCCCGCGTCGATCCGTCCCGGCCAGCGTGCGATCAGCGGCACACGGATGCCCCCTTCCCACACGCTCCCCTTGCGCCCTCGCAAGCCGCCGGTGCTCTCAAAGAACACCGTGTCCGCGCCCCCGACGTCGTGCGTCGGGCCATTGTCGCTCGTGAACACCACGAGCGTCTCCTCGTCGAGCCCGAGCGCCTTCAATCGATCAAGCAACACGCCCACATCGTGATCCAATCGCGTAATCATCGCGGCGTACGCCGCCCGAGGCGTCGGGTGCTTCAGATAGCCCCGATCCCCCTCGTACGGCGTCTCCTCGAACGCGCCCGCATAGGCCACGAGATCCTCGGCCGTCGTCTGCAGCGCAACGTGCGGGATCGTGTACGGCAAATAGAGAAAGAACGGACGCTCCCGGTTTCGATCGACAAAGGCGAGCGTCTCCCGGATAAACAGATCTTGCGCATAGTGTGCGCCGGTCAGGTTGCCCTGTCGGTTGCCCTCAAGGTCCTCGCGCACGCCATCTCGCCACATGTGCGTCGGATAGAAGTTGTGCGCCTGTCGCTGACACAGATAGCCATACGAGAAACCAAATCCCATCCGTCCCGGTTCGCCCGTCGAGCCCGGCCCCCCGTTTCCCCACTTACCGATGATGCCCGTCGCATAACCGAGTTCCTGCATCCGGGCGCCGATCGTCACGGTTCCCTCAGGAAGAGGCCGCTGCCCCTCGATCAGACGGCCCTCGAGATCACGTTCCTCTCCATTGTCCCGGATAGGTGAGTGGCCGCTGTGCAGACCCGTCAGCAGCATCGCTCGTGTCGGCGCGCACACCGGCGCGGAAGCGTAGTGGCGAGTGAATCGAATCCCCTCCGCCGCCATCCGATCGAGATTCGGCGTCCGAATCTTGCTCTGGCCGTAGCAGCCGAGTTCGCCGTACCCAAGATCGTCAACCAGGATCAGCACGACGTTGGGCGGACGCCCCACGTCCTCCGATCGCTGCAATCCGCTCGCGGCCAGGCACCAGACCGCCGACATGACACCCGCCGCCCACCGCACGCCCCGACTTCTACCGTTTGTCATGCTCGCAGAGTAACCGACTTGGCCGCGAAGCTGCCATCGCAGCAGGTCAAGGCCTTGCCTTGTGCCCGGATGCCGCACGCAGCTCATCGCCGACGCCCGCGAGCCGTGCCTGGCCCGCTCGGTCTGTCACGCTCGCGACGATTGCCACTCCAAATCCGACCACAAACGCCGGCAATAACACGTCCAACGCATCAAAGTACCCCGCAAGCGTCTGCATGCCCGCTCCCGCGAGCAGCGGCGGCACGACGAACTTCATCACGGGAACCATCAGGAATCCCGCAATCATCGCGCAGCGGGCCCCCCGCGCCGTGAGTTTCGACCAGTAGAGACTCAGGATCATGGTCGGACAGAACGTGGCCGCGATGCCCGACCATCCGAAGATCACGATCCAGAACAGCGGCTCATCTCGGTCTCGCAAGAGGATCGCGATCCCGATCGCAAAGGAGATGACCGACAGCGCAATCGTCACAATATGGCTGAGCTTCAGAAGCCGCTCGTCGCTCATCTCCGGATGCCGGACCTTCTGCCAATAGTCTCGCACACCCGCGCTCGAAGCGACGACCAGCAGCGAATCGATCGTGGACATGATCGCGCTGAGCACCATCGCAATGAAGAGGCCGGTAAAGAACGCGGGAAGCAGCTGCAGCGCCATGTGAGGGAGCACGCTTTCCTTGACCGTGTTGATGCTCTCGAATGCCGCCCCTCCCGCCAACGCTTCCGGAGCGTAGATCGCACGCCCGATCATGCCGACCAGCACCGCCCCTCCATCAGCAAGCACAGTCCAGGTCAGCGCGGTCATCGTGCCCGGCAGGATCTGCGCGGTATTCCTGATCGAGATGAATCGCACAAACACCTGGGGCGAACCGAGGAACCCGATCCCGATCGCCACAAGTCCGATCACCGTGATCACGGTCGATACGCCCCATCCGCCGGAGCCCGCCCCGCCCGATCCCGGCCCATGCAAGGTGAGCAGATGCGGATCAATCGCCGTGAGCGTATCTGTTACATTGACAATGCCGCCGAAGTGTGCCAAGCCGACGAGCGGCAGCGCAACCAATCCGACCAGCATCAGGGAGCCCTGGAACACGTCGGACCACACCACGGCCGTGAAGCCGCCCTGTGTTACATAGAGCATGACGACGCCGAATCCGACCGCCGCGCCGACGAAGTGGTTCCACCCGAGGAAATGGTTGAACGCTCCACCCGTGGCGAACACCTGCGCCGCGACATAGATCGGTACGAAGATCAGCAGCGATCCCGCCGCGATGATCCGCAGCCCGTGCCCCGTGTCCCGCAGCCGAGACTCGAGATAGTCCGGCACGGTAATCGAGTCGTATGAATCCGTCAGCCTCTTGAATCGGCGCGCCATGAAGATCCACGCGCCGCCCACGCCGATCAACTCGCCGACCACAACCCAGAACGCCTGGGCGCCGATCGCGTATCCCATCCCCGTCAGCCCGAGCAACAGCCACGCCGATTCACCCGTCGCCCGCGCAGAAAACGCCACATTGAAGAACCCGAGATTCTTCCCCGATGCGTAGTAATCCCTGATCGAGTGCGTGCGTCTGGAGGCCGCAAACCCGATCAGCAGAAGCACGCCGGCATACAACGCAATCGCGAGAAGTTTCAATGCGGTGTCGATAGTGATCCTCTCTGCGATCAACATGGACCGCGTGACGGGAGCGGAATCCTAGGCAACGAGCGATCTTCGGTCCTTGACTCCGCGATGCCGGCGCCTAATACTTGCATAATGACGCAAATACGCAAACCACGCACGCCGGCATCCCCCAGGCACGCCGCCGCCTGCTCCCGCCCGATCGATCGCACGCTCGATCCCGCGCTCTTCAAGGCGCTGGGCGATCCCACCAGAGCCGTGCTCGTCGCCTGCATCGCCAAGTGCGCCCGCCCCTGCACGGTCGGCGAGGTCGCGGAGTGTTGCTCCGTCGATCTCTCGGTGGTCTCGCGACATCTCTCGCTCCTCGCCCGCGCCGGCATTCTCGAGCCAACACGCGAGGGCCGAGTCGTTCGCTACCAGGTTCGCTACGCGTCGCTGTCCGGCTCACTCCGCGCGATGGCCGCCGCGATCGACGAGTGTTGTCCCACGCCGCGGACTAGAAAGGGAACTCGCGATGGCTGCTGCTGAACACACGCCATTCCTCTTCCTCCGCGCCGGAGACGCCCGGTGCAGCCAGATGGCCCATGCATTGACGAGGTCCCTCCTCGCCGACCTGCTCGAGCCACATTCCGCGGGCATCGATCCGTGCGGCATCACTCCTCTGGCGATCCGCGCCATGACGGACACCGGAGTCGATATCGCCGCGCAGTCCTCAACACACATCAAACATCTCGCAGCAAGTGCGCTCGACAGCGTTGCCACGCCCCGCGACTCGGACAACGAGGCCAGCCCGGCTCTCCCCGGCGATGCACGCGTGATCCACATCGAGTTCGACAATTCCCCCCGCTGCGCCCGCGAGGCAGAGTCTGACGTTGGGGCCGTGCCGCACGATCGGCGCATCCGCGGCGAGCTCCGACTTCTCATCGAGACGCCTTCGACGATGCTGAATCAAAGCAAGATCAGTTCAACCTCACGAACCCGGACAAAGCCAATCTTCCAAAGGAGATCCCGCCATGACAACCCGTGACTGCTGCGAAGCTTCCTGCTGCTCAACGACCGCGTCGGCAAACGCTGCCCCATCACCTGAACCGCAGGCGCCACAGGACGCCGATTCCGCTCGTGATGCCATCCGCGATGGCTACGCAAAGATCGCCAAGGGTGGCAGCTGCGGCTCCAGCGGCGGCGGCTGCTGCGGTGCCGTCACATTCGATCCCGACCAGCTCGCCCGCGCGATCGGATACGCCACCGACGAACTCCATGGCATGCCCGAGGGCGCGAACATGGGGCTCTCCTGCGGCAATCCCACCGCGATCGCCTCGCTTCGTCCCGGCGAAGTCGTTCTCGACCTCGGCTCGGGAGGCGGCTTTGACTGCTTTGTTGCCGGGCCGAAAGTGGGGGAGGCCGGGCGTGTGATCGGCGTCGACATGACACCCGACATGCTCACCAAGGCCCGCAGGAACATCGCCTCATACAAGGCGCAGACCGGATTGGACAACGTGGAGTTCCGGCTTGGTGAGATCGAGAATCTCCCCGTCGCAGACGCCAGCGTCGATGTTGTCATCTCCAACTGCGTTCTCAACCTTGCGCCGGACAAGCCCCGCGTGTGGAGAGAGATCGCGCGTGTCCTGAAGCCGGGCGGCCGCGTGGCAGTCTCGGACCTCGCGCTCGTCATGCCGCTCCCCGAATCGGTGAAGACCGATGTGGAGGCGCTCATCGGATGCATTGCCGGTGCGGTTCTAGTCGAAGAAACGCGGGCCCAGGCCGCCGCCGCAGGTCTGACGGAGATCAGGCTGACCTCCAAGCCGCAGTACATCAACGCCATGACCGACTGGCAGGACCCGCTCTATCAGAAGATCATCGCCAGCCTCCCCGCAAACGCGCGGCCGAACGACTACATCACCAGCCTCGATGTCGAAGCCAGAAAGCCACACTGATCCAAGTCATTCCGGTATGGCGCGAGAGTTGCGAGTTCTCACCCATGCTGGCCGAGCATGCACGACCCCACGCGTGTACCCTTGCACCAAGATTCGCTGACGCGAGCGCCCTGAACCTGCCTCCAAGTCACATCCAAGTCAGGCGAGGTCACATGCCCGTACGCCCATGCCGTCGTCCGATTCAGTCGCTTGCAGCGCAACTCCATCTCCGGTCCATCGTGCGGGGCACTATCGCCGCATGCGCCGCACTCGCAATCGGCGCATGCAAGCCGGCGTCGAACGCCTACGTGCCGCCGCCGCCTCCCGAAGTGACGATCTCCCACCCCGAAGTGAAGGAGATCACCCGCTTCCTCGAGTACACCGGCGCGACCGAGGCCCGCGAAGAGGTCGAACTTCGCGCTCGCGTCACCGGATTCCTTGATGAGGTCATGTTCAAGCCCGGCGCAATCGTCAAAAAGGATGAACTTCTCTTTGTCATTGATCCCCGTGTCTACCAGGCCCAGGCCGAACAGGCCGAGGCCGATCTCGCTGCACACGAAGCAACGTACCGACTCGCCGAGATCACGCTGAAGCGATTCAACGACGCCGCAGAATCCTCCGCCGCATCGCCGCAGGAGATCGACCGTGCGACCGCCGAACGCGATCAGGCCAAGGCCCAGGCGGATCTCGCTCGCGCCTCGCTCGTCCAGGCACGTCTGAACGTTGAATTCACTCAGGTCCGCTCCCCGATCGACGGGCGGATCACCAAGAACTATGTAGATGTCGGAAACCTGGTGGGTACTGCCGGCCAGTCCACAGTCCTCGCGACAGTCGTCAGCTCGGGTCCGCTCTATGTGTCCATTGATTGCAGCGAGAGCGATCTGCTCATGGTCAGGCGGAAGCGAATCGCGACCGAGCCCGATGCAGAACCAGGCCAGATCGCGCCAGGAGAGTGGCGACCGGTCCGCATGACCGCAGGCGATTCCGACGCGTTCGATATACATGGCCAGATCGACTATGTCGATCCGGTGCTCAACCCGCAGACCGGCACCATCCGGGTACGGTGCAAGGTCGACAACGAGAACGGGATCTTTCTGCCGGGCATGTTCGTCCGTGTCCGCATCCTCCTCGACACCGCGGACGAACTCGTCGTCCCCGACATTGCACTCCTCTCGGACCAATCCGGTAGATACGCACTCGTCGTCGGCGAAGGCGATATCGTCGAGATGCGCCGGGTCAAGATCGGGGCGCTCGATGGCTCGATGCGGGTCGTCTCCGAGGGCCTGAGCCCCAGCGATCGTGTCATCATCAACGGGTTGCAGCGTGCCCGCCCCGGCAGCTCGGTGAGGCCGTCATTGAAGCCGACGGCGACCACCGGAGCCGTAAATCCCTCGAGGAACGAAGGCCAGCATGTTTAGTCTGTTCTTCATCCGTCGGCCGATCGTCGCGGCCGTGATCGCGATCCTCATCATGCTCGTCGGTGCCGTGTCGTTCCAGACGCTGCCCGTCGCGCAGTATCCCTCGATCGCACCACCGATCGTCCGCGTCACCACGATCTACCCCGGCGCAAGCGCTCAGGTCGTCGCCGACACCGTCGCCGCGCCGATCGAGCAGCAGGTGAACGGCGTCGAGGGCATGATCTACATGGAGAGCTCGTCGGCCAGCGACGGCTCGTACACCCTGAATGTCAGCTTCGAAGTCGGCACGGACATCGACATCGCATCGGTGCTCGTGCAGAACCGCGTCGCGATCGCGCTCTCACAGCTCCCCGAAGAAGTCCGCCGCCAGGGGGTGACCACAGCTCGAGTCTCGACCAGCATCGTCTCTGTTTTCGCGCTCGGCCCCATCGACCCCGAGAAATCGCCGGAGTTCACCGATCTCTACCTAGCCAACTACCTGCGTATCAATGTCAACGACCGGATCAAACGCATCCCGGGCGTCGGCGACACGCTCATCCGTCCCGGCAAGGACTACGGGATGCGGATCTGGCTCGACCCCGACAAGCTCAAGGCACGCTCGCTCTCGACCACCGACGTGCTCAACGCCCTGAGAGAGCAGAACGTCCAGGTCGCCGCCGGGATCATCGGCCAGCCTCCGGCCCCGAAGGATCAGGGATACCAGTACACCGTTACCACGCTCGGACGCCTGCAGGAACCCTCACAGTTCGAGAATGTCATCGTCCGCGCCGACGGCAACCGTGTGATCGCCTTGAAGGACATCGCCAGGGTCGAACTCGGCGCGAAGTCCTACGACTCGCTCGGTCGAATCAACGGCGTACCCGCCGCGCTGATGATCGTCTACCAATCGCCAACCGGGAACTCCGTCGAAGTCGCCGCTCAACTCCGGTCCGTGCTCGCGGAGCTGACCGCGCAGCTCCCGGACGGACTCCAGTTTCGCACTGTGTACGACACATCCGAGTTCGTGACCTCCGCGATACATGAGGTCTACAAGACCATATTCGAAGCCACCGGACTCGTGATCCTCGTCGTCTTCATCTTCCTCGGCAGCATCCGCTCCACGCTCATCCCGATCGTTGCGATTCCCGTCTCACTCATCGGCACCTTCTTTGCCATGAAGCTCTTCGGGTTCAGCCTCAATCTACCCACGCTCTTCGGGCTCATCCTCGCCATCGGAATCGTTGTCGACGATGCCATCGTCGTGGTCGAAAACGTTGAACGAAACCTCACCGAGTTGCATCTCCCGCCCAAAGAGGCAGCCAAACGCGCCATGCTGGAGGTCTTCGGCCCCGTCGTCGGCATGTCCCTCGTCCTCATGGCCGTCTTCCTTCCCACCGCAGCCCTCCCGGGCATCAGCGGTCAGCTCTACCGCCAGTTCGCGCTCACCATCGCCGCGAGCACACTCTTCAGCATGATCTGCGCCCTCACGCTCAGCCCCGCGCTCTGTGGCGTGATCCTCCGCGAGCACGCAAAGGGCAAGAAGCACAACATCCTCAAACGCAGCTTCGACCGCGCTTTCAACACCATCAGCGGCTCGTACGCGTGGCTCGTACGCCTGCTTATCCGCCCGGCGATCATCTCGATTCCCGTACTCGCCTTCGTCGGCACCTGCCTTCTCATCGCATGGTCCGTCGCTCGCGTGCCCACGGGATTCGTCCCCGATGAGGACAAGGGCCTCCTTGTCGCCGAGATCCGCATGCCCGCGAGCGCGAGCCAGGACCGAACGCTCGATGTCCTGAAACGGGTGGAACAGATCTTCCTCGAGACCGACGGCGTCAACTCCACCGGCGCCTTCCAGGGCTTCTCGCTCATCGCCGGCAACGGATCGAACTACGGCGTCGCCTTCGCCGGTCTGAAGCCGTGGTCCTATCGCGTGCCCAAGCATCGAGACTTCCAGACCATGCTCTCCGAGGTCCGCGCCAGGTTCTCCGAGATCCAGGAGGGCGTGGTCATCGCGTTCTACCTCCCCGCGGTCGAGGGCGTCGGTAACGCCGCGGGCTTTGACCTCCGGCTGCAGGATCGGGGCGGCGTCGGCCGTGATCGCCTCCAGCAGATCGTTCAGGAGGTCGTCACCGACGGCAACGCACAGTCCAAGCTTCGCAATGTTGCCAGCCCCTTCCGCGCCGGCGTTCCGCAGCTCTTCGCCGATGTCGACCGCGAGAAGGCCAAGAAGCTCGGCGTCTCACTCCAGGACCTCTTCGGCACGCTCAGCGTCAATCTCGGTTCGGCCTATGTCAACGATTTCAACAAGTTCGGCCGCACGTGGCAGGTGACCGCGCAGGCCGAGAGCCAGTTTCGCTCACGAGCCGATCAGATCGCACGTCTCGAGGTTCGGAACAGCAGCGGCGACATGATCCCCCTCGGCTCGCTCCTGACGGTGACGGAGTCAACCGGGCCGGAGAGCGTGATCCGCTACAACCTCTTCCCCGCCGCTGTCATCAACGGGGCCAGCGCGCCCGGTGTCAGCACTGGCGAGGCACTCGCCGTGGTGGAGGACATGATCGCAAAGATGCAGCCGCAAGGCGTCGGATACGAATGGACCGCGCTCTCGTTCCAGGAGAAGCAGGCCGCCGGAACCGCCGGCCTCGTCTTCGTGCTCGCCCTCCTCGTGGTCTACCTGATCCTCGCCGCTCTCTACGAGAGTTGGACCGTTCCGCTCGTCGTCGTGCTCTCCATCCCGTTGGCGGTGCTCGGAGCGATGCTCGGCCTCATGTACCGAGGAATGGACAACAACATCTACACACAGGTTGGTCTCGTCCTTCTCGTCGGTCTCGGTGCAAAGAACGCCATTCTCATCGTCGAATTCGCGAAGGCCAACCGCGAGCGCGGCATGCCCATCGCTGATGCCGTGATCGAGGCCGCTCGTCTCCGGCTCCGCCCCATCCTCATGACGGCCCTCGCGTTTATCCTCGGCGTCCTGCCCCTCGTCCACGCGACCGGCGCAGGAGCCGCCAGCCGCCAGGCGATCGGCACCGCGGTCTTCTACGGGATGATCGGCAATACCTTCCTGGGCCTAATCTTCACGCCCGTGCTCTATGTCGTGATCCAGACCATCTCCGAGAAAGCGTTCGGTCCGCCAAAGCCGAAACCGGCACCCGCCGAAGTCACCGCTTCTCACTGAATCAGCACCGCTCACAACGGCCTCTCGCACATCCCAGACAGCTGCTGCAACTCTGAATCGGAATTCATGGCAGCTTCGCGCACACATCATGTGAGCGCTGCATCATGCCCATGTTCCGTGTCTCAGACCTCTCGTCCATTGCAGCCAACAATCAAAGGAGTGCATGACATGCCGACCCAGATCAACCACGCCGAATCCGAGACGTTCAGTTCGCGTCCCACCATCTCAGATGTCCGAGCCGATGCCGCAACGGTCACCAGCGACGTCAAGCACCTCGCCAAGGACTCCGTAACCGTTGCCAAGGACACGGTTGTGCACTCAGCCGAAGACATCGCACGACGCGCGGAGTCAGCACACAGCCAGATGTGCTCGTACGTGAAGTCAAATCCCACCGCTTCGGTGCTCATCGCGCTCGGCGCTGGCGCGTTAATCGGTCGACTCTTCAGCCGCTGATCCTCGCACCATCCCTTTCTACTCAGGTGGCACCCATGACCATGACCGAACGGATCCGACGAGGCGCCGATGCCATCTTCGAACTCGCGTCGGCCGAACTCGATCGATGCGCGGTCTCCCTCCGAAACACAGGCAATCGACTCGTCCTCCGACTCGTTGGCCTGATCCTCGCAGCGTACGGGGTAATGGGCGTCGCGGGTGCCTGTGTGTTGCTCCTCACGCCGTACATCGGGCTCGCAGGAAGTCTGCTTGCTGTCGGTGCGGTCGTCACTGGGGGCGGCGCAGCGATCTGCGCCGTTGCCTCGGGTGCAGGTCGCAAACGGGCCAGCATCAAATCGACCGAAGCGAGGATCGAGATCGCAAAGGCGAACCTTGCCAACGCACTCGATCCGCCATCCGCCGATCGGTCCGAGAACGCCCAATCACATTCGGGATCGACCTTCAAGGATCAGGTCGAGGCGCTCGTCGGCGATCCGAGGGTGCTCACCGGCGCGGCCTTCGCAGCCCTATCGATCCTCGGTCCGGGACGACTTCTGAAGGCAGCAACACGCGGCGCAGGCGCAGCATCCGCGATTGCCGCCCTCGCTACCGCGCTCAAGTCGAGCCATACCAAGCCGCCGATCGGGTAGCAGGAATCATCTCCGGGGCGTGCGGCACGCGATCGTGCGCCCCGGAAATCCCGTGCGGCTACCGTCCGCTCAGTGTTCCGGCTCTTTCTCTCAATCGCTCCACCAATCGAGGCAACCCGATCGCTGCTTGCCTGCGCTGGGCCCGCCATCGCCGCACATCCCGACACGTGGCGCATCACCGCCGAACACCAGGTCCATCTGACGCTCCACTTCCTCGGAACCGTCGATCCTCGCCGACTCGACCACGTCACCGAGTCCGTTGATCGCTCCGCCGCCGGTCTGCGCTCTTTCACGTTGACCGCCGATCGACTTGCTTGTCTGCCCGAACGGGGCCCGCCCCGTGTGCTCGCCGCAGTCACCGACACGCCCCCGGACATGCTCGAGATCCAACGCCGCGCCTTCCACCGACTCGCCAGCCGCGAGCAACGCACCCGCGGCAACCGATTCACACCCCACATCACGCTCGCCCGCACGTCGACGGTCGATGCGACCCGCCTCCCCGATGCCGCAATCGACCCAGTCCGCTTCGATATCTCCGAAATCCACCTCGTGCGCTCGGACCTCCGCCCGACGGGTCCGGTCCACACCGCGATCCACACCGTCGGCCTCGCGCCCGCGCGGGCTCCACGGGCGTGAACCAAGCTCCCCGCCCGCCTATCCTTTCCCCCTTCCAAAACAGCCCGCAAAGCCATCCACAAACAAGGATTACGACGCATGGAGACAACCCTCATCATCCTGAAGCCCGACGCCGTTCAGCGGGGTCTCATGGGCCGCATCATCAGCCGCTTCGAGGACAAAGGGCTCCAAGTCGTCGGCTGCAAGCTCATGCAAATCTCCCCCGAGCTCGCCGCCACCCACTACGAAGCCCACAGGACCAAGGGCTTCTACGCCGGCCTCGTCCGATTCATGACGAGCAGCCCCGTGCTCGTTCTCGCCGTCCGCGGCATCGGCTCCATCACCATCTGCCGCAACATGATGGGCGCGACGTTCGGCTCCAAGGCCGCTCCGGGCACAGTCCGCGGCGACTTCGGCGTCTCCAACTCCTTCAATCTCATCCACGGTTCGGACAGCCCCGAGGCCGCCGAGCGCGAACTCAAGCTCTTCTTCAAGCAGGGCGAAGTCATCGAGATCAACCGCGCCGTTGAGCAGTGGGTCTACGACTTCGGTTCCGGTAAGCCCGAGTAAGCAGCCGGTCGCACCATCGAAAAACCACGTCGCCCCAAAAGGATCGACGCGGGCCCGATGGGTCCGCGTCGTTTCTACATGGTTTCGGTCGATGGACCGGGACTTCAGGTTGCGGTCGCCGCGTTGGGGCCGATCGTCGCGACGATCGCTGGTCCCTCTTGCACGATCTGGTCCGCAATCTCGCGCCGGTGGATCTCCACCTCACGCGGGAAATCGAACGCGATCCGCACCCGCTCACCCTTGATCGAAGCGATCCGCACCACCCCGATCGGGTTCCGCGGATCTCCGATCACAACTTCTTCGCCTTCACGTCGTGTAATGACGAGCATCGGTGCCTCCAGCGCCGTTCGATACGGATATCCCACCATCCGGCTCCATCGGAGCGATGGCAGTATACCACAACCCTTGTAACCACAAGGAGATTTCGTCATTCCGTCCACGGACTTTCCCCCGACCGCGGCGCAAGGCATGCGCAAAGAATCGCGTTGGGAGCGCCAATGGACCCAAATAAACAACGTACATCATGTCGAGCTTCAGGCTATCGCCTCGACGCCGGTGATCTCTGGGATGTGCGCCCGAAGATTCCGCTCAATACCCATCTGGAGCGTGATGTTGCTCGATGGGCACCCGACGCAAGCCCCGTGAAGCCGAATCCGCACCACACCCTCCGGCGTCACTTCGACATACTCAAGGTCTCCCCCGTCGCTCTGCACCGCCGGGCGGATCAGGTTGATCACCTGCTCAACGCGTGCGCCGAGATCGGGTGTCGTCGTCGAAGATTCCGATGAGGAATGAGGCATCACCCACATGATACGTCGTCGGATGCCTCAACGCCCCGAATGCAAGCCGCCGCCACACAGACGCCGCTGTTCCGGCCCCTGGGCACCGCTCGAACGGATCGCAAGCTCCCTCTCCCGTCCGACGAGCCCCCCAAATCGGCGGCAAGGGTCATACCATCCAGACGCAGCAGTGGGGCCACCTCGAACCACAAAGGAGATCCATCATGCGTCTGAACGGAACCACCGGAATCGTCGTGGCGTGCGTTCTCGTCGCCGCTGGCTCGATCGCCGTCGCGCAGCCGACCAAGAGGGTCGATCCGGCCTCGCTCAAGAACCTCTCTCCCGAAGAGCAGATGCAGGTCTGTATGCAGGCCTGCATGGAAGCCGCAACACCCGGTCCAGAGCACGCCCATCTCGCCAGGGGTGTCGGGACCTGGAACGGCAAAGTCACCATGTACATGCCCGGCATGGATCCCGTCGTCAACCAGTGCGTCACCACCATCCGACCCAGCGTCGATGGCCGATTTGTCCAGATCGACTCCAAGGGCGACATGGGTGAGATGGGGCCGTTCGAAGGCCACGGCGTCTGCGGCTACGACAACGTCGCCAAGACCTACCAGTCCGTCTGGTACGACTGCATGGGCACCGGCATGGCCATCGGCACGGGCGAACTTTCGTCCGATGGCAAGACCATGACCTGGACACTCGCATTCACCTGCCCGGTCACAAAGGCTCCCGCGCAGATGACGCAGATCGAGCGTGTTACCGGTCCCAACACCATGGTGCTCGAGATGCACGCGCCCAATCCAATCACCGGCGAAGTCTCGAAAGTCATGGACATCGAGTACACACGCGATCACTCGCAGGCCGCCGCAACCGGGGCCCGCTGAACGCCCCCCGTTCCAGAGATCGAAACGAACCCCCGACCGGCCGGCGCGAGAGCCTCGGCCGGTCTTTCCTTTGACGCCCGCGCGACCGGTATGCTTCGGCCATGATCAACGATTTCCTCGTCACGCTCGGGATCGTCGCAGGCGCACTCCTCCTCGGCGCCGGCG
>CAUJHH010000059.1 GCA_963204725.1 Planctomycetota bacterium
CCGCGATGCGCTCCCCCTATTCCCCAACCCCCGCCAAACCCCGGAACCCCGCCCGCTACCGGGAGTATCACCACTTCGGAACGTCCAAACCTGCACCCGTTCCACCGGAGTACCCTCCAGCATGATCCGCCACCTCACCCCACGCCTCATCCTCTCGCTCGCAACCCTCGCCCTCGCTCCGCTGGCTCTTGCCCAGCCCTCCGAAGGCATCGTCCGCGAGGGCGCAGGCGCTCGACGCGTCACCCTGGACGCGATGGAACTCAAGCCCTTCCCCGCCGATCTCTGGGCCGGCGTGGACGTGTGGGCCGGTGGCGACGCGCTCACCCCCGCCGACACGAGCGGCAAGCCCGTCATCATCATCTCCTGGGCCTCCTGGTACGCCCCGTCCGTCCGCGCACTCTCCGCCGCACAGCGCATCGCCGACCAGTACGCCGCCGACGGCCTCATCGTCGTCGGTCTGCACAGTGGTGAGGGCTGGGACGAGGCGGAGTCGACCGCCAAGGCCAAGAACATCACCTTCCGCCTCGCCCACGACGCCGGCGACAAGGTCCGCGCCGCGCTCCACATCGATCAGGACCCGGACATCTACGTGATCGATCGCGCCGGCCAGCTCCGCTTCGCCGATGTCGACGCCTCCTCGCTCGATCAGGCCGCCAAGATGGTGAGCAAGGAGTCGATGGACGCCGCCGCAAAGATCAACCAGACCCTCGCAGAAAGGGCCGAGGCAGCGCGGATCAGCGCGAATCGCACCGCCGCGATCAACCAGAAGGCCGACCTCACCAGCATCCCCGAACTCCCTTTCCCCGATCCCTCGCCCGACGCCTACGCGAACGCCACCTGGCCGCGCGTCGTCGTGGAGAACGGCCGCCAGCAGGACCAGTCCTTCCTCGCGCTCCCCGCCTTCGGCTGGTACCCCGCCAAGGAGCCCCTCACCAAGGGACGCGCCGTCATCGTCTACTTCTGGAACCCCGATGTTCCCGCGACCGCACGCCTCGTGAAAGAGATGGACCTTCTCCAGCGCGAGCGCGGCCGCGATGTCGCCGTCGCCGGCATCGTCGTTCCCACCGATCTCCTCTCCGGTGGAGGCGGCTACACCACCGACGAGAACGCCAAGGCAATCGCCCTGGAACTCCTCGGCAAGCGCACCAAGGAATACGCCGACTCCAACCGCCTGTCTCACCCCATCACCTTTGACTCATCCGGCTCCACACTCTCGGCCCTCCGCGGCACCTACTCGCGCGAGAGCAACTCCTTCGTCGCGCTCGCCTCGTCCGACGGCGTTGTCCGCTGGTCCGGCGATCCGCGGAGCCCCTCCTTCAAGGCCGCCGTGGAGACCGTGCTCGCCAACGACCCCGGCATCAAGTCCCGCCGCGCCGTCGAGCAGGCCTGGCTCAAGGCCCGTGGCCAGTAATCCCGGCCACCCCATCACGCCCCACAACGCCCCGACGCCGAGCGCCGGGGCGTTCTTGTCTCCACCTCCCGCCCCGCTCCTCCACGCGCCCCACTTCCACGTCGTCCTCCATTCCCCGGAGATCCCGAACAACACCGGCAACATCGGGCGCACCTGCGTCGCGACGGGCTGCCGCCTCCACCTCATCCACCCCCTCGGCTTCCAACTCTCCGAAAAGGCCTGCCGCCGCGCCGGGCTCGACTACTGGCCGCGTCTCGATTGGGCTGAGCACATAGATTGGACCGCCTACACCCGCGCCGCGCCGTTCGACCCCGCCCGCACCTGGATCCTCTCCACCAAGACCTGCCGTTCGGTCTTCGATGTCCCCTTGCGCCGTGGCGACCACCTTCTCTTCGGAAGCGAGTCGAGAGGCCTCCCCCCGGAGCTCCTCGCCGCCCACCCAGATCGCGTCGTCACGCTCCCCCTCGCCGTCGGCGAACGCTCGCTCAACCTCGCCACCGCCGTCTGCGCTGTCGTGTACGAGGGGCTCCGCCAGCTCCGCGCCGACGACGACTGCCGATTCACCCCCGAAGGCCGTTTGATCGTCGATTCCAAGCCGCGCCATCGGCCAACCTAAACTCCCTGCACATGGCAAAGCGGCCCGCAAAGTCTCCACGCAACGCACGCCCCGGCAAGCCCGCCTCGCGCACCCCGGCCGGGCCCGGTCGCGATGCGCCCAAGCCCCCCTCCAGGTCCAACGCCAAACCCCATCCGAAGCCCCACCCGAAACCCAAGTCCAAGCCCAAGCACCGCGGCCCGGCCTCCCTCGTCCGCGACGATCGCGACGACACCAGCAAGGGCCGCCCCGGTGGCCGGATCCGCACCATCCGAGGCCTCAACTCCAAGCCAGAAGACCGCGCCCCCGCGCGCAGTCTCAAGCCCGGCAAGGGAGTGATCAAGCTCTCCGAGAAAGACGCGGGCAAGCGCAAGAACAGGCAATCTCAGCCGCCCAGGCCTCGCCCCGCAAACGATGTCCAGACCGTCGGATTCATCTCGCTTGGCTGCCCGAAGAACCTCGTCGACTCCGAGAAAATGCTCGGGCTTCTCGCGCTCGACGGCATCATCCCCGTTGCCACCGGAGGCCAGTCCGAACGCTGGGACGACTCGGCCCACACCGAGGGCGGCAGCATCCACAGCCACCCCCACGACAACGAGCATGGCGACCTCGCCCCCACCACCACCCGCGCCGAGGGATGCTCCTCCTACGGCGGCGCGAGCACGCTGCCGGATGCCGACGCCATCGTCGTCAACACCTGCGGCTTTCTCGAGGCCAGCAAAGAAGAATCACTCACCGTCATCCGCGACGCCGTGAAGGCCAAGCAGGAAGGACGCGTCAAGCGGGTCATCGTCGCCGGCTGCCTCGTCCAGCGCCACCGCGCCAAGATGCTCGAGTGGGAGCCCGGCATCGACGCCATGATCGGAGTCTTTGATCGCGACCGCGTCGTCGAGGCCGTCCGCGGGCGCGCTCCCGAACGCAAGACGCTCGACACCGCCTCCGATAAGCCCAAGTACTGGATCGCCGGCAACGCTCTGGTCGCGGCGCGCGACCGTGGCATCCAGACCGCAGGCCTCACCGTCAACGGCAAGGACGGCACCGGCGTCGGATACTTCGAGGACGACTCCACCCGCCTCCGCCTCACCCCCCGCCACTACGCCTACCTCCGCATCAGCGAGGGGTGCAACCAGGCCTGCGCGTTCTGCACAATCCCGTCGATCCGCGGCAAGATGCGCTCCAAGCCCCTCGATCGCATCGCCGCCGAGGCCCAGGAACTCATCAACGATGGCGCGTTCGAATTGAACCTGATCGGCCAGGACACCACGAGCTACGGCGACGACATCGGGCTCGGGATGGATGCCGAGGTCTCGATCGAGGGCACGCCCGTGGGAGGCGGTCTCGCAGCGCTCCTCCGCATCATCGACGACGTCGCCGAGCGCAGCGCGGGCAAGGCCGGCGCGTGGATCCGGCTGATGTACGCCTACCCCTCGAACTTCAGCGACCCGATCATCGACGCCATCGCCGAGCTCGTCGCGAAGGGACGCATGCTCCCCTATATCGACATGCCCCTGCAGCACGCCAGCGACAACATGCTCACCAGCATGCGCCGCAACGTCAGCGCGTCGCACCAGCGCGAGCTCATCAACAAGCTCCGCGAGCGCATCCCCGGCATGGCGATCCGCACGACGTTTATCAGCGGCTTCCCCGGTGAGACCGAGCGCGACCACGAAGAGCTCGTCTCCTTTGTCCGCGACATGAAGTTCGATGCTGTCGGTGTCTTCGAGTACTCACGCGAGCCGGGGACTCCCGCGGGCACGATGGATGAAGACCCGAAGCTCGCCGTCGACGCGGCCACCAAGACGCGGCGCAAGGGCCAGATCATGGCCGAGCAGCAGAGAGTCGCTTTCGCACGCTCCGCCGCCATCGCTTCCGAGTTCGACGAGTCGCGCCCCGGCCAGACCGGCCGACGCGTCGAAGTCCTGATCGACGGCGCGACGCAGAGCGCGGGCGTCAACACCCCAGGCGTCTCCAAGGGTGGCCGCCTCTACCAGGGGCGCACCTATTTCCAAGCCCCGCAGATCGACGCCATCACGTACGTCCAATCGCGTGAACGCCTCAGCCCCGGTGAGCTAGTCAAGTGCGCCATCGTCGCGGCTGATGGCTACGACCTGATCGCAAGACCCGTGGCGGAGCTTGAGAAGCGGACGTCGCTGAAGATCCTCTGATCTCGCTCGTTCAGCCGCGCCCGATCAGCACATACAGAATCAGGCCGAGCAGCGGCAGCAGAAGCACGACGAGTATCCACAGCAGCTTCTCGCCTGCGGACTTGCCACCTCCCAGGATGTCGATGATCGCCCAGATCCACAGAAACAGGTGAAGGATGCCGAGAACCGAATAAACCATGGTGTTCCCCTTGAGCGTGTCGCTCGCCTCAGATCTTCTTCCGCGGCCCGAGCAACAGCACGAGCACGATGATGAGCAGCAGCAGCCCGAGACCGCCGCTCGGGAAGTACCCCCACCCGGAGCTATACGGCCACAAAGGCAGCGCCCCAAGAAGCAGCAGAACAAGCAGGATGATCAGCAAGAGTCTCACGGCTCGGCTCCCATCTACGCCGCATGTCTCCCGATGCCCACGCGTCGCACGTCGCACGCACAAAGCCCACGTGAACACGAGATAAGAAACCATACTTCGCGCACCACAAGCCCAGATGCGTTTGGCATGAATGCGCGCTCATCCTGGTTTCACACCATCAGTGCGCCCCCCGCGCAGCGCTTCCTTTGAACGCCTTCCAGTCGCCAAAGGCGACACTCCCGTGAGGGTGCCACCAGTTCCCGTCGCGCCTCGCGGCGGAACTGGTGCTCTCGCACGACTTCATCCAACACCCACTCGCGCAGCGCTTCCTTGAAACGCCTTTGAGTCGCGCACGAGCACGAAGTGCGAGGAGCGACTGGAGTTCCTCTCGCCTTTCACGGGGGTTGCAGGGGGCGAGGCCCCCTGCGCCGCATCCCCGGCCTTCCATTCACTCCCCGATACAACGCTCGCAACGGCTCACACACACGCGGCAACTCACCCGCACACGCACGCGACAACCTCATCCTCTGCGCCGCCTCGCCAACCGCCGGGACCTCTCCCACCACATCATCACACGCGTCCCATAGAACAGCGCACCGACCAGCATCGCGGGCGCCGCCGTTCCCACGACAAAGGCCATCGCGACGCGCCCCCAAGGAACCGCTCCCTGCCCGACCCCCGCCATCATACCCGCTCCCGACAGCATGACGCCGTGCAACACGCACAGCCCGATCAGCAGCGGCACCATCATCGACCTCCGCGCCGACCGACGCCCTCCTCTCGCCTCGCGCGCCTCAATCTCCTCTTGCACCAATCCCAGGATCCGCCGCCCCTTCCACCCAAGCCCCAGCAGCACCACCCGCTCCCGCTCCTCTCCCCCGCCCTGAAACCACGCGACGCCGCCGAACCCCACGCGCACGCGCTCACACACCTCCCACGCGTAGGTCCGCTCGCGTCCCTTTCCATCGATCAACGTCACGCCCTCGCGCGTCATCCGGATCTCACGCGCTATGCGCCCGACCCAACCGTCGCGCACATCCCACAACAGCACCGCGAAGATCGCCACAGGCATCATCATCCCGCCCAACACAACCAGCGAGATCGCGATCACCGCGGCATCGATCCATGTCGAAACACCTGCCCACAGCATCGCCAGCATCCGCGGCCCAAACATCCACACAGCCAACCCAAACGGGACCGCAACCATCGCGGCCATGAACCGCATCGCCCACACATCGGGCCCGGTTCGCCCGACGTGCTCGATCGTCCCGTCGCGCCACGCCCGTTCGAACGCTCGCTTCCTTAGTCTCCCCGCCACCCGCTGCTCGCGCGCGCTCGCGCTCGCAAGCTCCACGATCGCCCGCTGCCCCTCGATCCGCGCCACCCGTCCCGCCTCATCGCGGAGCACATATCTCCCCGTCGCGCCGTCCCACCGATCCCACTCGATCACCCCTGCCTCGCGCGCAGCGTCACCCTTCCCCACGATCGGCACCAACCCCCGAAGTGTCACCCGCGCCCTCACTCAGCAGCCCTCCCAACTCTCCGCTCCGTGGCCTTCCCGTGGCCCTCCGTGGTGAATGCCCCGCTCAGTATCCTCTCCCTCCGCGATCTCCGCGGCTCTCCGCGTTGAGACCTCCTCTCCGTCCCTCTCGTCTCTGTGTATCTGTGGTGAGTCTTCCCTTTCCCCCTACTTCCGCCTCACCTCCACCTTTCCATCCTTCGCATCCTTGATCGCGTACCCCATCGCCGCGAGTTCGTCGCGGATCCGGTCGCTGGTCGCGAAGTCCTTGGACGCCCGCGCCGCGCGTCGCTCGCGCAGCTTCGCCTCAACCTCCGGGCTCGGATCGACGCCGATGAACAATCCGATCTCGCTCTCGGACGATGCCGCCCGCTCCAGGTCCAGCACGCCCAATACCGCGTCGATCTCCTTCATCAGTCGCGCATCATCCGGCGTCGGCTTCTCGATCCCGCCCACCCACGTGTTCACCGCTCCCAGCGCGGTCGCGATGTTCAGGTCGTTCATCATCGCATCCGCGAACTCCACGCGGCAGCGCTCCGCCGCATCCGTGCCACTGGCGGCTTGCCCGCCAGTGCTCTCTTCCCTCTGCCCCTCTTCCGCAACCCTCCTCCACCGCTCCACCATCCGCGCCGAATCCTTCAACCCCTGCTCCGTGAAGTTCGCGTTGCTCCGGTAGTGGGTCTTGATCAGCTCCAGCCGCACCGCCGCGGCTTCGTGCCCCTTCAGAAACAGATCCCTCGCCGTGAAGAAGTTCCCCTTGCTCTTGCTCATCTTCTCGCCCTCAACGAGCAGGAACCGCGGGTGGAACCACATCTTCGCGTACGTCGCGCCGCTCGGCTCCGCGTTGAACGCGCAGCAGCTCTGCGCGATCTCGCACTCATGATGCGGGAAGATGTTGTCCTCGCCACCCGAGTGCAGGTCGATGATCGGCTCCGCATCCGGCACCACCATCGAGCCCACATCCGCGCGCGCGTCCGTCCCCGCCACACTCATCACGCTGCACTCAATATGCCACCCCGGATACCCCGCGCCCCACGGGCTCTCCCACTTCATGATGTGCGACGCATCTTCCTTCCACAGGAGGAAGTCCGCCGGGTGCCGCTTGCCGGACTGATTCTCGCCACTGACGCGCCCGCCCGCGCCCTCGCGCAGCTTGTCGAGCGTGTTGCCGCTGAGCGAGCCATAGCTCGGGAACGCCTGCACGCTGAAGTAGACGACGCGCTTCCCGACATCCCCCACCACGTACGCCGCGCCGCGCGCGATCAGCCGCTCGATGACCTTGATCATCCCGCCGACGTGCTCCGTCGCGCGGGGCATCAGCGTCGCATCCCGCTCCGCCTCCACCACCAGCTTCAGCCCCAGCTTCCGCGCATCCTCCCTGAACCGCCCCTCGAAGTACCGCGCGATCTGGCGCGGGTCCTTCGGATCGACCTCCACACCCGGCGCCAGCTTCCCCGCCTTCTTCGCCTCCAAGAGCCGCCGCCCCGCGACCGCCATCCGGTCCTCCCCCTGCTCACCACCCTCGGCATCATCCGTCATGTGCCCGACATCGGTGATGTTCATCACGTGCACAACCGTGCGGCCGCCGTGCGCCTCATGCACCCCGCCACTCGTACCTCCGCCCGCCGTCTGCACCCGGCACATCGGGCTCTCGATGAACCGCCTCAGCACATCCGCCGCCAGGAACGACCGGAAGTTCCCGATGTGCGCATCGTCGTACACCGTCGGACCGCAGGTGTAGAACGTCACCCGCCCCGGGTCCCGCGGCTCAAACGGCTCCACCCGCTTCGTCAACGTGTTGAACAGACGTAGAACATTCGTCTCACCCACTGGCATTCTCCAAAGCCCGGCTCTCCCCCGGACGAACCCGCCCGATCCTAGCAGAGACCCCCGAATCGTCGGCTCGGAGAGCCGACCTGCCCAGAGCCCTTTGCCCCTCTCGCCCTCTGTCCCTACCGTCCTTCCCCATGGCCATCCTCGTCAACAGCGAAACACGCGTCATCTGTCAGGGCATCACCGGCGCCTTCGGCGCCGTCCACACCAAGGGATGCCACACCTACGGCACAAAGATGGTCGGCGGCGTCACCCCCGGCAAGGGCGGCACAAAGGACCCCAACGGCCTCCCCATCTTCGACACCGTCGAACAGGCCGTCAGAGCCACCGGCGCCGACGCCACCATGATCTTCGTCCCGCCCGCGTTCGCCGGCGACGCCATCCTCGAAGCCGCCGCGGCGGACCTCAAGCTCATCTGCGCCATCACCGAGGGCGTCCCCGTCCAGGACATGATCAAGGTCCGCGCCATCCTTGATGAGATGAACAACACCGCCCCCGATGATGAACAGATCGTCCTCATCGGCCCCAACTGCCCCGGCGTCAT
This sequence comes from Planctomycetota bacterium, assembly GCA_963204725.1. Taxonomy (GTDB): domain Bacteria; phylum Planctomycetota; class Phycisphaerae; order Phycisphaerales; family UBA1924; genus JAHBWV01. The sequence continues at coordinate 8,415 of CAUJHH010000059.1, forward strand.
CACGCCCGGCCCCAAAACCGGCAGCGGCGAGTCCGGCTCCAACCCCTACACCAACGCCGGTTGCAAGATCGGCATCATGCCCGGCTACATCCACACGCACATCAGCCAGTCCAAGCTCGGCAAGTCCGTCGGCATCGTCTCCCGATCCGGCACGCTCACCTATGAAGCAGTCTGGCAGACCAGCAACCTCGGCTTCGCGCAGTCCACCTGCGTCGGCATCGGTGGCGATCCCGTCCGAGGGCTGAACCACATCGACAGCATCCGCATGTTTGAGGCCGATCCCGACACGCACGGCATCCTCATGATCGGCGAGATCGGCGGCAGCGACGAGACCGACGCCGCGAGCTACATCAAGCAGTTCGTCAAGAAGCCCGTCGCGGCGTTCATCGCCGGACGCACCGCCCCCCCCGGCAAACGCATGGGCCACGCGGGCGCAATCATCGGCGGCAGCGACGATACGGCCGACGCCAAGATCAAGGCCCTCCAGGCCGCGGGCGTCTCCGTCGCCCTCTCACCCGCAGACATGGGCAAGGCCATGGCGCAGGCGATGAAGATGGGGTGAGGGTTGCAAGCCCGGTCTGGTCGCCGTTGCAGCCCAAGTCCTTCTCTTGTACGCTGTCGGCGTGGCTGCTGAACCACAGAAATCCAGAAAGGCGAAGTCGGCTCTCGCGCGCCGAATGATCGCCGCCTGCTGCAGCGCATCCGCTGTGCTCGCAATGATCGGGATCACGCTCACGGCATCGCCACACGATGCAGAACGCTCGCACCAACCCGTAAAAGTAGTGCAATCGCTTCCAGTTCACGCCGAACCTCCACCCTCAGCAGTCGCCTCGCCACACAAGCACCGCTCGCTGGACGAGTTGCTTTCTCTCTCGTCGCATCAGCTGGCTCAGGTTGACCTCGCTTTGGTAAACCTTATTTGCGCTGAAGGGCTACCGGGCTCCGAGAGTCTCGACATTGACCGCACGATGCGAACGCTCGACCAATGGACCGATCGCGTGCGGCAGGAAACGCTCGCATACGAACCCCGCTTCCGCAGAAACCCCGCCGAGAACTTCAACTCCGAGGCGGACTTCCGGATGCTCACGCTGATCACCGTGCTCCAGCGTGATCTCGGCGTGCGATACAACCTTTACCGCGTGAGTAACCCCGACTTCGGAACTTCCAAAGACCTGTTCATCCACGGCATGGTCAACGACGACAATGGCGGCACATGCGCGTCTATGCCGGTGCTCTACGCCGCAATCGCGCGTCGGCTCGGGTACCCCGTGCGCTTGGTTCAAGCCAAACAGCACTTGTTCAATCGCTGGGACGATCCGAATGGCGAGCGGCTGAACATCGACGGCTCAGGGCTGGGTATGAACACACTCGAAGACCAGTTCTACCGAGAGTGGCCCCTCGCCATCACCGATGAGGGAATCGCGAGAGGGGACTATCTGAAGTCTCTCACGATTGAAGAGGACTTCGCCGTCTTCCTTGCCTCTCGCGGCCACTGCCTCTTTGACCACGGGCGATTCGAAGAAGCCCTCCAAATGTACCGAGAGGCCGCGAAACGCGTTCCTACCCCCGATTACCTGATGTTCGAACGCGGCGCCGCCGAAGTCGTCGCCGGGCGTCTTGTCGCCATCCGTGCGGACGGGTCTGTAATCCCTCCTTCTACGCCCAGACCCGCACCAACGCCCGAGCCCACACCCTGACTCCGCCCTCACTGCTGACTCTGTTTGATCGACTGTGACTGCTGTTCGAGGAGACACCATGTTCCAGAGACTCGCCACGCTGCTCACCCTTCTTCTCATGTCCGTCGTTGCCGCTGCGAACCCGAGTCCCCAGCACGGGCGATATCTTCAGCGCGACCCGAACGCCAGTGGCCAGGTCGTCCTGAACAACGAGGCGTGGTTCGACGGTGCCTCGCCGATGGTTGATCCGTCTCTGGTCGCAATGCGAGCGGTTTACGCCAACGGCCTGGACCTCTACACCGTGCTTGGCAACAACCCGATCACGCGCACCGATCCGCTCGGGCTCTCGTGGGATCCCTTCGACATGGTCGAGGCGATCATCTTCGAGCACGAGATGAGCAAGCAGTTCGCGCTCGCGTCGCTGAAGGCGCGCACGAGTGATCCGGAGATGCTCCGCAAGATCCGCGGCTATGAGCACGGCATGTTCGAGTTCATGATGGATTTCACGTGGGACAGGGATGTCGGCATCCTGTTCAGCATGGTCGGCGGAACGTTCTTCGCACGGGCGTGCTTCGAAGAAGGCACGCTCGTGTGGACCACCGATGGCCCCGTGCCGATCGAGACGCTCTCGCTCGGCGATGAAGTTGTCAGCCGCCCTGATCCCGAGCTGCAACCCGGTGAGGCGTTCGAAATCCCGATCGAGCCGGGATCGCTCTCACTTGTGCGGCTGCGACATTCCCACACAGATGGGAGCGCGACGACGATCGAGACGCTGCGCCCCGCTTCTCTCGTCGCGGCACAAGGGCTGGCCGCGGGCCGCACACTGCCGATCACGGTGCTGGAACTCGGCATCGCGGGCGAAGCCGAGGTGATCTCCGTCGAACCATACGCCGCGTCCATACGCCCCGATGCTCCGGTGGTTACGACGCGATTCGTCACCGATGCCGCGGCTGTGATCGACCTGTATCTGGAAGGCGAGCAGCAACCGCTCGGCGTGACGCCGAACCATCGTCTCTTCTCTCTCGATCGCGGACCGCAAGGCGAATGGGTGGAGGCGGGCGACCTACGCTCCGGCGAGCGGTTGGGATCGATGGGTGAAGATGAAGCCGACGCCAAGGGAGGGCGAGGGCGGGGCACGCAGGTCGTCACGCGCGTCCAGCCGCGTGATGCGCGCGTGCCGGTCTACAACCTCGAAGTCAGCCGCTACCACACGTACTTTGTGGGTGAGCAGAGCCTGTGGGCGCATAATGGCTGTTTCCCGCACTCGCCAAAGAAGGGCCCGCCCGTCGACATCGGCGAGCAGCGGCGGTGGATTCGGGCTACCGTAGAGTCGATGCGGCGTGACGGTGTTGTCCCAAGAGTCATCAAAGACTACGTTAAGTCAATCATTCAGACTGGACACGAGACAAAGCAAAGGTATCTCGAACTCATGGCATATATCGATGGTCTATTGTGACACACTGGCATGCGAAAAGATGACCTAATACAACTACTAATAGGTCGTGCCGACACCTCGACAAGGCAGGAAGCGATTGATTCGTTCGCATCGAGTTGTGGCAAGAAGCCAGAACTGAAAGACTGCTCACTCTCTGGCGCAAATCTCTCGGAGTTGTGCTTCACGTCTCTCGACATGACTCGAGTGGACATGACCTCTTGCAGGGTCGTGGGGACGCAGTTTGCAGCCTTGACCGAGTGCTGTCTTGCAGATGCACAGCTCGAAGCATGCCATGTCATATCGAGTCGCGGATGCGAGTTGACCAACGCGCGGCTAATTCGCCTGAGCATTCTGCACCAGTTTCACCGGAATGCATGCTCCGGAGCAACATTCGATGACGTCGCCTTCGGTGTCACGCGGTCGACAGGGCAAGACGCGATGGTCGCACAGTCGGATTTCAGTGGTGCGACGGTTGTGGGATCATGTCTCTCGGGACTGCATATTGATAAGTGCAAGTTCAGTTCGGCACAATTCGTGGACAGCACGCTCGCACGATCCTGTCTGTCAGATTGCGATCTGCAGAGAGCTGGCGTTACTAGGTGTAGCCTGATCAACACCGCGTTTGACAGATGCAATATGGAGGAGTCGCGGATCCGGCTTTGTGTTGCGAGGGAGCAAGACATCGTGTGGCTAAGGAACAGATCCATAGTCACAGATGCCAGTGAGTGGAGTGATGATGAGACACTGCTGAGAACCGCTGCGCGTGCCGTGTTGCTTGCGGGAGAGTGTCGACTCAGATGGGTGATGAAGAGAAGGCGTGCGAACGTCGAGAGCGGAGCTGTCCTATGGGCAACGACAGGGCAACATCATGAGGGAGCAGTGGTGTGGAGTCGAGATCGTGAAGTATTACGCATGTATCCCTTTGAGAGTGAGCACGAGTGCGTTGCTGCGATCTCCAACTGGTTGAGCGACAGCGCGATGTGGTCATGGTTGCCTGGTTCACTGGAGTGTGACGGGCTCAACGATGTGTTGGACGACGCGATGAGATGTGTGGAGCGGATTCTGCGGAGGTGAGGGGTGCCATGCGAAGCGCCCGCACACTATGGACTTTCTCTCTCGTGGCCAGCGTCCCTGATTTCCTCTTGCGGCAGGCGGCCCCCGACCTCCCCAAGCCCCATGCCACCGAGGTCTGCCTGCTTTGAGGCGGGCCTCGGTACTCGACCAGCAGACTCCGCCTCCGCCCCGCATGACCATCCCCGCACTCCAATCGCACGATCTCTCAACGCCCATCGGGCCGCCCTTTGGGGGTTGCGGGTGGAGCTGGGGGGAGCCGGAGCCCGGGCAACGGAGGTCGCCCCCTTGGAAGAGCATGCCGACGACCATCGCCCCGGGGAAAGCTCCCCCGCGCAGCGGCATCCTTTGAACGCCTCTCCGTCGCCAAAGGCGACGCCATCCCCAGCCCGAGGGGCTGATCGAAAGAAGCCGCGGGTCAAGGGAGCACCAGAGGTGCGACAGCGACCCCCGGTAAGCTCGCCGCGCAGCGTTTCCATTGAACGCCTCTCAGTCGCCAAAGGCGACGCCCCTTCTCCCGCGGCCCCCCGGGCCGCACGCATGGAGCCACGGGTGGAGCGGCGCTTCGCCCCCACGGGCAGTCGCAAGTCCGCCCGTGGAAACCACGCCCGAAGGGCGCTTCCTTGGTGGAGCGGGGCGGACGCCCCCGACTCTCCTTTCACCCCTGCCAACTCATCGCGTGACGCTCCCGTGACACGCGCATCATGCCGAAGTCCAACTACTTGCGCGCCTCACCCTCGCGGCCGCCTCGCAACCCCGAAACCTCGCCCTCCTCGCGGAGAACCACTTGGTGTCACTCAAACTCGTTCGCACAGCACCGCGTGGGTGAGACGCACGAGCCAGAGTGAACAAAGGAGTTTCCCGTGGGAAACAACAGCGGCGGCGGCAAGGGCGGCAATAGCGGCGGTGGCGGCAACAAGGGCGGCGGCGGCGGAGGTGGCAACAAGGGCGGTGGCGGCGGTGGCTCCAATCCCAACTGGCCGAGCACAACCGGCAACCCTTCCGGCCCGGACCGCGGCAACAACCCGCCTCGCAAGTAACACCATCATCGTCTGACATCACCTGAGCCGCACGGCCCCGACTGCAAAGCCGGGGCTGTGCGCATTCTCGAATGCTGCTCGCGCACCTCTTTCACTCGCTTCACACCCCGGCGAGACTCGCGCCCCAGCTCAACCAGAGCGGCGAGATCAGCAGCACCATCGAAGCAAGCAGCCCCACCCCCAGGATCACGATCCGCCGTCTCCCGGCTCTCCGCATCGCCTCCGCCGCCGTGCGCCCGCACTCCGGACAGCGATCGAGCCCGCCCCGCGCATAGGCGCACGCGGCGCACAACCCGCTCGCCGCCCCGATCCCGGATGCGACCACGCCCGCGATGTACCGCAGCGTGCCGACATACAGCAGCACCGCTCCGGCGAACAGGCAGACCAGCCCCACATCCCCCGCACCAAACGAGTTCAGCGGCTCGGAAGTAAGCCCGGAGACCTGCGCCCACATCATCCGCGCGCACTTGAACATCGCCGGAATCGGCACGGCAACCATCGCGGCCAGCCCCATCGCCCCCCAGCCCGTGTTCCATCCCGATCCCACACCCCGGTCGAGCCGAATCCCGTTGCGCCTCGCCACCAGCCGCACCACGCACCACCACACAAGGACGTGCACGATCGCGAGCGCGAGCCATGGCAACGGCACCCTGAAGTACCCCCCGAACCCCGCGCCCGCCGCCTCTCCGAGCGCCGAACGGACGAGCGCGCCGAACGAGCCCTCTCCGCCGACCGCAATCGGCGTCATCAGCCCGCCCGACAGCCAGTCGCCGCGCGGGCGCTGCGCGACCCGGGGCAGCCACGCCATGCGACTCGCGAACGCATCGGTGAACGCCAGGCCCCATGGGCTCGCGGCGATCGCATAGAGCGCCGTCGCCATGTACGCGCAGACAATCGTTGCACCAACCGACATCCACGCACGAATCGCCGAGCACCCACCCGTTGGGGAGGCGCGCCCGGCGACTCGAGTTGTGGAGCGATGGCTCACGCAGAGATCATTGCATCCGATGCGACCGACCGACTCAGCACCCGGCGGGTGGCTGGGCGGCACAGTTGCCGCTGTTGGGAGGGCTGTCGTTGCAGGTCTTGTTCTGCGGCCCTTGAGTCTGCGCGATCGGGGTGGTTGTCGTTGCGCACGAGATGCTGACGCAGACCTTTGTTCCGGTGCGTGAACGCGTGCACCCGGTGTAGCGGCAGCCGCCTCCAGCAATCACCGTCGGCCCGCCCGTGCAGCTCCACGCCGTCCACGCGCCCCAGAATCTCCAGCACGACGGGAAGCACGGCCAGCAGATCGCGGCGAGCGTCGTCTGGCTCTGCCAGTTGGCGCCGACGCCGCGCGTCAGCGCCGCGTCCATGTCGTTCGATGCCACCACGTTGAGCGACTGTGTCATGCCCATCGCCACGACACTGATCTGCACATCGAACTCGGAGATCTCAAGACAGTTGCTCGCGGAGAGCATCGCGCTCGAGAGCGCGATGGCGCCCGCCGCACCCTCGCTCACCAGCGTATCGGCAAGCTCCGGGTCCTTGGCAGCGGCGAGCAGCGGCATCGAGGGGTCGCTCTCGAGCACGCCGAACATCACCGCCTCCGGCGTCTCGGGCCCGCCGCTCGTCGTCGTCACCACGCCCGATTCAAAGACTGTGTTGCCAAGGATCGAATCATCCGTATAGAACTTCCGCAGCCACGAGGCCGCACGCTCGGGCGAGCCATGACGCCACCCGTGCACCGACCACTCGCCCGACGCGTCCGGCTGCGCCCAGATCACACGCAGATTCTCGCCCTTGCCGAGTGCGGCATCGAGCACACCGAAAAGCGCGACCAGCTCGCCATCCACGATGATGGGGCTGATCTGCCACGCCGATTCACCGATCTGGGCCTCTGCCCACTCGGCCTTCGCGCCTCCGTACCAAGACACCTCCTGCGCCACGGCCCGGGACACAAGGACCAACGCAGCCACGCACGCGAGCACGCATCCTCTGATCTTCATAAGTTGTGTCTCCAGCAAGGTGGGCGGCATGCCCACGTGCGCAGACTACCCCGCGATCCACGACGCCGCAAGCCCCGCCCCACTGAAACTGACACGTTCGCCGTATCTACATTGCGAATGTATTGTGCGATCGTGGGTTACACACAGATGATCATCACGACACTATGTCATTGATACTGTGGATATGCTGTGGACTTGCTTTCATGCAGCGCGGCGTCCGCGAAAGCCATCAACGCCAACCCGTACCATGATCGACATTCTTGCGTTGAACGCGCGCCATCACCGGCGCTACAGGGCGCCTACCCGCAACCCCGTGCGGATCCGTCGCACAGATTGCATCCACGCTCAACGACTCTCGGGTGCCCGGGCTCGCCATGTGGTCGCCTGCACATCGTGACCATTGCCGGGCTCGGCCTTATCCCACTGCTCGTAAAGATTGGCGAGGTCCGTTGTGATCGCACCTGTGACAGGATGGTCCGCGCCCATGGAGCGCTCGGCGATGCCGCGTGCCTCGATCATGAGCGGCTCGGCTTCCTGGAACCTGCCGAGGGCGCGGAGCGTGCCTGCGTACCAGCCGAGGTTGAAGGCGATGCCCGGGTTGTCGGTCGGGAGGACCTTGCGGGCTAGTCGCGAGGAACGTTCGAGCAGCGGCAGCGCCTCCTCGAAGCGTCCCTGATCGCGGAGCGAGCTGCCGAGGTTGGCGATCGAGACGATGGCATCCGGGTGCTCCTCACCCAGCACCTTGATGCAGAGTTCCATCTCTTTCCGCTGCATCGCCTCGGCCTTGTCGGTCATGCCCATCGCCTTGTAGACCACGGCAAGGTTCGCGATCGACGTCAGTGTGTTCGGGTGCTCCTCACCCAGGATCCGGTTGCGGGCCTGCAGAGCCTCCTCGCCGAGCGCCATGGCGCGCTCAAGACGCTGGCGAGCAAGGACCTCATCCGCAGCTCGATCAACCTCCCGCGCGTACATGCTGGCGGAGTAGAGTGCCCACGCGAGATTCGCCCGAAGCTCGATCGCGAACGGATGATCCCGCCCGGTGAGCCGGTCCTGGATCTCGATCGCCTCCAAGAACAGCTTCTCGGAATCGTCGAAGCGGAGCGCATCAGTGAGCACGATCGCGAGCGTGTTCATCGATCCGACGGTCTCGATGTTGTCCTTGCCCGGCGAGATGCGGCGTCGATCAACCACATCCTGCAGGATCGGCAGCCCCTCATCCGTACGGATCTGCATCTGATAGAGGCCACCGAGCAGTTCCAGACTCTGCACCGTGATCTCGCCGGTCCTTCCGAAGAGACGCTCGTGGTCTTCGATCGCCTTCTTGATCATGCGTTCCGCCTCGTCGTGCGATCCGTTCCGGATCAGGACGAGGGCCAGTTCATTGACGGCGCGGCATGTGTCGGGGTCGTCCTTGCCGCGCTCCTTGGTGAGGATCGCGAGCGACTGGCGAGCGTGCGACTCCGCGGGGGGATAGATGCCCAGCCCCAGATAGGTCTGCCCAATCGTGCTGTGCAGGCGCGCGGCGACGAGGGGCCGATCGGCGAACTCTCGCTCGAAGGCCTTGGACGACTGGTCGAGCACCTCGCGGACCGTCACGTCCTTGCCGCTCGCGGTCGGGTCCGCAGCCCCGAGCATCTGGTTGAGGAACCCGACAGTCGCCTCCGACTCGGCGAGGCGCGACTCGGCGATCTCCCGCTGTGTTGCCTCTCCGGTTCTGGCGATCTCCGCGGCGGTTCGTTCGCGGTTTGCACGCACGAGGCCGATGCTCGTGCCGACAAAGCCGAGGACGAGCGCAAGGAGGACGATCGAGGCGGCCACGATTCTCGCGCGGTGGCGCGACGCAAATTTGCTGATCCGATAGACGGTGCTTGGCGGCGCGGCGATGACGGCGTCGCCGTCAAGGTAGCGGCGCACATCGGATCCCAGACTGCTGGCGGTCTCGTAGCGGCGGCTTCGGTCCTTGTCGAGCGCCTTCATCACGATCCAGTCGAGCTCGCCCCGCACGACCATGCCGAGCTTCTTCGGCTCGGTGTGGCGACGGGCGGCGATGTTCGAGATCGTCTCTGCGCTCTGGCTGAGGCGCGTGCTGGGCCTGGGGGGCTCGACCTCGCGGATCATCCGCTGGATCTCTGCAAACGCCGCGGAGCGGAGGTCGTGGCCGCTGAAGGGCGTGGTGCCGGTGAGCAACTCATAGAGGAGCACACCGAGCGAGTAGACATCCGTGCGTGTATCGATGTCGAGCGATCCCTCGGCCTGCTCGGGGCTCATGTACTCGGGTGTGCCGATCAGCTGACGATGCTCTGTGAACAGCGTCTTCTCGGTGAGGCGAGAGCTCGTCGCCTTCGCGATCCCAAAGTCGATCACCTTGATGTGAGGACGCCCGTCCTGGGTCGAGACGAGGATGTTCGATGGCTTGATGTCGCGGTGGATGATCCCCTTGGTGTGGGCGTGCTGCACCGCGTGGCAGATCTGCGCGAACAGCTCCAGCCGATCATGGATGCTCAGGTTGTTCTTGTCGCAGTACTCGACGACCGGATCGCCCTTGACCAGCTCCATCACGAAGTAGGGACGCCCGGTCTCCGTCGCGCCGGCGTCAAAGACCCGCGCAATATTGGGATGATCCATCATCGCCAGGGCCTGTCGCTCCTGCTCGAAGCGGGCGACGACCTGCCGTGTGTCCATGCCGAGCTTGATGATCTTGAGCGCGACCCTGCGCTGGACGGGCTTCTCCTGCTCGGCCATGAAGACCGAGCCGAAGCCGCCCTCGCCGATCTGCTGGAGCAGCTTGTAGGGGCCGATCATCGTCCCCGGCCTCTCCGCGCCGGGAAGCACCACAGTCGCGTCGTTCGCTCCGGAGGATGGGGAGTCGAGCGTCGGCGCAAAGTCGTGGGACGAAGGGGGCATGACATCGCTGGTCGGTGAGGAGAGGAAGCGGTTGTCCTCCGCCGCGGCGAGCATCGCCTCCAGGCGAGCGCGGAGCGAGGCATCGCCGGCGCACTCACGCGCAAGGATCTCGCCCTGCTCTGCGGGAGCGGCGGCGATCGCGAGGTCGAAGACGCGGCGCAGATTCTCGTGCGGGTTTGCCGCCATGGGTCGCTCCCTGTTGTCGTGCCCGGATCAGGTCGTCTCGATCCGGCCGTTCTCGATCGCTTCCTTCAGCCACGCGCGGGCGAACGCCCACGAGCGCTTGATGGTGGGCGCAGAGAGGCCGAGAGCCCCGGCGGTCTGCTCGATGCTCAGCCCCGCGAAGTAGCGGAGGCGCACGACGGAGGCGGCCTCCGCGTCCACCGACTCCAAGCGGGCGATCGCCTCGTCGAGGATCAGGAATCCGGCAGATTCGGCGGGTGAGGCGAGATCGGGGAGGGCGGCCAGGTTGATCGCGGCGCGACGGGCATCCGGCCCGCCCCGGATCGCGGCGGACCGCGCGCGGGCGTGGTCGACGAGGATGCGACGCATCGCCTCTGCCGCGGCGGCATAGAAGTGGGCGCGGTTGCGCCACGGGAGTTCGCGCGGGCCGACGAGCTTGAGGTACGCCTCATGGACGAGAGCGGTCGCCTGGAGCGTGTGGGCGCGCCGCTCCTGCTGCAGGCAGCGCTGGGCGGCGGCTCTCAGCTGGTCGTAGACGAGTGGGAGGAGTTCACGCTCGCGCTCGGCAACGCCCCCGTCGTCGTTCAAGAGGATCGTGACCGTGGGCGGCTCCGACCGATCGTGCATCGCCACAGTGTAAGAGTGACGAGCAGTCGAGTGGGTCTGTGATCGCCGCCGCGCACAGCAATCCCCACGCGCGTCACGGGTTTTGAGAAATGCCAATCAGATGCGCCGGATCCCGTCAGATTGTGCAGATTCGTGCGCTCGGATTCTGAGTCTTTGTGATCGATGCGCGAATCTGCGGCTTGCGAGGATTCGTTGCCATAGGCCGCATGGGCTCGGACATGGGTAGGTGGCGGCCAATGTGGTCGCGGCCGACGTGTCGGCGGGTCGCTCGCCCCCGCCGCGCCCTTTCAACGAGGGACCACACGTCGATTGAATCAGCGAGCCGCACGCGCGGGCGTGCGCACAGCACCTGGAGGTTCATCATGGGTATCACACGAAGGACGTTGGCGGCTGCAACAGTTGTCTCCATCGCCGGCATCGCCAGCGCACACGAGATTGTGTACACGACATCGCTCTCCGGACCGAACGAGGCGCCGCCGAACGCATCGCCAGGCATCGGATTCTCTACGCTCACGATCGATCTCGATCTGGCGACGATGCACATCGACGCGGACTTCAGCGGGCTGCTCGGCACCGTCACCGCCTCACACATCCACGGCGCAACGGCCGCGCCCTTCGCGGGCACGGCGGGCGTGATGACTCCCGTGCCGACGTTCCCCGGCTTCCCAAGCGGCGTGACCAGCGGCACCTACTCAAACACCTTTGATCTGACGCTGGCCTCGTCATACAACCCCGCGTTTGTGACGGCCAACGGCGGAACGATCAGTGGCGCAATGAACGCCATGCTCGCCGCCCTGGCGGATGGCAAGGCGTATCTGAACATCCACACATCTGCGTTCGGAGGGGGCGAGATCCGCGGGTTCTACACACCGGTCCCCGCGCCGGGTGCGCTCGCGATGCTCGGCCTCGGCGGGCTGATGGCAACACGCCGCCGGCGCGCTTGATATCTGCTTGATGGAGCACACACGACGGCCCCGGTGGAGATTCCTTCGCCGGGGCTGTTTCATTCGGGGCCCGATCGCTGCCGTGTCACGACGTGACAACGTGACACGGCGTGACAACCGGTCCGGATTCTGATCGGCGAGTGGTCATGGGTATTTGCCCGCTTCGTCGCTTTTTCTGGGACGAACACGACGCTTTGGTGGCCGGTCCGGAAAGCTGAAGTAGGTTCTGAACAGCGACTTGGGCCGTTCGGTTCGCCGCGCGTCGGCGTTCGGGCCCTGTGCCGCGTCACCGAATTGGAGCTCTAGAGATGCGGAAATCGATCACGTTGATGGTGTGCGCCGCGGCGCTTGCGGGCTCGGCATCCGCCGAGAAGGTTCTTGTTGAGATTACCGGGTCCTGGGACTTCGGTCGGATCCGCTCGGGCGTACTGGATGGCGTCAGCTCCGGTGCCGCCTCGACATCGTTCATGCTCGACTCCACCGACTTTGTCGACAGCGGGCTCTTCCCCACGCGCGGCTACAACATCATCCAGGATTCCTTCTCGCTCACCGTCGGCGGAATCACGGTCGGCATGCCGAATCCATTCCCCGCCGGCGAGACGCCGCTCTTCGTCCTGCGTGACAACGACCCGGCGGTCGATGGGTTCTTCCTGGGCTCATCGGTGGATGGCTTCCCCAACGGCGTCTCGATCGACAACGAGGGTCGCCTCGATCCGTACCTGAAGACGATCTTCAGCGCGACATACGGGAACGATCCGCTGAGCTCGCTCGATATCCTCGACGCGGTCGGCACCTACACGTTTGACGGGCTCACAGTCTTCAACTGGGGCTTCGAGGACGCGGGCCTGCAGATCGCCGGCATGATCTTCGATGAGTTCACGATCACCGTCGTCCCCGCGCCGGGCGCGCTCGCGATGCTTGGCCTCGGCGGGCTCATGGCCACTCGTCGTCGGCGCGCGTGATTGCCGCGCAGACATGATTCATGATTGAACACGGGGTCGGCCACTGGGCCGGCCCCGTTCTCGTTCCGGTGCGCCGCCCCCCGCGCACTCAGGGTCTCATAAGACCCGTCGCCGCCCAGGGCGGTCCACCGAATTCGCATGGAACACATGGAGATTCGCTCCCGGACCGCTTCTGGCGTGCGGCTCGCCGTGGTACGATTCCCAATCGAAGCCGAGCGCGTCAGCGGGCGTGTGGGCGCACCGAGGGAGTTCTCATCGATGAAGCGTTTCTCTATCTCCGGGCTGATCCTCTGCGCGGGTGCGAGCCCCACGCTCGCGCAGACCGATCTCTACATCGCCGAATACAAGTTCAATGATGCGCAGGTCAGCGCAGTCCGTCCCGACGGCACCAATCCGCGCACGCTCTTCTCCCTCCCCTCCTCCTATTGGCTCCCCATCGGCCTCGACTACAACCCCGCTACCGCGCGCCTCACGTGGATGGACTCGGCAGGATCCAGCAAGCTCCTGCGCTCGGACCTGGCCGGCGCCGGCCTCACCACCGTCGCGCCCGTCACCGGCTTCGCACGGGGCGCGTCCCGCGACGCCCTCGGCCGCATCTACTACAGCACCGACAACCGCATCGAGCGCGTCAACGGCGATGGCTCCGGCAAAGTTGTTCTCTTCACCTCCACCGTCGCCGGCCACCCCGTCGGTGATGTCACTGTTGACGCCACCAACGGCCACCTCTACTTCGGCGAGTACGGCCAGGTCCGGCGCATGAACCTCGACGGCTCCAACATCAAGACCCTCTTCCAGGGCGGCAGCACCGTCCGCGCCATCGACCTCGACATCGCCTCGCGTCACCTCTACTGGCTCGACTCCAACACCAACTCCGACCTCATCGCCCGCATCAATCTCGACGGCACCGACTTCACGATCATCCAGGACGCATCGCCGCTGATCGGCCAGTCGAGCGGCTACATCATGCTCATCGTCGATGCCGCGAACGACCGCATGTTCTTCGCCGATGACCTCCTCGACCTTGTGTACCGCTCCGATCTCGATGGCTCCAACACCTCCGTGATCTTCTCCTCCGTGCTCGATCGCTCTCCTTCGGGCCTCGCGCTTAGCACGGGCGTGCCGGTCCAGGCCCTGAACGACTGCAACGGCAACGGCATCGCCGACGACATCGACATCGCCAACGGCGTGCCCGACTGCGACAACAACGGCGTCCCCGATTCCTGCCAGGCCGAGGCCTGCCCCGATCGCGTTGTGCTGCTCGATCAGGGCTCGAACGCCGCCGCCAGCGGCGGGCGCTCGCTCGGCGTCCCCGGCAGCGAGTGGGAGGCCTTCCAGCCCTTCGACGTCCCCGCCGGCGGCTGGTCCATCGGTCGTATCGAGCTCGATGGCTTCACCGCCGTCATCGGCAACGGCCAGGGCATCCTCGTCTCTATCCATCCCGACAGCAGCAGCGGCACCCGCCCCAACGAGTCCTTCACGCTCGCGCAGGCGGACGGGCTTAACTACCGCTTCAACACCAATCTCGAGAACTGGGTCGGCGCGGATCTCCATGTCACACTCCCCGAGGGCCGCTACTGGGTCCACCTCGAAGCCAACGAGCCCTCCATCTACTGGGGCGCGATCAACAACGGGTTCGGCGGCCTTCCCGCCATCTCACGAGGCATCACCGGCACCTTCACCGCGCCCGGATCGCCCATCGCGATGCGCCTCATCCAGGCCGACGCATGCCTCGCCGACTACAACGGCGATGCCGAGGTCGACATCCTCGACTTCCTCGACTTCTTTGACGACTTCGGAGCGTGCGAGAGCCAGCCCGCGCCCTGCGGCACAATCTCCGATGCCGACTTCAACGGCGACACCATCGTCGACATTCTCGACTTCCTGGACTTTCTGGATGCCTTCGGCAGCGGGTGCTGAGCGGGCCCCTCAGGAGCATCGATCCCGGCTCTAGCGGCACAGGCCAGGGGATTCACCGGGGTCTCGACGGGCGCGATTCGAGATGCCCCGCAGGTCGGTCTTCCTGATAAAGCCATCGGTCCCGATAACCGATATGCCGGGCATGGTGAACGCGCACGAGCCGTATCCCAGCACCCGCCCTCCTTCGCACCCCTACGACCACGTGCCGCTGACGGTGCTCTCGGGTGTCGGGCGGTCCGGAACGACGATTGTGCGCGAGGCGCTGAGCCGCCACCCCGATCTCGATTCGACGAATCTTGAGAACAACATGCTTCTTGATGTTCTGGAAGCAGCGCATCGGAACTGCACGATCCCGGCCAGACGCCACGCGATGCGCGTCGCCGACAAGGTGTACGACGCCCACTTCCGCTCGCTCGTGCTTCGACTCCTCTGGCCTCGCCCGCGCCATGAGTGTGATCGTCCGACGCGCCTGCTCGCGTATTCCAATCTCATGCCGGATGCCGCCGACTATCTCGTCCGACTCTTCCACAACGTGCGGATCATCTATATTGTGCGCAACGGGATCGAGGTGATCTCCAGCCGCATGCGATTCGAGCACTTCAGACACAAGGAAGTCGAATCGCACTGCAGCACATGGTGCGGCGCCCACGACATGGCGCGATGGGGCGAGGGTCGGCGAGAGTTTCTCATGGTCCGCCACGAGTGGCTCGCCGAGCGCAACGGCCCCGATCGGATGATGGGCGCAATCCTCCCCTTCCTCGGGCTGCGCGACCACGCGCCGTGCGTCGAGGCGTTCGGCGAGGGACTGATCCATCCGACGAGCGACCGCCACGCCGCGGCGATCGAGGCCAAGAACGTGCAGGACGCCCTGCGCGAGCGCGCCAAGCGCTGGCGGAGCTGGTCCGACGAGGAACGCGCCGCATTCACCTCGCGCTGTGCCAAGGCCATGGCCTATTTCGGGTACGAGGTGCCGTGGGACACCTCGGACCTCGAGTGCATCACCCAATCCGAAGCGGCCTGAGCAGCCGGCACAACCTCGATCCCCAAAGCGATCGGCCCGGCCCCTCTCCTTGGGATCCGGCACGGATCGTCAATATCATGGATGCCACCTGCGAGGAACGCGGCCAGCATCCATGAATGAACCAGATATCAGCTCGATGATGACAGCCAGCCGCCCCGCCGATGGCGATGGCTCGGCAGGCGTCGGCTCTCCCCCGGCCGGAGGCGGCGGCACACATCCCGGCGAGGATCCGGCCTTCGGAGGGGAGCGCCCGGGGGACCAGATCGGACCTTACACGCTGCTCGACCGGATCGGGCAGGGCGGCTTCGGCGTCGTCTGGCTTGCGCAGCGAACCGCGCCGTATGTGCAGCGTGTCGCGCTCAAGATCATCAAGCCGGGGATGGACAGCGCGTCAGTTATCGCCCGCTTCGAGCAGGAGCGGCAGACCCTCGCGCTCATGGACCATCCGAACGTGGCGCGGGTGCTCGACGGGGGTGTGACCTCTCCGGCGATGGGATCTCGCCCGTACTTCGTGATGGAGCACGTGCAGGGCGAAGCGATCGACAGGTACTGCGACACGCACCGGCTCTCGATCCGCGAGCGGCTGGAGATGTTCGTTGCCGTCTGCCACGCCGTGCAGCATGCCCACCACAAGGGCGTGATCCATCGCGACCTGAAGCCGGCCAACGTGCTGGTGCGCGAGCACGACGGGATCCACACGCCGAAGGTGATCGACTTCGGCGTCTCGAAGGCGATCACGCCGCAGCCGGGAGTAGAGGTGACACAGGCCGGCTGGATCGTCGGGACACCTATCTATATGTCTCCGGAGCAGGCCTCCGGGGATGGGCGCGACATCGACACGCGCTCCGATGTCTACGCGCTCGGCGTTGTCCTGTATGAACTGCTCGCCGGTTCCCCCCCCGTCGATCCCAAGCGGCTGGAGTCGCAGTCGCCCCTCGACATGCTTCGCGTGATCCGCGAGACAGAGCCGCCGCGCCTGCGCACACGCCTGATGCAGGCCGCGTCGCGAGTGGGCGAAGCCGACGGGCACGGCGCGGGTGGGGGCGCGGGGATGGGCGCGGGCACAGAGCCGACGCGCTGGATCACACCCTCCGCCGAGGAGATCGCCAGAAGGCGGGGCGCGACCGTCGCGGAGCTGTCGCGCATTCTCTCGGGGGAACTTGAGTGGATCCCGCAACAGGCGATGCGCAAGGAGCGCGAGCGTCGCTACCAGTCCGCGTCCGAACTCGCGGACGACATCGAGCGGTACATCAAGGGCCAGCCGCTGCGCGCCGGCCCGGAGAGCTTCGGCTATCTCGCTTCGAAGTTCGTCAAGCGTCACACCGGCGTGGTCGCCGGCGCCGGGGCGGTAGCCCTGGCGATCGCGGCGGGCGTCGTCGCGACCCTCATCTTCGCGGCCAAGGAGCACGAGCAGCGTCTCCGCGCCGAAAGAGGTGAGGCCGAACTCCGCGACGTCACCGACTTCCAGTCCGCCATCATCTCCGGCATCGATCCCGAGTCCGCGGGCTCGGTCATCGTCGAGCGCATGGTCAGCGACGGCGTCGACGGGCTGGCACCCGATGCCCGCGAATCGCTCGTCACGCTCCGACGCAACGCGCTCGAGGGCGTCAACGCCCCCGAGGTCGCCCGGCGCGTCATCGATGAGACCATGCTCGCCCCCGCAGCCGACGCCATCGACGAGCGGTTCGCCAACAGCCCCCTCGTCGCCGCATCGCTCCGCCAGACGATCGCCGAGGCGTACATGACGCTCGGGCTCTTCGACAAGGCCCGACCGCTGCAGGAGGCGGCGCTGCAGTCGAGGCGCAACGAACTCGGCGCGGACGCACGCCCGACGATCCAGTCCATGAACAACATGGGGTACCTGCTCCTGAATGTCGGCGAGATCGACGCCGGGGCCAACTTGTACGAGGAAGCCATGCGCCGCGCAGAGCGGGCGTTCGGCGAGAGCGACGTCGACACGCTCGCGTTCATCAGCAACCTCGGGGGCGCACGCGAGGCCCAGGGGCGTCTCCCCGAGGCCGAATCGCTCTACCAGCGCGCGTACGAGATCTCGGCTCGGGTCCACGGCGAGGAGAGCCCCGACACGCTTCTCTATCTCAACAACGTCGGCGGCATGGAAGAGGCCCAGGGCAAGTTCGCCGAGGCCGAATCCAGCTACCGCCGCTCGATGGAGGGGTTCATCAAGGTCTCCGGAGAGGACTCGTTCGATGCCCTGATCGGCATGAACAACCTCGGCAGCGCGCTCGAATCGCTCGGGCGGCTCGACGAAGCCGAGGCTCTCTACAAGCGGTCCCTCGCCGGACGCGTGCGCACGCTCGGACGCGAGCACCCCTCCACGCTCGTCTCGCTCAACAACATGGCGCATTTCTACATGCAGCGCGACCGCAACGCGGATGCCGAAGCGATCCTGCGCGAGGGCGTGAACGCCTCGATCGCGGGGCTGGGCGCGGAACACCCGACGACGCTGCTGCTCCGACACAACCTCGCCGCGGCCCTCGATCGCACCGGCAAAGCGGAGGAGTCCCTGGCGTTGACGCGCGAGGTGCTGGAGGCAAGGACGCGCGTGCTGGGCGCGGGTAGCGAGCCGACGCTCGCGACCAGACGCAATCTCGGGCGCGCCCTCACGAGCGCCAAGCAATTCGATGAAGCCGAGCGCACGCTGCTCGACGCCATGACAACCGCGACGGACTCGCTGCCGCCGGGGAACACCACGCGCAGGACACTCGTCGAAGCGATCGTTGCGCTCTATGAGAGATGGGATGCAGCGGAGCCCGGCAAGGGCTACGACGCTCGGGCGACTTCGTGGCGTGAGGCGCTGGCAAGGCCCGAGGCGGAGTAGGACTCACGCCGCGAGATCGATGTCGTCACCACCCGTGTCCGCGTCGCCGGTGTCGCCCGGGCTCCCCCACTTGTGCTTGGGAAGATGGCGGTGGTGGACATGGATGACGCGGGCGAGCTGGCGTCCGAACTGCTCCGCGACGCACTGGAGCAGCGGGAGCAGCGTCTCGGGGAAGGGCGAGGTGCGATCGCGGAAGAGCGCGACGACGGCGAGACACTCGCCATCGTGGTGGCAGGGCATCACGACCAGCCCGCTGTCGCCGATCCATGAGGCCTTGTCGCCGAGCGCCTGCTGGAGCTCGGCCTTCTTGCTCAGGTGGACGAGCGAGGTGCACGACTCGAAACGCGGCGCGATGACGCCGGCAAGATGGTCCAGCAGCACCTCGGCCGTCTCGCGCGGGCTGTCGTAGTTCACGTACGCGCCGAGCGTGTACTCGCCGCTGGTCGCTGGGAGAAAGACCGCCGCGTTGGTCGGCCCCGTCTTGGCGAGCATGTACTCAAGGGCGACGCGCAGGAGCGACTCGAGATCCAGTTCCTGGCGGATGAGCCCGTTGAACTCGCTGGCCGTCGCGACGTGGGTCATGCGATCGGTGAGCTCCTGATACGCGGTCGCCATGTCCGAGCAGAGCGAGCCGACCTGCTTGGAGACCTCCTGGCGGGCGTGGTTCAGGTGCTTGCAGAGCTTGCGAAGCCGCTCGATCCGCTCGCGCCCGTGCTGGGCCTTGCGGGCGCGTTGGAGCGCGCTGCGCATCCGCGTCGCGAACTCGTCCGCCGGGGCGTCGATCGAGATGAGGTCCGCCGCGCCGGCCTGCAGCGCGTCGATCGCGAGCGACAGTGAGGTCTCCTCGACGCTCGGAGCGATCGCGACCACCGCTGCGTCGCAGTCGGAGGCGAGCACCCGCTCCGCATCGGCCCGCCACCCCTCGCGGGCGACGATCAGCACAAGATCAAACGTCTGATTGCCGAGTTGCGTGAGCGCGTCGGTCGCGTCGGTCGCGCTCGCGCTGCGGATCACGAGACCGGAGATGCGCTCGATCAGCGCTCGCCGCGACGGCGCATCGCCGATCACCAGCACGCGGGCCGGCACCGGACAGAGCGACAGCGGCGGCGGAATCATCGCTTGGGGGATCGCCGGCCGCGACTCGTGTGTTTCAACGGGCGCGCCGCCCTCGGCGGGCGCCGTCCCACGAACCAACTCAACTGACTTCTTCCGTCGGATCACTGCTTCTCTCCGCCGCGTTCGATTGGGCTTGCCGTTCGATCTCTCTCACGCTGCTTGATTCGGTCCACCCTGCGTCGCCTTGGGGGTCAGGCCGCCTGACCCATGGACTGCTCCGCGCGCCACACGGGGAGCTCAAGACTGGCCCGTGTTCCGGAGCCGGGGACGCTCTCCAGCGTCAGCGTCCCCCGATGGGCCGCCACGATCGACCGTGCCCGCGCCAGTCCCATACCCCTGCGGCGCCCCGCGGGGCGCTCGCTGAAGAACGGGTCAAACGCGTGGGCGAGGGTGTGCTCCGACATCCCTGCGCCCTGGTCCTCGACGAGGAAACAGATTCGGTCATCCGTTGAATCGATCTGAGCTTGAACGCGGACTTTGGCCGCCTGCGCCGGGGTTTCTCCTGTTTCGGGCGCGAGCGACTGGACCGCATTGGCCACCAGTTCAGACAGCGCGAGCGAGAACAACTCGACGTCCACGCTCATCAGCGGGAGGTACGAGGGAACATCGATCTTGATCTCCACTTCCAACTCAGTGCGCTGCAAGGCCTTGCGCACCGCGCTCTCCGCCAGCTCCAGCGGGCGGATCGACCCAAGACTCGGCGTGGGAGGATTGGCCAGGAGGTGCATCGAGGTGATCAGGTCCGAGATCTGTGAAGAACCTTGCGCGATCGCCTCGGCCGCGGCACGATCGCCCGCATTCGTCAGCCGACGCACCAACAACTGCGACCTCGCTCGGATCACCGTGAGCGGGTTGTTCATCTCGTGGGCAGCACCCGCGGCCATCTCACCCAGCCGCGAGAGTGCCTGCGCCTCGGTGAGCTGGGCCTGGGCCTGCTCAAGTTCACGGGCCGCGGAGGCCAGTCGCTCGCTCATACCCCGGGCGTGCTCGATCGCGCCCGCCGCCGCGATCGCCGAGCCCCAGCACGCGCCGAGCGTCTCAAAGACGCCGGGCGTCAGTCCCGCCCCGGCAGCGTCGAGATCGGTGAGCATGACCACGGCGGGCTCGCCCGTGGTGGCACCGATGGGTGCTCCGACACACAGCGGCACCGCACGGACCTTGAGCATGTCGGGCGCGCCGGCCATGCAATCGGTGAGCCAGGGGAGGATGCCGAGCATGCGTGCGTCCGCGCCGGGAGCGCGGAGCAGATCCGAGAGCGATCGCGAGGTGCCCCCGTGCTCCAGAGGCGTGTCGATCTCCGCACTCTTGGTGTTCATCGAGGCGTCAAAGAACCAGCCCCGCCAGCGCTCCTCACCCGGACACTGCGCAACGAACGCGACGAACGCGCTCCGGCGCGGATCGAGCGAGCGGAGCGACTGCGCGATCAGTGAGAGCGTGCGCTCGATCGAGCGTGACCGACGCGGGTCGCGGAGTTGGTGGTTGAATGCGCCGACAGCCGCGAGCGCGCTGCGCATGGCGTCGGCCTGGCGTGCCCGCTCGTCGAGCGTCGCGTTGAGCGTGGCGAGCTTGCGATTGGCCTGGGCGATGGAGCCGAGCATCGCCTCCTGGCTGGTGGGTGTGCTGAGGCCGAGCACGGCGCAGCGTTCGGCAACGGCCTCGTGGATCTCATCGGTCACGCGTCCGAGAGCTCCCGTGTCGAGCCCCGCCTCCTCGCAGGCGCGGGCAGAGGCAGACGTCCGGCCGAAGTCGAACGACGCACCAATGTGCAGTTCGCGGCACAACGCCCGCGCAACCCCGATCACACCCAGCATGGCGCGCGGCGCGCTCTCCGGGAGAGACGCGAGCGGGCGGCTGTGCAGCCAGACGGTGTCGCGGAGCAGCGTGGGAAGGCCCCACCGCTCGGCGAGCCGCTTTGCCGCCGTGTGATGGTCGAGCCCGATCACGCCGCGTTCGACGTCCGCGCTGGAGACGCGGCGCCGCTCCGCCAACGCGACGACACGCGCGTATGACGACGGAAGGCAGAGGTCGAGCGCGAGCTTGCCCATGTCGTGCAGCAGGCCGCAGAGGAACGCCTCCGCCGGCTTCACCCCGCAGCGCGGATTGTGGCGAGCCATCGACTCCGCGGCACAGGCGACGCCGATCAGGTGCGTCCACAGGCGCACGCGATCGAGCGAGGGGGCGTCCGATATCGACGCGAGCGCGGCGCCCGACGAGAGACTCCGATCCTGCTCGTGGCCCGCGTGCTCGAAGAGCTCGTAGATACCAAGCCCGAGCACAGCCGACTGGATCGCCTCAAGCCCCAGCATGGTCGTGGCGTGGCGCACGGTGGTGACACGATCGCCCAGTCCGTGAGAGGCGCGCCGAATCAAGGCAAGGATGCGCGTGGTGAGACCCGGATCAGACTCGATCAGTCTCACCACCTCGTCGATCTTCGCGTCCGCGCCCGAAACCACGGAAAGGAGCCGCACCGCAACCGGTGAGAGCGTCGGGAGCGCGTCGAGCTTCTCAAGGATGATCTCGACCTGACGCGTTGCCGGACGAATCGGGCTCGCACCGGGCGAGTCAGCCGCCGTGGATGGCGCGATCGACGGTTGGCTCACGGATGCCACGGCTCTCCCTCCGGACGGTCAGCCGGCCCGCGACGCGGCGGTGAGGCCGGCGAGCGTGGCGATGCGCGAGACAAGGAAATCGACGTCGAACGGCTTCTTGATGAACTCGTCCATCCCCGAACGCATCAGCCCCTTGATCTCCTCGTCGCGGACCACGCCGCTGACGCAGATGATCCGCGTCTGGGTCATGTCGTCGCGCTCGCGGATGCGCCTGCAGACGATGTTGCCGTTGATGTCGGGCAGGAGATAGTCGAGGATCACAATGTTGGGCTTGAACGACTCGGTGAGCATGCCCGCGTCGTACCCATTGCCCGCGGCACGGACCTCGAACCGCCCGTCACGCTCAAGCACCTCTGTGAGCACGCTGACGATGTCGGGGTCATCCTCGACGACAAGCACACGGGTCAGACCACCCTCGAGCACAAGCGTCGGGATCTCGTTGTCGCGCATGAAGCGGATCAGTTCCTCACGTGGGATGCGACGAAACTTGGACCCCGGCACACGGAAGCCGCTGAGCCGCCCGCTGTCGAAACAGCGGATGATCGTCTGCTGGGAAACCTTGCAGACCTCGGCGGCTTCGCCCGTCGTGAAGATCTTCTTGGTCGACCAGTCAGACCCGGAGTTGTTCGTTTCGCCGCCCATGAGTGATGGCCCGGTGGACTGCGACCCGGTCCTGAACGCCCCCGCCCAACGGGAGTCACGGCTCAGGCGGCATCGCCGTCTCAAGCGTCTATCGACTCCCAGTTTGCCCAGCTTGACGGCGATCCGCTCGCGAACGCGAAGTTCGCGGCCAGAGTACGCCACCCCAAACCCGGACGGGTCATCGGGCGCGGCGAAAGGCGAAGGCGGCAGATAACCCGGATCGCGCGCATCCTGCGCGAGCCGACAACGCACAGCCCGCGCAGGGTCACGCGATTCCAGGAATGGAGACGGCGTGCGTTGGCGCGCCGTCCCCGCCTCCGAGTGAGGAGTACTTCCGTGTGCTCGGGTCAGCAGCAGCGACGGAAGGGTGGAGGAACAGTGACACGATGTGGGAGCTGACCCCGAAAGACACGAGTGCGCCGATCAGTCAGTCCAAGTGATCGACACCAGTAGTTATGGCGTGAACCATGTCAATCTCTCCCCTCACTCTGGTGATTTTACAGGGTTTTTCCTGACAGAACTCCCGAGTGGCCAGAATCAACCAGCACAACACCCGAAACAGGGCTTGTGTTGGCCTCGCCGCGCGATTGCTGCGTAATCCCTGATTCAGAGTGATAGATCAGGCGGCCACCCGCCAAGTCACATCAGACCATCGTCAGGAAGACGGTGGCTCTCGCCGCGTTCGAACTGGTCGTGAGCAGAGCGAGAGGTATCCACTCGATGCGGACTGTGCTCCGCACGGGCATCGCCGAGAACAGGAACCAGACATGCGATCCGTCGGAGTATTCCTGGCTTTGGCGAGCGCTCTGGTGCTCCTGGCGTGCTTCGCGGCGGGCGCCCTCGTGAGCATCAACGACGGTCGAACGGGCTGGCTGCTGATCGGAGTCTTTCTCATTGATTCTGCCGCATTGGTGCTGCTGCTGGCACGCACAACGATCTGGCGGGGTAACGGCAAAGCAGGGTCGGGCGGCGCGGCGTCCGGGTGAGCATCGCCTTCTTGGCTCGCCCGCATCGGCCTCGGGGCGCGCGAGCGCTCCGGGGTCTTTGGACCGGCGGTTGGCCGATCAGGGCGCGTTGCCCCGGACCGATTCGCGCAGATAGTCAAGGTCCCAGATCCCGACCCAAGGGTCTTGGCCGGCTGTAACGATCCCCGAGCCGTCGGGCTTCACGCGCACGCCAAAGACGAGCTTGTCGTGGCCCTTCAGCTTCGCCAGTTCGAGGCCGGACTCGAAATCGAGCACGAGCACATCCGACGACCGCCCCACGCAGAACAAGACCTTTCCCGATGGATGGAACGCGAGCTCGAAGGGATCGCTCGGCAGATCCTCGATCACGCGCACGAGCTGGCCCGTGCTCGCATCCCAGATCCGTATCGTCCGGTCGTCGCTCCCCGAAAGGATCCATCTCTCATCGGGCGAAAACACGATCGCACGGACCGAGCTCCCATGACCGGTGAGGGTGCCCACGGCCAAGCCGGTTTGCAGATCACAGATCGTGATGGTGTGGTCGAAGTTCGCCGTCGCGAACCTCGTCCCATCCGGGCTGATGGCGACCTGCGGGATGCGTCCGTGTTCGATCGGGATCCGGATGATGCTCGGCGATGGCCCGATGCCGTCGACGACCATGGCCAAGCCCCGATCGTCGCCCGCCACGATCCTCCCGCCGTCGGGCGAGAAGCGTGCGCTCCACGTGGACGCAAGGTCGTCTGCGAGGGTCCAGAGCAACTCGCCGGTTTCCGCATCCCAAATCTTCAGGTTCCCATCCATCGCACGCTGATTGGTCACCATGCCGACCGTGAGAATCCATTTCCCATCGGGCGAGTACTCGGTGGTGGTCACGATCCCGGTGTGCGCGGCGATCGTGCGGACGATCGCGCCCGTTTCCAGGTCGATGATCCGCACCACGCCCGCCGAGTCGCCGCACACCGCCCGCCGGCCGTCCGGTCGGATGCTCAGGCCGTGGACGCCCATAAAGCCGTGGGATTCGATCGGAGTCCTCGCCGGAAGGCGCGAGTCGCCGATGTCATAGAGAGAGACCTCGCCACCGGCCCCCGCAAGCAGGAGCGACCGGCCATCGGGCCCGAACGCGCTCGCGTACAGCACCGTCGGGAGCAGCAACGACCGAATCGGTTCGAGTCCGGGATAGAACCACAGCCACACCACCCCGTCGTTGCTCGCCGTGAGGAGTTTGTCGCCGCTCGGGGCGACCTCCGCGAGCCGCAGCGACGAGATGTGGCGCTGCACGATGCGGCACGGCTCATCACCCCGCCAGACGAGCAGGTTCTCGCCCAATTGGCCGATCACCATCTCCACCCCCGGGCTCACAAAGCGCACGCCGAAACTCATGGTGGCGAAGGGGAAAGCAGGCGCGTAGAGCCGCCGGCCCTGCTCCACCCAGTCGCTTGTCGACCAGAAACACACGCCCCGCTTCTCCGGCTCGTCGAACGGGGCCGCCAGCACGGCGCTATCCGCCGAGAACACCACGGTGCTGAGATGGGTGCTCACACCGTCGCTCAACTCCACGATCCGCTCCAGCGTCATGCCGTCGAGCACGGTCGTCCTTCCCGAGAACTCGCGCGCCACGAGCAGCCGCCCGTCCGGGCTCAAGATCAATGTCGGTTTCCGGGCCGATCGCTCGAACTGGACCGGACCTGCGAGCGGGGCGTGCGTCGCGACATCGAAGAGCCAAACCCCCTGATCGTCAGCGGTCACCAATCGGGTCCCGTCCGCTGATATCGCCGTGACCTCGGGCAAGCGGGGACCGAGCCACGCGGGTCCGCTCTCAAGCTCGGTGCCGTCGCGCGTCCATCTTGCGAACGCTCCCCTCGTCCCGACGCACCAGATCGATGCGCCGTCGGCGCCGAACCCGACCCCGCGCACCACGTCCGGGAAGTGCGCCCTCCAACGTCTTGGTTCTCTCGCGTACAGCTCCATCAGCGCCCAAGCCAGTTGGCGCGACGGCGCAGTCCCGCCGTAGCAGAGGTCTGGCGCACCCACGTCCAGCCCAACAGTCTCTGCCTCGCCCCACAGCAGACGCTCCGCCTCGCGCACCGAGCCCGCCGCGCTCAGAAGGCGTCCGCGCTGGATGATGCTCTCCGACAGAGCCGCTTCTGTGTCGCGCTTGGCCCGCCCGAGATCGCTCGCAAGGAGCGCGAGCCCCACCGTCGCGCCCACGATCGTCAGCAGCACCAGCGCCCCGGCGAGCGCCGCGATCCGATGCCGGAACGCCAGCTTGCGCAGCACGTACATCGCGCTGTCGCGCCGCGCCGAGATCGGCCTCCCCTCCAGGTAGTCCTCGATGTCCGCCGCCAGCGCGGTCGCGCTCGAGTACCGGCGCGACGGCTGCTTCGCCAGACACTTCAGAACGATCGTCTCCACGTCCGAGGGCAACCGCTTCACATGGCGCGACGGGGGCGCCGGCTCGGTCGAGATCGCGTGCTGCGCCAGCACCCCGATCGGCCCTTCGCTCGGATAGGGGTGCTTGCCGGTCAGGAGCCGATAGAGAATGAGCCCCAGGGCGTAGACATCGGTCCGCGCGTTGATCGATGCCGGATCACCCGCGAGCTGCTCCGGCGACGCGAACGCGGGTGTGCCGACAAACTCCTGCGTCGCCGATACATCGCGCGACGGCTCCGCGGCACGGGCCAGGCCGAAGTCGAGCACGCGCGGATTGCCCGCGAGATCCACCAGGATGTTCGACGGCTTCAGGTCCCTGTGGATCACACCCGCCGTGTGCGCATGGCCGACGCCCGATGCAATCGCGCCCATCAGCCGCATCACCGCATCGACCCGCGCGCGATCGTGCTTGCCGGTGGTGCCGTAGTGGTCCTCGGCGTACCGATCCAGCGACGCGCCATCAACGAACTCCATCGCGACGTACGGGCTCCCGTCGACCGACTGGCCGGACTCGAACACCGACACGATGTTCGGATGGCGCAGCCGCGCCGCAATCTCGATCTCGCGCTCAAACCGCTGACGCTGCCGCTCGGTCGCGAATGTCCCCCCCAAGAGCATCTTCACCGCCGCCGGCCGCTTGGTCGCAACCTGCACCGCGCGATACACGACGCCCTGCCCACCGCGGCTGATCTCTTCCAGCAACTCGAACCCGGGCACGCTCCCTGCGGGCTGCCGCGTGCGCGGCGCGTGCTGCGAGGCATCCGCCGCCTCGCCGAGCGCTGTCGCCGCCAGACCGAGGAATCGCTGGTTCTCCCGGATCTCGCCGATCGCGACGCGGCAGATCTCGCATCGCTCCACGTGCGACCGCTCCTCCGGAGAGGCGCGATCACGGATCGCGATGGCCTCGAGCGCGACGGGCGATGGACAGCCGTGGCCCATTCACTCGCCCTCGTCGTACGCGGCGGTGATGTCGGCAACGATCTCTCTCAGGCGCTTGGTCAGCCGGTTCTTGATCACATAGACCGAATCGACCTCGATGCCGCACTGGCTCGCGACCTCCTCCGCAGGCACGCCCCGCAGCGCAAAGAGCTCGAACGCCCGAAACGTGTGCTCCTCCATCCGCGCCGAGCTCCGCAGCAAGGACATCGCCTCGTTGAGAATCGCGTGCTCGCGCTCGCGCCTCCAGACGATCGTCAGTTGCTGCGCGTCGGGAAGCTCGCCCGGCATCTGGCCGAGCATCGTGTCCCCGCCCGCACGCGCCCCGCCCCGGCCCTCTTTCCTGCGCATGCCCGAACCCACGTTCCGCGCGATACCGATGAGCCAGGAACTCAGCCGCCCCTCGGACCGCTGGTACCGCCCGTCGTGGTAGCACCGTGCAAACTCCGCGAGCGACTGCTGCGCCAGTTCCGTCGCGTCCTCATGCCCGAACCCCAGCTTGCGCGCGAACGCGATCAGCACCGGCCGGTAGCGCGCATCAAACGCCGACCACGCCCCGAAATTGGCGGGGTCGCGCAGATCCTCCATCATCCGAGTTGTCGTTCGCGTCAGCACCGCAATTCCCCGGGACGAGTGGCCCGATCCTCACGGGATCATAACAGAATGTGTTGACGATCCATAGAGATTGCCACTCGGGATCGACAACGCGGTATTCTGCTCGCCCGGCGCCAGAACAGGCACCGGACCGAAGGAACCGCACCATGTCGCTTGTCCAACTGTCGCTGTTCGGAAAGAAGTCGGCCCGGCAGACCGCCCGCCCGCTGCTCCTTTCGTGTCTCTTCGTTGGGCTCCTTTCACGCGCCGTGGCGCCCGCGCTCGCGGCAGAACCGGAGAAGAAAGAACCCGCCCTCCCCGTCGAGGTCACCCAGCCCGAGCCCATCGCCACCGAACACTCGATCACCATCGACGGACGCGAACTCAAGTACCGCGCCACCGCCGGCTACCTCACGCTCCCCACCGAAGAAGGCAAGCCCAGAGCGCACGTCTTCCATATCGCCTACACACTCCTTGATGGCGGCGACTCGGGCGCTCCCGCGCCCGGCACACGCCCGGTCACCTTCGCCTTCAACGGCGGCCCCGGCTCATCCAGCGTCTGGCTCCACATGGGCGCGCTCGGGCCCGCCCGCGTCGGCGGCCTCGACGCCGAGGGCATGCCCCTCCCGCCCCCCTACACGTTCCGCGACAACCCTTCGACGTGGCTCCCGTTCACCGACCTGGTCTTCATCGACCCAGTCTCCACCGGATACAGCCGCGCCGCCGAGGGCGAGAGCCCGAAACAGTTCCACGGCCTCGAAGAGGACCTCCGCTCCGTCGGCGAGTTCATCCGTCTCTGGACCACACGCAACGACCGCTGGGGTTCCCCAAAGTACCTCGTCGGCGAGTCATATGGCACCACGCGCGCCGCGGGTCTCTCACTCCTGCTCCTCGGCGACTACGGCATGGCAATCAACGGCATCGTGCTCGTCTCGCCGGTGCTGGACTTCGGCAGCATCCGCGATCATCCCGGCAACGACCGCCCCTTCATCGGCATACTCCCGAGTCTCGCCCTCACGGCGTGGCACCACAAACGACTCGCGCCCGACCTCATGGCCGACTTCGATAAGCTCAAGGCCGACGTCGAGGCATTCGCCTCTGGCGAGTTCGCCGACGCGCTCGCCGCCGGAGATCGCCTCGATCCCGCCAAGCGGAAGGAAGTCATCGCCAAACTCTCCTCCTTCACCGGACTGCCCGAAGAGTTCATCGATCGCGCCAACCTGCGCATCTCCCTCGACTCCTTCTCCAAGCGCCTCATGCTCGACGACCGCCGCACCATCGGCCGTCTGGACAGCCGCTACGTCGGCATCGACGCGGACCAGGTCCGCGCGTCGTATGAGCACGACCCTTCGATGTCGGCGATCGTGCCGCCCTACACCGCCTGCTTCAACCAGTACATCCGCGAGTCGCTGAACTACACCTCAGACCTTCCCTACGAGATCCTCACCGGGCGCGTCCAACCGTGGTCCTACCAGGGCGAGCAGAACCGCTACGCCAACGTCGCCACACGCCTCCGCGATGCGATGCACCGCTCAACCTCCATGCGCGTCCTCGTCGCGTGCGGCTACTACGACCTCGCCACGCCCTACTTCGCCGCCGAAGATGTCGCCGCCCAGATGGGCCTTGACCCCGCCGTCCGCAAGAACATGACCTTCACCTACTACAAGTCCGGCCACATGATGTACGTGCGGGATGCGGACCTTGAGAAACTCACGAAGGACGCCGCGGCGTTCTATGGGGTGAAGTAGCCAGACGAGGAGCGCCGATGTCCGATTGGGCGACTTGCCCCCTTGGACTTCGCACAGCTTCACTCTCTCGCCGAATCGGCGACGGTGCATGCCTGACCACACTCCGGGCATCGACGCTGGCCAGCGATCGGGTAGCCGCACTTAGTGCAGAGAGAGCGGAAGCGTCGTCGTGCTCTCACGATGTGCCGTCGAGCAAAGAAGACGGCGTACACAATCGCAGCGAAGATGCTTGTATTCGTGATCACTCCTTGCCATATCGGCACATATGGCAGAACGATGAAGCTCAGCGTCGTTCCCGCGGCGTGGTACTGGAGCGAGTTTCGGAAGACAACTCCGCCATCACACCGCAGCGTTCCGGGCGCTGCGCCGTACCACTCCGCGTACGCCTTGAAAGACTTCAGTGGCCATCCCGCAATCACCGTCCTGCTCGGCATCATCATGCCTGCAGAGACAAGAGTGGGCGCGGGCACCGCCGCGACTGGAGCTTCAGTCTGGAATGTGCTGCTCGGAGCGAACACGCTCACCTTCTGTGAGTTCGCGACAGCAGCGCCAAGGAGCGAGACTTCGTCCGGCTCGAATGGCGCGTAGTTGCCATGGTTCACAGATACGGGGAATCTGGCGACAGGCCGGTTGATCAACACTTCGCTTCGAAGAGCGTCGAGCGCGGAAACGAGAAGGTTCAGGCCGATCGCCAGTGCGGCGATCGTGAGGATTGTTCGCGTTCCACGTTTCATCCTCGAAGTCTAACGGGCAACGTCGGATGAAAGAAGCGTTGCGCGACACGCCGAGGCGTTTGGGCAAGATCGCAGCACAGCGGTCTACCCTCCACCATGACAACCCCGACCCCCCGCGGCCCCGCCAGCTCGTCCATCTCCACCGAGACCCTCCGCCAGATGATCCGGCGCGAGCTGCCGGAACTCACCGCCATCCGCCACGACCTCCACACCCACCCCGAGCTTGGCTTCGAAGAACAACGCACCAGCCGCATCATCCAGCGCGAGCTCGCCGCACTCGGCATCCCCTTCAAATCGAGCGTCGGAGGCCCGGAACCAAGCACCGGCACCGGCGTCATCGGCGTCATACCCGCATCCCCCGCAACATCGACCGAAGCCATCGGCCTCCGCGCCGACATCGACGCACTCCCCATCACCGAAGAGACCGGCAAGCCCTACGCCTCGCGAACGCCCGGCACCATGCACGCCTGCGGCCACGACGGCCACACCACCATCCTCCTCGGCACCGCACGCGTCCTCTCCAAACTCCACGATCGCCCGCGCACCGTCCGCCTCGTCTTTCAGCCCGCCGAAGAAGGCGGCGCGGGGGGGGAGAAGATGTGCCGCGACGGCGCGATCGACGGACCCATCGATGGCGCAGGCCCCGCCGGCACGCAGCCGATCTCACGCATCTTCGGGCTCCACGGCTGGCCACAGCTCCCCGTCGGCGCGATCTCCACCAAACCCGGCCCGCTCCTCGCGTCAACCGACGATTTCGAGGCGACGATCGAGGGCGTGCAGGCGCACGGCGCGTTCCCGCACCTGGGCACCGACACCATCCTCGCGATGTCGCAGGCGATCGTCTCCCTCCAGCAGATCGTCTCGCGCAACGTCTCCCCCTTTGAGCCCGTCGTCGTCACCACCGGCCAGGCACGCGCCGGCGTCGCCAACAACGTCCTCCCTCGCACCGCCGTCTTCAGCGGCACGGTCCGCACGCTCACGCCCGAATCGCGCGAGCGCTGCCGCGAACGCTTGATCGAGATCATCGACGCCACCGCCCGCGCCCACGGCTGCCGCGCCACGGTCCGCTGGACCGAGGGCTACCCCGCGACGATCAACGACGCCGCGTTGACCTCACGCGTACTCGACACCGCCCGCGCCGCCTTCGGTGCGCCACGCGTCTCCGTCGCGCCCAGCCCCTCGATGGGCGGCGAGGATTTTTCCTACTACGGCCAGCACGTCCCCGCCTGCTTCTTCCTGCTCGGCCTCTGCCCGCCGGGGCTGGACCCGCTCGGCGTGCCGCAACTCCACCAATCCACGTTCGACTTCAACGATGAGGCGCTCGAAGCCGGTATCGAGATGATGGTGAGGTTGGCGCTCGAGGGATAACGGGGCCGTTGGCGCAATCGATTGCTGAGACGCGGTTGCCATTTCGGCAGTCCGCTGCCACGCACGGCATGAAGCAGGCGTGAAACCGCCCCAATTGGGTTGCCATCATCGCCCCACGCGCCATGATGAACATGGCCGCTTCTGGCGCGCCGCTTGCACATGCACCCTCGCCCGGCCCGCGCCCACGCGCCTCCCTCCGGAAGAAGGAATCCGTCCATGCGCACCGACCGCCTCACCACCGCCGCCCAACAGGCCCTCGCCGACGCCCAGTCCGAAGCCATGGGCCGCTCGCACGCCGAGGTCAACGGGCTCCATGTGCTCGCGGCTCTCCTCAAGGACAAGGGCTCTCCCGCACAATCGATCCTCGAACGCGCGGGCGCGCGTCCCGACCGCATCGCCCAGGTCGCCGAGGCCGAGCTCTCGCGCCAGCCGACCGTCTCCAGCAACGCCGGCACCGCCGGACGCGCCATCATGGAGATCCTCACCCGCGCCGAGCAGGAGAGCAAGAAACTCAACGACGCCTACGTCTCCGTCGAACACCTCCTGATCGCACTCGCCAACGTCGGCGGCCCGGCCAAAGAACTCCTCTCCGTCGTCGGCCTCAAGCCGTCGCAGATCGAGCAGGCCATCAAGCAGATCCGGGAGTCCAGCGGCGTGCAGAACATCAACGATCCGGGCGCAGAATCCTCATTCGAGGCCCTCAAGAAGTACGCGATCGATCTGACCGAGCGCGCCCAGCAGGGCAAGCTCGACCCCGTCATCGGCCGCGATGAAGAGATCCGCCGGTGCATGCAGGTGCTCAGCCGCCGGACCAAGAACAACCCCGTGCTGATCGGCGAGCCCGGCGTCGGCAAGACCGCGATCGCGGAGGGGCTCGCGCTGCGAATCGTCAACGGCGACTGCCCCGAGGGAATGCGTAACAAGCGCATCATGGCCCTCGATGTCGGCCAGCTCCTCGCCGGCGCGAAGTTCCGAGGCGAATTCGAGGAACGCCTGAAGGCAGTCCTGCGTGAGGTCCAATCCTCCGATGGAGAGGTCATCCTCTTCATCGACGAGCTCCACACCATCATCGGCGCGGGCGCAGCCGAGGGCGCGGTCTCCGCCGGCAACCTCTTGAAGCCCGCCCTCGCGCGTGGCGAACTCCGCTGCATCGGCGCAACCACACTCGACGAGTACCGCAAGCACATCGAGAAGGACGCCGCCTTCGAGCGCCGCTTCCAGCCGATCTACGTCGGCCAGCCCAGCGTCGAAGAGACCGTCGCCATCCTGCGAGGGCTCAAGTCCCGCTACGAGACGCACCACGGCGTCAAGATCCTCGACGCGGCGATCCTCGCCGCCGCCCAGCTCAGCCATCGCTACATCGCCGATCGCTTCCTCCCCGACAAGGCGATCGACCTCATCGACGAGGCCTCCAGCCGCCTGCGCATCGAGAACGACTCCATGCCGACCGAGCTCGACGAGCTCCGCCGACGCGTCATGCAGCTCGAACTGGAACGCGAAGCCCTGAAAATCGAGGACGGCGCATCCAAGGGCGTCACCAGCAAGGAACTCGACCGGATCGAGCGCGAACTCGCCGAGCTGCAGGAGCAGAACCGCTCCCTCACCGCCCGCTGGGACGAAGAAAAGAAGGACCTCGACGCCGTCAAGAACATCCGCAGCGAGATCGAGCAGAAGCAGACCGAACTCGAGCAGGCCCAGCGCAGGGGAGAACTCGAGCGCGCCGCACGCATCCGCTACGGAGAGATCCCCGAACTCGAGAAGCGCATCGCGCAGGCAGAGAAGGCCCACGCGGAGCGAGCCGCGAGCGGCACGGCAATGGTCACCGAAGAGGTCGACGCCGAGCAGATCGCCGAGGTCGTCGCCAAGTGGACCGGCATCCCCGTCAGCAAGCTCATCGAGAGCGAACGCGAGAAGCTCGCGCACATGGAGTCCTTCCTCGCCAAGCGCGTCGTCGGTCAGGACGAGGCCCTGAAGGCAGTCTCCAACGCCGTCCGCCGCTCACGCGCCGGGCTCGGCGATCCCAACCGCCCCATCGGCTCCTTCCTCTTCCTCGGCCCCACCGGCGTCGGCAAGACCGAGACGTGCAAGGCCCTCGCCGAGTACCTCTTCGACACCGAAGAAGCGATGATCCGCGTCGATATGTCCGAGTACATGGAAAAGCACTCGGTCTCCCGTCTCATCGGCGCGCCCCCCGGATACGTCGGCTACGACGAGGGCGGCGCGCTCACCGAGGCCGTCCGGCGTCGCCCCTACTGCGTTCTCCTCCTCGACGAGATCGAGAAGGCCCACCCCGACGTCTTCAACATCCTGCTGCAGGTGCTCGAAGACGGCCGCCTCACCGACGGCCAGGGACGCACCGTCGACTTCAAGAACACCATCATCGTGATGACAAGCAACTACGGCTCGGCCCAGATCCAGGAGCTCGCCGCCACCGGCGCAGAAGACTGGGAGATCGAGGCCGCCATCCGCGAGATGCTCCGCCGTGGCCCGGCCGGCATGGCCGCCGAAGAGTTCGCCAAGGCCGCGGGCCTCCCGCCCAGCGTCACCGAGGTCATGTCCAAGGCCGCAACCACCATGTCCGGCGGCTTGATGCGCCCCGAACTGCTCAACCGCATCGACGAGGTCGTCGTCTTCCACCAGCTCAAACGCGACCAGATCGCCTCCATCGTCGACATCCAGCTCGTCCGCCTGCACAAGCGTCTCGCCGAGCGCGAGATGTCCCTCGAGCTCACGATGGAAGCCAAGCAGCACATCGGCGCCGAGGGGTGGGACCCCGCATTCGGTGCACGCCCGCTCAAGCGCACCATACAGCAGCGCATCGAGAACCCCCTCGCGAGCAAGATCCTCGCCGGCGAGTTCGGCGCAGGCGACAACATCCTCGCCGACTACCAGGGCGGCGCCTTCACCTTTACAAAGCAGTGACATCTCGGGAGCAATGACACGGAATCGCACGGACGCGAATCCCGAACAACAGATCGGCGAAAGGAGTGGTATCGAGGAGGCACACCGAGCATCAAAGGACATGATGGATAGATACCCAGACAACTCCGAAAGCTTCGACGAGCGTGAAGACGACTTCACGCCGGACGACGGCTTCGACGCCGGGGACGGGCCCGAGTTCTCCTCCGAGTCCGGCGCGCCATCCGACGGCACACCCGTAGGCCCCGAGTGGTTCGATTCCCGCTGGCTCCGCGCCAACGGCGCGGTGCGCACCGACAGCGGCGACATCGTGCGCATCGGCGCTCCAGTGCTCGTCCTGCTCACCAAACCCGGCGATACCGCCTCGCCCGGCGAAGAGATGGACGAGGCCCTGCGAGGATTCGGCATGCTCGCCTGGCCGAGACGCCGCCCCACCATGGTCGGCACACTCCTCGACCAGCTCCAGCGCGCCGACCGCTCACGCCGCCAGTGGATCGTCCAGAACCCTTTCGCCGCTTTCTGGGCCGCCACCGCACGCTCCGGCCCGCGCCGCAGGCGTGGCTCGAAACGCCGGGCCTGAACGCAGACCCCGCGCCCGCAGCCGTCGCTCACGCGTGCTTGTCGGTTACCGGCGGCACACCCGGTGCAGGCGGCAGCGACGCCGCCGAAGTCGGCTTCCGCCGCTTCTCCCCCAGCTCATCCATCACGCTCCCCTCCCACAATCGCACGCGTGTGTAGTGGGCCGCCCGCGCAATGATGTGCGCCGCCACCGGCGCGGTCAGAAAGAGGAACACGATCACCAGCAGGGCCCGCACCGCCACGTGGAGGTCCGCAAAGTGGATCGCCGCCGCGAGCATGACGCACGACACGCCCAGCGTCCCCGCCTTCGTCGACGCCTGCAGGCGCATGTAAACATCGGGCATGCGCAACATGCCGAGCGCGCCGAGAAACGTGAACGCGGCTCCCGCCCAGAGCGTGATGGCCACAAGCAGGTCCTTCATCGGCCCACGCCCCTCTCGAGGTAGTAACCGATCGCCACCGTGCCCAGGAACAGCACCAGCCCCAGCACCAGCGACGCGTAGATGTACACCGGCTCGCCCGTCCGGATCGCGTGCACCGCGATGATCCCCGCGAAAATCGTGCCGACCAGATCGAGCGCGACCACGTTGTCAGGGGGCGTCGGCCCCTTGATCAGCCGCAGCACACCCATCGCGACCGACAGCACCAGCACGGCCGTCACGGCCGGAATCGTCCAGGCCAGAATGGAAGCCCCGATCTCGCTCATCGTGCGGCCCTCAGCACCCGCGACTCAAACCCCGTCTTGATCTCCCGCCGCACCGCCTCCGGATCGCTGATGTCCATCACGTGAACATACAGCGTCCGCTTGTCACGCGACACATCGATCGAAAGCGTCCCCGGCGTCAGCGTGATCAGGTTCGCCAGCAGCGTGATCTCCGCGTCCGTCATGAAGTCCATCGGCACCGCCACGATCCCCGGCCTCAGGCGCCTCAGCGGCGAGAGCGTGTACTTCGCCATCCGGATGTTTGCGACCACCAGCTCTTTGATGAAGAACCACACCAGCGCGAGCACCTCCGTGATGTCGCGGAAATAGTGCGACTCACCCAGCGCGCGGCGCACAAACACCAGCACGCCCAGCGACACGAGATACCCGATCGTCAGGTTCATCACGGAGAAGTTCTCCGTGGTCAGCCCCCACAGAATCGCAAGCACCAGATTGGCCGCAAGCAGACTCATGGCGACTCCTCATGCCCAGCGGCTCCATGCCCAGAATCCCCGTCTCCAGAAGCCCCATGTCCAGTGGCCTTCGGCGCGGGCGCCGCACCCGGCTCGCCCAGCACCGCCCGGGCGTACCCCTGCTTGTCCATCAGCTGCCCCGCCGCACGATCCGCCAGCGCGAACATCGGCCCGGCAAAGAGCCCGATCAGGATCGTCAGCAGCGCGAGCGCCGCCACCGGCAGCACCATTGTCTTCGGTGCGGCCTCGATCTCCTCCGGCTCGTCCTGCGTGCGCTCCGGACCCTTCCAGAACGCCTCCGACCAGATCCTCGTGGTCGCGTACAGCGTCAGGATGCTCGCCACCAGCGCGACGCCGATCACCGCCCACTGCTCGACCTCCAGCCCCGCCCGGATCAGCGTCAGCTTCGCGAAGAACCCCGACAGCGGCGGGATCCCCGCCAGCGACATCGCCGCAACAAAGAACAGGATCGTCACCATCGGAGCCCGCGCGTACACACTCACGAGCCCCGTCTCACCCAGTGCCGAGGTCCCCCGGATCCGCTCCACCAGACCCGCCGTGAAGAAGAGATTCGCCTTCACGATGATGTCGTGCACGATGTAGAAGACCGCGCCGGCGAGCGCAAGCCGCGTCCCGAGCGCGAGCCCGAGCAGAATGAACCCGATCCCGCTCACGATCAGGAACGAGAGCACCCGACGGAACCCCTGCTGCGAGACCGCGCCCAGCACGCCCGACAGCATCGTCATCGCCGCAAGGAACAGCATCAAGGGACGCGTGAAGTCCTGATCGATCGGAAAGAGCAGCGTAAAGACCCGGATGATCGCGTAGATCCCCACCTTCGTCAGCAGCCCCGCAAAGATCCCCGACACCGCAAACGGCGGCGTGTGGTACGACGCCGGCAGCCAGAAGAAGAGCGGAAAGAGCGCGGACTTGATCCCGAACGCCACAAGGAACAGCATCGACAGCGTCGTCACCACGCCCCGATCGTCAGTCGCCGCCAGCCGCCGCGACAGATCCGCCATGTCCAGCGTGCCGAATGTCCCGTACAGAATGCCGATCGCCGTCAGGAAGAGCGCCGACGACATCAGGTTCAGCGTCACATACTTGATCGCGCCCTCGAGCTGCGCCCGCTCGTTGCCGAGCGCGAGCAGCACGAACGACGACATCAGCAGCACCTCGAACCACACGTACAGATTGAAAATGTCTCCCGTCAGGAACGCCCCGCACACGCCCATCAGCAGGACGTGCAGCAGCGGGAAGTACAGAAACGACTGACGCCGCCTGTCGATCCCCTTGAGCGAGTAGAGCGCCGTCGCCGCGCCGATGATCGATGCCAGCAACGCCATCATCGACCCGAAAAGATCCACCACGAACGTGATCCCGAGCGGCGCAGGCCACCCGCCCATGTGCATCACCACGATCCCGTTCGCCGAGACCTCGCGAACCAGCATCAGCGACACCACCACCAGCAGCAGCGTCGCAACCACCGCGATCACACGCTGCGCACGCAGCGACTTCCACAGCGCAACGCTGATCGCGCCGGCGGCGAGCGGGACAATCACGGGAAGGACGGCCAGTGTGCTCATCGGTCTGTGCTTGTGAACTCATCAATGTCATCGGTGCCCACCGCGTCATGTGCGCGGCTGACAAGCACCATCATGAACGCCAACACGCCAAAGCTGATCACAATCGCCGTCAGGATCAGCGCCTGGGGAACCGGATCCGCGTACGGAATCGGCGGCGAGCTCGCCCCCGGAGCCACCAGCGCGGGCCTCGCACGCGCCAGCCCCCCTGCCGAGAAAATCAGCAGATTCGCCGCATGCCCCAGCAACGCAAGCCCCATGATGAGCTTGACGATGCTCCGGCGCAGCATCATGTACAACGCACACGCGAAGATCGCCCCGATGATGATCGCGATCAGGATCTGCATCGCGTCAGTCCTCCACCAGCGAGATCACCATGAGGAGCGTGATGCCAAGCACCACGAGATACACGCCAAGATCAAACAGCATCGGCGTCCCAAGGTGCACGTGCCCAACCCCCGGAACCGCGACATCCATCCACAGCCCCGTAAACAGCGGCATCCCCTGCGCCAGCGAGAGCACCCCCGCCGACAACGCGCAGAGCAGCCCCGTCGCGATGATCGATCGCAGATCAAACCGGATCGACGCACGCGTCTCCGCAGGGTTGAACGCCAGCGCGTGCAGCGCGAACGCCGCCGCCGCCAGCAGACCGCCCACAAACCCGCCACCCGGCTTGTTGTGCCCCTGCAGCATCATCACCACCGAGAACACCAGGATCAGCGGCATCAGAAACCGCGTCGCGGTCTGCAGAATGATGGAGTTCATGCCGACACCTCCCCACTCCCAACCGCAGGCCCAACCCCAGCCCCACGCCCAACCTCGAGTCCAGCAGCCTCGGCCCCAACCTCGGGCCGACGGCGCATCTTCAGCAACGAATAAACACCCAGCGCCGCCAGCGCCAGCACCGTGATCTCGCCCATCGTGTCGAGCGCACGGAAGTCAACCAGGATCACGTTCACCACGTTCCGCCCGTGACCCTCGGGATAGCTCCGCTCCGCCAGCTCGCGGCTCACCGACTTGTCCGACGCAAAGCTCGTCGCCATCAGCACCAGCGCGCCCATCATCGCCCCGCCCGCGCACGCGATCAACGCGTCCCGCACCTTCGATCGCGCCGTCGACAATGACCGGAAGTCCGGCAACCGCCTGAACACCAGCACGAACAGCACCACCGACAACGCCTCGATCGAGATCTGCGTCAACGCGAGGTCCGGCGCGGCATAGATCACATAGAACATCGTCACGCCCAGCCCCGCAAGCCCGAGCGCGATGATCGCCATCAGGCGACTCCCCGATGTCACCGCCGCGATCGACGAGAGCAGGATCAGCCCCGCGATCGCCACATCGAACCAGTGCAGCGGCGCGAGCCGCTCGAACGACGGAGCCCCGACCATCGCCACCAGCGGATACCCGACGATCAGGATCGTCGTCAGCAGAATCGTGATCAGATAGTCGCGCAACTTGCCGTTCTGCAGCAGGCGCGTCTGGCTCACCGCCAGCTCACCGACGAACCGCAGCGTCCCAGCGTACACCGCGCTCGGCGACACACGATCGACCCACGCAAACCGCGACATCAGCCCGAACCACTTCCCCCGCGCCACATAGAGCCCAAGCCCCGCCAGCAACGCCGCAGCACTCAACCCGAGCGCGAGCGTCACCCCGTGCCAGAGCGCAAAGTGCGTGTGCAGCGCCTCCCCCACCACCACCGACGCCGCCGGCCCGATCAACGGATCAGCCAGCACGCCCGGCACGAACACGATCACAACCCCAAGCCCCGCCAGCACCAGCGGCCCCAGAAGCAGCGACACAGGCGGCTCGTGCGCCTTCTTCGGCGTCGGCCTCGCCCCGCCAAAGAACGGCTTCA
This sequence comes from Planctomycetota bacterium, assembly GCA_963204725.1. Taxonomy (GTDB): domain Bacteria; phylum Planctomycetota; class Phycisphaerae; order Phycisphaerales; family UBA1924; genus JAHBWV01. The sequence continues at coordinate 48,282 of CAUJHH010000059.1, forward strand.
CCGTCACCAGCCCCGCCACCACAAACAACAACGCCGCCGCCAGCAGCAGCGCGCCCGTCAGCAACGCCGGTGCCGCCGGACCCAGCTCCGACGCGTGCAGCGTCCCCTCCAGCACCATCTCCTTGGCCACGAATCCCGCGAACGGCACGAGCCCCGCCAGCGACGCGCCCGCAAGCAGCGCCACAATCGCAAGCAGCGGCATGCTCGCCCGCAGCCCGCTCAGCTTGTCAACGTTTTTCTCGCCCGTCTCATGATCGATCGCCCCCGCGACCATGAAGAGCGATCCCTTGTAGAACGCGTGCGCCAGGAGGAACGCGATCGCCCCCTCGATCGCCCCCGTCGTCCCGATCCCCAGCCCCATCGTGATGATCCCAAGCGCCGACACCGTCGAGTACGCCAGCAGCCGCTTCAGATACGACTCGCGCATCGCCAGCACCGCGCCGACCACCATCGTCACCGCGCCCGCCCCCGTCAGCAGCCACTGCCACAGCTCCGTCCCGCCCAAGAGCGGCGTCATCCGTGCCAGCAGATAGATCCCCGCCTTCACCATCGTCGAAGAGTGCAGGTACGCGCTGATCGGCGTCGGCGCCTCCATCGCGCCCGGCAGCCAGAAATGGAACGGAAACTGCGCCGACTTCGTGAAACACCCGAGCACAACCAGGATCACGATCGGCACATACAGCGCGTGCGACCTGAACACCTCCGGGCTCGCCAGCATCTCAGAGATCGAGTACGTCCCCGCCACCTGCCCCATCAGCAAGAGCCCCGCCAGCATCGCCAGCCCGCCCAGCCCCGTCACAAGCAGCGCCTGCAGAGCCGCGGCACGCGCCGCCGCCCGCCGATGGTCAAACCCGATCAACAGATACGAGCTGATGCTCGTCAACTCCCAGAAGACAAACAGCGTCAGCACGTTCGACGCCAGCACCACGCCCAGCATCGAGCCCATGAAGAAAAGCAGGAACGCGTAAAGCCGCCCCTGGTGCGGATGCCCCGCCATGTACCCGCCCGCATAGATGAAGATCAGCGCGCCAATGCCGCTGATCAGCAGCGCAAACAAGAGACTCAAACCGTCCAGCATGAACGCCAGATCGATCCCCAGCCCCGGCACCCACGGATACACAACGCTGATCGTCTCGCCGTGTCCGACGCTCGAGACCTGCATCACCAGCCACACCGCGATCGCCGCCGGCAGTGCCGCGAGCACCCATCCCGCCAGCGACGGCACCCCTGGCAGCGCCCTCCCCAGCACGCGCGCCACCAACGGCGCACCAATCGCCAGAAGGAACCCTGAGATCACCACGGCCAGAAGCGTCAACGCACGGGCCTCCCTGCCCCATTCGCGGGGTCATCGTCGGCGCAATCCCACGAGTGGCAGTTTAGACCCCACACCCCGCGAACGATGGCGCACCCCTTGTCTTCCCCCTTGTCTTCCCCGTTGCGCTCCCGCGCTTGTCCCGTTGCCCTCTCGTCGCCAAAGGCGACGCCTCTCCGCCCGCAGGGCGCACGACCGTTGCCGGTGGCGCAGCGAGCAACGCGAGCCAGCCACCGGGAGAGCCCCCGCGCAGCGCATCCTTAAAACACCTCCCGGTCGCCGAAAGGCGACATCCTTTCTCTCTTCGCACGCGAAGCGGCCCACGAGGCGGTGGCCCGCGGCAAGTCCATTCGTCAATGGCTCCCAGGGCGAAGCCCTGATCGAAAGGAGACGGGGATGGAGCGAAGTCGCAACGCGACGAGCGACACCCCCGGATAGCCCGCCGCGCAGCGCATCCTTTAAACGCCTCTCCGTCGCCGAAGGCGACGCCTCTCCTCCTCGCCGCTTCGGCGCACGGATCGTTGCCACGGGTTTCAACCCGTGGAGAGCATCCTTTAAACGCCTTTCAGTCGCCAAAGGCGACGCCTCGTCTCCCGAACAATCCTCCCCACCAAACCCATCCCTCCCTCACCATGCGTTATGCTGCCCCTTCTGCTCCCTTCCCACACATGGAGACCCCCATGCCAAATCCCAATCTCTCCCGCCGCGACGCCCTCTCCGCACTCGGCCTCGGCACGCTGGGCCTCGGCGGCCTCGCCTCCCTCACCCCCCGCGCCGCCGCTTCCACTTCAACGGCCTCAACAACCGCCGCCTCCCTCCGCATGGTCCACATGACCGACATCCACGTGCAGCCCGAGCGCAAGGCCTACGACGGCCTCCTCGCCTGCATCAACCACATCGCCTCAAAGAAGCCCGACGTCGTCATCACCGGTGGCGACCTCATCATGGACGGCTTCGAATCCACCGAACGCCGCACCACCGAGCAGTGGGACCTCTTCATGCGATCCTTCAAGGAGGCCGGCTACACCGGCGACGTACGCCACACGCTCGGCAACCACGACATCTGGGGCTGGAACAAGAAGAAGTCCGAGACCAGGGGCGACGAGGCCAAGTGGGGCAAGCGCTGGGCCATGGACAACCTCCACATGGAGAGCGCGTGGCACGCCTTCGACAAGGGCGCGTGGCATTTCGTCATCCTCGACTCCGTCCAGCCCAATGGCGACGGCTACATGGGCCGCCTCCAGGACGAGCAGTTCGAGTGGCTCACCGCCGACCTCGCCGCCAACCGCGCCCGCCCCACCTGCATCGTCTCCCACGTCCCCATCGTCACCGCCACCACCCTCATCGACATGAAGGACAAGACCGCCGACGGCTGGAAGGTCTCCGCCGGTCTCATGCTCACCGACATGGCCCGCATCATCCGGCTCCTCGGCGACAACCCCCAGGTCAAGCTCGCCCTCAGCGGCCACATCCACCGCAACGAACGCCTCGACTACCGGGGCGTCTCCTACATCTGCGACGGCGCAGTCAGTGCCGCCTGGTGGAAGGGCGCGCACCACGAGTGCAACGAGGGCTACGGCATCCTCGACCTCAACGACGACGGCTCCTTCACCCACACCTACACCGCCTACGGATGGAAGGCCCAGCCGTGAACCAGTCTCCGCCCCCTCTCTTCGTCATAGCGATCCTCGCCGCCGCCGCATTCGCCGCGCCGACCCTCGCCCAATCCGAAACCGCCCCCGCCGCACTCCCCACCTCCGGCTTCAGCGCAACCTTCGACCACTACGCCGTCGCCGCCGACCACCCCATCGCCTCCGCCGCCGGCGCCGAGATGCTCGCGCAGGGTGGCAACGCCGTCGATGCCGCCGTCGCCGCATCCTTCACGCTCTCCGTCGTCCGCCCCTTCTCCTGCGGCATAGGCGGCGGCGGATTCATGGTCATCTCCCTCCCACCCAAGAACAACACGCCCGACGCGCCCCGCATCGAACGCGCCATCAACTACCGCGAGCTCGCACCCCGCGGAGCCCGCAAGAACATCTATGAGTCCCTCAAGAAGGACCGCGCCTCCCTTGACGGGGGCCTTGCCTCCGCCGTCCCCGGCACCGTCGCCGGCCTCCTCTACGCCCTCGAGACCTACGGCACGCTCGATCGCGCCGCGGTCCTCGCCCCCGCCATCCGGGCCGCGCGCGAGGGCTTCGCCGTCGACGCCGCGTACATGCGGAGCGCCATGAGCGCGACCGAACGCTTCGTCGTGAACAAGGACTACCAGACCCGCTTCGCCTTCACCTGGGAACGCCTCCTCGGCGCGGGCGCGATCAAGCTCGGCGACACCATCAAGAACCCCGAGCAGGCCGCGCTCCTCGAGGCCATCGCACAGGACGGCGCATCCGCCTTCTACGCCGGCCCCTTCGCCGCCTCGATGATCGAGTGCGTCAACGCCGACGCCCACACCGCCGGCCTCGGCCCGGTCAAGTGGTTTACCGAGCAGGACCTCAAGCTCCCGCGCGTCAGCGACACCGAGCCCCTCACCACAACCTTCCTCGGCAAACGCGTCCTCCTCATGCCCCCGCCCAGCTCCGGCGGCATCGCCATCGCCCAGATCCTCGGTCTCGCCGAACGCCGCGAGCTCGCCAAGCTCTGGACCGAGGGCAACACCGCCTCCTATGCCCACCAGCTCGTTGAGTCCTTCAAGTTCGCCTTCGCCGATCGCGCCGAATACCTCGCCGATCCCAAGTTCTCTCCCGTGCCGATCGACAAACTCCTAAGCGCCGAACGCCTCGACAACTTCGCCTCCCGCATCACGCCCTCGACCTCGCACGGACCGGAGTACTACGGCGAGCCGGGCCAGATCGGGAACGACGGGGGCACCAGCCACATCAGCGTCATCGACGCCGCCGGCGGCGCTGTCGCCTGCACCGAGACCATCAACACCGAGTTCGGCTCCTTCCTCGTCGTCCCGGGCTCAGGCTTCTGCCTCAACAACCAGATGGACGACTTCACCACGCGCCGCGACCGACCCAACGCCTACAAGCTCACCCAGTCCGACAAGAACATGCCCGAGCCCGGCAAGCGCCCCCTCAGCAGCATGTCCCCCACCATCGTCCTCGATGCCGACAACACCCCCGTCCTCGTCGCCGGCGCCTCCGGCGGCCCGCGCATCATCACCGCAACCACCCAGGCCATCCTCAACGTCCTCATCCGCAACATGCCCGCATCCGACGCCGTCGCCGCAAAACGCATGCACCACCAGTGGCTCCCGAGCGTCCTCGAGATCGAACGCGGCTTCGACGACACCGAGATCATGCGCGGCCTCGGCGTCTCCATGTGGATGCGCAAACTCCACCACGACGTCAAAGAGACCGGCAGCGGCGCAGTCGTGCAGATGGTCGCCCGCCGCCCCGATCCCACCACAGGAACGAGCCGCCTCGACGCCGCCTCCGACCCCCGCAAGGGCGGCAGCCCCGCAGGCGAGTAGCACAGTGAACCAGTGACCGAGTGACACAGTCCGGACCCTATCATCCCTCACTCCCTCCGTCACTCCGTCACTCCGTCACTCCGTCACTCCGTCACTCCGTCACTGGATCCTCCATGGCAACCGTCTGGCTCAACGGCAAACTCGTCACCATGCGCGACGCCAAGGTCTCCGCATTCGACGCCGGGTTTACACACGCCGTCGGCCTCTTCGAGACCATGCTCGGCGGCAACGGCAGTAGCGACGGGAACACCTCCGGCAATCCCTGGGTCGTCTCCCTCACCGAGCACATGGAACGCCTGCGTGACTCCGCCGCCGAACTCGGCCTCGCCGAGCAGGTCAACGCCTCCGCCCTCGGCGATGCCGTGCTCGAAGCCGTCGAAGAGAGCGGCCTCGAACGCGCCCGCATCCGACTCACATTCTCCGGTGGCGACCTCAACATGCTCGGCCGCGCCTGGGAACGAGCCAAGCAAACCGACGGCAACGACGAACAGAACGGCGAACCCCCAACCAGCCCCGCCTCCACAGGCGCCGACCCCACCGTCCTCATCGTCGTGCAGGAGGCCACCGCCTACCCGATCGACATGTTCGAGCGCGGCGTCGCCGTCACCATCGCCGACATGCGCGCCAACCCGCTCGATCCCCTCGCCGGTCACAAGACCCTGAACTACTGGGGACGCCTCCGCGAACTCCGTGCCGCCGGCGCAAAGGGAGCCGCCGAGGCCCTCGTCATGCAGGTCACCAACCACCTCGCGGGCGGCTGCGTCAGCAACGCCCTCATCGTCCGCAACGACACCCTCATCACCCCCATCGCACGAGGCGAAGAAGAACGCGCCACCATGCCCAGCCCCGTCCTCCCCGGCGTCGTCCGCGCATGGGCACTGGAATGGGCCGAAGACCGCGGCATCGCCATAGACCGTCGCCTCGTCACCATCGAAGACCTCCTCGGCGCCGATGAGGTCCTCCTCACCAACTCCTCGTGGGGCGTCCTCCCCGTGGTGAAGATCGAACGCGAGGCCGTCGCCGATGCCGTCCCCGGCTCCATCGCCCTCGAACTCAGACGCGCCTGGGAAGAAATGATCGCCGACGAATCGGGCCTCTGACACGGTTACGAAGGCACACGATCAATCGATCGAATATGTGAGCGAGCGGATGCCTCACTCCCGGTCTTCCGCCCGCGCAGCGGGCATGCGATGGTTGCCTGAGGCAAGGCGCACCGCGAAGCGGTCGCCGCAGCCTCAGCGAAGTCTGCCGCGCAGCGGCATCCTTAGTGGAGCGGGCCGGAGGCCCCGACTCGCACGTCGTGACTCCCAAAGTACATCCGTTCCAGTTCCGCCACCATCCGCTCCGTGCTGAATCGCTCGGCGCACATCGCCCGCCCGCGCGCGCCCATCGCGAGACGCTCTCCGGGGTGCTCCGCCATCCACACGATCGCATCGTGCAGCCCGGCGCGATCCGCAAGCGTCACCAAGAGCCCCGTTGACTCGTCCGCGCCGACCCGCGCCGGATCCAGACACGCCTCGCTCGTCCCATCCACGTCGTACGCCACCACCGGCGTGCCGCACAACAGCGCCTGCGGCACAGTTCGCGGCAATCCCTCTCGATACGAAGGATGCACCAGCACATCCATCGCACGCATCATCCCCGGCACACGCTCCGGCACAACCAGCCCCGTCGTGATGACACGCCCCTCCCCATCACCATCACCAAGCCCCATCTCGCGCACCCGCGCCAAGAGCCGCTCGCGCCACCACCCATCGCCGACCCAGAGAAGTTTCCACGCCGGCCGCGCACGCAGCTCCGCCCCGATCGCGTCGAGGATGTCGTCGTGCCCCTTGTGCTCCGCCAAGCGCGCCACCGTGCCGATCACGAAGTCTTCCGCACCCAGCCCGAGCGACGCCCGCACCGCCTCGCGCGTCTCGCCCCGCGACGCCTCAAGAAACGTCCGCGTCTCCATGCCGCTGTAGACCGTCACAAACTGCTCCGGACGCCCGATCCCGCGTCCAAGAAACTCGCGCGTCATCGCATCCGCGACCGACGCGATCACATCGCACCGCTTCGCCGCGTGCCGCTCCGCGAGCGTGTAGATCAGGTTGTTCAGACGCACCTTCATTCGCCGAAGCGCCGAACCTTCGATCGGCATGAAGGGCGGACCATGGATCGTGTGGACCACGCGGCATGTCCGGCCGGGCGCGATCCGCCGCTCACGCCACGCCGCGCCGCGCCCCAGAATCCCCGCCTTGCTCGAGTGCGTGTGCACCACGTGCGGCTGCAATTGGCGGATCAGGGCCCGCAACTGCCCGCGGCACCAGAAGTCGCGCAGCGGGTTCACCTCGCGCACCAGGTCCGGCACCACGTGCAGCCCGATCGGTGTGACCGGCTCGCGCACCCCGCGCACCGGCGAGGCATCCCCAATCGCGCGCACACGCTCCTCGCCCCGCACGCACCGCTCGTTGAACCGCTCGACGCGCTCCAGCAGCGACCCCTCGGGGCCGTAGATCGGGCCGAACGCCAGGTGCACCGCGTGGCCGAGCCGCGCCTGCCCCTCGCAGGAAAGAACGGTGTTCTCCTGCGAGCCGCCAAGGATGAGGCGTGTGGAGATGTGGAGGATGGTCGCCACGCGCCACAAGCGTATCGAACACGCACCCTGTGCGAAGCGCCGCTCGCCGATGGCGGGCACGATAGAGTGATCGCTGCATGACCGCACTCCGGCACAGCAGCGCGAGTCGAACCTTGCGCAGGCCCATGGGCCCCACACCCGGCCTCCTCCGGCGCGCCTGGGTGCCCCCGCTGATCGTGTTCATCGCCACGGTCGCGTACAGCGCGGGGCTGATGGCCCTCGTCCTCCCCGGCACGGCCCGCCTTGTCATCGCCTGGATCACCGGCGCGGTGCTCATTCTCTGCGCCCCCATCCCAATCCTCGCGGCCCGATATCGATCAAGGCGCGCGCGGGCCCGCGCGTTCTGGTATCGCATCTGCCCGCACTGCGGGGCGGACCTGCGCCTCGTCGGCGACGAGGGCGCGTGCCCCTCGTGCGCGCGCCCGCACACGCGCGCGGCGTTGCTGAAGCACTGGGAGGGGACGGACGAGAAGTCGGCGCGGGCGAAGCGGTGGCGGCCGTTGAGCGCGCGGGGCGTGCTGTCGCCGATGTTCATGATGGGGCTGCTGCCGATGGCAGCGGGGTTGCTGCTGGCGATGGTGATTGTCTCGCTCGGGCTTGTGCCGCGGGCGATGGCGCCGATCGCGCTCGGGATCACGGGTCCGATGTTCGCGCTCTTCGGGCCGTCGATCTTGAAACGGGATCGGCGCGACTTTGCGATGATCGAGCAGGGCCGGTTCTGCACGTGCCCGGAGTGCCTCGGCGCATTGCCGGTGCTTGCGGGCTCGGGTGGGGAGGGCGCGCCGGTGGACGGCGTGGAGGCGCAGGCGTGCTGCGCCTCGTGCGGGGAGCGGTACTCGATGCCGTGGCTCGAGGAGACGTGGAAGCTGAGCTACGCCCACATCGGCGCGGTCGGCAAGGGGCACGCGGTGTGGCAGCCGGATCGCGGGTCCAGGCGGATCGCGATCGTGATGGGGCTGGCACTGATGGGGGTCGCGTTGGCGTTCTGGTTCCTGCGGGGCGTCGCGCCGTGGATCTCGTCGCCGCTCGTGATCGGGATCGGCATGGCGATTGTGGTGATCGTCGCGCTCGGGTGTGTGGGGATGGTGGCGGTAAGGAGCGGGTATCACCACTCGCGGATGATCGCGCTGCGGGCGCAGGGGTATCGCTTCTGCCCGGAGTGCGGGTACGACCTGCGCGATTCGGCGACGGAGGGGCCGTGCCCGGAGTGCGGCGTCGCGTACTCCCCCGAGTCGCTGCAGAAGCGATGGGAGCGAGAGCCCAAGGTCGATCCGCCCGCGTTGTGAACGGATCTCGCGCGGGCGGGAGTGGCGATCAGAGCATCGGGGCCATCTTCTTGAGCGGGGCCGGGATGCCGCTCTTGATGATCGACTTGACGTGCTTGCGCAGACGGTCCAGCAGGTTCCAGTAGAGCACGAGCGCGGCGAGCGGCCCAAGCCCGATGAGCAGCGCGCCGGGGATGTAGAGCACGGGCAGGAGCCACATGTAGGTCTTGGTGCGCTTCACGATGAAGAAGTCGGGGACACGCGTCGCGATCCAGCGTGTGTATCGCATGACGGCGAAGAACTGCACGGCCCAGAGGACGAGGCCAACCAGCACGAGGACGAACTCGACGACCTGGAGCGCGGTGGCGCCCGCACCCGTGCCGACGGCGGGAGCCGCGCTCGGCAGGAGGTTGATGATGAAGTTGGCGACGGCGATCGCGGCCTGCGCGAGGACGGTCCAGCGGATGATGGCCCGGGCGGAGCGGGTCGTCTCCATCGCGACCTGACTCGGATCGGGCTGTGTGAACTTCCAATAGCCGAGGAGGATGATGGCGGAGACAGCGACGGAGAGGACCTGGGCGGCGAGCTGGATGCCGCTCGCGCTGCCACCCATGGTCGCGGCCATGATCCCGCCGAACCCGGTGAGGACCATGACGGTGATGAGCAGGAGGATGCCGTTGAGGATGAAGGAGAGGCCGGAGCGGATGGTCTGGAGATAGGCGGGGTCCGCGTTCGCGAGCGTCGGCTCCCTGAGCGAGAGGGCGATCGAGGTCGCGCACTCCGGGCACTGGCCGTCGTTCGGCAGCCCGTCGAGCGCGTAGGCGCACTTGATGCAGTAGCGGCCCGCCGTGGACGTCGCGATGCCGCCGACGGACTTGATGATCGGCGTTGAGCACTCGGGGCAGACGCCATCTCGCGTGAGGCCGGCGAGGGCGTAGCCGCACGAGATGCAGGTCTCCGCGCCGGAGAGCACGGGCGTCGACGGACTGGGTGCCGAGTATGCCTCGTAGGGGTTGGTCGCCATGGGGGCCGAGCATACCAGTCCCCGGGGATGGGGCGATGCAGCCAGCGGCGTCGGGGCCAGAATTCACAAAGCCCACGGACCGGGGTCCATGAGCTCTGGTGGTGGCGGGTGAGATGCGGGGCGAGGGGTCTGCCGCTCAGCCGAAGACCTGGTTCGCGTTGGCGAGGGTCTCGGGGAGTGCGGCCCGGATCTGCTCCATCAGCGTCGGGTTCAGCTTGATCGCCTCAAGGACAGCCGGGTCGATGTTCTTTGAGGGAAGATCGGCCGTGAAGCCCTGGCCGGCCTCGGCACAGAGGCGGTCGGCGACGTAGACAATGCCGGTGAGAGTTCGGGCATCGGGGGCGAGGTCGAGCGGGCGGTGGTGGAAGCCCGTGACGTTGGCGAATGACGGGGGGAACTTCCACTTGGTGCAGAGGCCGGCGCCGAAGTCTTGGTGCGTCGCGCCGAAGGCCTTCTCTTCGAGCTCGATGAAGGGCGTAGAGGGGTCGGTGTTGTACTGCTCGAAGACCTCGATGAGCTTGTTGCGGTCGAACTGCATTTCGACCATGATGCCGATGTCGTGGATGAGCCCGGCGAGGAAGGCCTCGTCGGAGAGGCCGACCTTCATCTTGTCGGCGATCAGCTTGCAGACGGCGGCGACCTGGGTGGAGTGCATCCAGAGGTCGCGGGCGGAGAAGTTGCGGGTGAGCTCGCCGCCCCGGAAGAGCTTGGCCAGTGAGGCGGCGATGGCGATGTTCTTGACGGCGTTGAGGCCGAGAAGGACGATGGCGCGGTTGATGGAGCCGATCTGTCCGGGGAGCCCATAGAAGGATGAGTTGACGACCTTGAGGATGCGCGAGCAGAGCGCGGGGTCGTTGGAGATGATCTTGTTGAGGTCCTGGGCGGTGGACTTGGGGTCCTCGACCAGCTCGATGATCTTCAGGGTGATCTCGGGGAGCGTGGCGATGTGGCTGATCTCGCGGATCGCCGAGGCCACCACCTGCTCGCGGTTCTGTGTCGTCGCGCTCATATCCCTGTGCTCCCTGTGTCTGTGCAGCCGGCTTCCATGCTTGTGCATGGGCATGATCGGCGTGAATGTGGGGCGACTTTCCCCGAAGGTCCGGAATCGGGATGAAGGGGAGGCGGAGTGGTTATCGGGACAGGGAATGAGGGCGGAACTACAGTGGATGGGCAGGGGTGAACCGACCTCACACAGCCCCCTCGCGGGGAGCGGAGCGCACGATGCCGAATCCGATGGTCTCGCCCGATGGGCGTGCATGGGCGATCGAGCCCCCCGATGTAGCGCCGACGAAGCGGGCGATCGCGAACCCGGAGTTGCGGCACTATCCGAAGCTGACCGGGGAGCACCCGCGCCGCTGGAAGTTCCCGAGCTACCTCGTGAACGACGGGACGCCGTGGCTGCGCTCGCTGCGCGAGATGTACGAGATGCCGATCGTCTTCCCGGCGTCGCTCTCGCCGGAGGCGGGGCTGATGCTGCACGGGCTGGTGCGGAACATGCGCCCGCGGGTCGCGCTCGAGGTCGGGACGTTCCTCTCTGTCAGCACGCACTGGATCGCGTCTGCGCTCAAGGAGAGCGGGGACGGGACGATCCTCCACTGCTTCGACGATTTCGGCCCGATCCACAAGGGGCCGTGGCGGGACGCGGAGATGCTCTCGGGGCGCGAGGCGTGGGTGAAGGACCGGCTGGACCGGGCGGAGCTGCTGGATCGCTGCCGCTTCTATCCCGGCAACTCGCCGATCAGGATCAAAGAGCAGCGCGAAGCCCTCAAGAGCGCGGGCGGCGTCGATTTCGCGTTCATCGACGGCGACCACGGCGTCTACGGCGCGGTCCAGGACTTCTGGGCGGTGGAGCCGGTGCTGAACACGGGCGCGTACGTGGTCTTCCACGACACCTTCCCCGATCAGTGCGGCGGGCACAACGGCCCGCGCGAGATCCTCGATCGCATCAACCAGATCAGCGCAGGGCTCTACGAGAAGCTCGAGCTCTACCTCTCGCCCCTGAACTATGGGATGGGGGTTTTGCGGAGGATTGGGTAGGGGCGTTCCGCGTCGGCAACGACTGTGCACATGGGATCGTCAGGAGCAGGGAACGTCGCGCCATGTTCGGCAAACGAGTGAACAGGCATGCCGGTCTTGTGGTGTTTGTGTGCATCGCGGCAGCGACGTGCGTGATCTCAGCATTCGCGTTCTTGCCTCGCGTACTCAAGCTCGCGTCCAAACCGATACATGTTCCGCCAGCTCTCGGAGAGTATTGGGTCGGCGATCTGCCGTGCAACCACCAGATTCATGTCGTTTATGGGGAGTTTGCATCTGTTGTCAATGGATGGGGAACTTTCGTTGTACCATCGGACGCCGACTATCCGGATCTGCGCCTGCGGCCGCACGGCGAACCTGTACCTGGAATCGTGGGCATGCAACGTGCTGGAGAATGGTGGTATGGCGCGTGCCAGATCCAGTTAACAGATGCCACGACCCATATGTTCTACTTTGTGATCGATCCTCGCACCTGCAAGATTCCTCGATTCGAGACTGTGATCCTGGCGGCCGAGTATTTACAGTCCGAAGCGGGCGTTTCGTGGGCCGCCTTGGATGAACCATGGATGTTCGCTGATCCGGAATGAGTCCGTGATCGGTGCGGCACGGTGGGCCGTGGCGGCGGAACGGAGGATGAAGAGTTGGCACAATCCACAGGCTATTCATTCTTCAAGGCGGCCTCATGTCCTCAAACGTCATCATGAGAGCGGGCGCGTATGGGCCGCGGGCCATATTGACCGGCACGTGTTCGTCGAAGACGCTCGCATCACTCGAACGCCGCTCCATTGTCGAACTCGAGCTGAATCATGCGCACGGCTGGCGCGGCGAAGATATTGGGTTTGTGGCATCTTTGCCTCAGTTGCAGGCCTTCGACATATTGGATTGGCGGATTGATGACATCGATCCGATCCACGAACTTCGCAATCTCAAGTCACTGGGGATCAGCACCTACTGCAAGACGGAGATTCGGTTCTCCGCGTTTCCGTTTCTCGAGGACTGCGGAATGGAATGGCGAGCCAAGGCCAAGTCGGTCTTCGACTGCACTACGCTGAAACGCTTGTTTCTGAATCGATACAGCGGCAAGAACGCTGCGGACATCGGTCGCTTGACCCGGCTTGAATCGCTCGAGGTGTTGAACGCTCCGATCGCAGACATCCGCGGCTTGTCGTCATTGTCGATGATGAAATCGCTGCGGCTCGCAAATCTCAGGTGCTTGATGTCGCTCGATGGACTGGGCGAACTCGGCAGACTTGAAGACCTCACGATCGATACGTGTCGCAAGGTGCAATCGATCCACGAACTCGCTCGCCTGCTGCGGCTTCGAACTCTGGATCTGAGCAACCTTGGGGAGATCATGAGCATCCGCCCCATCGCCGGGCTGTCTGAGTTGCGCAGGGTGACGTTTGTTGAATCGACCAATGTCCTCGATGGGGATCTGTCCCCGCTGGTTGGCTTGCCAAACCTGACGCGGTTGTCGTTTAAGGATCGCCGCCACTACTCGCATCGGCGAGAGCAGTTTGATGCATATGGCAAGTAGTCGCCGCCCGACTACAGCCGTACCCGTGAGGGTCGAGTTATGGCCCGCCGCGCAGTAACCTCCTTTGAATCCCCCTGAGTCGCCGTAGGCGACTGCAGGTTCTGCTTTGGGGGTTGCAGGGGGCTCGCCCCCTGCGCCGCATCCTCATTGTGTTGTTGCTCTCACTCTTATCCCACTCGCTCCCCGCTCGTTCTCACTCGCATCCCGCACGGCCCCAAAGACTTACACCAATTCGTCCTCATACCAAACAAAACCCATTGACACATCCCGGGCCATGACGTACATTATCCGTACGCATGGTCACTAACTCCGCGACAACCCGCGTCAGGCACGCCGCCACCGATGACAGCGACGCCCTCCCCGGCGGCGAGCTGCCATCGATCCCCGCGCACCTCCACTCACGCATCCTCTCCGAGCTCTGCGACCCGGCCTCATCTCTTCTGTCTGTCGCAAGAAACTTCCGCATCTCCGTCGACATCCTCGCCCTCTGGCTCGGCGAGCCCGAAGTCCGCGAGAAGATGCTCCGCATCGAGAAAGGCGGCTACGCCCACACCCGCATGGCCGCCTCCGTCACACTCGCCTCCACCGTCAACGTCCTCCACACCATCATCGAGGACTTCACACAAGTTCGCGCCCACGCTCGCTCCCTGCGCGAACACGAGCGTCTCCCCGCCGCTTCCTCGCGTCACGACCCCCTCCCACACTCGAACTATCACCAGTACTCGAAACGCGCCTTCCTCCCCGGTGAGGCGCTCCTGGCGCAGGACAGCTTCACAGCACAGCGATTGGAACTCCGCCGCGCCGACTGCGTCCGCCGCGCTGCCCACCACCTCTATCGCCTCTCGCGCATCGTCCCCGTCGACGACTCCAAGCTCGCGCTTGCCGCTGCGCACAGAACCGCGAGCGTCAGCGAGCGGACCGCTCCTTCCGATTCCCAACTTCCAAGACAGCCGGTTCCGTGGGGGGCGGCTGGCGCTCTTCCCAATCTCCCCCTCGCATCGTCGCTCAACGACGATGCGAACTCGGTGGCCTGCTTGCACGAAGTGCAGGCATGCTCAGAAGAACGCACCCCTTCACCATCACCCGATCAACCACATAGCTGCGCCGTGGGGGGCGCAGCCATGCCACCCGATGCCCACGCTCCCTCGTCTGACAAGCTTTCTTCCTCTTCTTCCTCTTCCCCCATTTCTCCGTGCCACTCTGTGGCCCTCCGTGGTGAATCCTCTTCTTCCCAGTCTTGCTCCTCCCGCTCTTCTCCGTGCCTCGGTGCCTTGTATGTTTCCATCAAGCAGACCGCCCCGACGGCCCATCGCGGGTGCCGTGGGTCCTCGGGGCGGTCTGCGGCCGGCCGCGTGATCCGTCTGTGACCAGGTCCTCACGACCGACACGGAGCTCGATCCCGGCCGGCCTT
>CAUJHH010000060.1 GCA_963204725.1 Planctomycetota bacterium
TCAGCAGCACCGGAGGCGGGCTGACGTGCCTGCCCGGCTGGGTCAGACGCCATCGGCGAGTCCGGCTCTGGGTCCAGGCCAAGCTGATCTTCAACCAGCTCCGCGCTGATCGCCGACGCGCTCTTGCCGCATAATCCTCGCAAGCACGGGGTGTGACGCTGCCGCACGGCAACCAATGCTCGCACGTCTCATCGCGACCACCGCGCAGCGCATCCTTTAAACGCTCTGAGTCGCGCACGAGCGAAGCGAGGAGCGACTGAATTCTCTGTACGATCGCGGCATGGGGTGCCTCACCCACCTCGCGCCGACCGCCGCGCATCGCATCCTTTAAACGCTCGAAGTCGCGCACGAGCGAAGCGAGGAGCGACTGAAATCCAATCGCAACTGTGGCGAGTGAGATGTCCCACCCACCTCACGCCGACCGCCGCGCAGCGCATGCTTGGAACGCTCTCAGTCGCCGCAGGCAACCGGATCGAGCGTCCCGCGAGGGACACACGTGTGTAGCCACCAGTGGAGCGATGGTCGCTTCGACCGAGCGGAACTGGTGGAAAGCCCCGCGCAGCGCATCCTTAAAAAAAACGCCTTTCAGTCGCCGAAGGCGACGCACCACAAGCACGCAGCGCCGACAGACTACAGCCCAGCCCGTGAGGGTCGGGCAGCACATTGCCCCCTCGTGCATGCCCACGCCTTCAACCACACCCCGCCTTCCCCGCCCGCAATGCGGCCGCACGGGTCCCTGTCACAAATCTCAACCCCTCGCATGCAACCCCTACCAACCCACACACCCCTTCAGTACCATGAACTCCCGGAGCCCATGAAGAGCGTCTACTCCTCCACCACCGTCATCGAAGAGGAACCTCTGGAGGGGATGCTGCTCCTCGAAGGCGGCGGCGGCGGGCTCATGGAGGGCCAGCTCGAGTCCCCCGGCTCCGGCGGCACACCCGTGCCGCAGTGGGAGCTGATCTCCGTCACGAAGTTCGTGTGGGACGGCTGGAACCTCACGGCCGAACTCGACGGCGACGACGATATCGTCCGCACCTACGCGTGGGGGCTGGACATGTCAGGATCGGAGCAAGGCGCGGGAGGCGTGGGCGGGCTCCTCTTCGAGCAGGACGGCGACGGAGGCCCGATCCATCGCGTCAGCATGGATGGAAACGGCAACGTGATGACCCTGCGCGACTCGACGGGCACCCTCATCGCGGGATACGAGTACGGTCCCTTCGGCGAGGCGCTGACCGTTCGCGGCTCCTACGCCGGGATCAACCCATTCCGCTTCAGCACCAAGTACAACGACTCGGAGTCGGGTCTCTACTACTACGGGTACCGCTACTACAGCACGGGAATGGGGAGGTGGATTAGCCGGGATCCCTTGCAAGAATCTGGCGCACTCAACTTGCTTTCCTTTGCAGCCAATTCCCCACAGACGACAATCGATATCTTGGGGCTTGATGATTATACAATCGGATCACGCGACCCAAGAATAGTAATCGATCCGGGCGCGGGTCCGTGGAACTCGCGAGCACCAAAGGCGGGTGATTACGAACTATTCCAAGTGCTATACAATGCTTCATGGCCAGCCACGCTCAAAACGCCGAATGCTGCGAGGCATCTGCGACATTACTTGAATAACAGTGGAGTGGATAAACACATTGATCTTAAGCAGATGCTCAGGGATTCCGAATCTGAGCTGACTGGATTGCAATTCGAACTCGCACAGGCGACCAGATTTGCAGAGACCCAATCTAGCGATTCATTCCAGATTACATCTCAGCGCGCGCGCGGAGAGTACGTATCGCGAAGCGAAAATGAGGATTGGTTCTTTGCGATGGGTGGCTATCACCGCTGGGGCAAAGGCCGAGTGACCAAATGCGCTGACAAGTACATGATGGACTTCGAGTATAAAATATTTGATCGATATAACTGGGATACCGGAAAGAGCACCAAAATTCTTCCCGGCATTACATTAAGCGATGATGATATTGGTGGACTACATCTTTCTGGAATGGCCTGCGAGTACAATATACGAGGATCTCTGCGACTTAAAGTTGAGTGGAGTCGTGGCGCGATGCTTCATCAGCTTCGCGTCACAGACGAAACTGGCACGACGTACGATTTGTCGACTGGTCACGCGGGAAGGGGCGGAGGGCGATGAACACGGTTACTAAACGCCTGGCATCTTATCACACCTCTTTAGCGGCAACATCATTGCTCGCTATATTGTGGACTACAGCATGCAGAGAGCAGTCGCAATCGACTCGATCAGGCGGCACAACCGTCAACAGCACTCGGTCGATCGACGGCGGGACGTACAAGTTGTTTGAGGAAGACGTGTGTGTACCTTTGCCAGCAGATTTTGCAATTCTCGCACATGATGCATTGGAAGATCGCGATCGTATATTATCGCCCCATTCGTGGTTGCTATCTGTTCCGCATGTTTATGTAGAAGACATTGTCGCAGGCATAGGTCCATGGCCAAGAATTCCGGTTATGCAGAATGATGCGAGTCGCATTGCGAAAATGGCAGACGATGTACGCCATTCCGATGGTGGAGATATTGATACAAGCAGGTCCGTTGCACTGCAAGTGGATTGCGAGAGCCGCTCTCTTCAATTCAAGATGATTCAGCGATCTCGTGAAGTAATTATTTATATCGAAAGCGTGAATATACCGTGATGCCATAACTACTGCCATGTATTTCTAGGACTGCTCGGGTCCCCGGACCTGATCCACCTGACCTGCCCCCGGAGCCTGATCCACCAACTATGAGAATCCCGTCGGGCCGCGGCACGGCCCCGGAGACTCTGGACGTGAAGCGGACAAGACATTCGGCGGAACACATCGTGAGCAATCTGCGTGAGGCCGACGCCATGCTGACGACGGGTTGGAGCGTGGCGCAGATCGTGCGGGCGCTGGGCGTCAGGGAATAGACCTTCCATCGCTGGCGGAACAAGTTCGGCGTGCTAAACGACGAGAAACCACCGCACTCTCACGGTCTCCGCCTTCTCCACGCCAGCACCACAAATGGGGTAACAACACCCGGCGCAGGGATCACCGCGACGAACGCTTCCGTGAAGCCGTTGTGAACGCCGGTCCCGACAATGGTCTTTCCATCCGCTGAGATGCCGCCGATCTCAGAGAGATGCCAGCCGGTCAGATCCAGCCCGCATCGCTGCGTGAGCATGTCCAGGAAGACCTCGTGCCCTCGCTCCGGGGTCCAGAGCAGAGCAATCCCGCGTCCGCTGAAAGTCGCATTGACCCCGAGCACGCTCGCATCCGCCGACATCTCATGGACGTAGCCATATGTGATGCCGGGAGGGAGCGTTCCGAGCATGGTCACGCCGCCCGCCTCCGTCCAGATCGCGGTCCCAGGCCCATCCGGTCCAACCCCATATCCACCAATGATCGAGCCGTCAGGACTCGCGCACAGCGCGTAGGACATTCTGTTCTCGTTGGTTGCAGAGATGATCTTCTTCAGCCCCTCGGCCTTGGTCCATCGGAACGCGCCGCCGCCGGGACCTCCGATGCTCTCCCCGACGACGACCTGACCATCCGCGCTCACAGCGCGTGCGAATGAGCTCGCGATACCCGGGAGCGTTCCGAGCTCCGTCATTCCTTCCGCAGTCCAGATCGCGGCGATGCTCGAGCCCTGACGCCCCGCAATCACGCTGCCATCGTGGGAAACACTCCATGTGGTTGACTGAAAGGAAGCGCCCGGCAGATGCGTTGGCCCGACACCGTCCTGCCACTTCGCGGCTCGGTACCCGTCGGGAGAGTCCGCAAGCCCGACCACCGTTCGCCCGTCGCCCGAGATCGCTTGCCCCCGATAGATCCCCGCAGGACCGCCAAAGGGTGGCAGCGCGACCATCCCGGTCTCACGAGTCCATGTATACGCGACGGTGGAGCCGAGCGTGCCATTGGCGCTTCCCGCCACCACACGTCCATCCGCTGATACCCCATGAGCCTGGCTCGCCACCGCACCCCCGGGCAGATCGCCAAGCCCCGTGAACGATGGCTGCGCCACCGCGACCAGCGATGCGCCCGCAACCGCGATCAGCGCAAATGACAACTTCATTCCGACCATATCAGCAGCCTCCCAGCATGCGGCAACCACGCCGCACCGCGCAGCGTCAGCACCCGCACAGACAAAATGCCACACGAATGCCGAATGGCAAGGCCGGAAGCAGGGAATCCAGCGCTCCGTCGAGCACCCCATTCCTTCGAATCTTCTCGCCCGCGGCTGCCGCGCACTCGGCTTCCTCCACCCACTCTGCGGACCAACGACCGTTGCCGCGGACGCGGCGACACGTCAACGGAGTGAGCCAGCCCCGGTGCACGCCACCGCGCAACTCTTCATTTGAACGCTCGAAGTCGCGCACGAGCGAAGCGAGGAGCGACTGAAATCCAAGCGCAACTGTGGCGAGTGAGATGTCCCACTCACATCACGCCAGCCCCCGCGCAGCGCATCCTTGGAGCGCTCCCAGTCGCCGCAGGCAACCGGATCGAGCGTCCCGCGAGGGACGCACGTGTGTAGCCACCAGTGGAGCGACGGTCGCTTCGACCGAGCGGAACTGGTGGAAAGCCTCGCGCAGCGCATCCTTAAAACGCCTTTCAGTCGCCGAAGGCGACGCACCACAAGCACGCAGCGCCGACAGACTACAGCCCAGCCCGTGAGGGCTGGGTATCGAACCACGCCGCGCAGCGCATCCTTCAAACGCTCTGAGTCGCGCACGGGTGCAGCGAGGAGCGACTGAGGTCCGTGCGCGAGTACGGAGTGTCTCTTGTGTCGCGAACCCGCGTCCGGTTCATTCCGCCCGCTTTGCAGGCGAACGACCGTTGCAGTGAACCTCGAGCTCGATCTCGATCATGAACTCAGGCAACGCGAGGCCCTTCACTTCCAGCCACGTCCCAGCCGGGAACCGACCGCCGTAGATCTCCCTCCGGTACTCGGACACCTTGAGCAGCCCCGCCATGTCCGTCGTGAAGATGTTCTCCGCGACCACATCCTCAAACGTGCACCCGAAGTGCTCGAGCACCGCGCGAAGGTCGGCATAGCAATTCCGCATCTGCTGTTCCAGGTCTCCGACCGCCGTCGGCATGCCGCTCTCATCCATGCTCACCGCCCCGGAAACACTGATCCGATGCCCCACGCGGATCGCGTGCGTGTACCCGTAGGCGTCCTCGACCTGCGGACGAAGCTTGAACGACTCGCGGGTCGGCGTCGCGCCGCAACCCGAAAGCAACACACCCACAGGAAGAACCAGCAGCAACAACGCTCGAGACTTCATCCGTATCTCCGCAACAAAGGAAAGCAGCCAACGCCACAAGAGGTCAAAGCATCAGCCCAACAGCACGATGGACGCACCTCGCCGCCGCCCGATCCGGCGTTGCAGACGAGTTCGTCCTCCGCCCGGCGCTCATCCGTATCTCGCGCCCGCGCAGAGAGCCCTCAACTCGACCGCGGAGAGCATACCCCCGCCCACTCCGATTCGCTCCGCCCCACGCACGACCGCAATCGATGAGCCGGCCAGGCGCCGCTGAACGCGCCCTCACCCTTGAACACACCGATCCGGCCAATGGCAAGACTGATCTTGGTCGCTCTGCACCAACCGTTGTGCTCCTGCTCCATGCCCGAGCGGCCCAAGCCAGCCGCAGATGTGTGCCCACGTCCGCAGTGCAGCCGCAGAGCCACCCGCGGCACTCCCGGCACGCTCCCCGCGTAGTCCATCCTCATAGACACTCTGCGTCGCGCACGAGCGAAGCAAGGAGCGACTGAAGTCCAAGCGCGCGCGTGGGCGTTCCCCCCCGGGCCTGCCTCTCACGCCACTCGCTTCCCCGCGCTCCCACCACCCATCGCTCTCTTCAGCACCACACGCACCACCGTCCCCACCCCCGCGCGCGACTCGATCTCGATCCAACCCCCAGCCCGCCCCACCAATCGGCGGCTGATCTCCAGACCCAATCCCGCCCCCCCACTCATGCCCCCACTCATCCGCTCACTCACTCCCCGGCTTTCAACCCCACTCCCGCCTCGACTCACGCCTTCGCTGGCCGGCGCATCCCCTCGCTCACGCCCGCCTGCCAAACCCCGGCCCTCACCGTCAACAACCACAACTTTGAACCCACGCCCCCGGAGCGCCCGAACCGCCGCCTCACCAACCCCACCACCACAGTCCACGACTTCAACCATGCACCACGTGTCGTCCGACGATTCCTGCGGCTCGGAGTCCGGCCCTTTCAGGAGGTCCGGCATATACCTATCTATATACGAACATTTCGGAGCCATTGTCGGAACTCTCCACGCCCCACCACGCACCACAATCCTATCAATATACGAACTTGCGGCGTTTGCTGTGGGACCCGTGCTCGCGCGCCGCGCGTTGAGCACAAGATTCAACAGCACTTGGTGCAGCTCATTCTCTCCGATCGCGGCACAGAGTCCCCCCTCAATCTCCACCGCTACCCCATCCAGGCCCCCCATCGCATCATCTATCGCCCGTCTCACACACCGCCTTACATCTGTACGTCCGATAATATCGCGACTAGACGACTCATGGACGACGATTGCTGTTTCACGTGAAACAGGCGACTTGTCCGGCACTCCCCCACCATCTGCCTCCGACGACGCTCCCTCCTGCTTCGCCAGTTCAAGGATCGACTCGGCCACCGCCGCCGCTCGCTTCACGCTTGCGACTGTCCTCTCAAGCGCCAGAGCCATCCGCTCCGGATCACGGGGCTGCCGGAGCGCGACCTGGGCGTGCGCCAGCAAGGGGGTCAGAATGTTGTTGAACTCATGGGCCACGAACCCGGAGATCTCGCCAAGCATCGCCAGGCGTTGCAGCCGCGTGACCCGTCCCGCACCATCTCCCACGACCTCACCGAGCCGGGTTTGGATCCGGTCGAGCTCGCCGAGCAGCCGCTCCCCAGCCTGCACCCCACCACCGTACCCGCCCTCGCGCATCGACGACGGGCCGCGCCCCCCACCGTTCTCCAGTTCCGCCGGCTCCTCGCTCCCATCCTTGTTCCACGTGAAACCGGCTCGCATCCCCTGCTGGTGCGATTCGCTCGGCTCATGATGACGACCATGTGAAGACATGCCGCTCCCGGTGCTGGGCCAACTCCGTCAAGGAATCGGCCTGTTCCGGGGGCGACTTTCCCACAGTCCATGAAGTCCGCCCATTCAGTCCAGCATGTCCGCGATCATCTCGAAAGCGGGGAGTCCACCACCCGCGAACTGAGTCGCGTGGGCCGCGAGCCAAGCCCGAGCCCGGTCCGGGCGTACGTCTCGCGACTCGATCCCCCCCAGCGGCACCCATTCGAAGGCGATGTGCTTCTCGGCGCTCGGCGGCGGGTCCGGTTGGGGCACGCCGTGCCTGCCGAGGTGTTTCACGTGAAACACCATGTTCACCTCGTGCCGCAGAACCTTGCCATCGTGGAAGGAGCACTCATGGACCTGCAATGGAGAACCTACCGTGCAAGGAATCCCCATCTCCTCCAGGATCTCCCGACGCAGGGCCTCCGCCGCGGTCTCGCCAAACTCGACGTGGCCGCCGGGGAGGTAGTAGTACCCCCGCTTCTTGCTCTGGCAGAGCAAGACCCGAGCCGAGCCGGTCCGCCGATCGATCGCCACGCCCCGGGCGATGAACTCGACATGGCCCGGCTCGTCCTCGGGGTAGTCAGCGGCCGGACGGGGCGGGGGTGGTGGGGGAGTCATGGGTGTTGTTTGTACCCGAGATCGGCCGGGCCTGCAGGATCAAGCCCGCGCGGCCCGCGACTGTTTCACGTGAAACAGCCCGAACTAACGGTTTGTCGGGCCGGCGAGTGGCGGAGCGGGCCTCGGGTCGTCACAATGTCGCACGCACGGATGCGGGAGACGCCCGCAAGCCCCGGCGGCACGAAAGGACTCGACATGGACCAGCAGGGAACAGGCCAGAAGGACGGCGCGACCAAGCAGGGGGCTCCGAGGCGGCTCGGACGGGGGCTGAGCAGCCTGATCGGGCCCGCGCCGGTGCGGGTCGATGTGCCGCCGGAGCAGGAGGCACCCGGATCGGTCGCCGGCCACGATGTAACATCGCGACATAATATTACTATCAGTAATTCGGGTGTGCCGACGGCCGCGCGGCCTGCGGAGCCGGGGCCGGAGCCCATGTTCGCGGATCGCATCGTGATGGTGCCCGTGGGAGATGGTGAGGGGGCTGGTGGTGGGGGGGCGAGCGGAGGGGTGGCGCCGAGTCCGTTCCAGCCGCGCGAGGTCTTTGATGAGGCGAAGATCCGCGAGCTTGCCGAGTCGATCCGATCGATCGGCATGATGCAGCCGATCATTGTGCGCCGTGTCGGTGCGGGGTACGAGCTGGTCGCCGGTGAGCGTCGGTGGCGAGCCGCGCGGCTGGCGGGGCTGACGCACGTCCCCGCGCTCGTGCGCGACATCAGCGACGATGAGTCCGCGGCGTGGGGCCTGATCGAGAACGTGCAGCGGGAGGACCTGGACCCGATCGAGAAGGGCGAGGCCTGCCGCGTGATGATGGAGCGGTTCGGGATGTCGCCCCAGGACCTCGCGGCGCGCCTAGGGCTCGATCGCTCGACGATTGTGAACATGGTGCGGATGACGGAGCTGGACGAGACGATCCAGACGCTCATGCGGCGTGGCGACCTGACGATGGGGCATGCGCGGTCGCTGCTGGCGGTGCCGCCGGAGAACGGTGTGCGTCTCGCGCTCGGGACGCTGGCGAGCATGGAGGGTTGGAGCGTCCGGAAGCTCGAGCAGGAAGTGAAGAAGGTTTCGAAGGGGAAGCCGGTGCCGCAGGCGAAGAGCGGGATCGGCGGGGGGAATGGTGGTGGGGGAGCGGGTGCGACACGCACGGCGTCGCTCGTGGAGCTGGAGAGGCAACTGGGCGAGCACATGGGGACGCGCGTGAAGATCAAGACGGACAAGTCGGGGAAGCGCGGCAGGATCGAGCTGGCGTTCTTTGACCTCGATCACTTTGATGGGCTGTTGCAGCGGATGGGGTATGGGGGCAAGACGTAAGGCGCGAAGCGAAGTGATCGCGGAGGACGCGGAGCGAAGACGCGGAGGAGCGTGGAGAGGTGTTGAACGCGAAGGCCGCGAAGGCGCGAAGAGGAAGGCGTTCACCACAGAGGCGCAGAGAGCACAGAGAAGAGCATGTGTGGTTGAGGAAGCGGTGGAGGGAGCGCTCACTTGGCGCGTGATGCGCGGGGCCCCTTTGTCGTGGTCGGCTTGGATGGCTGGGGCTTCATGGCCGACTTGGCGGCCTTCGCGAGCCTTGGGCTTGTTTTAGTCTTGGCGGGCTTTGGGGGCTTGGCAGACTTCACCTGCTTCGGCGCGTTGGACGGCTTTGCCCGTCGAGACTTGCTCTTGGGCGCGGTGGACCCTTGCGCCTTTGGTTTGGAGGGTATTGCGGCGGCGCGTTCGTGATTGAGGCGGAGGAGGGCGGCGAGGATCTTGGCGTCGATCGCTTCGCGCTTGGCGATGGCGGCGTTCTTGGCGGCGACGGCTTCGGGCGAGTCGGCGGGGTTTGTCTTCGTGCCCTTGGTGCGGATGGTGATCTCGCCTGCGCCGAAGGGTTCGTAGGCGGCGGCCCATTCGGAATCCCAGCCGCCGGATGGATCGACGGCCTTGTACGCCGCGAGGACAGTGCGGTCGAGTTTCTCGTGGGCGATGCGGAGCCATGCGGGGCGCTGGTTGTAGAGGTTTGTGAGGGTGCGGAGTTTGAGGTCTTTGTGCTTGGCGGCTTCGGCCATGACGGCAGAGCGGCGGACGAGGGGACGGACATCGTCGGGTACGGCGGCGAGTTCTTCGCGGTACTTGATGGCCACCTGCTTCTCGATCTGGGCGATCCACTCGGGCGGGTTGAGCCATGCTTCGCGCAGGTCGTTCAATTGCTTCGCGGCATCGCCGATGGCGTTCCACAGAGCGTGGTGCTTGACTTTTGGATCTGTCGGCTCCTTGCCGGGGGGCCACGGAAGTGGGAAGGTCTCGAAGGTGGAGGTCGGTGTGTAGCGCGGGCGATCCTCTTGCTGAGTACCCTGCTTTAGCGACCACACTTCATGAACAGTCGAGTGAAGCACGCCAAAGAAATAGTCGTCTGCTCGCGCAAAGACAACAAGCTGATGATCTGGTAGCGAATCTGCATCAAGCCATGCGAACAGCCTGTGCTTGGTTAGCACAGGTGTTCCTATGTAACGGGGCAGGGCTCGCGTCGCCCGGCGCATGTTCTCGCAAGGCTCCGCATGTATCCACCACTTGTTGCGATACTTGTCCCTCTTAACCTTGGATCGCTCCGGCTTGACGTGCGTAACGACATGACCGAATGGTTGCTCATACTGGCTCGCATCGGTCTGTGGCATGTCATTGCCGAAGTCAACGATCCACATCGCTCGATTACGACGAGTGATGTCGAGTCCATTGAACCACGGAAGAAGTACATCACTGTTTGGTCGTCGATTCGGATTCGGCAGAGCAAGCCAACGCGCGGCGTGTAGCCAGTCGACGTCAAATGCGCCCGATTTTACATCCGCGACGAATCCGATCGACACGTTTTCTGGTAGTCTACGAGAATCACCAACATTTGTTCCACTCGTCAAGTCGGCGTTGATGTTGTCCTCTGGGCGTCCGTCAAGAGTGCGATCCGTCTGCCGACCTGAATCAAAGCCGACCACGGCAATTCTGACCGCCGCTCCATCAAGCAGCCACGCGCGATCGGACCACGCCATGAAGATGTCGCCGGTCTCCTTGATGCGCTCCAGTACGGTCCTGGCTTCGCCGTTGCGAATCGCCTGTGTCGCAAGCAACCCCACCCGTGTGTCGGGCTTGCGGGTGATCGCGTCGCGTGCCAGTTCGAACCAGTAGCAGCAGAGATCGCTGAAACCGGGAATGCGATCCTTGAATGTTCCGAAGAGGGCCTTGACGTACTCATCGCCGAGGCCGCCGCGGAGCATCTTGGTGCCGAGGAAGGGAGGGTTGCCGACGATGAAGTCGGACTTGGGCCACTTGGCGGGGATCGGCTTTGCCGGATCGGTCCGGTCAAGAATCGCGTCCCTGGTCTCGATGGTGTCGAGTGCGTCGAGGATGGGGCGCTCGGACTTCATGAGTCCGTTCTCGCGCATCCACTTGAGGTAGCCGATCCAGATGGAGATGCGGGCGAGTTCGGCGGCGAGTTCGTTGATCTCGATGCCGTGGAGCTGCGTGGGTTTGACACGGGGCTCGAGTTTCATGCCCGGGCCATCGCTCTTGATGTCGATTGATGCGAAGGCGATGGCTTCACGTTCGAGGTCGAGGAGGCACTGGATGGTGACGTAGAGGAAGTTGCCGGAGCCGCAGGCGGGGTCGAGGATGGAGACGGAGCAGAGGCGATCGTGGAATGTGCGGAGGTCGCGTTCGATCTCCTGCTGGAGTCTCTTGTGCTGCTCGGGGCCTTTGGCCTTGGCGCGTTTCAGGAGGAGATCGTTGATGCGGGCTTTGGTCTGTTCCCACTCGCGGCGGAGCGGGTCCATCACGACGGGGCCGACGATGAGCATGATGTCGTCGCGGCTGGTGTAGTGGGCACCGATCTGGGCGCGCTTGTCTGGGTTGAGGGCGCGCTCGAAGAGTGTGCCGAGGATTGAGGGCTCGATCGCGGTCCAGTCGTCCTTGGCGATGATGGCGAGTTTGCCGATCTCTGGTGAGGCGAGTTGGGGGATGCGCTGCTTGGCGACGTCCTTGAAGAGGCCTCCGTTGAAGTGGTCGACGGGGTAGGGGCCGAAGTCGCCACCCTTCTCCATCTTCTCGAAGAGCTGTCGGATCTGGGCGGTGAAGCGGTCGGGCTTGGCTGCGTTGTTCTGGACGAGCTCCGTGACGAGGCCGGGGTGGAGGAGTCCGGCATCTTCGGCGTAGAAGGCGAAGATGATCTGCATGAGGAAGTGGGCGACGTCGTAGGGATCGGGCTTGGAGCCGTCTTTGGCCTTGCGGTCGCGGATCTGATCGGCGAGCTTGGCGATCTCCGAGGCGCGTTCTTCGGTGATGGCGTTGACGGACTTCTTGGGCTTGAAGAATGCCGCGATCTCGACGGGGTCGAAGATCTTGCGGAGGACGTTGATCGGGGCGATGCCGCGCTGGGTTGTCCACTCTTCGGAGGGATTGGCGAGGTCTTCGAGGGTGAAGTGGTGGTGTTCGGTGGGGTAGCCGGTGAAGTTGGTGTAGATGTCGAAGCAGTCGATGTCGCAGACGATGAGGAGGGGCGGGTTCTCCAGCGAGTCGCGGTATTGCTTGAGCTGTTCGTAGGCGGCGTTGCGATCGGCGTGGCCCTGGCGCTTGTATTCCCAGCAGAAGCAGCCCCGTTTCCAGACGTCGGCGAAGCCGCGTCCTTTGGCGGAGATGATGCGGGGGAGTTCGAGTTGTGGAGTGTCGGTGTTGGAGAGTGGGAGACCCACGGACTCAGTCCGTGGGTTCTCGAGTTCGCTTGTGAACAGCGGGGAGGTTTCTGAGCCGCGGGACTTGGGCTTTTTGGGGGCGCGGCCCGACTTTGCGGCGGCGTAGGCGTGTGAGCCGCCCGTGGCGGTGATGGCGTCGAAGCGGTAGTCGTTGTCGTCGGCGGGGTTGTCGTATGGTGCGGCGACACCGAGGAGTTTGCAGAGTTGGGCGAAGTGGGTCTGAGAGGATTCGCGCTCGGTGAGCTTGCGGTCGCGCCAGTTGCTGACGAACTCGTGGGGTGTGAGGGTGTCGGTTGGCATGGCAGCAGCTCCGGGGTTCGGAGTGTATCGGAAGATGGGGATGAATCAGTCGAGCGCGGCGCAGAGCCCCCACCTGTCCCCTCTGCAACTCCTCCGGACGAAAGGGGGAGTGCCGCGGGAGGCGCAGGGAATTGTGCGGCGTCGTGGTCCGCCCAGGGGGCGGGGGTGCAGAGGACGCGAAGAAGGGAAGAGGATGAGTGGGGGCTGACCACGGGATGAATCCCGTGGCAATCAGCCGCGCGCCCGCTGGGCGGGGCGGATCAGGAGGGAGAGGAGTGGTGGGGACGCGCGCAGGCGTGGAGGGAGCGAGGCGCGGCGTGCGCCGCTCCATTGAGGATGTCGCTTCGCGACGCCCGTACCAGATGCCGCGTTGCGGGCGGGTGACCGTTCGATCCGCACAAAGGATGAGGCACGCGTGGTACGAAGAGAGGGGTGGAAGCGCAGGAGGTAGGTGGCCGACCCGAGACACGTCGGTGGCTCGGGGAGTTGGGAGCGCGGAGTGTGGGAGGAGGCGTCGTGCATCGGTGCGGCCTCGAAGCGAGACCGGAACCGATGGCACCCGGAGCGTGGCCGGGTTACTTCTTGTAGTACTCGAGGTTGACCTGGATGTAGTTGTTCCACTCGGCGGGGAGGTCTTCCTGGGGGAAGATCGCCTTGACGGGGCACTCATCGACGCAGAGGCCGCAGTCGATGCAGGTGTCGGGGTCGATGTAGAGCTGATCGGCCGTCTCGAAGTCGGCCTCGGCCTTGGTGGGATGGATGCAATCAACCGGACAGACCTCGACGCAGGAGGTGTCCTTGGTTCCGATGCATGGTTCGGCAATCACGTGTGGCATGGTCGAGCGCTCGCGAAGGTTTGGGTGGGAGTGTAGGGGGAGAAGTGGGCCAAGGGGCGGCGGGGCGGAGCGCGGAAAGGGAGATCAGGGAGCGGGAGGGGGGGGCGGCGCGGGGGGTGAGCGGTCGAGCATCTGGCGCACGAGACGGAGGATTTGTTCGGGGCTGTAAGGCTTCTGGATGAAGTTGCTACCGGGGTCGAGGCCTTCGGGCTCGTCGGTGTAGCCGGAGGTGAGCAGCACGCGGATGTCCGGGCGCGCGTCGGCGATCTGGGCGGCGAGCGCCTTGCCGTTCATGCTGGGGAGGACGAGGTCGGTGAGGAGCAGGTGGATGGGGCCGGGGTGCGAGGCGGCGATGTCGACGGCCTCGGGCGCGTCGCCGGCGGCGAGCACGGTGTAGCCGCGGCGGTCGAGAACGCCTTGCACCATGCCGCGGATGATCGCCTGGTCCTCAACGAGGAGGATGGTCTCGCCGGGTCGTGCGCTGGGCGTGGGGTCGGTGGACGGGACGGGGCCTGGCGCGGTGACGGGCAGCATGGGGAGGAGTGCGGGCTCTTTGACGCGTGGGAAGTGGAGCGTGAAGGTGGTGCCGCGGCCGGGCGAGCTCGTGACCCCGATGTGGCCGTCGCTCTGCTTGACGATGCCCATCACGGTCGGGAGGCCGAGGCCGGTGCCCTTGCCCTGTTCCTTGGTCGTGAAGAAGGGCTCGAAGATCTGCGGCAGGACTTCTGGCGTGATGCCCTGGCCGGTGTCGGCGACGGTGATCTGCACGAACTCGCCGGGCTCGAGGTCGGAGACGAGTCGCGCGGCCTCGGCGTCGATGGTGACGTTTGAGAGCTCGATGGTGAGGCGGCCGCCGCCGGGCATGGCATCGCGGGCGTTGATCGCGAGGTTGACGAGGACCTGCTGGATCTGCGCGGGGTCGATGCGGATGTTCCAGAGGTTGGGCGCGGCCTTGACGGTCAGCTTGATGTGCTCACCGATGGGTTGCGCGAGGAGTTTGCGGGCGTGCTCGACGACATCGGCCGGGTTGCAGACGCGCGGGTCGATGACTTGTTTGCGGGCGAAGGCGAGGAGCTGGTGTGTGAGGCCGGTGGCGAAGTTGGCGGCGAGGAGGATCTGGTCGATGGATTCGGCGACTCCGGGGGCGATCGCGATCTCTCTGGCGACGCGGGCGTGGCCGATGATGGCGGTGAGCCAGTTGTTGAAGTCGTGGGCGATGCCGCCGGCGAGGCGTCCGATGGACTCCATTTTCTGCGACTGGATGAGCTGGGCTTCGAGGGATTTGCGATCGGAGAGGTCGGCGACGAGGCCGATCATGCGTGTGTGCCCCTCGGGTCCGAGGATGAAGTAGCCGCGGTCGTGGACGGGGATGTAGACGCCGTCGGCGCGGAGCATGCGGTACTCGAGACTGAAGGGCTCGCGTGTTTTGAGGACGCGTTCGACCTCTGCGTCGAAGGTGGCGCGGTCGTCCGGGTGGACGCGATCGACCCAGCCGCCGAAGGTGCGGAGGTGGATGGCCGTGAGGCCGATGACATCTTCGGATGCGCCATCGATGTCGAGGTCGTCTGTCGCGGGGTTCCAGTCGTAGACGATCTGTCTGCTGGCGCGGATGACGGCGTCGAAGCGTGCGCGCGAGGCGATGGCGTGTCTCTCGGCGCCGACGCGGCGGGTGATGTCTTCGGCGGTGCCGATGAAGCCGGTGATGGCGCCCGCGTCGTCACGGATGGGGCAGGCCAGGACGCGGAGCCAGCGTTCGGCCTTGTCGGGGCGGATGATGCGGTATTCGTGGGTCCAGGGCTCTCCATTCTCGACTGCGCTGGCCCAGGACTCGGTGACGCGTTTGCGATCGTCGGGGTGGATGAGTTCCGTCCATCCCCAGCCGAGACTGGTCTGGGGCGATTTTCCGGAGATCTCTTCCCAGCGTGGGCTGATGTATGTGTTCCAACCGTCGGCTCGCGACTGGAAGATGACGAGCGGCGCGTAGTCGCAGAGTGACTTGAAGCGGGCTTCGCTCTGGCGGATGGCGTGTTCGGCCTTGACCTGGTCGGTGATGTCCTGGGCCGTGCCGCTGACACGGACGACTTTGCCCTCGTCGTCCTTTGCGGGTGTGCCCTGGATGAACATGATGCGGGTGGCGCCGTTGACGACGAATCGGAACTGGTCGAAGAGGGGAAGCGGTCTCTCGATGATCGCGAGCATGGAATCGCGAACTCGCTCGCGGTCTTCGGGATGGACGATGGTGAAGGCCTCGTCGAGCGTGCCGCCGAAGAACTTGCGCGGAATGCCGACGATCTCATGGAGCGAGTCAGAGAGCTCGGCGCGCTTGGTCTGGAAGTTGACGTCCCAGTGTCCGAGACGAGCCATGCGTTCGGCGTCGGCGAGGCGTTCGCGGCTGGCGCGGAGCTGGCGCTCGACGCGGTCGCGCCGGCGGAGCTCGAGGGTCACGAGCGTCGCGGCGGTGGCGAGACCGACACCGGCGATGACCTCAAGGATCAGGAGAGAGCGGGGCCCCTGGATGCCGATGCGCGCGAACTGGTCGCGGAAGGCGTCAACGATCTCCTGGTCGCGGACGTAGAGCACGTCGAGGGGCGGGACAACAACGCCGAGCGCGGGACCTCTGGGGTTGGTGCGTGCGCTCTCGACGGCCATGGTTACGCGGTCCATGACCGCGCGCTGGCCGTCCTCGGATTCGCCGACGGCGTTGATGTCGGCGACCATGGTCTCGATCATGTCGGCGGTGGCGTCGGTGAGAGGGAGCGTCGGATCTCGCTCGGAGGCGCGCACGATCTCGAGGATGACGGCGCGGCGGGCGCGGAGGAGTGTGACGGCCTGGTCGCGCTTGGTGCCGATCGCCTCGAGCTGCCTGATGCCAAAGTACGTGATCGGGAGGAAGCCGAGCACGAGCGGCACCATGAGCCAGACGATGGCGGCAAGGGCCCAGCGCTTGCGCGTCTTGCGGCGCGAGACGGAGTTGGCGGCCTGATCGCTCACGGCGGCGCAGCATATCCGGCATCGGGGGGGGGTGCCCGGAGCCCATTCTCCAATCATGCGTGAACGGACCAGCGAATGAGCGGCGGGCCGGAGGGCGATCACTGGTTCGTGACGGGCTTGTCGTCGGGATCGCGGATGGCGTCCTTGTATTCACGCTTGGTAATGCTGTCGACCTTGTTGTTCTGGACGGTGACCTTGGTGTCGTCGCGGCGAGAGTCGTAGCTGTACATCGTGGGTCTCCTTGCCGGCCGGCGTGGCCGACAAAGGGATCATGCACGACGCGGTTCAAGGGGTCGTGAAGGTGGGATGATGTGTGCTTCACGCGCCGGCGTGAAACGGTGTGCCGCACTCGGGGCAGATCTCCGGGTCGGGGAGTCCTCGGCGTGGATAGCCGCAGCGGGCGCAGGCGTGGCGCGTGACGGGATCGGGTGGAGCGGCGAACGCCTCGGGCCCGTGCTGGGCGACGATGAGATCGATGATGTTGACGGGCGCGTCACACGAGGGGCACGCTTCCATTGTTGCGATTGGCGGCAGAACGACATCGCAATCCGGGCAGCGGGGGCGGAAAGAAGGATCGAGATCGGCGAGATCCGGCATCACCTGGTCTTCGAGCGGCTCGGTCGGCGTGGACGATGTGGCGAGGAACTCTTCGAGGACGGCGCGGGCGAGGTTGAGGTCTTCCTTGGTGCGGATGATGACATCGAAGTTGGTGTGGGTGGAGATGTAGGGGTCGAGGCGCGAGATGACGGCGGCATCGATCGATTCGTCGGCGAGGTAGACGACAAGGGCGTCGGCCTCGGGCTTGGATGGGGTTGTGTAGATGACGTTCATGTGAGTGGGGGGGCGAGGGGAGGCGTCGGAGCGCGTCTGTATAGTAAGGATGCGCGAGCGGGCGATGGACTTGGCACGGCTGAGCGTGGCGCGGGGCGCGAGAAGGAGAGGGCGAGGATGAGAACGCGTGCGATCGGGGGTTCGGGGAGTGGTGGTGGGGGGATCCCGGCGTCGGTGATCGCCATGGGGACGTGGGCGATCGGCGGCTGGATGTGGGGTGGGGCGGACGAGGACGAGGCGATCCGCGCGATCCATGCGGCTCTCGATCGCGGGATCAACCTCTTCGATACCGCGCCGATCTATGGCTTCGGGCATTCGGAGCTGGTGGTGGGGCGTGCGCTCAAGGGGCGGCGCGACAAGGCGGTGATCGCGACCAAGTGCGGCATGGTGTGCAACACGCGCGCGGGCGAGCTCAAGATGCGCTCGACGGCATCGGGGCCGAGCGAGCAGGGACACATCGAGGTCTACATCTACAACCACCCCGAGTCGATCAGGCGCGAGGTTGAGGACTCGCTGAAGCGCCTGCAGACCGATCGGATCGATCTCTATCAGACGCACTGGCAGGAGAGCGTGACACCGATTGAGGAGACGATGGGCGCACTGGTAAAGTTGCGCGAGGAGGGGAAGATCCGCGCGATCGGCGTGTGCAACGCGACGGTGGCGCAGATGGAGCGATACCGGAGCGTGGGGCGTCTGGACAGCGACCAGGAGAAGTACTCGATGCTGGATCGCAAGATGGATGCGGAGCAGCTTCCGTGGTGTGAAGAGAACAACGTGGCGGTGCTGGCGTACTCGCCGCTCGTGCTGGGGCTGTTGACGGGGACGGCGGGGCCGGAGCGCGTGTACGCGGAGGGGGACATGCGCCGAACGCACAAGCGGTTCACGTTGGAGAACCGGACGCGGGTGCGCGACTTATTGAAGAAGTTCGAGCCCATCGCGACGCGGCACGGGTGCACGATGGGGCAGCTGGTCATCGCGTGGACGCTGTCGCAGCGGGGCGTGACGCACGCGCTGGTGGGAGCGCGCACGGTGCAGCAGGTTGAGGAGAACGCCAAGGCCGGTGAGGTTGAACTGAGCGCGGCGGAGGTGGGAGAGATGAACGGTGCGCTGAAGGGGTTTGAGTTGGTGTGAGGGGAAGAGAAGAGAACGCGAAGAAGAGTCTCAACGCGGAGGGCCACCGAGGGCCACGGAGAGAGCACTGGGACAAGAGACGCGGGGGCAGAGGGAGAAGGTCATGGCCGGGCATGAGTTGAAGGGTGTGGATCTTGATGCGGCGTTCGCGACGTTCAGCGAGCACTGGTCGCCCCGCGTGGTGGCGGAGTTGAACGGCCAGCACGTGAAGCTCGTGAAGTTCAAGGGTGAGTTTGTGTGGCATCACCACGAGCACGAAGACGAGATGTTCCTGGTGCATCGCGGCAGTTTCGTGATGGAGTTTCGGGATCGGCGCGTGGAGGTGGGGGCGGGGCAGTTTGTCGTGGTGCCGCGAGGCGTGGAGCATCGGCCCGTCGCGGCGGAAGAGGTCGAGGTGATTCTGTTCGAGCCGGCGACGACGCTGAACACGGGGAATGTGGAGAATGAGCAGACGGTGAGGGAGTTGAAGAGGGTGTGAGGGGTGGGCGAGGCGTGGTGCGCGGATCCACAGCTATCGCTTTCCACACGGTTGCGGATTGACCAGAGGGTTGGCATACTGATATGCGTGGCTGCTGAACCACGCCCCAGTCTGCGCCGAGTTGGTCCGCGATGCTTGCGCGCGGCGATCTCGATCGGTATGGCTCTCGTCGCTGTTGGCGGGCTGCTCGCCGCTGTCGCGGCGGGGGGATCTGGAACGAAGCAGCCGGCTTCGGTTGCGACAACGATTCGTGCGACTCCCACGGTGCAGCCGAGCATCGCGGTCGTGAGTAGCCAGAGCGGACTCGCTCCACTCCGGCCGACTTCCTTGGATGACCTGCTTTCGCTGACGCCGAATGAGTTGGCGAGGGTCGATCTCGCTTTGATGAATCTGCTCTGTGCCGAAGGGTTGCCGGGGTCGGAGGGGATGAGCATCCCATTGATTCTCCAGACGCTCGACCAGTGGGCCGAGCGTGTGCGGCTGGAGACGTTGGCATATGAGCCCCGGTTCCGCAGCAATCCTGCGGAGAACTTCAACTCGGAGGCGGACTTCCGGATGCTCACGCTGGTCACGGTGCTGGAGCGCGACCTGGGCGTCCGCTACAACCCCCAGCGAGTGAGGGATCCCGATTTCGGCTCATCCAAGGATCTCTTCCTGCACGGGCTTGTGAACAGCGACAACGGCGGCACGTGCGCGTCGATGCCGGTCCTGAATGCCGTCATCGCGAGGCGGCTTGGATACCCAGTGCGGCTGGTACAGGCCAAGGAGCATTTGTTCTCCCGGTGGGACGATCCGAAGGGCGAGCGGCTCAACATCGACAGTGCCGGCATGGGCATGAACACGATGGACGATGCGTTCTATCGGGAGTGGCCCAAACCGATCAGCAATGAAGAAGTTGCGAATGGCGACTACCTCAAGTCGCTGAGTATCGAGGAAGATCTTGCCGTGTTTCTGGCGGCTCGGGGGCACTGCCTGTTTGATCACGGGCGGTTCGCGGAGGCGCTCGCGGCATATCGCGAGGCGGCGAAGCGGATGCCGACGCCGGACTACTTGATGTTTGCGAAGCGGACCGAGGAGGCCGTCGCGGGGCGGCTTGTGCCGCTCAGGGCGGATGGCTCGCCGATCGCACGATCGGGGGCGAAATGACGGTTGTTGGCGCGATGGAATCGGGTAGACTGCGGCTGCTGCACGAGGAGGACACGATGACGATTTCAAGAACTGTCGTCTTGTTGTGCGCGTTGCTCGCGCTGGTGCTGGGAGCGACGATCTGTCCCGCTTCGGCGGGCGCGAACCCGATACCGCAGCACGGGCGGTACCTGCAACGCGATCCCAACGCGAGTGGGCAGGTCGTCCTGAACGACGCTAAGTGGTTCGACGGCGCGGCCCCCATGGTCGATCCGTCTTTCGTTGCCATGCGAGAGGTCTATGCCAATGGGCTGAATCTCTACACCATGCTCGGCAACAACCCGGTCATGCATAATGATCCGCTGGGCCTGTCGTGGGATCCCTTCGACATGGTCGACGCGATCATCTTCGAGCATGAGATGAGCAAGCGGCTCGCGCTCATGACGCTCAAGGCGCGGACCAGCGACCCGGAGATGCTGCGGGCGCTCCGCGGGTACGAGCACGGCATGTTCGAGTTCATGATGGACTTCGTGTGGGACAGGGATGTCGGCACGCTGTTCAGCATGGTTGGCGGAACGTTCTTCGCACGGGCGTGCTTCGAAGAAGGCACGCTGGTCTGGACGGACGAAGGCCCTGTGCCGATCGAGACGCTCTCGCTCGGCGATGAAGTTGTGAGCCGCCCTGATCCCGAGCTGAAGCCCGGCGAGGCGTTCGAGGTGCCGATCGAGCCGGGCTCGCTCTCTCTCGTTCGGCTGCGATACGGCCACGCGGACGGCAGCACAACGATCATCGAGACGTTACGGCCGGCATCGCTCGTTGTGGCGCAGGGATTGGCCGCGGGCCGGACGCTGCCGATCACGGTTCTGGAACTGGGCATCGCGGGCAAGGCGGAAGTACTGGGGGTTGAGGAATACACGGCGCCGGTTCGGGCGGATGTGCCTGTAGTGACGACGCGGTTCGTGACGGATGCCGCAGCGGTTGTGGACCTCTATCTGGAAGGCGAGGAGCGTCCGATCGGGGTGACGCCGAACCACCGGGTCTTCTCGCTGGATCGGGGAACGGGTGGGGGGTGGGTTGAGGCGGGAGCGTTGCGGACGGGGGAGCGGCTAGGGTCGGCTGGCGAGGCTGAATCGGGCGGCGAAGCTGGCAAGGAGCAGGATGCACTGGTTGTCACGCGGGTCGAGCCGCGTGAGGGGCGCGTGGCGGTCTACAACCTTGAGGTCAGCCGTTACCACACGTACTTTGTTGGTCACCACGGCGTGTGGGTGCATAATGAGTGCACGGTAACATACTCTCCGCGTATCGCACAACGTATGCGTGAAGATCGCGGAGGCATGCACAACTTCCCATTCAGTTTTGATAGACACGTTCTCGATACGGGCACAAGAACTATTGGCAAGGACGGTTACAATCAATACACACTCATCGGTACCGCTACGTCAGGGAAGAGTGGGGCAAACCTCGATGGAGTATATGAAATAGGTGGTTTCTGGACGGAAGATGTCTTCGAGATTACACACAGGTTCTTCAGACCAAAGAAGAAGTAGTGCGTCATGATGGACAGTGATCACATCGAGTTCCTCAAGACTTCAGATTATGCCGCGTGTTCGGCATCGCTTGGCGGCGAGTGTCGTACATTCAGCTTTGATCAGGGCGGGGTTGCGCCCAGCATCAAGGATGGAACGTATCTGATGTTCACGGCCGACGCCGCGATCACATGGCTCGGATGCTTCGCGGATGGCTTTACCAAGTTCTCGTGTGTCGTTGAGACATTCTCTCGGTTGCATTGCTGTGTGGTAGCCGGGGGGCAGTGTTATCTGGTTGACGTGAAGGATCCAACGGGAACTATCGCGATACCTGGCGGTGACATCGTTGAGTGTGTCAGGTGCCCCGAGTATGAGTTAGTGCTTCTGGTATCTTTCATTGATATCACTGGTGTGCGAAAGGATGGCACATGGTGGCGCAGCGAGCGGGTTGCGTCGGATGAGATACGAAACATTACAATTGGCGAGGGCATCGTTCGCGGCGAGGGCTGGCGAGCTGACGCGGGAGAATGGAAAGCGTTCATGATCGATGCGCGAACCGGACGAGGTGTTTGACTGTTCTGAATGCCGGTGCCAATGGTGGCATCAGAGATTCACGCCGGTATCCCCAGGCACCAGCAGAGCGAGGCCATGCGGACGGCGACGCCGTGGGTGACCTGGCGGAGGACGGCGGAGCGCGGCCCGTCGGCGACATCCTGGTCCATCTCGATGCCGCGGTTGATCGGGCCGGGGTGGAGGACGACGGCGTGGGGCTTCAACATCGCGGCTCTTGCGCTCGTGAGCGCGTACCCGTCGCGATAGGCGCGGACTGAAACGATGCTGGAGGGCTTGACGGGTGCGATTGCCGGGGCTTATCCCCCGCCGCCACCCGGCAGGTTCTTCAGGATGTCGCCAAGTCCCTTCTCGATGAGTTTGCCGGGCTCTTTGATGAGGTTCTTGCCGGTGGTCTTGATGAAGAGCTGGAGGTCGGGCTTGGTTTCGAGCTTGCCGCCCGCGGTGCCGCTGGTGCGCCAGGGGAGCATGGTGAGTTTCTCGATGGGGTTGGCCGAGCCGCCGAGGAGGCTTCCGAGGCCGGTGTTGAAGAGTCCCGCGGCCTCGTCGGCGAGTGCGCCGGCGGGGATCCATGTGAGGAAGTCGACGCGCTTGGTGACGAGGTCGTAGGTGCCCTCGGTGTCGACGTTGAACTCTCCGAGTGGGAGGGCGAAACGGTCGTACGCCACGACTCCGTCGGTGATCCGGACGCGCAGCGGCTCGAGGCGTTTGCCCGCCTTGCCCTGTTCACGCTGCCCCGTCGCCTTCAGGATCGACTGGAACGCGCCGCCGGTCTCGAAGCGCATCTCGCCGAGATCGAGGGTGAGGTCGCCGTTCAGGCGTCGGAGGTCCTCGGGCTTCTCGGTGCTGGTGGGGACTTCGAGGCGTGCGGTCGTGAGCGTGGTCGGCGCGTCGGTGGCCTGCTTCTCGAGCGAGCCGACCATGGGCAGGCCCTCGGTCAGGGTGGCGCCGAGGGCGGGCGTGATGATGCGGACGGTCGCGCCGGTGGAAGTGTCGGCAATGAAGAGGCCGTTTCGGATGTTGCCGCGGACGACGGCATTGGCGTGGTCGGCGTTGAGCGTGGCGGCGAGGCGTCCTGACTGCTTGCTGAGGCGTTCGGCGTCGAGGTCCATATTGACGATGGGGCCGAGGAACTCGACGAGTCTGCCGTTCTGTCCGGCGAGGGCGTCGATGAGCGCGGTGGGGAGGCCGGCGATGCGGCCCTTGGCTGTGAGCTCGGCGGCGTCGGCCTTGATGTTGCCCGAGGCGTCGGCGAGTTTCGCGAGCGTGCCGTCGATGGTGACGGGCTGCGCGGAGGCGGCGCCGGTGCCGGCGGGGAGCGTCTTGAGCTTGAATATGATCGCGCTCGGATCGGCCTGGGCTCGTGCGACGTTTGCGCTCAGGTCGTTGAGCGCGATCGTGCTGCCGTCGGACATCGCCATGGCGGCCTTCGAGACATCGACGGAGGCGTCGAGCGCGAAGACGCCGGGGAGCATCGGGCCGACGGGCGTGCCGTTTGCAGGATCCTTGCCGGTGGCGACGGTGAGCGATGAGAGCGAGATCTTGATGGGCGGCGGCTGCGTGAAGCGGATCGACTTCTTGCCGGGGTTCGCGCTCTCTGTCGGCTGCTGGCCGAGCATGTAGCGCGTCGCCCATGCGGCGGATGGCTTCCAGTCGATGGTCACGGGCTTGGCGAGCTCGAGCCGGTCGGGGCGGAGACGGACGGTCGCGACATCGGACATCGCGACGCGCTCGCTGTTCATGCGGACGTTCACGCCGAGGTTCTTGAGCTCTTCGCCGGTGGGAATCTGGGGCAGGTTGATCGAGGCGGCGGCCTGGAAGCGATCGCCGAGAGCGCCAGCGAGCATGTCGGGCTGCTTGATGAAGCGATCGACGAAGACGGAGGAGAAGTTCTCGAGGCGGGCGTTGGCGGAGACCGCGCCGGCGGGCTTGTTGCCGCTGAGGCCGAGGTCGGCGTTGGCGACGAGCGCGCCGAGCGTTTCATTGGCTGCGTTGGTGATGGTTGTGTTGAGTGCGGCGGTGGCCCGCTCGGGCTTGGCGCCCTCGGGCGCGGGGGCGAGCGCGGTCAGGGGCGCGTCGGCAACGATTTTCAGCGCGGTGAGATTGACGGGGCCGGTGCGCATCTGCTTTTCGCCGTCTCCGACGACGATGTCGGCGAAGGAGGCGTTGCCGGTGATGGTCGCCTTGGCGCGCTTGCCAGCGAGCTTTGTCGCGTCGAGTGATGCGCCGCTGAGCGGGAGCGTCATGGGCTCGACCGCGAGGTCGAACATCGCGGGGGCGGAGAGGCGAGGGACGCTGGGGTTGTCTTTGGCGAGCGTCGCGAGCAGGCGCGGCGTGACCGCGGCCTTGGCGGTGAGCGCGCCGACGGCGATCTCATTCGGCTTGAGCGTTGCGGTGGTGGAGAGCGTTGTGCCGCTGGAGGCGTTGACGGTGGCGCGGATGGCGGTGTTGGCGGCGTCGGGTGTTGCGGCGAGCTGCGCGCTGACGGTCTGGCCGAGGGCCTCGGTGACGAGGGCGGCGATGTCCTTTCCGCCCAGGGCGGCGAGGACGGTCGGCACATCGGCGAGCTCGATGTTTCCTTCGGGGCGCGCCGCGACGGCGTTGATGGAGCCGTCGGGGTTGAAGAGGTTGTTGACCTTGATGCTGCCCTTCGCGATGGAGGGCTTGGAGCCGATGTTCATCTGGCTGTCGAGGTCGATGCTCGGCTTGCCGTCGGGGACGAGCGTCAACGCGAGGCGCGAGGAGCCGAGCGTGAAGGGCTGAGTCGCGCCGTCGGCGGCTTTGAGTGTCGCGCGGATGTCCGAGCCGCTGAGAGAGATCTGTGCGGCGGACTTGTCGAGGCGGGGCGAGCCGGTCTTGGGATCGAGCGGGATGGAGACGTTCTGCGCGAGGAGTTGGATGGAGCCGGTGGGCTGGAAGGCCGCCTGTTCGGCGGGGGTGAAGCGGCCGAGGATGCGTCCGAGTTCCTGCACGGTGAGCTTGAGGCCCTGGTCGCGCGTACGGAGGTCGGTGGGAGAGAGATCGAGTTGGCCGGCGAGCTGGAGCTTCTGCGCGTTGGCGCTGAATGAGACGTCGGTGCGTCCGGCGGTTGCGGAGGGCTTTGCCCAGCCCTCGATGTTGAGTGTCTCGCCGATGTCCTCGGCGAGGATCAGGCCGCTGGCGGATGCGAGGGGCTGGAGCGCCTTTGTGGAGGCGTTTCGGAGGGAGAAGGTGCCGTTGAGATTGGCGGGGATGCCGGTTGCGGGCGCGCCGTTGGCGTCGAGGATGGATGCGGAGAGCTCGGCCTTGAGCGTGCCGGCGGGTGAGCCGGCCATGAACGCCGCGCCGTTGGCGGTGATGCGTGCGGCGTTCGCGAGGTTGGAGGCGTCGACCAAGAGCGTGAAGGGCTGGAGCGTGAACGGGGTTCGCTGCGGCTCGTTCGGGAGCTTCATGCTTCCCTGGGTCTGGCCGATGTTGACGGTGAGGATCGCGGCGAGCGCGCGGAGATCGGGCGCGGGCTTCTTGCCGGACGCGTCGGCGGGCGGCGCGAGCTTCGAGAGATCGGCGCGGAGCTCGGTGATCGAGGCGTCGACCGACGCGCCGCTCGCGATGTCGAGCCCTGCGCTCGTGAGGAATCGCTCGGCGAGCGGACCTGCGGAGAGGATCGAGAATGTCAGGCCCTCGGGCCCGGTGGTGACCACGTTGTCCACGAGTCGGATGGCGCCGGAGGACTGCAGGTTCGCGGCGTCGATCGCGAGCGTCGCGTCGGCCTTCGGGAGTTTCTGGCCGGGAGTTGAGATGGCGTTCGCGACGATCCGCGCGTTGAGGGTAGGGCCGACATCCTCGGCGAGGCGGAGCTTCGCGCCGGCGACGAGCGGCTCGGCGATGGCCGTGGCGAAGTCTTTGATGTGGATGGTGGCTGCGATCGTTCCGGGGAGGCCGGTGCCGGGTGCGCCCTTGGCGTCGAGCAGCCCGGAGACGGCGGCGTCGATCGCGAAGGCGCCAGCGGGCGCACCGTCGATCGTGGCCGCGGTGCCTCCCTTGAGCGTCATGGTCTCGGCGAGGTCCGGGGCGTCGAGCGTCAGGTTGAGAGGCGAGAGCGTGAAGGGCTTGATGGTGGAGACGCCGCCCGCGCCCGGGATCGCGACCTTGCCGCGTGTCTCGGTGGTGGCGAGGGTGAGGCCGATCGAGCCCTTGCGGAGGTCGAGCGGGGCGGAGCCCTTCGGGATCTTGATGGAGAGCGTGCTGAGCGTGGCGGAGAGATCGGGCCAGGTCTCGACGACCATGGTCTGCTCGCTCGAGAGCTGCGCAGCGAGATCCGGGGCGAGCGCGATGAGCCTGCCGGTCTTTGCGTTGATGGTGCCGGGGCGCGGGAGCGAGATCGTGTTGTTCTTGAGCGCGAGCGCGATGTCGGCAATGACGGCGTCGGATGTGGCGGTCAGGGTCGCGCTGCCGTCGGAGGCCGAGCCCTTGGCCTTGATCTCCATGGCGACGGACTTGCCGAGCGCGCCGGTGAGGTTCCCCTTCTGGTCAAGGAGCGCGTCGATCCCCTCGGTGTTGAGAGCGCGGAGCTCGATCGAGAGATCGCCGGAGGCATCGGGGATGGTGAGCTCGCCATCGGAGGCGGTGAGGTTGTCGATGGTGGCGTTGATCGCGAGCGAGCCGCCGTCGCGGAGGGCGGAGGGCGCATCCTTGCCGTGGACGAAGTCGCCGTTGAGGGTTGCGGTGAGGGGCTTGCCGACGGCGAAGGCAGCGCCGCCGTTGATCGACCAGAGCCCGATCGCGCCGCCGGGTGTGCCCGTGCGGGACTCGTCGGCATAGGTGACGGAGAGGCCGTCGATGACGAGGTTCGCGGCGAGCGACTTCGGGAGGCGGGTCGGTTCGGTGCCGGAGCCCCCCGAGCCCGAACCGGAACCGGAGGAGGAGGCATCCGGCGCGGACTTCATGAGCTTCGCGAAGTTGATGTCGCCGTGCTTGTCGCGGACGACGAGCGCGCTGCCGGAGAGGCGGACGTCGCCGATGTCGCGCGAGCCGAAGATGAGCGAGAGGAGCGAGGTGGAGGCCTTGACCTCGGCGCGGAGGATCTCGCGATCGCCGGCATCCTTGACGACGAGTGTCTCGATGGTCTGCGGCCCGGTCCAGGAGAGCTTCACCTTGGAGACCGAGGCGGAGCCGTCGATGGCGTCGGAAGCCGCGCCGGCGATGATCCCGGGCGCGAGGGAGGAGGCGATGGTGGGGATGAGCGCGATGCCGATGGCGAGGATGAGGATGAGCGGGAGGAGAACGAAGAGGGCGAGCTTCCGGAGTCTGGAGGGCTTGCGCTTCGGCTCTGGTTTGGACCATGACTCGCCGGTCTGGGGCTTGGGCTTGGCCATGGGGGGTCCTTTCAGCAGACTTGGGCGGGAATGTGAACAAATGCGATCCGGACCGGGGATCGTAAGGGCGAAAGTGGGGGCGGGGTGG
Organism: Planctomycetota bacterium; assembly: GCA_963204725.1. Classification (GTDB taxonomy): domain Bacteria; phylum Planctomycetota; class Phycisphaerae; order Phycisphaerales; family UBA1924; genus JAHBWV01. The sequence goes on from CAUJHH010000060.1 coordinate 27,654, forward strand.
AAGGGCGCGCCGCGTCCAGTTCGACGCACGCGACTCACAGCCGCCGGGCGGCAGGGCTCTCCTGCGCCGCTGCGTGCAGCGGAATCAAGGGAGTCGCGATCAAGACCGCCAAGAGGTCAACCGACGTGGGCAGCGGGTCGTCGCGTGCGGTTCAGATGATGCCGGTCGATGGCCGCCGACCCGCGTCCCTACGCGGTGGCGTTCTTCGTGTCCTTCAGGGCGGAGTGCGTGTGAGCCCCTCGTGCCTTACGACCAGTGCGAGGGCCGAATACGCCGAATAGCAGTGCGGCACATATCGCAACGATTCGGAGGATGACTCGCCAATGCTCCTCGTCAACGGCGCCTGCGAAGAAGTCCCGAGGCCCCGCCAATCCCAAGCGTGAGCAGAGTTGCACCGTTCGGGACAGCCAGATTCCTGACGAGAATCTCCGCTCCAGAGGGATCGAATGCGTAGCCCACAAGTTTCCAGTCGATGTCCGTCACTCGTTCGATCTGCGCATATCCAAAGGTCGAGATGTCCGAAGAGGCATAACCGATGTAGGCCATGTCGCCGATCTCAGTGAAAGACTCTAGATTGAAATCAGCGAAGGAATGAGTGCCATGATGTAGCGCCGCGGGAACAGTATTGCCAAGATCCGTATCATATGCGGGCGCGAGGTATGTGGTGTCGCTATTGAGTGTAGAACCTTCCAGTCTCAATCCTCCAAAGACGGCAAGCGAGGGGCTCTGAATTGGTGTCGGGGGAAATAAGGGTAGATCATTGCCTTGGATCGATCCGGTGATCACCTCTGGGTCGCCAAACTGATACTGAAAGTTAATTCTCAACGAGTAGGCAGCGTCTCCCCCGGATGTCGGCCACGGGTCGATCGTGAGTTCATTGGAGAAGATGCTTATGCGATGCTCGCCTCTCGAAATGACGAGGTCGCGCTGCGCTCCATTGTTCAGCACGACGATCGGCTCGGCCATGGCGGTTCCCACAATGAGCGAGAGAGCAACAAGTGGAAGCATGGTCATTGCAACGCGTCGCATCGGCGAACTCCTTGCACCAGGGGCGATTCGGCGGGCGGCGACATGTGCACGCGCCCGCGATCGAAAGGGGTTGAGCGTTGGTGTGACAGCAGACACTCCAACACGACCACGTATCGAAAGCGGGGAAGCGCCTCCGCCTCACACTTGTCCGGTGAAAGTTTGCAACACGGTTGCGTGTTGTGCCAGCATTCTCGAGGATTCAGTGGTGAAAGACGCCCGGATGGCGACGGGGGCACGCGAGAGCCAATGAAAAACCCCGAGCATGGCCCGGGGTTTCAAATTGGATGCGTTGGCTCGATTGCGTTGTTCGTGGGCGAGTCGGCTCAGGTCTCGTCGGTCTTGCCGATCTGCCATTCCTCGATCTCGATCGGGGCCTGACGCCCGAAGATCGTGACGAGGACGCGGACGAGGCCCTTGTCGGGGAGGAGCTCGTCGACCGTGCCCTCGTATCCCTGGAAGGGGCCTTCCTTGATCGTGACGTGCTCGCCCTTGTCGAACGAGAGCTTGATCGTCGGCTGGTCCTCGGGCTTGCGCGAGTCGAGGAGCATCTTCTCGATCTCGTGGTCCTGCATCGCGGTCGGGCGTCCGGCCGTGCCGACGAAGTCGCCGACGCCGGTGGTCTCCTTGATCAGGAAGAAGACATCCTGCGGGATGCGGCCGTCGTCCTCGAGCTTCATCTCGACGAAGACGTAGCCGGGGTAGAGCTTGGTCTCGGTGATGCGCTGCTTGCCGCCCTTGATCGTCTTGGTCTTCTCGGTCGGGACGAGGATGCGTCCGACGAGGTGGACCATGTGCTCGATCTGGACCTTGCGGAGCAGGGTCTCGCGAACCGAGGACTCCTTGTTGGAGGCGACGCGGAGGACGAACCAGTTCATGCCGGGCTGGCGCACGGGATCGTCACCGGTGAGCACGCCGTCGCGATCGGGCGTCTCGGGCGGCTGGGGTGTGCCGCTCGGCTGGATTTCTGCGTCGGGGGGGACGGGCATGGGAGCAGCTCCTTGTAGGTCCGAGCTCTGATTCGTGGGGAGGGTGTGTTGCGCGGGTGGGCCGATGGCGGCATGGTCAGCGATCGATGATGCCGATGAAGTCGAAGAACGTGGCGAGGCCAAAGTCGACGACGAAGAGCAGGCCCGCCATGAGGAAGCAGGTGGTGACGACGACCCAGGTGGAGCCGACGACCTCCTTGCGGGTGGACCAGTTGACCTTCTTCATCTCGCCATCGGTGGCGATGAGGAACTCTCCGACCTTGGGGCTCACGCTGATGCAATAGAAGAGCATCGCGGCGCCGAAGAGGATGGCGACGCAGGCGACGCCGACCTGGAGGTACTGCGGGTCGAAGATCGGGATCGGCTGCATGTTGCCGTAGAGGCGGACCTCGTAGGTGCCGCCCGCGCCGTTCACGGTGAACCGCGTGGCGTCGAAGACCTCGCGCCCGGCCTCGACCACGATCTTTCCGGTGGTGATGTTGGCGCCGGTGGAGGTGGTCTCGGCGATGGCGATGGGTCCGGAGCCGACGGTGGCTCGGGTCACGCCCGCGGCATCGGGGATCTCGGCGATGAGCGTGAGCGTGTCACCCGCGCTCGGCGCGGTGCCTTGGGGCAGCCCCTCGACGGGGATGGTGTAGCCGCGCGTGGGCAGCACGATGGCCTTGGACTCATTCCAAAGCCAGGCGGCGCCGGCGAGCACGAGCGTCCCGAAGAACGCGGCCGTGATAACCCGCATCCAGTAGCCCTGACCCGGCTTGTACAGTCGAAGGTTCATGCGTGGGGGTCCGTCGGCGCGTGCTCGCGGCCTTCTGAACAGCAGGGCCGGAGGGCGCTTTGGTTGTTGGATCGCCGCGAAGAGGCGATCTCGAATCGATCCAGAAAGCACGCCGGGAGGGAATCGAACCCGCAACCTGCGGATTTGGAATCCGCCGCTCTGCCAATTGAGCTACCGGCGTAACACATCGCGAACGGCGATTCGCAGGTGTCGCATGCCCTTGGGCCTGCGCGGGAGGGGTCTCCCGCCCGCCACGTGCGAGCGCCGCTGATTACTTCCTCTTGACCTTATGCATCGTGTGCTTGCGGAGGCGCGGGGAGTACTTGCGCAGCCCGGCCTTCATCTTCTCGGGCATGCCGCCCTTGGTGTTGACCTCGGTGCGGTAGTTGAGATCGCCGCACTCGGTGCACTGGAGCCAGACGTACTCACGGGCCATGCCCTTTTTCTTTGCCATTGGAGTGAACTCCTGGGTCATTCCGGCTCGTGGCCGGTGATTGAAGGTCTTGTTCGGAAACGCGGCCCGACGGCTCTCGCCGCCGGGCCGTGTGGTTGTGCATCGTTCACGGCCGCGGGCCCGCTGGCCCGCGTCGGAGGGGTGCGCCCCTTACTTGATGATCTCGGTGACGACGCCCGAGCCGATGGTCTTGCCACCCTCACGGACGGCGAAGCGGACGCCGGGCTCCATGGCGACGGGCTTGTCGCCGAGTTCGATGGTCATGGTGACGTTGTCGCCGGGCATGCACATCTCGACGCCGGTCGGGAGGGCGCAGGCACCGGTCACGTCCGTCGTGCGGAAGTAGAACTGGGGGCGGTAACCGTTGAAGAACGGCGTGTGGCGACCACCCTCTTCCTTGGTGAGGATGTAGACCTCGCCCTTGAACTGCGTGTGGGGCTTGATGGAGCCCGGCTTGCAGAGGACCTGGCCGCGCTCGATGTCGTTCTTCTCAACGCCACGGAGCAGGGCGCCGACGTTGTCGCCGGCCTGGCCTGAGTCGAGGGTCTTGTTGAACATCTCGACGCCGGTGATGACCGAGGTCTTGTTCTCGGCACGGAGGCCGACGATCTCGCAGGGGTCGCCGACCTTCATCACGCCGCGCTCGATACGGCCGGTGGCGACGGTGCCGCGGCCCTTGATCGAGAAGACGTCCTCGATGGACATGAGGAAGGGCTTGTCGATCTCGCGGGTGGGCTCGGGGATCCACGTGTCGATGGCGTCAAAGAGCTCATCGATGGGCTTGCAGATGGCGTCGTCCCGAGGATTCTCGAGAGCGGCCTTGGACTGCCCGCGGATGATGGGGGTCTTGTCGCCGGGGAACTCGTACTTGTTGAGGAGCTCGCGGATCTCCATCTCGACGAGCTCGAGCAGCTCGGGATCGTCGACGAGGTCGACCTTGTTCAGGAAGACCACGATGTAGGGCACGCCGACCTGGCGGGCGAGCAGGACGTGCTCGCGCGTCTGGGGCATGGGGCCGTCGGCGGCGGAGACGACGAGGATTGCGCCGTCCATCTGGGCGGCGCCGGTGATCATGTTCTTGACGAAGTCGGCGTGGCCCGGGCAGTCCACGTGCGCGTAGTGACGATTCTCGGTCTCGTACTCCGTGTGGGAGGACGCGATCGTGACCGTCTTGTTGGCGTCACGGACGGTGCCGCCCTTGGTGATGTCCGCGTAGGACTTGATGATGCCGCCGAACCGAGCCGCGGAGCGGGCGGAGAGGGCGGCGGTAAGGGTCGACTTGCCATGGTCGATGTGGCCGATGGTGCCGACGTTGACGTGTGGCTTAGTTCTCTCGAATACGCCCTTGGCCATGACTGTTCTCCAACCTGGTTCGTCGCCCGGGGATTAAAAGGATCGGGCCGCTGCCGCCTGTCCGACCCCGGCGGTTTGGGGGTGTGAGTGAAAACACGAGCCCATGGGCGCACCGGTATCTGACACCGTGGCGTCCAAGTGCCGTCCGGCGACGCGCCGGAAGGGGGACAAGTGTAGCCGCCACGGGCGGGGCCTTCCCAAGCCCGACCGTAGAGCCACCAACAGAGCCGCTAGTGGGACTCGAACCCACGACCTCACCCTTACCAAGGGTGCGCTCTACCACTGAGCTACAGCGGCGTCGTCCCGGATCGGAGCATCCGGATCGAGCGGTGATGGTAGGCCAGAGGGTCGTTCGGTCAAAGGTTGGCGCGGCCGGAACAAGCCGGTCGGGCGGGGAGACGAGCCCGGATTCGTCGTGCTGGCAGAATCCGCTATGTCCAACGGCCGAAATGGTGTAGGTTCAGTGTGGTGGGGGAGTTGTGAGGATCCGGATACCCACCCAGACCAGGAGGCGATCCCGTGCGAATGAACACAATTGGCAAGGTTCTGGCGGCGGGTGCATCGCTCGTCGCCGTCGCCGGCTCCGCCCGCGCCACATGGTCGATTCTCATCATCGATACCCGCACGGGCGAGATCGGCGTCGCCTCGGCGACCTGTCTGACTGGCTTTGACCTTCGAGCCAATACGCCCGTGCTCATCCCGGGGGTGGGGGCGGCAACGGCGCAGTCCGCCGTCGACTCGACCGGCCAGAATCGCGTCAAGATCCGCGACCTGCTGGTGCAGGGCCTGGATCCGAACGCCATCATCGACACACTCGCCGGATTCGACACGGCGCATCAATCGCGCCAGTACGGCATCGCCGACACGCTCGGGCGCACCGCGACCTTCACCGGACTCGGTGCCGGCGCCTGGGCAGGCGGGCGGGTCGGACAGATCGGCGACCTTGTCTATGCCGTGCAGGGAAATGTGCTCGCGGGCGAGCCGGTCGTCGCGGCGGCGGTGCAGGCGATCATCGACACGCCTGGGGACATCGCAGAGAAGATGATGGCCTCGATGGAAGCGGCTCGCTCCATGGGAGGCGACGGGCGCTGCTCGTGCTCGGGCGGCAACCCGACCGGGTGCGGCGCACCGCCACCGGTCTTTACCAAGAGCGCCCACATCGCGTACATGCTGATCGCGCGGGCGGGCGACAACGCCGGGTGCAACGGACTGATCCGCGCGGGCACGCGCCCCTACGACGCCGTGATCGGCGACGTGAACGGGGACGGACGCGACGACATCGTCACATGCTCGGAGTCAACGGTTGTCGTGCTCGCCAACGCGCGAGAGCCGGGAGACGCGTTCGTGACCTTTGCCGCGCCGGCGATGTTTGGCGGGGGCGCGGACACGCGCGGGGTTGCGATCGCGGACATCACCGGGGACGGCATCCTCGACATTGTCTCTGCGGCGTACGGCGCGGACACCGTCGGCGTCCACGCCGGCAACGGAGACGGCACCTTCGGCGCGGTCGTGACCTCGGCGGCCGGCGACGGCGCACGCGGAATCGCCACGGGCGATTTCAACGGCGACGGCAGGATCGATGTCGTCTGCTCGAACCAGATCTCCAACGACGTGTCGATCTATCTGAATGAGGGCGGCTCGCTCGGCGCGCAGGTCCGGAGGAGCGTGGGCACCGCCCCGTCGGCGATCGTCGCGGGCGATCTCGACGCGGACGGCGATGTCGATATTGCGGTCCTGACCAACAGCTCGAGACGCGTCGCGATCCTGCGCAACGACGGGAGCGGTGTGTTCTCGCTCTCGGCGTCGGTGCTCGTCGGCAACAGCCCGACAGACATGTGCATGGCGGATCTCGACGGCGACGGCGACCTCGATCTCGCGACCTCGGATCGCGACTCGGACGCGCTCAGCATCCTCACCAACAACGGCGCGGCGTCGTTCACACGCAGCGCACTCGCGACCCCCGATTCGCCGACGCGCGTGCGCGCCGCGGACATGAACGGCGATGGGCGTCTCGATCTCGTCGTCACGAGTTCGTCGCTCCGGCGCGCGCAGGTGCTCGAGGGAGACGGCGTCGGCGGGTTCGTGCTCGGCTCAACGTTCTCCGTCAACGACTCGCTGCTGGATGTCGAGGTCGCCGACCTGAATCTCGACGGCACGCCCGACCTCGTCGGCGTCGGGGGCGGCAACCTCTCGATCATCACGGTTGAGTCCATCGCGCCCGGTGTGTGGAACGACGGCACGGGGTGCGCAACGGGCGAGTACTTCATGAACTTCAACGTCGCGAACACGACTTCGGGCGATCCGGAGCCGGTGTACACGCTCCGCGCCATGTTCGACGCGTGGCGCGGCGTGCTCGATGGGCGCACGGACGCGGTCCGCTCCGGCGTGGCGTTCAGTGCGCCGTCGCTCCCGGTGCGCGGGCGCATCACCGCCACGATCGAACTGATCGATTGGAACGGCGAACCCGTCGCATTCGAGCCGGGCATGGTCACGGTCGAGCACGCCGAGGGCTCGGCGGGTCTCGCATCGATCGGTCCCGTTGTCGCGCTTGGCGGCGGTGTCTATCGCGTCGATCTCACCGGCCCGGAGAGCGCCACGGGCGTGGACCGTCTCGACGTCATCGCGCACGACGATCTCCGTGCTGTTGTGCTCATGCCCACAGCCATCGTTCCCATCATCGCCTCGCCCGCCGACTTCGATGGCAGCGGCTCGGTCGACATCCTCGACTTCCTCGGATTCTTCGACGCCTTCGGCTCGGGCGATCTCAGCGCCGATCTCACCGGCGATGGTACACTCGACGAACAGGATGTCGCGCTCTTCCTTGCCGCGTTCGATGCGTGAGCGCACGGCGTCCGAGAACGCGCCAGGGCTTACCCTCGTTTCCCAGATCCGATGCAACCCTGCATTCGGAGCGTCGTACACGCCCCTGTCGGCGCATCTCTTGATCGCGTCGGGCGATCTGTTCACTCGATTCGGGGGCTGAGAGGTGCCGGCTTGTGTATTGGCGCAGTCGTATCGAACGATGGCGGGCTTGACCCGTCGAACGAAGAGTGTGTGATCGATGAGGCGACCCTCCGCCTGCTCGAGGCGCGCGCCTTTATTGAGATCACATGTGTGAAGCCGGCTCCTGCGCCGCTCTGCCACGACGCGGGGCGCGAGGTCCCGACGACGCCGCCCTCGCACGCCCCCTCGCAACCCACTGAAGTTCCATCTCTCCGGCCCGAGCGGTGAGTCGGGATGGATGGTCGAGCGGCGTGTGCAAGTCGGGCCCGGTCCAATGAAGAACGCCGACGGAGACCTTGGCTCCGTCGGCGCTCATGAGCTGAGCGGGATTCGCTCACTCACACCTAGCAACTGAATGTCGGCAGCGACGATCGAGGGCCCGTGAAATCCGCGGATTCTGTGATGCCGCGTCGGTATCGAGCTCCGAATGCCCGTGCCCGTTCATGATCAATCTACGAAATGCCAGGGCGTGGAACAACTCCGGAACCCAGAATCGGGCCCAGATCCTGCACTTTGAAGTGATCGGGCGCGGCTCTCACCTCGCCCGATCGGGTGGTCGAATCAACACTCAACTCCAACTCAACGCCGGCGACGGAGCGTGGCCAGACCGGCAAGGCCCAGAAGCGCAACGGAGCCCGGCGCGGGAATCAGCAGGATCTGATCCTGAGCGCCCGAATTCCGAATGGAGAACAGCGCGTTCTGTGAGCCGCTGGTCATCGCGGCGGCGGCGAAGGCGCTGATGTAGCTGGAGACACCCGACGCGAGCGATGAGGTGTCGGTGTTGGTGACGATCAGCGAGCCGGTGGTCGGATCGATGGACGAAACGCCTGTGCCGGGATTGAAGTCGTAGATCAGTTCCCAGACCGTGATCTGGAAGGCCGAGGCGAAAGTGGCGTCGGTGGTGGAGATCGCGGTGTCGCCGTAGGCCGCGAGGAGATTCGCGATGGCCTGCGTGCGCTCGACGCTGAAGGGGGATGCGTTGTCGAAGGGCGTTGCGGGGATCTCAACGCAGCTGTACCCAAGGGTTGAGCCACTGACGAGTTCGGTGAGCTCCGAGCAGAAAGTGATAAAGGTGCCCGACAGGCCGGCGCACTCATCGGTGCCGTTGCTGAGCGAGTAGACGATCTGCCCGGAGAAGACGTCTCTCACGCCTCCCGATAGATTGACCTTCACGTTCAGTCCTTGCTGGGTGCCCAGGAACGCGGCGTCGATTGAGCCCGCGAGGGCGGAAGGCGCGACAATGGCGCACAGCGCGAGCATGGTGGTCCGATTCATTTGTCTCTCTCTTTCTCTCTAGCGAACAGGTGCATGCGACAGGTGCTGCGTCTCCGGCCAAACCTCTGAACCGGAGGAAAGCATCCACAGAACGAGCCGCACCAATACGGTAACAAAATGAGAGAGATCGTTTCCATATATCTCTTGTTTTTGCATGGGTTTATAGCATGTTTGGTAGCAGAAGTGCGCGTACTGGCCACGTCGGCAACACACTGGGCAATCTGGTGAATCCGCGGGGGCATCCCAACGCACACAGCGGCCCTTGAGGGGGCCGCTGTGCGAAGATGGTTGGGGTTGTTGGGGAAGCTGTCTCAGGCCCGGCGGCGGCGAGCCATCATGAACATACTGGCGCCGGCAAGAGCGAGCGGACCGGGAGCGGGAATGTAGTAGAGCTGATCCTGGGCCGAGCCGCTCGAGAGGGCGACGAGGTTGGCCGAGGCGTTCGTGCCGATCGTGCCGAAGATGTCCGAGAGGTAGCCATTGAACGCCGAAGAGCGGCTGGAAGAACCGTTCACCTTGGTGAGCTTGAAGTTGCCCGCATCGACGTTGATCGAGGAGGGGCCGGTGCCGGCGTTGTAGTCGGTCACGATCTCCCAGACCGCGACCTGGAACGCGGCGGCGAACTCGTTGTTGATCCCGGCGATCATCGCCGAATCGGTGTAGACGCTGAAGATGTCGTAGAGGGCCTGGGCGCGGCCGAGGCCCATGGGTGCGCTGTTCGGCGCGGCGTCGAGGGCGACGATGTCGAAGGTCTTGTAGGAGCCGGAGACGTACTGGTAGATATCGGTGCAGAAGGTCAGGTGCTCGCCGACGAAATCGGCGCCGATCCCCGTGCCGCTGGTGATGTCGTGGCGCAGCTGACCGGCGAACGTGCCGGTCTCGCTCCCGCCATTGAGCTTCCACTTGACGTTCTGGCCGGCACCGGTGCCCAGGAACTTCATGCTGACGACATCGGCCGAGGCGATCCCGGCAATGGTGGCGACAGCAGCGGCGGTCAACGCGATCTTGGTGATGTTTGTCATGGTGCTTTCTCCTTGCGTGCTTTGGTGTTGTCTCGCGAGGTTCCGTCGCTCGCACCAAAGACATGCCATGCATCCGGGCCTTGTGCCAGATTCAGGGACGCGCCGTCACGCTCCGCGGTCATGCAACGCGGGCTGGAGAATCTGGGGCGTGCCGCGGCGCGTCCGAGATCGGGGGAATGCCTGTCAATTGGCCGGGATTGCGCCAGTGATCGGACAGGGCGAAAGCCGGGTCCGATACAATGGCGACAGCGCCGGGGCGGCGTGGAACGCCGAGCCCCCGGGCGACGCAGTCCGGGAGCGAGCGATGGCAGCCAGTGGCAAGGGCAAGGAGGCCGGTGGGACCGGCGTGATCGCGGAGATCCCGCCCGAGAAGCAGTTCGTCCACCTCCACCTGCACACCGAATACTCACTCCTCGACGGCGGCAACCGCGTCGACAAGCTGATTGCCCGCGTGAAGCACCTCGGCATGAACGCCGTCGCCGTCACCGACCATGGCAACATGTTCGGTGCGGTGAGTTTCTACTCCCAGGCGAAGGCCGCGGGCGTCAAGCCGATCCTCGGTGTCGAGGCGTACGTGACGCCCCCCGACAGGCCACGCACCGATCGCACGTACACCGGTGGCGGCGAGGGCGGGTTCCACCTCGTGCTCCTGGCGATGAACAACGAGGGATGGGAGAACCTGCTGGTCCTGTGCAGCGAGGCGTACCTCACCGGCTTCTACTACAAGCCCCGCATCGACCGCGAACTGCTCGAGAAGCACTCGGCGGGCCTGATCGCGATCAATGGCCACCTGGGCAGCGAGATCGGCGATCACCTGCTCGACTATGAGCGCTCCAAGGACCAGAAGCACCTCGAGGCCGCGCGCGAGAGCGCGCGCTGGCACAAGCGCGTCTTCGCGCAGGGCGACAGCCCCATCCCTCGCTTCTATGTCGAGCTCCAGCACCACATCGCGGAGCAGAACTCGATCAACCCGCACCTCGTCGCGCTCGCCCGCGAGTTCGACCTGCCGCTCGTGTGCGACAACGACTCGCACTTCCTGAAGCAGGAGGACCACGACGCCCACGACACGCTGATCTGCATCTCCACGGGCAAGCTCAAGAGCGAGCCCAACCGCATGCACTATCCGGCGGAGCTCTACGTCAAGAGCCCGATCGAGATGCGCGAGATGTTCGAGGGGGAGTACAACGACATCGGGCGCGAGGCGTGCGACAACACCCTCCGCATCGCCGAAGCGTGCAACGTCGAGTTGCCACTGGGATCGAACAACTCGCCGATGGTGCGCGTGCGCGTGCCGCACCTGAAGGACCTTCCGCGCCCCGACGACGCGGCGTATGCCGGCGATCCGACGGCGTGGTACAACGCCTATTGCGCCGCCTTCGAGGTCGTGCCCTTTGATCGCGTGCCGACGGCGCGTGAGCTTGAAGAGGCGAAGGAGGAGTGCGATCGCGCCCTGCGCCTGCTCTCCGAGGCGGGCTTCATGTGGCGATACGGTGTGAAGCCGGGAGGCGCGGGGAGCGACGACGCCAACACGGCGCGTCTTGAGCGCGAACTCAAGATCCTCGCCGACAAGAACATCTCCGCGTACTTCCTCATTGTGTGGGACTTTGTCTGCTGGGGGCGCCTCCGCGGGATTCCCGCGAACGCGCGTGGCTCTGGTGTCGGCACCATGGTCGGCTACGTGCTTGGCCTCTCGAACGCGTGCCCGGTTCGGTACGGCCTGCTCTTCGAGCGATTCACTGATCCCGATCGCAGCGAATACCCCGATATCGATATCGATCTCTGCCAGGACGGGCGCGCCGAGGTCATCAACTACGTCCGCCAGAAGTACGGGCACGTCGCGCAGATCATCACGTTCGGGACGCTCAAGGCGCGTGCCGCGGTGCGGGATGTCGCGCGCGTGATGGACATGCCGCTGGTCGACGCGGACAAGCTTGCGAAGCTGATCCCCGAGCAACTCGGCATGACGCTTGACAGCGCGCTCGAGCAGGAGCCGGATCTCCGGTCCTGGTACGAGCGGGACGAGCTTGTGCGTCGCGTCATCGACAACGCGCGGACGATCGAGGGCCAGGCCCGGCACGCGAGCGTCCACGCCGCGGGCGTGATCGTCGCGACGCGACCCCTCCACCAGATCGTTCCCCTCTACAAGCAGACCGGCTCGGAAGAGAACGAGGTGGTCACGCAGTGGGACGGTCCGACGTGCGAGAAGATGGGCCTGCTGAAGATGGACTTCCTCGGGCTGCGCACGCTGAGCGTGATCGAGCGCGCCCGGAAGCTCATCACCGGTTCGCTCGATGAGCCGGCGATCTGGCGCGCCGTCGGTCGCGACAAGGAGTTCGACTCCGGCAAGCGCGGGCCGCATCCGCTCGATCTCGATCGCCTCGCCTACGACGACCAGAAGGTCTTCACGATGTTCCGGCGTGGCGACACCTCCGGCGTCTTCCAGTTTGAGTCCGGCGGCATGCGCCGGCTCCTCGTCGACATGAAGCCCGACCGACTCGAGGATCTGATCGCGGCCAACGCGCTCTTCCGCCCCGGTCCGATGGATCTCATCCCGGACTACAACCGGCGCAAGCACGGCACCGAAGAGGTTCCTCGCATCCACGAGATCGTCGATCGATTCACGAGCGAGACCTACGGCGTCATGGTCTATCAGGAGCAGGTCATGCAGATCGTGCATGAACTGGGCGGCATCCCGCTCCGCTCCGCGTACTCGCTCATCAAGGCGATCAGCAAGAAGAAAGAGAAGGAGATCGGCAAGAACCGCCCGATCTTCGTCGAGGGCGCATCCCAGAAGGGCATGTCCCGGCAGGGCGCAGAAGAGCTCTTTGAGTTGATCCTGAAGTTCGCCGGCTACGGCTTCAACAAGAGCCACTCCACCGGTTACGCCATCGTCGCATACCAGACGGCGTACCTGAAGACCTACTTCCCGGCCCAGTACATGGCCGCGTTCCTCACCTTCGAGAGCCAGGCCCAGAAGATCGCGGATTGGACGCCCTATCTCGACGATTGCCGCAAGACCCGCACGATCGATCCCGCAACGGGTGAGGTCGTCCGCGACGGGCTGGAAGTCAAAGCGCCCGACGTCAACGTCTCCTACTCCGACTTTGCCGTCGCGTACGAGGACGATGAGCCGCGCACCGCAGCGAACGGGCACATCCGCTTCGGTATGCGCGCGATCAAGGGCGCGGGCGCGGGAGCGATCGAAGCGATTATCAAGGAGCGCGATGCGAGCACGGAGTCACAGGGAGGAAGGGCCCGGCGCAAGCCCTTCCGCTCGCTCTTTGATTTCTGCGAGCGCGTGCCGCAGGGCTCTGTGAACAAGGCCACGATCGAATCACTGATCGCGGCGGGCGCGTTCGACTCGGTCCACGGACGCGTCAACCGTGCCGCGATGCTGGCGACCATCGAACAAGCCGTGAGCGCGGGCCAGCGGGCCGCTGCAGACAAGGCGGCGGGCCAGGCGCAGCTCTTCGGGTTCGGAGGCGGCTCCGCCGCTGCGGTTCCCGAAGCCGTCAAGGAGCCACCGCTCGCTCGCGTCGCGCCGTGGACAGAGGCCGAGACACTCAAGCAGGAGAAGGAGAAGCTCGGCTTTTATGTCTCCAGCCACCCGCTCCAGCAGTGGAGTTCGTGGATCGCGACGTTCACGACCGCCAGTCTGGCCGAGCTGAAAGCCCGGCGGCAGGATGATCGCGTCGTCGTCGGCGCGATCGCACAGTCCACGCGCACGCTGATCGTCAAGAGCGGCCGCTCCGCCGGTCAGAAGATGGCAATCGTGACGCTGGAAGATCTGGCCGGCACCGCCGAGGCCGTGGTCTTCACCGATGCCTATCTCAAGTACGGACATCTTCTCACGAGCGATGCCCCGCTCTTTGTGCTCGGCAGGGTCGACCTCTCGCGTGGCGACCCGCAGATCATCGTCGATCGCATCGCACCGATCGACGGCGTTCCGCTCGACAAGGGCAAGCTCCGCCTGACCCTGCGCGCCACGACGCTCAACGGCTCGGGCGAACGCGCCGCCGAGCGGGCGTCGATCGCCATGGCCTCACGCCAGGCCGAACGCGGCACGCCCGCCGCCGTCCCCTACGAGATCGTCGTTGACACCGGCGAGGCGTACGTCACCCTCGCCCCGACCAGCAATGGCATCGTCAAGCTCGATCCGGGCCTCGTCCGCGATCTGGCCTCGGCCCTCGGCGAGGGCTCCGTCCGGCTCGTCGGGGGCATGACCATCGACCCGACCGAAGAGAAGCCCCGGTGGAAGCCGCGGCAACGGGAGGAGGCGGAGGTATAGAGTTCCCCATGGTTGGTATTTGAACGGATCGCAGTCTATACTTTGAGTGATCGCACTTATATGAAATGCCGATATCATTTCGAAACGTGGTGTGTTTATAAAGAATATCGACATTTGCTTTACATGTACCCACGAGAATAGTACGATCCTTTCAGATGGACTCCGCGATCTCACGTCAGCCCGGAAGTTGGATACCCACCTCGTTTCGGGAGATGGTGGCGAGGGGCGAGTCCCGTGTCGTGGAAGGATCGGCGTTCGTTCCGAACCCACTGCCTCCCCAACATGACAGGGATGTCTTCGTAGGCCGACTCGCGGAAGACCTCATCGCGGCCCATGGAGCGGTTGAGCAGTTGTCGGGAGTGGTGCTCGCGCTCCCCTCGCCGGACCTGCTTCTCCGTCCCTTTCGGCTGCGTGAAGCGCGCCTCTCCTCCGTGATTGAGAACACCATCGCGTCCGCCGAAGAGATCGCGATTGTTCAATCCAAGAGGCCGACCCCGCGTAGCGAGGCCAGAGAGGTCTTCAACTATGTCGAGGCCCTCGACCACGGATTGGCATCGCCCCTGCCGCTCTGCAATCGACTGTTCAAGGAGATGCACGAGATCCTGATGCACGGGGTCGAGGGCAGAGAGAAGCGTCCCGGCAAGTTCCGCGACCATCAGGTCTACATAGGAGATGATCGCAAGGGTTTCGCTCGCGCCCGATACGTTCCTCCCCCTCCCGGCGAGACGCTCGAAACATGCATGGCCGATCTGGAGCGCTTCATGAATCCGCCCCAGCAGGGCCCGGAAGGAGGACGCCGCCGCTACCCGCTCATCGCCGAAGTGGCGATGGGGCACTACCAGTTCGAGGCCATTCACCCGTTCAACGACGGCAACGGACGCCTCGGGCGCCTCATCGTGGCGCTCTCACTCTGCAAGGCCGGCGCGATGGCCAGGCCGCTGGTCTACGTCAGCGGCTACATCGAACGGCATCGCCGCGAGTATTACGACCGGCTGCTCGCCGTGACGACGGAGGGAGACTGGGAGGGTTGGGTGCAGTACTTCTGCCGAGCAATCGCGTCACAAGCGCGAGACGGTATCGATCGTGTAAGAAAGCTGCAGTCCATCCGTGACCGGTACACGCAAGAAGCCACAAACAAGCGATCAAGCGTGCTGCTCTCCAAGCTCATCGACCACCTCTTTGTCGCCCAGGTGGTCTCCGTCTCCGACGTGTGCCAGGCGATCGGCGTCTCGGCGCCGACGGCGCAGAAATATATCGACTCGCTCAAGAGGATTGGAGCCCTTCACGAGATCACCGGTGGAAACTACGGACGCCTCTACGCGGCACGCGAGATCCTCGACATCGTTCAGGAAGTGTCCGACGACTGAATCCGTCACGCAGGCCTACTCATCCGCCCGACCCGCCCTCTCTACCTCCCCCCCATCCACACCCCACCTCGTCTTCAGGTCGTGCTCCACCTTCAAGAGGTCCAGCACCTTCCCCACCATGAAGTCCACGAGCTCACCGATGCTCCGCGGGTTGAGGTAGAACCCCGGGTTCGTCGGGCACACGATCGCGCCCGCCAGCGTCAGCGTCCGCATGTTCTCGATATCGATCAGGTTCAGCGGCGTCTCGCGATGGCACACGATCAGCGGCCTGCGTTCCTTCAGCGCGACCATTGCCGCACGCGTCAGGAGGTTGCTCCCCGACCCTGTCGCCATCGCACCCAGCGATGTCGACGAGCAAGGCAACACCACCATGCCGTCATGAAGGAACGACCCCGACGCGATCACCGCGCCCACATCCTTATTGGGATGGATCACCAGGCGCGACTCGATCGCCGCCGCGTCGGCACGCTCCACCAGCCCCGGGCACAACTGCCCGAGCTCCAGCTTGCGGATGTCCGCCTCATCGAACAGCAGTCGCTGTCCATACTCGCTGACGACGAGATGAACCTCGTGCCCCTGGCCGAGCAGCACCTGAAGCAGCCGCAGGGCGTACGCCGCTCCAGATGCGCCGGAGATGCCCAGGACGAACTTGCGATTGGTTTCGTTCACGTGGTGGATCCGATGCGCAACGCTGGAATCCACAGTGCCTTGTGGATGACCAGTGGACTGTAGGAATGACCCGGACATTCCTGCAGGCACACGACTGACGCAAGTTTGCACGGACTAAACTTCCCGTGCGATCTCGGGCCCGACGGAGGACCGAGCGTGCATGGTTTCGAGAAAGGCGGTCTTTCGGATGTCGAATCTGAAGTGGGGCGTGTGCGGCTGTGCGACGCTGGTTCTGGCAGCGGCCTCGATCGGCGGTTGCGTCGGCTATCACTCCTACCCCCCAACCCCGGAGCAGCGGGCCCGCGAGAGCATGGGCGAGCGTGCGCCAGTCGATGTCATGGTCCGCGCCCTGGAGCGCGTGCTCGCGATGCACCCATCGCCGTCCGGCTCCTTCGCCGTCAACATGCCCGTCACGACGCCACCCGATGTCTATGCGACGGTCGCGTCGCGCGTCGGCGGCGAGCCCGTGACGTACGCGAACGCCTCGATCCCGGTCTACCACGTCGCCGGTGTACGCGTCCGCAACAGCAAGGCGCAGGTCGACATCGTCTGGCCGTCTGGCGCCGGCACCACCCGCTCCAGCACCGTCTGGCTCGAGGGTGGCTTGCAGCCGTGGAAGGTTGTCCGTGTGCAGGAGTGGAACGAGGGTGTGATCGCCACCCCCGAGCTCTACCACATCATGCGCGCGGGCGATGCCATGCCGCCTCCCGCCGAGGCCCCCGCCGCGGACTCTGGGGCCGCTGACGCTGGCGGCGCCTGACCTCTGTGGACTCGATCGAACTCCAATCGCGTCTGAGACACGCGGATGCACACGTGCGACGGATCGCCCTGCGCGACATCGCGATCTCGTCCACGCGCCCGGACGATGGCGCGTTCTCAATCGCTCTTGAGATTGTGTCGGGGGATGCCGATCCCGAGGCGCGTATCTATGCCGCCCGTGCGCTCGGGCGATGGGCCTTCCAGCCCGCGCGCGAGCCCCTGCGCACGCTGACCGAGCAGCGTGAGATCGACGCGCGAGTCGCCCACGAGGCCCGGATCGCCTGGGATCGGATCGATCTGGTGGCCATGGGCAAGGTCCGGGTCGCCGACTAGCTTGCGACAGTGTGTGCGCCCACTCCCCGGCGGGTACCATCCAGTCGTGAGCCCAAGAACCCGCGATCCCTCGCCCCCACGAAGCGACGCCCCCGCGACGGACGCCCCGCCGACTGATTCGCCGACCGACCACGCGACAGGCGCGCCGAAGGCGAGCCCGGTCTCCGGACAGGGCGCGGCCTCGAGCAGCGTCAAAGCACCCGATCCGACACGCACCGTCGCCAAGTCCTCGCGGGACCTTCTGGCCCTGCGTGGCATGGGCACCGCCGAACTCAAGGAATTGCTCTCTCGCTCTCGCGCGATGATCCCCGCCGCGATGGGACGGGCGGACCAGAGCCACATCCTCCGCGGGCGCGCCATCGGCCTCCTCTTCTTTGAGGACTCGACGCGCACCCGACTCAGCTTCACGATGGCAGCGCAGCGCCTCGGCGCGACCACGCTCGATCTCGCATCGGGTGGCTCGTCGGTCAGCAAGGGCGAGACGCTGATCGACACCGCGCTGAACGTCGAGGCGATCGGCGCCGCTGCACTCGTCGTCCGTGCCAAGCAGTCCGGAGCAGCGCACCAGATCGCGCAACCCGCAAAGGTGCCCGTGCTGAACGGTGGCGACGGCCGACACGAGCATCCGACCCAGGCCCTGCTCGACGCGCTCACCATCGCCGAATCGCTCGGGCGCAGCGCGGCGTTCGACCTGAAGGGCCTCACCATCGCCATCGTCGGCGACGTTGTCTCGTCGCGAGTCGCGAGGTCGAATATCGCGGCCCTCACCGCCCTCGGGGCGCAGGTTGTTGCCGTCGGCCCGCCGACGCTCGCGCCGAAGTCGATGGCCTCGCTCGGGTGCAAGGTCGAACACAACCTCGATCAGGTTCTCCCGACCGTGGACGCTGTGATGATGCTGCGCGTGCAGTTCGAGCGCCATGGCACCGAAGAGTCCGGCGCCGGCCCGAAGGCGTCGAGCATCGTCTCGGTGCGTGCATACCGCGATGGCTACGCCCTGACAAGCGCACGGGCGTCGATGCTCAAGCCCCACGCCGTTGTGCTCCACCCCGGCCCGATCAATCGCGGCCTCGAGATGGACCAGGACGTCGCCGACGGCCCGCGCTCGGCGGTGCTGCGCCAGGTCACGCACGGCGTCGCGGTGCGGATGGCCTCGCTCTGCTGGTGCCTTGGTGTGCCGGCGTAGGCGACGCGGGGTGCCGCACGAATGGGCCCGCGCTATCCTCTGGCGCGATGACCGACGCCACCCACAGATTGCCGACCGACACCGACGACGGGCTGGTGCTGATCATCAGCGGCCCCTCCGGCGCGGGGAAGACGACGATCACGCGCGGCGTGGAACGTGCGATCCCCGGCTCGGTCTTCTCGGTCTCCGCGACGACCCGGCCGAAGACCAGCGCAGATGTTGAAGGCGTCGATTATCACTTCGTCGACGACGAAGAGTTCGAGCGGATGAAGTCGAACGCCGAGTTCCTCGAGACCGCGGGCATCTATGGCAAGAAGTACGGCACGCCCAGGGCGTGGGTGATGGAGCAGATCAAGCGCGGACGCCTTGTGATCCTCGAGATCGACGTCCAGGGCGCCATCAGCGTCAAGAGCCAGATCCCCGACGCCTACGCGATCTTCATCCTCCCTCCCAGCGAGGAGGCGCTGCTCGGACGCCTGCGCAGCCGCAAGCGCGAGGACGAAGATGTCATCCAGCGACGATTCGGGCAGGCCAAGCGCGAGATCGACGAGGCCCGCTCGTGCGCCATGTACAACGAGTTCCTCGTCAACGACGTGGTGGACGATTCGATCCGGCGCGCGATCGATCTCGTGAACGCCGAGCGTGCGCGCAGGCGTGCCGCTCGCGCGTGACCGCCCGTACCATTCCGTCCGTGGCATCACATCCCACTCCTTCGCGGGCGTTGCGCGTCCGGCGGCTCAGGCGCTGGGCGGTCGGCATCGGTCTCGGCCTCGCGGTGGCCCTCACCCTCGGCTGGATCATGGTCGGGACGATGCTCCGCGCCGCGCCGCCGTGGTGGCGGCAGGTCCGGCTCGAACAGCAGCGGACCCAGGAGATCGCGCAGGAGGTCGAGAACGCGCTCGGGACACACCTCCACCTTGGTCGCCCCGGCGAGCGGAAGCCCGATGGCGTCTGGCGAAGCGAGCCTTGGGGTGTCTCGATCCCATCCGCGGATGCGAACGCGTGGCTGAACGCGCGCCTGCCGAAGTGGCTGGAAACCGTGGATGCCGGTTTCGAGTTGCCACATCAGGTATCACAGATCCAGGTCGAGTTCCGCGATGGACGCATCGCGATCGGCGCCGCAGGACGGCTCGGAGGCGAGCCGGCAATTCGCACCGATCGCGAGCTCGCGGATGCCGACACCTCGCGCCGCATCGTCTGGGCTTCGGCCTCTTCTCGCATCGATGAGCACGGGCTGCTGTCGCTGACGCTCGACCGGGTGTATGTCGGGCGCCTGCCGATCTCGCGCGCCGTGCTCGCAGAGGTCGCGGAGCGTGCGGGCCTGGGCCGCCACGCCGAAGCGAGCGCGGCGGCCGACACGGCGTGGCTCGACCTCCTGCACGGCAAACCCGTAAAGATCCTGCCCGTGATGAAGCTCGAGGACGGGCGACGCGTGCGGATCACCGGACTACGGGCGCGCGAGGGTCGGCTCGAAATCACGTGCGTGACGGAGCACGGGGGAGCGCCCTAGAACGGCAGATCGATCGAGAACGAGAACAATCGCTCGTCGTCGCCGTCGGCCTTCACGATCGGGAATCCGAAGTCGAAGGCGAGGTCGAAGGGCGAGAGCTGCGGGATGTAGAGGCGAACGCCCATGCCGATCGCGACGCGATAGTCGTCGAAACCCGGCTCGATCAGCACGGTGCCGGTGTCGACGAAACCGACGACCGAGACGATGTCGCCGATGATCGGCTGCTTGACCTCTGCGCCGGCGAAGAAGAGCCAGAGGCCGCCGACCGGGTCGTCGGAGGGCTGGCCGTTGTCGGCGCGGATGCCCTTGGGTGAGATCGTGCGGAAGTCGAAGCCACGGAACGAGCGCCCGCCGAGGTAGTAGCGTTCGTAGACCGGGACGTCGCTGCGATCCTGCGGGATGTAGTTGGTGGCGAGGTTGAGCGAGAGGATCGTCTTCTTGCCGAGCGCGTCCTCGTGGATCTTGAAGTAGGTGGTGTACTCGGCCCCGAGTTTCGTGAAGTTGTAGTCGCCACCGAGAAGCCCGACCTGCTCGGTTGAGAGGACGACGCGGGTTCCCTTCGAGGGTCTGAAGGTGTTGTCGTATGTCGATCGTGTGAGCGTGAACCCGACGCCGGAGATGTAGGCCTGATCGGCGAATTCGAAGACCTCGGTCGGCTGGTCCGAGTCGATGTTGCTGAGCTCGACGGACTCGAGGCGCAGGCTCATGTTGCCGGTCCAGCGCGTGCCGAATCGACGCCCGAATCCGATACGGGTGCCGTATCGCTCCTCGTCGTAGTTGCTGTAGTCGCGATCGCGATAGAAGGCGGAGATCGATGCCGAATAGTCCGAGTCCAGAACGTACGGATCCGAGAGCGAGATCGAGTAGTTCTGGACCTGCGTTCCCGGGAGGGCCTCGATCTTGAAGGTCTGGCCCGCGCCGCGGAACGCGCTGCCGGTAAAGAACTCGCTGGCCGTGTCGGGCGTGTCGAAGAGATCGAAGTTCCGCTGCGTGAGCGAGATGCTCCCCGCCACGCCGGAGTCCGAGCTCGTCACGACGCCGAAGCCGAGCGCGCCCGTGTTGGTCTCGGTCACCTCAACGAGCACGTCGCGATAGGTCGGATCGGCCGAGTCCGGGCGCTGCGGCGTGACTTTCACTGGGTTCGCCGAGGCGTCGAAGATGCGCGTGAACGTGATGAGCTTCTGCGATTCCTCGATCGCCACCGTGTTGAGCGGGCGGTCGGGCTTGATCTCGAGCTGGCGACGAATCACGTTTTCCTTGGTGATGTCGTTGCCCTGGATCTCGATGATGCCGGTCTTGTACTTGGGTCCCTCGTAGATCGCCAGCAGCAGATCGACCTCGGGGCTCTCGGTCGAGCGCGGGTCGTAGCGACGGATGCGCGCCTCGCTGTACCCCATCTGGCCGTAGGCGTTCTTGATCGATTCAACCGAGTCGTTGATCTTCCGGATCGAGTAGGCGTCGCCCGGCTTCACGCTCATGTGGGCGATCACCTGGTCGGGGCCCATCTGCCCGTCGGCGGTCACCAGCCAGCCGCGCGGGCGGAAGGGGTCCTGCACCGCGCGCTCCAGCCCCTCAACGGCCGCCCGGGCCTCCTGCTCGGAGTCGAACTCACGCGAATACTCGGGGTAGACCAGACGCACCGATCGCAGCGTGTACAGACGCCCCTCGGAGATCACAAAGGTGATGATCGCCTCGCGCCCGTTGGGCGCCATGCGGATGCTCGGCGCGACCTCCACATCGAGATAGCCGCGATCGCGATAGAACTCCACCAGCGAGTGTGTGTCCGTGTCGAGCTGGTCGTCGTTGATCGCGCCGGTGCGGAAGATCGGAATCGCCGGACGGGTCTTGACCGCGGTGCCGAGTTCCTCCGGCTCAAACGAGAGGTTGCCCTCGTAGCGAATCTCTGCCGCTTTGACGCGCTCGCCCTCGCGGATGCGGAACAGGACGATCCCCTGCTCCTCAAGCTCCTTCTGGTCCCACGTCACCTGCGCGAGGTAATAGCCCTTCGCACGGTACATGTCCTCGATGCGCCGGGCGGCCCGATCGAGCACCAGCGAGTCAACCGGAGTCCCGACAACCACCTCGACCTGCTCGGCGATCTTGGCGTCGTTGAACTTGACGTTGCCGACGGCCTGCACGTCCTTCACGATCGGCTGCGGGATCACGTCGAACCAGACGATCACGCTGCCGTCGTCGGCGAGCTGCGCCCGCGTCTCGATGCGCCGGAAGCGGCCGAGACGATTCAGCCGCGCGATATCCTCCGTCGCGGTCTGCTGGCGATACGGACGCCCGCGCTGGAGCCGGATGTTGGCCCGCACCAGACGCTCCAGATCGGCATCCAGCGCCTCGTCGACGCGCTGCCCATCCTTGATCGTCGGACGCATCACCCGAATCTCTCGGATCGGACGCCCGTCATACGCCGTCGGATCAGTCGCGATGTCCTGCGCCAAGGCGCACGGAGCGAGCACAGAGCAGGCGGCTCCGGCGACGAGGGGCAGGATCGAGAGTCCCAAAAGTTGGGCGACGCGCATCTTCACAGAGCGGGGACAATAGCCAGCCCGGCCCAAACCCACAAACACACCACAGACGTCGGCCCGCGGCCCCTGCCACACGCCCCAACGCAAGCTTTTGTGATTCAGCGACTTGGTGCAGATCTCGCGCCAGCGCTGACAGACGAACCGACTCGCCCACCCGCGCTCTCGTCAGCCCTGTGGACGGATTGTGTGTATCTCCGGGGGTTGCACGGGGCTCGACAGGCACCTAACGTCTCGGCCCCGATTGGGTGTTTCCCCGGTTCGGGTGGCGTGATTCGGGTTCGTTTGTACGCACGGAGGCGGCGGTGCCTGAAGTTGTGAGCCAGATGCGTCGGGTCGGGCTGGTGGTCGCCGGCGTTGGATCGATCCTCCTCGGATTGCTGGTCGCGTGGGCGTTCGTTCGCCCCGGTGTGATCGGAGGCGTCGGCACCGGAGCCCTCGCCGCGATCTTCGGCCTGCTCGCCCTCCCCGGCATCGTCTACTGGATCTGGACGATCGACCGCAGGGCGGCGGTGCGACACGCCGCGAGGCGGCGCTCGCTCGAGGCGCTGGCCGGTGCCCAGCCAGAGCCGCTCCGAGCCGAAGCCGCCACGGCCCCCTCCGCATCGCGCCCCGCCGTGCGCGAGGTCGGAGCCCCGGTCGCCGTGATCCACGAACCGATCCGCACCAGCGACGGCCGACGCGAGCGGTCGCATCGGGCGACGCCGCGGTCTGTGCATGTGGGGTGAGGCGGTTCGATATTGAGCACTGGCGCAGGGTGCGAGATGCGACGCCGACTCAGGCCCCGCGGTTCACCATGAACTCGACCCACACCGGCACATAGGGCGGCGTACAACCCTTGGAGACCGGCCAGTCGCTGTAGAGGCCGATCTTCTCGCCGATGGCGATGGCACGCTTGCGATGGGCGGGGTGCTTGATCCCGATCGCGGCGAGCGTGTTGTTCATCGTCCACTGGACCTCGGGCCTGGCCTTGGGCATCTCCTTCTCGATGCGGTCCAGCAACGCGACAGGATCGATGTCGTCCCGCCCCGCCTCTGCGCCATTGGCCGCCTTGCCTGCCTTCGCGGGCGCGCCCTTGTTCACGCGGCTCGCCGTGAGATTCCACCCCGCACGCGCCGCCCAGCGGTCCTTGTCCTTCATCCACTTCACCCGAAGGGCATCCTTATCCGGATGCTGCGCGACGACATACGCGTTCAGCCAGTCCGCAACCTGCGCGCATGTGGTTGATCGCGTCATCGCGTCAAGCTCCTCCAAAGAGAGCTTCGCGGGCTTGACGATCAGCGTCGCGACAAGCTGGGCCTCGACGTTGCCGGTCTTCCAGAGCGACGCGCCAAGCTCCTGCAGCGGCGGCGGGGGCTTGATCGCCTTGGCGATCGCGCGAACATCGCCGAGCTTCACGCCGAACTGGTTGTCGGGCGCGCCGGCCTTCGTGTTGTGCTTGCGGCGAGCATCGTTGCCGCGCGACTCGAGCTGCGCAAGGACTTCTTTGACGGTCATTGCGTGATGATACAAGGCGCGCCCGAGCGGGACGAGACTGGCCTCGCGCGGCTCGCGGCTCTCACCCCTTGCGTGCGGCCTCGACCTTCGCGACGTCGATCTTGCCCATCTGCAACATGGCCTCGAAGGCACGCTTGGCGACGCCGGGGTCGGGGTCCATGATCGCCTTGGTCAGGACGACGGGCGTGATCTGCCATGAGATCCCCCACTTGTCCTTGCACCAGCCGCAGACGGACTCGGAACCGCCGCTCGTGACAATGGCGTTCCAGTAGCGATCGGTCTCGGCCTGGTCGTTGGTGGCGACCTGGAAGGAGAAGGACTCGTTGTGCGTGAAGGTCGGGCCGCCGTTCAGGCCCAGGCAGGGGATGCCGAGGACGGTGAAGTTGACGGTGAGGACGTCGCCCTTCTTGCCCGAGTGATAGTCGGCCGGCGCGCGGAAGATCGCGCCGACGGAGGAGTTGGGGAAGGTCTTGGCGTAGAAGTGGGCGGCCTCTTCTGCGTCGTTGTTGAACCAGAGGCAGATGGTGTTCTTGGCAGGTGTGGGTAGTGCGGGCATGGGGGTAGCTCCGTTCGCGGCGTGCCTGTATTGCGGAGAGCGTAGAGCTGCGGTATGAAACCATGATGAAGGGTGGGAACGGGGTCACTCGCCTTCGTGTGCTGCAGGGTCCTGCGCCAGGATGCTTGTGATGGCCGCCTCCAAGGACTTCCAGATCGCGTGCTCTTTGGGTTGCGGGCTGAGCCGGATGTGCAGCCGTGTGCGCGCGTCGGATTCGGCGACGGTGTCGATGAGGATGCGGAGATCGATTGGTTCAAAGGTTGCGAAAGCGTCGATGGCGCGCATCTCGGCCGCGTAACGGTTGGGCGCGATGCTCGCGATCTCGACGCGTGCCGGCGTGGCGCTGATGTCCTTGTTCGCGCCAGCCGCGAACGAGTTCAGCAGACCGTTGTAGTAAGTCTCAAGCAGGAGGTCGATTCCCGCGGCGTCCGGTTCGGGCGCATCAAGCCACATCACGAAGGCGTATGACCAGAAGCCCTCGGCGGCGGGCGTTCGCCAGCCGGGTGCGAAGCGCAGCGACTCGGTGCCCTGTGGCAAGTCGGGCGCGAAGCCGGGCGGGAGCGCGAACGTCTCGGCGGGCCAGCCCTCGAGCGAGATGGTGTCGGGTTCTGGCGTGGCGGTTGCCTGAGCGGCTTGCTCGGCGGGGGCTGGCGACGGCGTCGCGTGACGCGGGTAGCAGCCAACGAGACTCGCAGCAAGATAGGCGGCGATGCTGATTTCGAGCAACCGGAACGCGAATGACTGGGTGTGCAAGGGAAACTCCGTGCGATCGAGCGGCGTGTGCTCGCTGCTGCGGGTGCTGCGTGGGGTGAAGCAGCAGGTTGTACCGACAGCAACACAGCAAGTTCTTCCGAGTGTGGGCCAACGTCGCTGGCGTGAGTGGATGGAGAGGGATCGTGGGCGTCGTTCGCTGAGGGCCGGAACAACATGTTGCAGAACGAGGTGCTGAAGGCGATCGGCGACAAGTACGGGAAGACGGTTGCCCAGGTCGTCGTGCGCTGGCTCACGCAGCGGGGCGTGGTTGCAATCTATAAACCACGTGGTATACTAAACCATATGGTTCTGGATAGATCCCCGAAGCTCGACCTTGTCTTTCACGCGTTGGCGCACCCGGCCCGTCGCGAGATCATTCGGCAGCTCTCGGGCGGGGAGCGCAACCTCACCGAACTGGCGTCTCCACTCAAGATGACCTTCCCCGCCGCCACCAAGCATGTGCGCGTGCTGGAGGGGGCCAGGCTCGTCCGCCGGCGCATCGTCGGGCGTCAGCACCTCTGCCGCCTGCACGCGGCGCCACTCAAGGAAGCGACACTCTGGACCGAGCAGTTCCGCCGGTACTGGGAGGCCCGCTTCGAAGCGCTCGACTCGCTCCTGGATGAGATGAAAGCAGATGAGTTGGGGGCCGAAGAGAAGCCGCGCTGCCGCTGAGTGTCTCACCGGCAAGCACCCGTTTGCCAGTCACAAGGACCACACCATGAGCCCCACGCCCCCCAATGGTCTTCGGGTCTCCACGACCACAGACACCACCATCGTCCTGATCCGCTCGTTCCACGCACCGCGCCGGCTCGTGTGGGAGGCGATGTTCGTCCCGGACAAGATGCGCCGCTGGATGCTGCCACCCCCCGGATGGACCACGACCGTCTGCGAGTGCGACCCGCGCGTGGGCGGCGTTCTGCGACTGGCGTGGAAAAACGAGGAGGCCGACCCATTCATGACGCTCCGCGGCGTCTTCACCGAGGTCGTGCCGCACGAGCGGATCGTCCACACCGAGACGATGGAAATGGTCTCCGTCGGGCAGGTCGGCTCGCTGGTGGAGACGCACGAGTTTGCGGAGAAGGGCGGCGTCACCACCATGCGCATCACACAGACTTATGACTCAAAGGATGCACGCGACGGCGCGCTCGCTTCCGGCATGGATCAGGGGATGGAAGCGTGCTATGCGCAGCTCGACGCGGTGCTCGCCCAGCCCGCATAGGGTGGGCCGTGCTTTGCGCGCATGTCCCCGGCTTGGTGTCGCTCACGCTTTCCCGCTCATCGGCCGACTTGCACCTGCGTCCTCAATGAAGGCATGTGTCGGCGGCGATCACGCCGAAATGATCTTCTCCGGATCGTCCGTCGGATCGGACCATTCGACGTCCCACATCTCCCGGATCGAGTCGAGCACGGCGGCGGGATCGAAACCCTCGGCTTCGTAGGCGTTGGCGGCGTGACGAGCGATATCGACAAGCATCAGGCCCCACGCGCGCGGGTCCTTCCATGTGACCTGGAGCGTGAGTTGCTGCGACTCTCCCGGCGCGGCCCAGACGCGAAGCACTTCGACAGCGGCGGGATTCTGTGCGGAGATCGGCGGCGGATCGAGCTCGTTCCTGTTTGTGCGTCGGCCGAACATGTGGTGTTTCTCCGGAGTTGCTGGGATGGTAACGAGAGGCTTGCCTACAGGTGGCCTGCTCACGAAGCCTCGGCGCGCCGCATGTGGAGGGCGGCAACGCTCGTGCGCCCGAGGCGGGCGCATGACAAAGCCCTCACAAGCGAAGGCTGAATACCTCTTCACCTCATCTGAAGCCGCCTCAGCTCAACGACACCGGCATCACCACATACACAAAGTCCGTGCCGCTCTTGATGAGGCCCGGCTTGCTCGAGCTCTTCAGCTCCATGATGATCTGGTTCTCCGGGATCACCTTCAGCGCATCCGTGATGAACGTCGGGTTGAAGCCGATATCAATGTCCTCGCCCTCGAACCCCGCGAGGTCCACGCGGATCTCCGCCTCGCCCATCTCCGGTGCGCGGCTGGAAAGCTCGACCTGCTTGTCGGCCTTCTTGAACGCCATCCGCACACCACGCGACTCCTCGTTCGTGAGCAGCGCGGCCCTGCGCACCGCCGAAGAGAGCACGTCTCGATCAAACGTCACCTTGATGTCGTGGTCCTTCGGGATGACGTCCTCGTATGGCGGGAACGTGCCCTCAACCAGGTTGCTCGCCAGGACCGCCGTCTCGCCAAGGGCGAAAACGATCTGGTTGTCGGTCAGTGTGACGCGGACCTGCTCATCGGGGTTGCCGAGCAGGCGCTGCACCATGTTCAGGGCCTTGGTCGGCACGATGCAGGAGAACGGCTGCGAGTCCTTCTCCGAAGCAACATGCGTGCGCGTCAGCGCGAGGCGCCGTCCGTCGGTCGCGACCATCTCCAGCCGCTTGCCGTCGCGCTTCAGAAGCACGCCGTTGATCGCGTAGCGCGTGTTCTCACGCGCCGTCGCGAAGACGGTGCGCGCGATGAGCCCGCCGAGCGTCGCGGCGTCCTGTGAGAAGCCGGACTTGCCCGTCCCCGAGAGGTCGAACCCTGGGATCGATGGGAAGTCCGCCGCCGGATACCCCAGGATCTTGAAGTGGGCATCGTCGCCCTTGATGTGGCAGGCGTCCCCCTCGGACTCCAGCGAGAGCGTCGGCGCCGCGTCCTCGGCCGAGACGATCTGGCGGAGCTTGTCCGCCGGGATCAGCACCTCGCCCGGCTCGGTGACATCAACCTGCGAGATGCGCAGGCGGATGGAGATCTCCGCATCCGTCGCGGCGAGCGTCAGCGTGCCGACCTTGCCGGACTTCTCTGCGACCAGCTTCACACACGTAAGTTGAGGACGGGGAGAGCGAGAAGCGACAACGCCAGAGACGACGTTGACGGCATTCAGAAGCGCAGAGCGGTCGCAGATGACCTTCATGGGTCACTCCGTAGGGGTGGGGGGCGCGCAGAAAGTCCACGGCTCCCCCATGGTCGGGAAGTGTACACAGGCCGGGTCGGGATGGGGGCCGCACCGGTCGTGGGGGTGCTTTCTGCGCCACGATGGGTGGGGGTTCTGACGATTCCTGTGGACCGGGTGGGGATTTCGTTGGGTCGGACGGGATGTGGGATACTTCCCGGACCTATCCTCCTCGTTACGTCGGAGGGGGTGCGGGAGCCCGTTCTTGGGCCATTGCTGTCCTTTGTCGCCGATTCGGCAGGGAGCTGGACGGATGTCGTTTGAAGCCGCAGTACACGCGCAAGCCATTGAGATCGGAAAGCTGTCCCTGGAGATGACCGCCGCCGCAGGCAGCGGGCATCCCACGACCGCGCTCTCACTCGCGCAGATCACCACCGTTCTGATGTTCCACACCATGCGGTGGAGCCCCGAATTCCCCGACTACCCGACGAGCGATCGTCTGGTGCTCAGCGAAGGGCATGCCGTTCCGATCGTCTACGCCGCGGCGTGCGAACTCGGCGTCATGGTCGGAAAGGACCCGGACAATCGACGCGCCCTCACGCGTGAGGATGCCAAGACCCTCCGTGCGTGGAAGTCGGTGCTCGACGGCCACCCCAACCCGATGGAGGGCTTCCCCTTCTTCGACGCGGCGACCGGCTCGCTCGGCCAGGGGCTGAGCGTCGCGGCGGGCCTCGGCGAGGCCGCTCGCCTGGACAAGATCGACCGGCGCATTTATTGCATCATCGGCGATGGCGAGTCCCGCGAGGGCCAGATCACCGAAGCCCTCGACTACATCATCGATCGCAAGCTCACGAACGTCCTCCCGATCTTCAACTGCAACGGATACGGACAGGCCGACCGCGTCTCGATCCAGCAGTCCGCGGAGCGCATGGCCGCCAAGCTCGAGGCGTTCGGCTACATCGTCAAGACGATCGATGGGCACAGCCCGTCGCAGATCAAGGCCGCGTTCGACGCCTTCGTCGAGAACTCCACCGACTCCAACGGACAGCCCATGGCCCTGGTCGCCAAGACCGTCAAGGGATGGGGCTCGCCGACAGTGCAGGGTGGCGGCTGGCATGGCAAGACCGCCTCCGGCGACTCGCTCCGTCGCGCCCTGGCCGACCTCGATGAGCGCCGCGTCGAGCTCACCAGCTCGCTCGTCGCCAGCGACGCCTTCGAGATCCAGCCCCCCCAGGAAGCCCCGGACAGCGATCCCAAACAGGGCGAGCTCCCCACGATGGGAGAGGCCATGAAGAGCATGGACATGGAGTCCCTGCTCCACACCGGCAAGCTCGCGACCCGCCGTGCGTACGGCATCGCGCTGCGTGCGCTCGGCAACGTCAACGATCGCGTCGTGGTCCTCGATTGCGACGTCTCAAACTCGACCTTCGCCGACGCCTTCGCCAAGACCAACGCCCTCTCCGATCGCTTCTTGGAGTGCAAGATCGCCGAACAGAACATGTTCAGCGTCGCCGCGGGCCTCTCCGCCGCCGGCAAGATCCCCTTCTGCTCCACCTTCGCGAAGTTCGTGACGCGCGGCTACGACCAGATCGAGATGGCCATCAACTCCGGCGCAAACATCAAGATCGTCGGCTCCCACGCCGGCATCACGCTCGCCTCCGACGGGCCCAGCCAGATGTCGCTCCCCGACGTCGCCTGGTTCCGCGCGTTCTCCAGCATGCGCGACCACCGCGACAACCCCGGCTGCTACGTGCTCCAGCCCGCCGACGCGTTCGCGGCCTACGCCCTCACCGGCGTCATGGCCGAGTACGAGGGCGCGTGCTACATGCGGACCCTGCGCGCCGACACCGAGTTCCTCTACTCCGACAAGCAGGTCTTCAACCTGGGCGGGTTCGAGGTGCTGCAGGAGGGCCGCGACGTCGTCCTCTGTGCCGCGGGCTACATGGTCCACGAGGCCAACAAGGCGATCGAGCTCCTGGATAAGGCCGGCGTCTCCGCGACGCTCGTCGATCTCTACTCGCTCCCCTTCGACTCCGACAAGCTCCTCGACATCATCAACGAGAACGGCGGCTACGTCATCTCCCTCGAGGACAACTACGGCGGCGGCATCGGCTCTGCCATCGCAGAGGTCCTCGCCGAGTCCGGCGACGGCTTCACCCTCCACCAGATGTACGTCAAGCGGATCCCCAAGAGCGCACGCACGCCCGAAGAGATGCTCCAGATGTGCGGGCTCTCCGCGCAGGACATCGTGAAGGCGGCTCTCAAGCTCTTGCAGGTCGCCTAAGCGTTCGCGATCACTCGGGACGAAACCACCGATGCGCATCGTGCATTGCATGCGCTACGTCCGGCTTGAGCAGGGCGGCGTCGTCCGCGCCGTGCTCGACATGTGCGGCGCACTCGCCGCTTCGGGCCACGACGTTCGCATGCTCTGCATCGACGACACCGACGTGCCCGAGCCGTGGAAAGCCGGCGGCCGAGGCCTCCCCTCGGTCCATCGCATCCCGCGCCCAGTGCTCCCCGCCACGGGATACCTCCCCTGGCAACTCGCGCGCGTCTTCGAGCCCATCAAGGACGCGGACGTCGTCCACCTGCACTCGGCGTGGCAGATCTCGAATATCCAGATCGGTCGCTTCTGCCGCGCCCGCTCGATCCCGTATGTCATCAGTGTCCACGGCATGCTCGACGACTGGTGCATGTCGCAGCGGGGCCTGAAGAAGCGCCTCTTCATGGCGTGCGGGCAGCGCCGGCTGCTGGAGCGCGCCGCGTTCGTCCACTGCACGGCGCAGGCCGAGCGAGACCAGAGCCGCAAGTGGTATCCCGGCGGACGCGGCCGAGTGATCCCGCTGGTCGTCGATCTCTCCCCATTCCGCGAGATGCCCGGCCCCGCGCTCGCGCAGAACGCGTTCCCCCCGCTCCGCGAGGATCGCGCGAAGATCCTCTTCATCAGCCGCCTGCACTACAAGAAGGGTGTCGAGCACCTCATCCGGAGCGCTGACATCCTGCGTAATCGAGGAGTTGAGGCCTCTGTCGTGATCGCGGGGAGCGGCGACGCCTCCTACGAGCGCCGGCTGCGCGCTTTGGTCGACGAGCTCGGTCTCTCCGACCGCGTCTCGTTCCTGGGAATGGTCGCCGGCCCCACCAAGATCTCGCTCTATCAGGCGTCGGATCTGGTGGTCCTCCCGACCAGCCAGGAGAACTTCGGGTTCGTCGTCTTTGAGGCCCTCGCCTCGGGCACGCCCCTGATCACCACGCCCGGCGTGGACACGTGGCCAGAGGTCGAGGCCTCGGGTGGCGGGCTGATCGTCGCGCAGGATCCGGCAAAGATTGCCGATGCGATCGGTTTGCTGCTGGCCGACACTGGCCGCAGGTCCCTGATGGGCGAATCCGGCCGGGCGTGGGCGCTGCGCGAACTGGACCCCGCGCTCGTCGTACAGCGATTCGTCGAGATGTACGCCGACGCGATGAAGGGGCCCGGGGCCTCCGGGACGCCCGGCTGAGATCCCCGAGGATCAGTTTTTCGGACCACGCGCTGGTTCCATAGCCGGATCTGGTCGATTTGATCGGCGAGAGACGACGATCCGCGCCGGGCATGGGCTCGGGCGCTTCGGAATAGAGTTCGCCCCGCTCGGCCCCATGGGAATGGGCCGGGCCCCGTGACGATGGAGCCAGGCAGCGTGTCCGACCATGCGAGAGATCAAGGCCGCTCAGTCCGTCCGGCGGCGTTTCGCGCCCGGGCGGGGCGGTGGTGCGCATGAACCTGCCGCGGTTTCTCATCATCGGCGCCATGAAGGCGGGCACGACGACGCTCTATCGCGACCTGCTCCCCAATCCCGCGGTCTTCATGCCCCAGGACAAGGAGCCCAACAACCTCACGTCCGATGCCGTGCTGACCGACGAGGGCCTCCGGACCTACGCCGAGCTCTTCCGCCCGATGCTTCCCGACCAGATCGGCGGCGAGGCCTCCACCGGCTACACCAAGATCCCCGACTTCACCGGTGTCCCCGAGCGCGCCATGCGCGTCCTCGGCAAGGACCTGAAGCTGATCTACCTCGTGCGTGAGCCCGTCTCGCGCGCGATCAGCCACCACTCCCACGCGCTGACCTTTGACACCAGCGAACCGGACGTGAACAAGGACGTCCGCTCCCGCACCAAGTTCCTTGATTACAGCCGCTATGCGCAGCAGGCCGAGGCGTGGCTGCGCGTCTACCCGGTCGAGAACCTGATGCTGCTCCGCTTCGAGTCGTTCGTGAAAGACCGCAAGGCGACCGTCGAACGCGTCAGCCGCTTCATCGGCGTCGAGCCGCGCACGGACCTTGTCAAGGAAGACGTGACGTACAACAAAGGGACCGAGCGAGTCCGGAACGCGGGCCCGCTCGCCGCCTTCACGCGCTCGGGGATCTATCGGCGGACGATCCGCCCGCTGCTCTCGCCCGAGGTGCGGACACGCGTGCGCCGGCTGGTGATGCCCAGGCCCGCGATCAAGCAGATCCCACCCACGCGCGAGACGATCGAGTGGATGCTCGAGCAACTCGCTCCCGACACGCGTCGATTCGAGTCCATGATCGGCTCCGCCATCCCCGAGTGGGATCCCGCGCGAGTCCTCGCGAAATACAGCGGCGACAAGCGCGCGACCGCCACATCATCCGGGGAGGGTGGCTGACCATGCAGTTCGCTGTCGCGTGCTATCTGCTGCTCCTGGCGCTCATCGTGCTCATCGTGATGATGCGCGACCATCTCCGCGGCCAGGTCGAACTCCTCTCGATCCGGAACTTCGCGCTGCTCGGGTTCATCGTCTTCCAGTTGACCTCCGGCGCGATCGTGCTCTATCGCGACTACGACCCCAAGTACCCGCTCTACGACCCCGCAGGTACAGGCGTGATCTACGCGATCCAGAGCACCCTGTTTCTGATCGTGCTCTTCGTCTTCTACCGCTGGGGCTTCGGTGTCAGGAAGATCGCGTGGGCCCTGCCCACGACCCGCGTCGTCCCGAGCGAGGCCTTCATGCTCCTCTGCGCCGTCACGCTCACCGGGCTGGCGCTCATGCTGCGCGTCTTCGTCGCCGTCCCGCTCGTCGCCTCCCTGGCCGACTACCTCGGCACCGCATTCGCCGCCATCGCCTGCGGCCTCGCGGGGTGGACGTGGGCCAAGCGGTTCCTGAACCCCGCCGCCGCGCTCTACGCCATGATGATCTTCATGGGAAGCTCCGCCGCAGTGGTCATCGGCTCCTTCGGCCGACGCGGTCTCGTGGCCGTGGGCGCGGGCCTCCTGTGGGGCATGTACTACTCGCGCTGGCGCTACTCCGATCCGAAGCGGGTCATCGCCCAGATCGCGATCGCGGGCGCGGTGCCGCTGATCGCCCTCTCGCTCTACACCTCCGCCCGCTCGTCGAGCGAGCACGATCGAAGCGCAATAGACCACGTCCGAGCGATGGTCACCCAGGGCGACCTGAAGACCGGCTTCATGCTGCTGCTCGACGGACAGGGAACCGCCGGCGTCAGCATGTGGCTCATGGAGCACTGCCCCACCGACTTCCCGTATCGCTGGATGCACACACCCCTCTACACCGTCTACTTCCCCATCCCCCGCTCGCTCTGGTCCGGCAAGCCCGATCCGCTCAGCGGACGCATCGCCGAGATGGCCAATCGCTCCGGCGTCAACCGCAAGGTGCTCACCATCGGCCCGGGGATCATCGGACACGCCGCCGCGGAGGGTGGCTGGATCGCGCTCGTGGTCTACGCGATGCTCGCGGGGCTCTGCCTGCGCCTGTATGACGAGATCGTGCGCAAGTGTCCGACCTCACCGTTCGTCGTGCTGCCGATCGGCGCATCGCTCGGCCAGGTCATCGGCTTGGCGCGAGGCGAGACCGCCGCGTTCGCGTTCACCTACGCCTTTGCCTCGTTCGGTTCGTATCTGTCGCTGCTCTTTGTCGCGAAGATCGTCGAGCGCACGGGGCTGGCAGGCACGGCAAACTCGGGCATGACCGACGAAGAACTCGACGCAGAATGGCACGAGCAGGATCCGCACCATGACCCCGCATCGGACTATGACGGGCACCGCCGGGTGGGCTGAACGATCGGAGATGTAGCGTGGCGTCGGAAGCAAAGCGCGGTCTGGTCCGCATCGCGACAAACTACACGCGCCTCTTCCTCAACGTGTCGATGGGGCTGGCCAGCGTCCCCATCCTGCTCAGCGAGACCGGCAAGGAGGGCTGGGGCCTCATCGCCATGCTCGGCGCCACCACAGGCGTCGCCGCGCTCACCGAAGAGACCATTCGCCGCTCGATGGTCAGCGAGCTCGGTCGCGCCCTGCACAACGAGGATCGGGGCGAGTTCACGCGGGTCTACAACGCCGCCACCATCGTCGCGCTCGGCATGGCCGGGTTCACGCTCATGGTCTTCGGGCTGATCTACCTGCTGCTGCCGATGTTCAACATCGAGAGCCCCGCGCTCTTCCGCGCCGCCCAGTGGATCGTCATGTTCAAGGCCTGCGAGAGCTTCTCGGATGTCGTCCTCTCGCCGGCGTTCAACACCTATCTTGCCAGCGAGCGGATGCTCGCGTTCAACTTCTGGGTCACGGCCCAGCGCGTGGCACGGTTCATGTCCGCCGTCTGGCTCCTGGTCATGGTGCCGGACTCCGCCAGCGTCGAGAGCGTCATCAAGACCTACGCCGTCGTCGGCGCGATCCTCTATATCGGCGTCGGTGTCGCGGCGTCGCTCGTGATGATGCTTTTCGTCGAGCGGCGCACCCTCCCGCGCCCATGGCTCGCCCGCTTCCACGCCATGAAGGGGCTGGCCGGCGTCGGACGCTGGAACATGCTGATGACCCTGTCGCAGAACCTGCACCTGCGCGCCGACCAGATCGTCACCAACCTCTACTTCGGCCTCACCTTCAACGGCGTCTTCGGCTGGGCGATGCAGCTCACCAGCTACGTCCGCATGCTCACCATGGGCATGACCGACGGCCTCGACGCCGTGACCACGCGCGTCGCGGCACACAAGGGCGCGAGCTCGGTCCTCGACCTCATGCGCCACTCCACCCGCCTGCACGCGTTCGTCGCCCTCCCCACTGGCATCGGCATGCTCATCCTCGCCGAGCCCGTCCTCCGCGTCTGGCTCGGCGCTCGCGCCGAGGATCCCGAGATCATGATCCCCCTGGCCGTCCCGGTCATGCAGGTCATCGTGCTCGGCACCACGGCACGCGCGGTCAGCGACGGCTGGATCAGAATCCTCTACGGCGCGGGATACATCCGCCAGTACGCCAAGCCCTTCGCCTTTCTCAGCGTCTTCAACCCCATCATCGCCGTCGCCCTCTCCGCCACGATGCCCGAGGGCGTCGCCTATCTCGGACCGCCCATCGCGTTCGCCGTTGTCACCCTCGCGCTCAGCGGCGTGCTCATCCCCATCGTCGGCGCACGCTGCCTCGGCGTTCGCCCCGAAGACATCGTCTCCCCGGCCATCAGACCGACCATCATCGCCGTCGGATGCAGCCCGATCCTCTTCGGCGCGGTCGCCACATTCCACCACTGGAATCTGCTCAAGCTCGCCGCGTCGTGCGCCGCCTACGGCACGTGCGTGCTCCTGCTCAGCGTTCGCTTCGTCATGACCCCCGCTGAGCGGAAACGATTCGGCGGCGCGATCGTTCGACGCGTCCGGCGCAAACCCGCCCGAACGCACGCTCCGGCGGAGCCCGCTCGCGCCGGTCACTCTCCCGGGGATCCGCCCGAGTTGGAGACCACAAGCTCGATCTCGACCGCGGAGTGATCCGACCCAGGGCATGGGATCGTGCGCCAGGATCGCACGCCGAACTCGCCGGAAACCACCGCGTCATCGATCGCGATTTTCAGCGGCCACGGCAGGCGCGCCGGATACGTCCCCACCGGCTTCCACACCGGCTTCGCCCGCGCCAGCCCCGCTCGGACAAGCCGCGCCGTGCGGGCGCTCGTCGGCGTGGCGTTCAGATCACCGACCACCATCACCGGCAGCCCCGCATCGGCCATCTCCGTTGCCATCCGCGCCGCGTCGGCGATCGTCCGATTGCCGACCTGCCAGCGATCCCTTGCCCACGGCGACGCCGCGTGAACGGCGATCAACCCGATCCGCCCCGCCGGGCACGACACAACGGCCCCGGCGTGTCCCGGCCCGTCCATCTCGCCCCCGCGCCACGGCTCGATCGGCCAGCGCGAGATCGCGTGGATCCACTGCGTAAACGGCGGGTTCGGGCCGCTCGCAACGACACCAAGCCCCGCGCCGGCTCCATGCGCCCGCAAGGCCCGCCCCAGCTCCGGCGGCGATTCGGCCAGCACCACCACGTCGTACCGCGTATCAGAAACCAATCGCTCCACGTCCGCAACACGCGGATTGGATGTGAACGCGTTGGCCTGCAGCACACGCACAATCGATTCCGATCCGGTTGCCGCTCCAGGATCCGCAAGCTCCGCCCGCCCCGCCGACATCGACGCGATCACAAAGCCGGTGGCGAAGATGCTCGCCGCTGCCACGAACCACCGACGCATCACCAGCGCGAGAAGTGCCGCCACCGCGCTCAGCATCGCCAATTGCGCCGCCAGATCCCGGAGCAGCGACGGGGCCCACATCTCCTCGCCAAGTGCCGCGCCCGTTCCGATCAGCAGCGCTGGAACCAGCAGCAGCGCCGATCTGGCCACCCGGAGCCCGAACCCTGCCAGCCCCCTGCCAGAAGCCGGTTCCCGGTCCGAGGCCGTGCCCTCATCAAGGTCCGCCGATTGGGTAATCCGAACATCCGGGTCCATGTGCGCCGTAACTCCCATAACGCCTGCATTGTCGGTCGGCGGCGGCTGTGACATCTAGGAACGTCCGAGAGTGCTTGTGCAAAGTCAAGCTAGGGAGGATGCCGTGCCCGCTGATCGTTCGTATTCGATGATGGATGGTTGAATCGAGATGGTTCCTCGCGGGCCTTCCACCGCGACGACTTCCGCACAAGGGATTGCCATGCTGCTCAAGCTCGGAACACCTTCAGGATCTATGCGGCGAAAGCTCGCCATACTCCTCGCCGCCGGAATCGGTCTGGCAGGGGTCGCCCAAGCCCAGGCCGACTTCGCGGTCACCGCAGGATACGAGTCGGGCAAGATCGCGGTTCGCGATGCGTCCGATGCGTCGCCTCTCGTCATGCAGCGGACACTCCCGCTCTGGGACGACAACACCGGGGGACAGTCCGTCGCCCCGACCATCGAGTTCGTTCCCCAGCAGCAGGGCTACGACGTCGTCTACACGTTCACCAACAACACTTCCATGTCCCGCAAGCAGGGCCAGATCCGCGTCGGCGTCCTGACCCTCGGCGCAAACGTGACCTACCTCGATGGCGGCTTCCGCGGCTGCCGCACCGAGGAGACAACCCAGGCCGACCACAAGGTCAAGTTCCGCTTCTACCCGCACAACATGTACTCCCCGGCGTGGGTCGTCACCAACGACACGCACGCCGTCGGTGTTTCGATCCAGTACCCGGTGCTCGAGTACCAGCACGATGTCCGCTTCGCCATGCGCAAGACCAACGGCAGCACCTCGACCGGCGAGGGCGGCCCGGGCTGGTGGTGCGAGATTCGGCTCTCGAACAATCCATCCGACTCGGCCAGCACCGGCCTCACCTATGAGGCCGTCATCCCGCCCGGCCAGACGCGCCGCTACGTCGTGAGCGTTCGCGCCACCGACGTCCCCAGCGAGTGGATCCGCGTCCTCGCGCCCTATCGCGACTACTTCCGCTCCACCTACGGCGGCGTGCGCTACGACCGCCGCGAGACGCCCGTCAACCTGACCACCGTCGCCAACTCCGAGAACATCACCGCCTCCAATCCCTACGGCTGGGCCTCGCAGGCGCAGCGCGATCCCGACGTCTTCGGTTGGGAGAAGTGGGTCGACGACATCGCGTCGCGCACCGGCTGGGGCGGCTACATGATCTTCAAGCCGACCGGTGTCTTCAGCAGGAACCGTAACCTGAACTTCCCATTCCAATTCACCACCCGCTGGCTGGACAACGACAACATCCGCACCGCGCTCGATGCGCGAGTCGGCTTCCCGTCGCTCATCCGTCGGACCAAGAAAGAACTCGGCTTCTGGTGGGGCCGATCGGCCCAGGTCATGGACGGCTGGGACAACGGCAGCGTTGAGAGTCTCGACCCCGAGAATCCCCGCCACGTCGAGCTGGCCAACAACGAGCTCGCCCTCGCCGTTCGGGCCGGCGCAACCATGATCGGCCTCGACACCTTCTCGCATCTCGAGACGCCGACCTGGAAGCTCTACAACTGGCTGCTCTACCTCAAGTGGCGCTACCCGCAGGTCTCGTTCGTCATCGAGCCCATGCCCTGCGATATCATGCACGCGCTCGCCCCGGCCTGGCTCCGCGCCTTCGGCGAAGAGGACGACCCCGACGACCACGACGCCCTCTACCGCGTCAACAACCCGCACTACCTCGCCGACTTCATCCTCCCCGGTCACGAGATCTGGGCCGGCTACCGCTACCTCGGTCTCTCCCGCCTCGCCGACGGAACCGAACTCACCGCCGAGCGTGTCTACAGCGACATGCAGCGCTTCGCCGACTACGGCATGGTCCCCGCGTTCTTCACCAACTTCCCCCTCAATCGCGAGATCCACATCGCCCAGAGCGCGCTCGACACCGTCCCCGCCGACCTCCAGATCCCGCGCTCCGAATGGAAGTACCGCGCCGGCCCCACGGTCATCAGAACCCCAACCGGCCACATCAACTCCGCCGACGACTACAGCGGCAACATGAACGACCTCAGCCAGCTCCCCGGCAGCGGAATGGGCGAGACACCGGCCTCACGCGTCCCCATGGGCCCCATGCTCGAAAGCTCCGGCTCCGGTTCGATGTCCATGCTCAGCAACGACGACGGCGGCGGCCGCGGCCCCGTCATCAACCACTCCGACGTCGCCAAAGCGCTCCAGCGCGCCGCCCTCACCCGCACCGGCGGCATCGCAGTCTCGACCCCCAACCTTCCCGCCATGATCCGCACCGGATCCGATCGCACCGCGGTCTCTGATCCCAAGGGCTTCACGATCTTCAACGGCCGAGCGCCGAAGAAGAGCCGGATCGTGATCGCCGGCGACGAGTAACCCCCCAATACATCGAGCGTCCCGAGCGGCCCCGCACCACGCGGGGCCGCTTCATTTGTGCGCCCGCTCATGGCCCGAGACGCTCGTACTCATCGACAAGGAACGGCAGCGTGCCAAGGCGCTCACGCCGTGCCGCCGCGTCCAGGGCCTGATACTCGTGCACCTCGCCGCCGAACCAGAGCATCCCCGCCGTGCGGATCTCCATCCCGACGCCATCAATACCGGTCCCGTCGTCAAAGCGGATCTCACGAGGCGGGCTCTGCAGCGTCGCGACCCCCGACCCGCCGGCGACAAGCTGCATCTCCCTCGCCTCCATGCCGCACGCCGCCACCGTGATCCCGAGACTCTCGCCCGGCCCATTCCTCGCGACGCTGATGAGCACCGGAGACTCCCTGGTCCACACCAATGAGTCGAGCTCGAACCTCGCCACGGTCGCCCCTCCGCGATCCAGTGTGGCCGCCAGCTTGCGCTGGGCGGTCTCTGCTCGAAACGTCAACCGTTCATCCTCGGACGCCCAGAGCGTCACGAGCGGCCACGAAGTGCCCGACGACGACGGCACCCCAAGATCCCACCCGTCACGCGCCAGCATCCCCGCCAGCGTCACGGTCCACTTCTCGAGCGTGCGCAGCCCGGTGATCGCGGCGTGCTCGTCGGGATACGCGGTCCCCGAGTTCGTGGCCGACGTGTCCGGTCCAGTTGGATACCCGGGGAATCCCACGCCCTCCGTCAGCCCGCCGCACGCAACATAGATCGCCTGCTCGTCGGTCTGCGAAGCGCCCGATCGGATCCGCAGCAGCGGCCGCTGACCCGCGGGCATCGGCGCGTCGAGCGCGAAGTCCACCGTCGTCCACGCGTTCGTGCTGTTGATCGATGTGGTGATCGCCTTGATCACACCCGAGCCCGTCGGCTTGATCTCGATCCGAGGCGTCGCCGCCTTGTGCTCCGCCGCGTTCATCAGCCAGATCCGCGAGATCGCGCTCGCCGAGCCCGTCGCTTGTCCGAGCGTTGGCGACACCATCGGCCAGATATCCATCATCAGCGTGCTCGAGAGACCGAGCGGCGAGGTCACCTTCCAGACCTGTCCCATACACGGCGGCTGCGGATCGAGCGCAACGCCCCCATCCGTCCAGTTCCCCTCGGCATCCCGCGTCAGCGCGATCGCAGTCCCGCCCGCCGCGCTCGCCATCGCCGGAGCCGGGGCGAGTCGCTGCATCCCCCCGGGTCCGACCTGCAGGGGACGAGCCGTGAAGAGGTGGGGGATCGTCGCTCGCTTGAGCGACCCCGCCACCGTGTTCTCACCATCGACATAGACATGGTTGCCGTGGATAGCAGCGCACCACTCCAATTCGTTCCCCGGCGAGAGCGTCTGCGTCCATCGCAACCCATCATCGGAATAGAGCAGCCGCTTGCTCCCCGCCGGCGCAGCGGGCGTCAGCTTCTGCGGGTCGTACACCGCGCAATACGGCCCGCCACGCTCCGGCGTCGGCGTGCGAATACCGAAGTTCTGGCTGGACGTCGCGTTCGACCACGGGCCGCCCTGGAGCCACGAGTGCCGCGCCTTCGAACCCGAGACATCGAGCAGCGCGACCTGATCATCTGAAAGGTCGCCGCCGACGATGATCGACCCCGGCACCCCCGATGGCGCACACCCGATGAACTGATTCCCCGCAGTGCTCGTCGAACCGTGGAACGCCTCGTCGAACGTCCACCCATCCGGCGTGATCATCCGATCCTCGCGCGTCCCCACCACGATCCGGCTGAAGCCCTGCCCGTCGCCCATCGCCACCGCCACCCGAAGCCCATCCCCGTGCGCCACGATCCCCGCCGCGTGCGCGTGATGCTGCGAGTACGTCTCCGGCGCGTCATAAATGCAGCACGGCGGATCGATGCTCCACTGCTCGCCCACTCCCCCGCGGCTCGCCCTGAACGCGATCACACGCCCGCCCCGCGCCCCCGGCTGAAACCGATAGTCGCTCGCCGCGAGGTACGCGACCGTCGGATCGTCTCCGATCGATTCCGGCCACCAGTTCTGCATGCACCACTCGCGCCCGCGATGGATCCCCGTCTGCACGTGCTCATCCTCGAACACCATCTCCCACGTCTTGCCCCTGTCCTGCGAAACAACAAACGCCATCGCGCAGTCTCGCCACGTCGTCGAGGGTGGTCCCACCGGCTCCGAGACGATGCACAGCAGCACGATCATCCCGTGGCAGACCACGCCCGCGCACGGCTCATATCTGCGATCCGCGATCGTGCCGCGCATCACGTCCGTGCCGCTGCCCGCCGCCAGGGGCGTGCGCTCGCGACCCACGCCCGTGACCTCCGCAATCTTCAGCGCATCGTCCGCGACCGAGAACACATCGAGCACGCGCAGCGTGGTGTCGCGCAACACCAGCAGCGGCGTCACTCCATCGTGATCGAGTCCAGATCCAAAGATCGTCGTGTTCGAGACCGCGGTGCGCACCGTCGCAACCGTCACCGAGGACGCGATCGTCGTCGGCAACCCAAACCGCGCCTCATCAGCCTCCACCGACCGGCCCGCCGAATCGACCGTCGCGAACGGCCTCGACATCTCAAACGACAAGCCCGGCGAGAGCGACACGCCATCGCTGAATCGAAAGACCTTTGGCGGCACAACGCTTGCTTCGACAGCAGCCGCCGAGCCAAGACGCTTCAGCGGCTGCGCCTCTCCAGCGCCCGCGCACAGACACATCACAGCGGCACTCGCGCACCGCATCACTCCCCGTCCACGGCGCCCGGATGCAACTCTCAGCATGTCGAGACTCCCACGAACAGCCGGGCTCGAGCCAATCGCGTGCCCGTTCCCAGCGTCCAGAGTCTACCACGACACATGCCGATCTCGAAGCAAGAGATCTCGCCTTGAGCCGAAGTTCCGGCTGATTCGCGTTATCTGCCTCGCGCCGACGCCGGGTTCCCGTCGAGGAACTTCATCTCGCGGATTCGCTGCAATCGGCCAGCGCCGCCGAGCGCCTCGTCCTCAAGCACCTCGCCGCCAAACCAGAGCATGCTTGAAGCTCGAATCTCCACCCCGACGCCATCGATTCCCGTACCGTCATCGAACGAGACCCGATTGACCGGCGATTCCAGCGTCAGAGCCGTGCCCGCAGACTCGCGAACCATCTCGCGCGGCGCCTGGCCGCATCCTGCCACCGTGATCGCAAGGTCCTGCCCGGGCCCCGCCCGCGACACACTGATCACGAGCGATGAATTCCGCAGCCACACCATCTCGTCGAGCACGAACCTCCCGACGACCGAGCCGCCCCTGACGACATCCGCGTAGAGCAGGTGCCCGACCGAGTCGGCATAGAACGCCAGCCGTTCGCCCCCGGAGCCGACAAGAGACGCCAGCGGCCATCGCTCGCCCGTCCCCACCGGCGTCGAGAGGCCCCAGCCGTTCGGCGCAAGCATGCCCGCGAGAGAGATCGTCCAGTTGGAAGATGTCGCGATCCCGCGCACGCTCGCGTGCTCATCCGGGAGCGCGACGCCGGTCAGCGAACCCGACGTATCGGGCGGACACGCGTACCCCG
Organism: Planctomycetota bacterium; assembly: GCA_963204725.1. Classification (GTDB taxonomy): domain Bacteria; phylum Planctomycetota; class Phycisphaerae; order Phycisphaerales; family UBA1924; genus JAHBWV01. Next base: position 70,580 of record CAUJHH010000060.1, read on the forward strand.
GGAAGCCCCTTCCCTCCGCAAAGACATCGAGTGCAAGATAAAAGTCCTCGATGTCGGAGCCCGTCTTTCCGGAACGGAAGCGCAGGATCGGGCGCTGCCCGCTCGGAATCGGTGCGTCGACCGCGATCTCGAAGGGCATCCACGCGTCCGTCGCGTTGATCGATGTGGTCCGCGTGAACACCGACGCCCCGCTGCTGGGCTTCAACTCGACCTTGGTCGTCAGCGTCTTGCCATCCATCGCGTTCAGGAACCACATGCGCGACACGATCCGCGCCGAGCCCGTCGTCTGTCCCATCGTTGCGCTCGCGATCGGCGTGATGTCGCCGATCAGCGTCGGCGTGATCCCGCCCGGCGCAGTCAGCCGCCACACCTGGCCGTTGCACGGCGGCTGCGGATCGAGCGCGACGCCCCCGTCCACCCACAGCCCATCCACGTTCCGCGTGAGCGCCGTGATCGTCCCGCCCGTGTTCGGAGTCGTCGCCGGCTCGGCGACCAGCCGCTGCATCGCGCCCGGGCCAACCTCCAGCGGACTCATGGTGCGCAGCGTGGGGATCGGCACCCGTCGCCACCCGCGCTTCGCGACGCCATCCGAATCAAAGTAGAGGTGCCCGCCATGCGCCACACTCGTCCAGTCGGCACCATTCTCGGTTGAGAAGACCTGAGCCCATCGCATCCCGTCGTCGGAATACAGCAGTCGCCTCGCCTGAGGCGGCACGATCTCGCTCGACTGTGTCGGATCGTGCGTGCACACGAACGGCCCTCCCCGCTCCGGCGACGGCGTCCGCAGCACAAAGTTCTGGCTGCCATTCCCGTTCGACCAGGGCATCCCGAACAGATGTGTGAACCGCGGCTCGTCGCCCCGCGCATCCAGCATCATGATCTGCTCGTCCGACAGGTCCGCCCCCACGAGTATCCGCCCCAGCTCGGACGTGGGCGCACACCCGATGAACTGGTTGCCCGCGACATCGATCCCGCCGTGGTACGACTCGTCGATGCTCCATCCCGTCGCGGAGATCGACGGCCCCGCGTGGTCCATCGCCACGACACGATTGAGCGGCTGGGAATCGCCGATCGAGACCAGCGCACGCACCCCGCCGTTGTGCGGAAAGATCGCGGTCGTGTGCGCGTGCTGCCCTGATACCACCGCCGGCGTCTCATAGAACCGCGTCGGCGTCTCGATCGCCCAGAGCGAGCCGGGGCCACTCCGCGTCGCGCGAAAGCCGTACGCACGCCCGCCATCGCACCCGGGCTTGGAGCGATAGTCCGCGCCGACGAAGTAGGCCTCCGACGGTGCCACACCCATCGCTGTCGGCCACCAGTTCTGCATCGACCACTCGCGCAACCGCTCGCGATTCTCCTGGACGATCGAATCCTCGAACACCATCTGCCACGTCTGCCCGCGATCCTGAGAGACCACAATCGCCGTCGCGCCGATGTTCCACGCGCTCAACGGCGGCACCGGTTGCCTCGACACAGCGCAGAGCAGCACGATCAACCCGTGGCAGACCACGCCCGCACGCGGGTCGTACCGACGATTCGTGATCGCGCCCCCCATGATGTCCGTCCCGCCGCCGAAGGACAGCGGCGTCCGGATCCGACCAACGCCCGTCGCTTCCGCCGCCAGCAGCGCACCGTCGGCGACCGAGAACACGTCAACCGCAAGTGGCGACGATGAGCGGAGCACCAGCAGAGGCGTCACCCCGTCGTGATCGAAGCCCGATCCGAGCATCTTCGTGTTCGCGGTCGTCGGACGCACAACCTCGTCCGCGACAGGCGTCGCGATCGTCGTCGGCGCCGCATACCTCGCCTCGTCCGGCTCGACCGTTGCGCCAGTCCAGTCAACCGTCGCGATTGGGCGATCCATCTCGAACCACAGACCCGCCGAGAGACACGCCCCGCCATCAAAGACAAATCGCTTGGGCGCCCGCTTCTCCTGCACCGGCTGCGCAGCAGCCGGCCCGCCGATCGGCGTCCCCTTGACCCGAACCGGCTGCGCCGCGACCTGGAACGCAAGCAACAGCGCCAGCCCGGGCACCAGCGCCATCGCCAAACGTCGCGGATCCATCTGTCTCTCCAGAGCAGGCTGGGTGCAGCCACAGCGCACGCGGCCAGATCCTGCCGATACTGGAATATACGTGCGAATGGCGCGTTCGCCAGAAATCCAGCAGCCCCGCCCCGGCCTCCGATGCCCCGGATCGGTCAGGAAGCCCCGGACGCCTCCCACTGCGCCCTCAGCCCCGCCTCGAGCGTGGTTCTCGGGCTATAGCCGAGCTCGCGCGCGCTCCGTGTCAGATCCGCCCATGTCCGCTCCACATCGCCGGGCTGGGCCGGCTTGTGCTCGATCTGCGCCTCTACACCCGCCACACGCCCGATCGACGAGATCAATTCCGTAAGAGTCACCGGGCTGCTGCCGCCCAGGTTCCAGATCCGATACCCGTGCGCATCGATCCGCTCGTACGCCGCGAGCACACCGGAAACGATGTCATCAACAAACGTGTAGTCGCGGCTGGTGTGCCCGTTCCCGAACATCGGGATCGGGCTCCCGGCGCGGACCAGCTTCATGAACTTCGAGATCGCAAGGTCCGGCCGCTGCCCCGGCCCATACACCGTGAAGAACCGGAGCATCGCCACCGGCGTCCCCGTGAGGTGGTGGTGCGAGAGCCCGAGCAGCTCGCACGCCCGCTTCGTCGCCGCGTATGGGCTGATCGGCTGCTCGACCGGATCCTCCTCCGCGAACGGAACCTTCGTGTTGTTCCCGTACACAGAGCTGCTCGACGCCACGACGATTCGCTCGCACCCCGCCCGCCGCGCCGCGTACAGCACGCTCGCCGTGCCCGTCACGTTCACGTGCGCATATCCCACGGGATCCTCGATGCTCGGCCTCACACCCGCCTTCGCCGCCAGATGGACAACGCCCTCGACCCCGTGCTCGCGCATCAGGCGTTCGAGCACGTCCGAGCCCCCGATGTCCTCGCGAACCGGAACATACCGGCCGGCGCCGATCGCCACCGTCCGTGCGTCCACCGCTCGCTTGATGTCCGGGCTGTAAAAAGGATCGAGATTGTCGATCCCGACCACGCGCGCTCCCAGCGCGAGCAGCCGACGCGACAGGTGCGAGCCGACGAACCCGGCAGAGCCGGTCACCAGGATCGAGCGGTCCTTCCAATCCATGCACTGCTCCGGATCACGCACCGCGCGTGGGTGGCATTTGTACGCACGGAGCCGCGCCGTGTGCGTCACCGCCCGATCGACCACCCGGCCGCACCGACCAAAAAGAAGCAGGGCGCCATCTATTCGACAGCGCCCCGCTGGAGGAGAGAGAGATCTTGTTTAAACGACGAATTGCTTATCGGGCCAGTATCAGACCTTGAATACACTTTTGTTGCAACTTTTCGGACTTCTGATCTGGTTTTTCCACATTCCGTCTTGACTTGATCCGGATCGAGTCCCTTTACGCCACGCCTCCCAGGCGGTTCTGCACACAGGGAGTTGCCCCGGTGAATGTGCGCCAAAGGGGGCGAATCCCCGCAATCAGATGCCAACCACGCATCTCCTGCGCGAATTCGGCCAGATCTACTCACACATCGCGTTGGTATTGCGCTCCGAGAAGAGTTTGTGCGCTATGACAGCAAAGCCGCCGACCCACAAGGGATCGGCGGCTCCTTCTCCAGCACACTGAATGTCAGTTCTGCCGCGCGCACCCCAGTGCGTCGGGATCTCGATCACTCGGGGTCACGCAGCGAGTCCACCGGGGGCGCGGGCCTCGGCTCGCCGCGCTCGCGCCTCATCTGCCCGCGAAGGCGCTCGATCGCCGCCTTCCGCTCCTCGGGGTCCATCTCGCTCAGTTTCTTGGCGATCTCGGCGCGCCGATCCGCATTCTGAGCCCCCTTCCCCGCGACGCCGCCCTCGGGGGCCTCGCCGCCCTTGGCCGCGCCCTCGCGCTTCTTGTTCAGGTACTGCTCGACACGCTGCTCCATCTGCTCGTCAGCGCCCTCAAGCTCGATGCGATCAATCTCCGCCTGCACCACCACGCGCTGCGCCTCGTTCAGGATCGACCACGCACGCGTCTGATATTCCTCGATCTGCTCCGGGGTCACCCGGTTGACGGGCATCCCGTCGCGCGGCCCCCTCCTCTCCATCTCGTCCGGGCCGCCATCGGGCGCCATGTCCGGACGCTGGCCGTCCGCACGACGCTGCGGACGCCCCTCCGGCCCGCGATCCGATCCGCGGTTGGGCCCGCGATCGGGCCGTGCATCGCCCTCCGGCCTCGCCACGGGCGCACGCTCCGGCACACCCTGAACCGCACGGTCCGGACGTGCCGCACGCGCAACGCCACGCTCCGCACGCATCGCCTCGCGCTGCTCATCATTCATCTGCTCACGCTGCGGCCGAGCGCCGGGCTCCCCGGGCCTCCCGTTGGGCTGTCCATCGGGCCGCCCCTCCAGACGCGCATCGGGCCGATCACCCTCGGGCCTCGCGCGACGCGCCCCATTCGGGCCGCCCTCGGGTCCCCCTTCCGGACGGCCGGCGGGTCCGCCCATCATCTTTTCACGCTGCTCGTGCAGCAGCGCCTCCATCTTCTCGTGCTGCTCGGGAGACATGCGAAGCGCGTCGGGCATGTCGTCCTGGTCCAGCACCTTCACCGCATCCCAGAACGCACGCATCGGCGCGGGACGCCGCGCAATGCGATCACGTCCCATCTTCTCACCGCCGCCGAAGTCGCCGCCGACACCGGCCGGACGAGGACGATTCACACGAGGCCCCTCGAGCGCAGGGGGCGGACCATCGGGGCGAGCCGCCGGGTCGCGCCGATCCTGTCTCGCACCCTGCCCGAAGGCCGGCAGCGCGAGCCCACACACCGCCACCACCCACACCGCCGTCATCACGCGTCGATTGTTCATCGAATTGATCTCCTTCTTGCGTCCCCGCTGCTCCACATTTCGATCACCGGCGACCGGGTCTATCGCCAGCCGCTCAACGCCCCACAAGGCGGCCGATTGCACATTCCTACCATCGACAAAGACCCCGTATGCACCCCTCCCCAGTTCAGCATCGCTCTCCGATGCCGCCGGAGCCGCCCTCATGTCTCTGACCAAAGACTCAATCCGTTCGGTTCTCGGACCCGTCGCCATACCCGGCCAGACCCAGACCATCGAGCAGGCCCGCCTGCTCGAGTGGGTCGCCCTCTGCGAGACCTACGCGAGTCTCAAGCTGAACGATCCCGGGGCCCCCGCCCGCGAGCCCCTCGCCGCCGCGCTCGCCGCCACCCTCGGCGCACACGCCCGCGCCGAGGGCGCCGCGCTCGAATCGCTCATCATCGAGTTTGTTGATCGCGCCGGCAAGGTGATCCACACCGCGCGCCCCGCGCTCGCCGGCGCGCCGCCAAAGGCCACCGCACCCGCCGACGGCCACCGCCCGATCGGCGGCCTGAACCAGTCACAGGCCCCCCGCGCCCAACAGCCGCAGGACACCGCCAGCGGACTCCCCGGCGTCGGCAACATCATCGCCGTCGGCGCAGGCAAGGGGGGCGTCGGCAAGTCGACCATCTCCGTCAATCTCGCAGTGGCCCTCGCGCGAAAGGGCCACGCCGTCGGCATCCTCGACGGCGACATCTACGGCCCCTCGCTCCCCACACTCATGGGCCTCGGCGCGCTCGAGCAGGTCGTCATGCAGGGAACGCTCCAGCCCTTCCTCGTCCATGGCGTCAAGGCCATCACCATCGGCAAGCTCGTCGATGCGGAGAAGCCGCTGATCTGGCGCGGGCCGATGGCCCACGGCGCGTTCAAGCAGCTCACCGAGCAGACAAACTGGGGCGAGCTGGACTACCTCATCATCGATCTGCCCCCAGGCACCGGCGATGTCTCGCTCACGCTCGCGCAGACGCTCCGCCTCTCCGGCGCGGTCGTCGTCTGCACGCCGCAGAAAGTCGCCCAGGACGACGCCGTCCGCGCCGCCCGCATGTTCCAGCAGCTCGGCATCGACGTCCTCGGCGTCGTCGAAAACATGTCGTGGTTCATCGGCGACGACGGCAAGGAGTACGACATCTTCGGCCGTGGCGGCGCACAGGTCATGGCCCAGCGCCTCGGCCTCCCATTCCTCGGCGCGATCCCGATCAACATGGCCCTCCGCGCCAACTCCGACAAGGGCGAGCCCACCAAGAACTTCGACGAGGCCGTCGTCGGCCCCATCCTCGCCCGCTCGCTCGAAGCACTCACCACCCGCGTTGAACAGGAAGTCGCCATCGCCTCCATGCGCCGAGGCACACGCACCCCGACGCTCACAATCTCGTGATCAAGGCCTTGACAATGCTCGGGTTGCGCCGAACCTTCCCGCCCGGACCGCCAAGCCGCGCCCGCTGAGCCCCGCAGGATTCACACAAAATCCCGTCGCTTCCGCGCCGCGGCTGTGGTATGACTCATGCCGCTTGCGCTGCGCCCGGTGCGGTCTCCGTGGCGCGCACGAAGCGATTCGCGAACGAAACGATGAAGGAGTTGTCGCCGATGGCGAAGAAGAAGAACAAGAAGCCCCAGAAGAAGAACCCCAAGAAAGCCCCGAAAGACAGCAACAAGAAGAGCGACAAGAAGCCCGCCAAGAAGGGCTCACCCGCCAAGGCCAAAGAGTCCAAGGCATCAAAGACCCCAAAGAACCCGCGCCCGATCTCGTCCGGCAAGGGCAAGTCCGTCGCAGAAATCGCCGCCGCGACCATGGCACACCTCCGCTCCGGCAAGCCCGACAGCGAGCTCTGGGCCGCCCACTTCTCACCCAAGTTCATGTCCGTCGAGGGCTCGGGCCAGGGGTGGAAGGGTGTCAAGGCCGTCAAGAAGAAGTGCGACGAGTGGGTGGCACAGCACACCGTCCACGCCGTGAACTTCGAGGGGCCGTATGTCGGTGCCACCGGCTTCAGCGTCAAGTACACGCTCGATGTCACCAACAACGCCAGCGGCCAGCGCTTCGGCATGTCCGAGGTCGGCGTCTACACCGTTGAAAAGGGCAAGGTCGTCCAGGAAGAGTTCATGTACTTCTGCCCCGCCGAGACCGCCCCCAGCGCCTGATCACCCCCATCAATCCAGCAATCCAGCGGGCCCGGAGCGCACACACGCCCCGGGCCCGTTCTTGTTCCAATCAAGCCCTCCAACCCGCAAACTCACTGCGCCGTGATGCCCCCATCCACCAGCAGCGACGTGCCCGTGACAAAGCTGGACTCATCGCTGAGCAGGAACAGGATCGGCGCCGCGATCTCGGGCGCCCGGGCGATACGCCCCACGGGATGGAACGCATCGAACGCCCTCTTCGCCTCGTCTCCCACGATCACACGCGCGTTCATCTCTGTCGCCACCCCGCCGGGCGCAACCGTGTTGACCCGGATGCCCTTCTGCGCCAGCTCCAGCGCGGCCGACTTTGTGATCCCCTCCACCGCGTGCTTGCTGCCGGCGTACACATGCATCGCGGCCATGCCCACATGCCCGAGCCCGGAGGTCGTGTTCACGATCGAGCCGCCGCCGCTCTTGAGCATCGCCGGCACCTGGTGCTTCATGCCCAGCAGCACGCCCAGCACATTGACATCAAAGACCTGCCTGTAAACGTCGACCGATGTCTCCGTGATCGAGCCCGCCACGCCCTCGACCGCCGCGTTGTTCACCGCGCCGTCGAGCCGCCCGAACCGCTTCACCGTCTCCTCCACCGCACGCTTGTTGTCCGCTTCAACCGCGTGATCCGCGCGAATGAACAACCCCGCGCCCGGCGAGATCGTGTTGACCTCCTTCTCCAGCTTCTTGCCGAGCTCCTCGCGCCGTCCCGTGAACGCCACCTTCGCCCCTTCTCTGGCCAGCGAGAGCACGGTCTCGCGCCCGATCCCGCTCGTCGCGCCGGTCACAAGGACAACCTTCCCGCTGAATCGCTGGGCCATGACACGCTCCTTGATTGATTGATCTCAGGACTTTCCGACGCGGCCCGTCGCATCCGAGCCGCGATTCCTCCGGTTCGCCCCGCTTCGGGCGTGCACTCTCCGATGCCCGACGCACGCCCCCGGTTACGCCCCCCAACACGCCCACCCACGCCCCCCCGCCCCCGCCCCCCCCCCGCACACCAAGTACCCCCAAAAGAAACCAATCCCGCGCCCAACGCCCGGGCAGCGGGAGGTGCAGCAACCACCCC
>CAUJHH010000061.1 GCA_963204725.1 Planctomycetota bacterium
ATACGACGGCACGCAGGCAACTCAGGCCATTGCCGACAACACGATGATCAATCCGCTGACGTCGAGCACGTTCAACTTCTCGCCGAACTCGTTTGAACGGCTTCCAGTCTCACACGGCACGGGGGCCGCGTGGTCGACCACGGACGGAGGAAACGCGGTTCTCTCGCGGCCGAGCGTCAGCACCCCGATCAACATCGCTTCTCAGGGCCTAGGGACATACGGGAATGTCTCCTCAGGCGGCGGCAGCATGCTGGTGTACGAGGTCGTTCCGCCGTCGGGAGGGGCGACCCAAGTCTGGCAGAATCTGATGGGAGTCGAGACGCTGTGCGTCGATAAGACGATGATCACACGGCGAACCGTGCTGGACCTCGCGATGGGTAGCGAGGCGATCGTTCCGAACTACAAGCCGTTCTCTAACCCCAGCGGCGGAGGATTCACACTGGGGTTCCATGCCTACCAGTTGAACCCGCACACCGAGACAGCGGTGTACGTCAAGACGATCGCCCAGAGTGGAATCGATTTCGGGGGACGGTTCGGTGGTGATACCCACGACAACGGTTCTTTGTCGGCACGCTTCAAGGTCAGCGGAGGCGGCAACACCGCCTACGGGCTCCCCGAATACAGCGATTTCGTCACCATAACGGCGCGCAACGACTTTGGAGAGCGGCTGATGCCATACCAGACGTACGGATCCGGACTGGGCGTTGCCAGCGGCTCTCCGGCGGACGATCCCTCGAGGCTCAACACGAGCGACGGCAAGACCGAGGTTCTTTGGATGACAGCCGTCTACGACATGACCGTCGATGGGGTGACCTTCACGGGGATGGATGTCGGCGAGTCGGTTAACTTCCTCCTGGACGGGACGCTCGTCGCGCATGTCGTCTTCGAGGGGAATCAGGTCGCGACGATGTCCGGTCTGCAGTACATCGATCTCGGTTCACTGCACGTGCCAGTCGGCAGCTACTTCGGCATCGAGCACGGAGGCGGCTTCGACGATGGCTTCGCGATCAGCAGCGTCATCTTCGGCGTCGTGCCCAGTCCCTCTTCGCTCTCGCTCCTGGGCATCAGCGGGCTGGTCGCGGCACGCAGACGGCGGTGAAGCCGACGGCCTCTCTCCATCTCTCTGGCTCGAATCTCTGAACCGACCCTTCGGTCCGTTCCGGCTCTTTCGTGGAGTTGGGGCGGTCCCTTTCGTAGAGGGGCCCGAAGATTCCTGGCTCTGAACTGAAAGGTCTCGTGTCGACGGGCCAAGTCTCATCTAGAGCGGGCAACGGCCTGTTCAGACCGAGAGGGCTGATTTGTTCAGAGGAGGCTTGTCATGGATCGTTCACGTGTTGCGATCGTGCTTCTTGCGGGCTTGGCGGCGTCGGGCGCGAACGCTCAGGGGACGCTGACCTGGACCGATAACAGGGCAGAGGCGGGGGCAAGGTATCTGGAGGCTGGCCCCTACGTCGACAACTGGGGCTTTGTTCCGGACTTCAATCGCGGGACGGATTACGTTGGAGTTGAGGACCGTTCACTCGCCCTCGACGGCTTCCATGGCAGGGGCTTCGCGCACCTTGGCGCAACGTACCTTCCGTCCAGCCCGGGCCTCGGCGGCCCGTTCCAAGGGGCGATCCTCGACGCGTGCACCTCCGCCGAGGTCTTCGCATCGGACATCGGCTCTGCGCCCGGGCAGCACACATTTGAAGTGGCGTGGGGCAAGGCCAACGGCGTCATCGAGTTCTCGCTGAGCACGACCATGAACTGGTCGTGGATCGGCGGCTGGCAGGGCAACACGTACAACACCGGCTCGGTCCATGATGTCTCGGCGGTGCACGAGCTCATCTACCTGGGGGGCGGCAGCGGCGGCGGGCCATTCCACATCGTGAATGAGACGCGCGTCTCCAACAACGGCATCGGCGATTGGTTCGAGTACTTCAGCCGCAGCGGCACGCTCGGCCCCGGGAACTACCGGCTCACGTGGTCGCACGAGTCGTACGCGGCGGGGGGCAACACGTTCTGGGGCTACTACCCCACAGCGATGGGAGGCGCGCCGCTGATCTCGTGTATCAACAGTGAGTTTCGCCTTTGGATTCCCGCGCCGGGCTCGATGGCTTTGCTCGGCCTCGGTGGGCTGCTCGCCACCCGCCGCCGCCGTTGAATCGCGATCTCTCCTCAACGATCTCTCACGAACGATCCCGCAACCCCGGTGCCACGCGGCGCCGGGGTTTGTGCGCGCCGAGATCCCGTGATCACGAAACCCCGTACACCTCGGAGGCCTTGCCCCGGAGATACCGGAGCAGCGCGCCCGAATCGAGCGGCTTGCCCGTGACGCGCTCGCAGAGCTCGCCCGCGCGATACCGGCGCCCGTGCTGGTGGATGTTTGTCCGCAGCCACGAGAGCAACCCGCCGAAGTCGCCCGACTCGAACCGCCTGTCCAGGTCCGGCATCGCCTCGCGCGCCGACTCGAAGAGCTGGGCCGCGTAGAGATTGCCGAGCGAGTACGTCGGGAAGTAGCCGATCAGGGCGCACGACCAGTGGACGTCCTGCAGGCAGCCGCGCCGGTCGTCCGGCACCCGCATCCCAAGGAGCTTCTCGAAGAGTTCGTTCCACGCGCCGGGCAGCTCCGCGACCTGAAGGTCGCCCCGGAGCAGCGCACGCTCCAGCGTGAACCGGAGCAGGATGTGCAGGTTGTACGTCGCCTCGTCCGCCTCGACCCGGATGAACGACGGCTTCACAAGGTTCGACATCGAGTAGAGCGCATCGACCGATTGCGTGCCGAACCACGCGCTGAGCGTCTTCGACGCGTGCGGCTGCGCCCACGTCCAGAACGATCGCGAACGCCCCACCAGATTCTCCCACATCCGCGACTGCGACTCGTGGATCCCCAGCGAGATCGCCTCACCGAGCGGCTCGCCGGCGCGATCGTGCTTCGGCAGCCCCTGCTCGTAGAGCCCGTGCCCCATCTCGTGGAGCGTGCCGTACATCGCGCCCGCGAACTCGTCCTCGCGATATCGCGTCGTCAGGCGCGTGTCGCCCGGCCCCAGTCCCTCGCAGAACGGGTGCGCCGTGGTGTCCAGCCGCCCCGAGTTCATGTCGAAGCCCATCGACTTCAGGAGGAACTGGCCGAACTCGTGCTGCTTCGCCGCGCTGATTGCCGGCGGCTTGATCGAGAGCGACTCGGTCTTGCCCGATGCCTTGATCTTCGCGATCAGGGCGGACAACTCCTTCGCGAGCGGCGTGAAGACCCGCTCCAAATCTGAGGCCCGCGCGCCCGGCTCATACTCCTCCAGCAGCGCGTCGTACGCCTCGCCCCCGGCGGGGGTGCCGTAGCACGCCGCCTTCTGACGTGCCAGCCCCATCATCTTTTCAAGCCACGAGCGGAACGCCGCGAAGTCGGACTTCTCTCTCGCGCCCCTCCACGCTTCCTGTGCCTTGGTCGCGGTGCTCGCGATCTCGCCAACGAGCGATGCGGGGAGCTTGGTGGCCAGGTCATAGTCGCGGCGCATCTCGCGCACGTTGGCCCGCTCCGCGTTGGTGATCGTGGCGTCCTGCTCGCACGCCGCGATCAGGTCGCCGATGTGGAACGAAGTCCGCCGCTCGTGCACCATCGTCGCGATCATCGACCGCTGCTCGGCGCGTCCGTCCGCGCCGCCCGGGGGCATGTACGTCTCCTGATCCCATGCGAGCAGCGCGTTGACCGAGCCGAGTGTGCCCGCCTCGCGCATCAACTTCCGCAACTCCGCGTACGCGCTGCTCTGTCCGCTCATCGCCGCTCCTGCTGGCACGCTGCTCTGTGCCCTACTTGTCCCTGCGGTGGTTCTTTCCCTTGTCGCGTGACTTGCTCTTCTGGCTGCGCCGCTGCGAGCCGGTCTTGCCGGCGAACTTGTCGAAGCCGGCGCCGGCCGCCTTCCCCACGCCTCCACCGGCCTGGCCAAGCTTGAGCGTCGGTGCCTTGGCCTTGCCCGCCGCACGCGATGCCGGGTCGGTGATGAGCAGGTCCATCCGCCGCTGCGCGAGGTCCACCGCCGCGATCGTGACATGGACCGTGTCGCCCATGTTGAACGACCGCCCGGAGTGGAGGTCCACCAGCGCGCCCGTCTTCTGGTCGATCCGCCAGCTCGGCGTGTTCGTGGATCGCGTGACATCCCCCGGCAGGTCACTCGTCTTGATCATCCCGTCGGCGAGATACTTGTCGAGCTGCACATAGATGCCGCGCGGCGTCACCCCGGTCACCACGCCATTGAAGCTCTCGCCCACGTGCTCCGCGAGCAGCTGCATCACGAGGAAGTTGCGGAGCTGGTGCTCGGCGTCCTCGGCGTTCTGCTCCTTCTGCGTGCAGTGACGCCCGACCTCGACCAGGTCCTGCACATGCGGGCACATCGGGCTCGACATCATCCGCTTGCCCAGTTCCACCTTCTCGTTGTCGCTCTGCGGCTTGTTCCGCGCGTTGTCGGTCAGACGCAGATACTCCGCCAGCGCCCGGTGCACCGTCAAGTCCGGGTACCGCCGGATCGGGCTGGTGAAGTGCGCGTACGCGCTCGACGCCAGCGCGAAGTGCCCGATCAGCGCGGGCGAGTACTCCGCCTTGGTCAGTGTCCGCAGGACCGCCATGTGGACCGCGCGTGCCGCGGACGTGCCGCGCGTCGCGTCCAGCAGCCCCTGCAGCTCCTTGCGTGTGGGATTCTTCGGGATCTTGAACCCGGCGACCGTCGCGGTCTTGCGAAGATCCTCGGTGTTGCCCGGTGTCGGCTCGGGGTGGATCCGCCGGATCAGCGGCACGTGCAGCCCCTCGAACAGACGCGCGAGCACCTCATTGGCCTCGACCATGAACATCTCGATCAGCGTGTGCGTGTACGCGTTGTCCTCACGCTCCGCGTCGATCACGCGCCCGTTCTCGTCGTAGATCAGCACCACGTCGGGCAGCTCGAGCGAGATCATCCCGTTGCGATGGCGCTTCCCCTGGATCGCACGCGCGAGCGCATCCATCTCCTTGAGCGTCGACAGCAACTGCTCGGTGTAGTTGGGCTCGGTCTTGGCGTGCTTCTTCGCCTCGACCTCGTCGCCGTCGATCAGCGCCTGCGCCTCGAGATAGGTCAGCCGTTTCGCGCTCTTGATGAGCACGCTCCCCGCGCCCTCACGCTTCACGTTCCCCTGCTTGTCGTACACCATGAACGCGGACTTGCAGTAGCGATGCACGCCCTCCTGCAGCGAGCAGATGCCGTTGGAGAGCAGCTCCGGCAGCATCGGGATCACCAGACGGGGCAGGTACACCGAGTTGCCCCGGTCCGCCCCCTCGACATCGAGCGGGCTCCCCGGCGTGATGAAGTGAGCCACATCGGCGATGTGGACGCCCAGCTCCCACCCCTCGGCCGTGCGCTTGACCGAGATCGCGTCGTCGTAGTCCTTCGCGTCCGGCGGATCGATCGTGATGATGAAATCACCGGTCAGGTCGCGCCGCCCTTTGAGCGCCTTCTCGCCGTCCCTGACGTATGCCGCGATCTCCTCGTCGAACCGCTCCGCCGCCTGGCGTGCCTGATCCATGCACGCCTCGGGGAACTCAAGGTCCGGTAGGGCGAACGCCGCGATCACGGCCTGCGTCTCGACGTCCGGCCGCCCCGCCTCGCCGAGCACGCGCGAGATCACGCCCTCGGCCAGCGCGTCCCCATCGGGATAGTCAACAATTTCCACGACGACCTTGTCGCCGGGCTTCACGTTCTTCGACCCGGCGTCCCGCACCACGATCGGCTTGGTCATCTCGCGCCCGTCGGGCTGCACGAGCCACTGCTGGCCCTGCTTAAAGATGTTGCCGGTGAACGCGGCGCGCTTGCGCTTCAGCACCTCGACGACCTGGCCGACGAATCCCATCTCGTCGCCGCGCCTGCGCTCGCGCGACACCAGCACGCGCACGCGATCGCCCGAGAGGGCTCCGCCCGTCGCGTCCGGGGGGACGAAGATGTCCCCCTCCTTGTACTTGTCATCGGGACGGATGAAACCGAACCCCTTGGGGTTGCCCTTGAAGATGCCGACGACCTCGCCCCCCGACGCCGAGAGCGAGGGCAGTGAGACGCGCCCCGTCGAGCTCACCATCACCACGCCATCGCGCGACAACTGCTTGATCGCCTGCTCGAAGTCCGCCGCGTCCTCGACCCGAAGATCCGCCGCCAGTTCCGCGATCGTCTGGGGCTTGTAGGTCTCGTGCGAGAGGTGCTGCTTCAGACGTCCCTCATATCGAAGCGTCATCCGTGCCCCTTCCCGTTCCGTGCGTTGTTCTTGATCTCAAACTCCAATCGATGTGCCTTTCGACTTCGACTCAGACCATCTGATTCGCGTACCCCGCCATCGTCTCGCGGAACGCCCGCCCCTCGAAGCCCAGGTGCTGGCGCGCCTTGGACATCTCCGCCAGCGAGTCCCGCATCCCCATGATCGCCATCCCGTCGTCGAACGGCAGCAACCCATCCATCCCGAGCGCCTTCAGCCCCCGCGCCTTCGCGACCGCCAGCGGCCCGGGAATCCCGAACACGGGCAGCTCCCTCTTGCCATTGGGGACGTGGTCACGGACAAACGTGAGGACCTCGCTCCACGTCAGCGTCTCCGGCCCAACAAGGTTGTAGACCTCGCCGATCGCCTGCTCGCGCGCCATGGACTCCCCCACCGCCCACGCCACATCGTCCACATACACCGGCGCGAGCGTGGCCGGCTCGGTCTTCCCCGGCACCAGCGACATCGCGCCATCGGTCCGCCTCGCGAAGTACGGCATGAACAGGAACGGGAGCGCCCGTCCCGTCGCCCACCCGCGCGCCATCTGCATGAACTCGCCGTCCGCGCCGTGGATCATCCCGGGGCGCAGGATCGTCCACGCAAGACCGCTCCGCCGGACCACCATCTCCCCATCAAACTTGGACTTCTGATACCTCGTCGTGCCGCCCGGTCGTGTGTCCTCATCGGTGACGCCGAGCGCAGAGATCTGGACGAACCGCGCCCCGCCGATCGCCCCTCCGATCGCCACGCCCCGGACGCCGAGCTCGGCGCGGAACGCATCGGTGAGCCGCTTGGGAATATCCACGTGCGCCTGCTCGAACGGTTGCCCGCCCCGGACCTCCCGGATGATGCCGACGCAGTTCACCACCGCATCCGCGCCCTTGACCAGCGCGCTCGCGCCCGCCGCGGCGTGCGCGTGACCCTGCACGATCTCCAGGTCTGCGTGGGCAGCCAGCACCTTCCCCGCCTTCTTCATATCGCGCGCCAGCGCGCGGACGCGATGCCCGCGCGAAAGCAGCTCCGCCACGACATGGCGTCCGACGAACCCCGTGGAACCCGCGACCGCTATCACCATCTGGCCCATCGTTCACCCAGTCCTCTTGTTGGACATCTCGCCTCGCACGATCGACCGATGCCGTGCGAAATCCCCCGGGCACAAGGCCCGGACAGGCACCGAGTCTATGACCCCCGGTCGGATTCTCCAAACCCGGGCGGGCGATGCACCCTCCCCATCACGAACCCCAGAGCCCCTCCCCAGCCCGTACCATCGCCCGTGACCCTCGCCTGCACGGACACCACCTTCGCATACATCCCCTCGCGCCCCGTGCTCGAACACATCAACGTCTCGATCGCACCCACCCGCATCACCGCCCTCGTCGGTCCCAACGGCGCCGGCAAGTCCACGCTCCTCCGCCTGATGGCCGGGCTGCTCGCGCCCTCGTCCGGCCGGGTCACGCTCGCATCGGCTCCCTCTGATCCGCGTCCGGTCGCCGGCATGCACCCCGCCGATCGCGCCCGCCACATCGCATACGTCGCACAGCGCGCCTCGATCGCCTTCGCCTTCTCTGCCCGCCAGGTCGTCAGCATGGGCCGCCACGCCCTCCCTCGCAGCGACGACGCCGTCGGCGACGCCCTCGACGCGCTCGACCTCGCGCCCATCGCCGATCGCCCCTTCAACACCCTCTCCGCAGGGCAACAGCAGCGCGTCGCGATCGCTCGCGCCGTCGCGCAACTCGCAGGCGCCGATTCCGCCTCACCCTCGCCCCGCTACCTCCTCGCCGACGAGCCCCTCGCGGCCCTCGACCCCCGACACATCATCCAGTCCCTCGGCCTCTTCAGATCTCTCGCCGCCTCACGCGGCATCGGCGTCGTCCTCGTCCTCCACGATCTCACCGCAGCCCGCCGCATCGCAGACCATGCCATCCTCCTCAACTGTGGCGGCACGCTCGGCGCCTCCGGCCCCGCCTCCGAAGTCCTCACCCCGGAGATCCTCGGCCCGGCCTACGGCGTTGCGTTCGAATCCGTCCCCCTGAGCGCGGGGCCGCCGGCCCTTATCCCGATGGCCGCTCTCTCCTCCCAGCGCCGATAGACTTCTCCCGTGAACCGCATCGAACTGGTCCTCTTCCTCCTGATCATCGGCTCCTCGGCCATCGGCTGGGTCGTGCGCCAACTCAAAGAGAAGGCCCACCAGCGCCAGACCCTGCTCAATCGCGAGCGAGAGCGCCAAGAGGCCCTTCGCACCGGCCGAAACCTGGAAACGGCCCAGGTCGGCCCCGGCGCGCAGCCCGCCGCAGGCGAATCGCCGCCCCGCGCCCTGACCCCCGAAGAGCGTCTCCGCGAGATCATGCTCGAGCGTCAGCGCCGGCTCGAGGAACTCCGCCGACGCGCCGTGGCACAGGCCCAGGCACGCGCCCGCGCCGCCCAGGCGCGGACCGGCGCATCCCCCGCCGCCCGCCCCGCCACGAGACCAACTCCCACGAGACCCGCCTCCACGCCCGCCCCCCAGCGCGGAGCGATCACGCTCAACACGAGCGATGGCGCCTACGCCACCGAGAACCAGCGCCGCGAACAGATCGCACGCAAACGCACCGAGGACCAGCGCATCGGGGCCGCCGCCCGCGCCAAGCAGGAGCGGTTCGATCTGGTGGAATCCGAGCGCACCACCCGCGAACGCGCCGCCTCCGACATCGCCGACGCCACACGGCGCGGCCAGCCCGTCCCCTCCGCCCTGCGAGACGACGCCTCCCGCACCGCACGCCTCCCCACCATCTCCGGTGCCGCGGCGTTCAGCCCTGCGGAACTCCGTCGCGCCGTCGTCATGAACGAGGTTTTCTCCCCGCCCGTGGCCCTTCGCGCCGACGCATGATCCCCTCCGCTCCCCGCCGCCGACCCTTCCTCTATACTGGCGCTCGCATGGCCGGAACGCACCACACCCGACGCCCCCACACCCGCGCGCTGCTCATCGGCACGCTGTCGCTCACGCCCCTGCTCGGCGCGTGCGAGACCGCCGACTCCATCTTCTCCGGCATCAAGCCCGGCTCCGAAGGAATCCTCCAGGATCTCTTCAAGGGCCCCACACCCGGCGACGCCGTCGAGATGTCTGTCGATCAATACGACGCCGACCGGCGCTACCGCGGCACAAGCCTCCTCGCCAACGCCCCCTTCGCCAGCGAACCCGTCTACCTCGACCTCTTCATCACCAACGCCTCCGACGCCGACCCCGCCGTCCGCACCGCCGCCGTCCGAGGCCTGGCCAACAATGGCGATCCCTCGCACGTCCCGCTCCTGGTCGAGTGCCTCCGCGATCCGGACAAGATCGTCCGGCTCGAGGCCGCACGAGGGCTGCAGCGCCTGCACAACCCCATGGCCGTGGACACACTCCTGCTCGCGATCCGGCCCGGCGAACTCGCCGAGGACGCCGAGCCCGAGGCGCAGGTCCGCGCCGAAGCCGCCGACGCGCTCGGGCAGTATGCGGAAAACCGCGTCGTCCGCGCTCTGATCGCCGCGCTCACCGACGAAAGCTTCCTCGTCACCAACAACGCCCGCTACTCCCTCCGCACGCTCACCGGCCAGGACTTCGGCACCGACCGCAAGGCGTGGTCCGCCTGGAACGAAGGAACCCGGAACACCTTCGCCGCACAGAGCGTCTACCGCTTCCCGGGATACGAACGCGATCGCTCGCTCATGGAGTACCTCCCCTTCGTGCCGCAGCCCCCGCGCCAGGCGCCCTCGGTCCCCGTCGGCATGCCCCCGCCCGGCAGCGGCTGACAATCCGCACGATTCCGCATCTCCCTGCGCCTCGTGCCTTCTTTCCACCTTTTGCTCCACTCGCTCCACTCACCTCCCGATAACCCTCCCGTGCGCGCACTCCGTACCACCAGCGGCCAGGTCCTTCTCGATCCCCGCGCGCCCGAGCCGACCGCGGCCCCCGGCGATGCCATCGTGCGCATCCTCCGCGCCTCCATCTCGCCGATGGATCTCGCCGTCGCGCAGGGACACATCGCCCACGAGGGCGTGATGGGGCACGAGTTCGTCGGCGTGGTCGAGCGCATCGAAGGGCCCGAATCCGACGCGGGCGCCGCCCTCATCGGCAAGCGCGTCGTCGGCCAGCCGGAGATCGTCTGCGCCGCCTGCGATCTCTGCCGCGCCGGGCTCAGCCGCCACTGCCGCGCCCGCCAGACACTCGGCATCGGCGGCCACCCCGGCTGCATCGCCGAGCGCCTCGCCATCCCCGTCCGCAATCTCATCCCGATCCCCGACGCCGTCGACTCAGATGTCGCGGCACTCGCCGAGCCACTCTCCTGCGCCCTCCACGCGGCACAGATCGTCCGCATCGTCGGCAAGACCTACATCACCGTGCTCGGCGACGACGCCCACGCGCTGCTCATGGCGCAGGTGATGGCGCGCGAGAACGCCTCCGTCCGCGTCCTGGGCGATCGCCCCGAACGCTTCGGCATCGCCGAGAAATGGGGCGTCAAGCACCGCCACGTCGAGGAAGTCGGACGCCGCGCCGATCAGGATGTCGTCATCTGCTCATCCCCCGACGCCGCCATGCTCGACATGGCGATGGGCCTCGTCCGCCCGCGCGGCAAGATCGTCCTCCGGGGCGTCCCCGGCGACGCCTCACGCTGGAACGGCCTGGATCTCTCCCCCACCATCGATCTCGAGCTCGAGATCACCGGCGCACGGGGAGGCCGCGTCGCCGACGCGATCGCCGCCCTCGAACAGAAACGCTACGACGTCAATTCGCTCATCACGCGCCGCTTCAAGCTCGACGACGCCGTCGGCGCCATGCGCGCCGCGTCCGAGCCCGATGCCATGAAGATCGTCATCGAGTGCTGAGGACCCCGCGCGGCCGGGCTCAACCACCGGCCGGAACAGCGCCCTTGCGCTGGATCGGCTCCAGATCCTCCGGCTCTGCCACGGGCGGCGGCGCCTTGATCGTGCCGTCCTCCACGGCGCTCTGGATCCCGGTGATCGCCTTCGGGTCGATCGTCGACTTCGGGCCTCCCCCGAACATCGCGCGCGCGATCATCACCACCGCGATCAGGAGCACGACGCCCCCACCGATCGCCATGATCCGCTGCTTCTGATCCATGCCGCCCCAAGTCGGAATATCCATCGCCGGTTCTCCATCGCTCATGCGGCCGCGCCCCGGGGCAGGCCGTCTGCATCACATCCAAGAAAGACGTATCCCCCGGCCTCCCGGGGGATACGCAATGATACGCGAGATCAGGAACGAGCAGCCAACTCAGCGCGGCAGGTCGCGTCCCTGCACACCCTTCTTGGTCGCCCAGAAGTACGCCGGGTAGACCGAGGGAACGATCGTGCCACCGTTCTCGAGCCCGTCGAACTTCAGACCATACTGATTCAGGATCGAGTCCGGAGGATTCCAGAGGTCCGTCGGCGTGTAAACGTCCTTGCGCCGCGGCTCGGTATCAGTGAGAAATCCGTAGAGTTCGTTCTGCATGTCCACGCGCGTGACGCTGCCGTCAACAGTGGCGATGTTGGTGTTCGCGCCAGGGTTGTTCCACGTCGGAGGAGACTTCGCGCCGTTGCCCACACCCGTGCCGCCGCCACCCGCGATGTCGTAGACCTGCTGGGTACGCTGCCGCTTGGTGAAGTCGAAACGCTCCCACAGGATCACCTTCGCGCTCGGATAGAGCACGTCGGAGAGCTGGTTCCGACGCACCCGCGCCGTCGTGACCGTGTCCGAGTTCGCCGCAAGACGCGGGCTCGTCGCGTAGCGCGACGGCGCGAACCAGAACGTCGGCGAGTAGATATATGACGAGTCCCAGATCCAGTTGTCCAAGCTGCCGCCACCGTCGGTGATGACCTCCTGGAAACGCTCATAGGGGCCGGAGTCGGCGGGCGAGAACTGCACCTTTGAGGCAAAGTCACCCGGGGAGAGCCAGTTGCCCATGCGCGAGTACCAGTGGAACGCGTACATCTCGCTCCGCCAGACCGTGCCGTTCATGAACTCCCATGTCGGGACGCCGGGATAAGGCGGGCTCGTCGCGTAGACCTGATACCACTTGTAAGCGCCGGGCGGCTGCGTGCCCCAGAACGGGTTCATGAACTCGCCCTTGTGCTCGCCCTGGTACGCATACTGCACCTTGTTCAGCGAGCTCAGGTTGGCGATGCTCACCGTGTTCTGAGCGGCGCGACGCGCCTCGCCCAGCGCAGGGAGCAGGATGCCGATCAACAGCGCGATGATCGCGATGACGACCAGCAACTCGATCAGCGTGAATGCACTTCTTCTTTTCATGGCTTGCACCTTGTCGACCCACACCCTTGAGAACGACTCTCGCGTCCTCAGGGACTCACTACGCACAACTCCGCGAGTTTCAGCAGGCGTCTCCGCAACGCCACGCCACCACGCGCCGCTCAAGTTGGGCGGCTTCAATCCTATTCGCATCCTACCACACAAGGATGCACGCACCTTTGTCGCACTTAGGGATTTGACCCCATTATACCGATCGTTATCCTAACGCAGTCCGGTTGATGAGCCTCCCGGCTCCTACTCGCTCCCCGGCGCCTGTCTCGGGGCCCGCGTCGGAGGGCCGAGGTCTTCCTCGAGTTCCTCTTCCTCGACCACCTGCGGCTGGTTCAGGCCCTGCCTCTCTGCGGCGGCCTGCATCGCGGCTTCGTGCTGCAGCACCGCGGGGTCGACATCGCCATCTCCACCCGCGCTCATCCATCGCCACGCGACGATTGAGCCGCCGACCACGACCACCGCGGCGAGCGCGATCAACGCCCGCTTGTTCTGTCCTTCGAGCAACGCTGAACCCAAGCGAATCTCCTTCCGTGCGGATTGCGAGCGAAAGCGTGCCCAGCACGCCGCTCACCCGCGCGATCACATGATGTCCCGGCCCCTGAGCCCCTTGCGCGTCGCCCAGAAGAACGCGGGGCGCGTGTAGTCCCAGAAGAAGCCCTCTTCCTTGCCATAGAGCATGCGGTTGTGCATCTCCGTCTCCGTCGGCTCCCAGAGACCAGAGGGATAGAGCAGCTTGCCCGGCGTCGGAGGATCAGTGTCCGGGAGGTCTGTGTCGGCGACCACGTTCCCCATGTTCACCACCGTGCCCGAGCCGTCCGCCATCGCGACGCAGATCTTCGCCTTCGCGTTGTTCCACATCGGCTGGTCCTTTGACGCGTAGTCCTTGTTCTCGAAGATCATCACCTTCTTCGCCGGATAGAAGACGTCCGTCGTCTTGTTCCGGCGGATGAAGAACTTGTTCGCCGCCGTGCCGCGCGGGCGATCGTTCGCCTCGAAGCGGCTCGTCTGCTGCCAGAAGGTCGGCGAGTACCAGTACGAAGAGGGGAAGATCCAGCTCGAGTCCGTCGACGCGTGGCTGTCGTCGTTCTCTCTCAGCCACGTCCGCAGCGCCAGATCACCCGGCGCATAGATGTTCGCGCCGCGCGCCGCGGTGTGGTCCTCTTCATACATCGTGTGCGCGATCCAGTGGTAGCCATACGACTCCGTGCCCGACGCCGTGTAGACCCACGCCCACGCACAGTCCTCGGGAACCAAGACCACGGGCATACCCCAGTACGGGCACGGCTTGTAAGGAACAAATGGATTCACCGTGTCGTCGCGGTTGTTGCCCGCGTAGTACGACATGATCGTCGCGTTCGTCTTCAGGTTCGCCAGCGACACCGTCCGCTGCGCCGCCCGCCTCGCCTCTCCGAGCGATGGGAGCAGGATCCCGATCAGCAATGCGATGATCGCGATCACCACCAGCAGTTCGATCAGCGTGAACGCGCGGCCTGTTCGACGAACCATGTCCAGACTCCTGCCTCAAAGAACAAATCATGGGGATCCGACCGTCCACCGAGCGAACCCCACGCCCGAGAAGTCGGCCCGCCGAGCCCCTTCCCAACACAGAGTCTACAGGAAAGTTCCCTAGGCGCGCACCCCAAAGACCGCGAACCGATGCGCAAACCCCGCTGGATCGTCCCCCTGTGATCGGTCGATAATCGGTGGTCCATACGCTCCCTGCGCCAGTTCCAGCCCCCCGACGCGAGAGAGACATGCCCAGAACCATCCCCGTCGGCAACGGCGAACTGCTCATCACCTTCGATCACGCCTATCGCGTTCGGGATATGTACTACCCGAATGTCGGTCGCTTCAACCACACCGAGGGGACGATCCAGCGTTTCGGCGTCTGGGCCGACGGCCGCTTCGCCTGGATCGAGGATGCCGGCTGGGATCGTGAACTCCGCTACAAGCCCGACACCATGGTCACCGAGGTCCGGCTCGTCCACAAGGAGATGGCCCTCGAGATCGTCTGCAACGACGCCGTCGACTTCAACGAGCCCGTCTGGTTCCGCGCCTTCAACGTCATGGATCTCTCCGGACGCACGCGCGAGGTCCGCATCTTCATGCACGTCGATCCCTCGCTCCGCGGCTCTCCCGTCGGCAACACCGCCAACTTCGACCCCGGCACCCGCAGCGTCGTCCTCTATAAAGAAGACTCGTACTTCCTCTTCAACGCGTGGGACGGCCACCGCGCCGGCATCGAGCACTGGGCCATCGGCTCCAAACGCATCGGCGGCGCAGAGGGAACCTGGCGCGACGCCGAGGACGGCGTCCTCGGCCGCAACGCAATCTCGCAGGGCTCCATCGATCTCACCATCGCGGCACACGTGCAGGTCCCCGCCAACGGTGTCGGCCGCGCCGTGGTGTGGATGGCCGCGGGGCGCACCTACAACGACGTCAAACAGGCCAACGCCCACGTTCTTGAGACGGGCGCGGACCGCATGATCACCCGCACCGAGGCCTATTGGAAGCTCTGGGCCCGCAAGGAGCCCTTCGACCTCTCCCCGCTCCCTGAGCCCATCCGCGACTTCTTCCATCGCTCGCAGCTCATCCTGCGCACGCAGATCGACAACGGCGGCGCGATCATCGCC
>CAUJHH010000062.1 GCA_963204725.1 Planctomycetota bacterium
CGGCGCGTGTGCAGGTGGACGGCTCGAACGACTACCAGGAGACCCACGGACGCGGAGCCCGCGCTCGCACGAGCATGGGCGAGATCCATGTCGGCCGGTCGTCGTGGCTCGTGGAGCTCAACCCGGCGATCAAGCCCGACGTGGAACAGGTCGAGCAGCGCATCGAGGGCATGACAGGCGTGCACGTGATGCTCGACGGCCGCTACCTGGGCGCGGTCGGTCTTGAGGACAAGGTTCGCCCCGGCGTTCGAAACGTCATCACGCGTCTGCGTGAGCTCGGCGTGCGTCAGGTCTGCATCTTCACGGGCGATCGCCTGAGCGTTGCCAAGCGGGTCGGCGTTGCGGTCGGCGCCGATGCGATCGAGGCCGAGTGCCTCCCCGAGGAGAAGCACGAGCAGATCCAGCAGCTCGTCCGCGCCGGTGCCCGAACCATGATGATCGGCGACGGCATCAACGACGGGCCGTCGCTCGCCGCGGCCGACGTCGGCGTCGCCATGGGACTCGGCGGCTCGGATATCGCGGCCAACTCCGCCGGCATCGCGCTGATGACCGACGAGCTCAACCGCATCCCCTTCACCATCGAACTCGCCCGACGCACGCGCGCGATCGTCGCCCAGAACATCGCGGCCTCGCTCGTGATCGTCCTCATCGGCCTCGGCCTCGCCGCGACCGGCAACCTCGCCGTCTGGGGCGCGGGCCTCTACCACTTCGCGGGCGATGTGTTCGTCATCGCCAACAGCTTCCGCCTCTTCCGCTATGGCGAGAACATCCTTGCGGCCGAGGCCGCCGCCGAGCCCCAGGCCAAGCGCCGCGAGGCGAGCATCCGTGGTCTGGCCGGAGCCCGCGCCGAACCCGCCTGAGCAACACGCGGATCGAATCGATCATCACGCCGAAGCCCCCGTCCGACGGGGGCTTCTTCTTTGACGCGCCAGTGATGCCGGACAACCCGCCCTTGGGCCTCAGTCGGCATTGGTGGGGTCATCATCTCGGCGCATATCGTTCCGACCTATGCCAGAGCCCACCGATCGTCCCCGACACTTCATCCAGCAGATTGTCGATGCCGACATCGCATCCGGAAAGTGGGGCGTGTGGACCGAGCAGGATGCTGGCGACACGGACGCGCCCGGACCCGCCGGCGATGCCGCACGCGCCCGGCTTGGAAAGCCCCGGGTCCACACACGCTTTCCCCCGGAGCCCAACGGCTACCTGCATATCGGGCACGCCAAGGCGATCTGCCTCAACCACGGTCTCGCCCGCGAGTTCGGCGGCAAGTTCAACCTCCGCTTCGACGACACCAATCCCGCCAAAGAAGAGCAGGAGTTCGTCGACTCGATCATCCGCGATGTGAAATGGCTCGGCGCAGACTTCGAGCCCGCAACAGGCGCGAGCGGCGGAGGCCTTTTCTACGCCAGCAACTACTTCGACACCATGTACGCGTGGGCGATCGAGCTCATCCGCAAGGGCAAGGCGTATGTCTGTGAACTCTCCGCGGACGAGGTCAGCAAGCGTCGCGGCACGCCGACCGTCCCCGGCACCAGCCCTTTCCGAGATCGCCCCGCCGCCGAGTCCGAGCGACTGATCGCCGAGATGAAAGAGGGCAAGCACCCGAACGGCGCCATGAGCGTCCGTGCTCGCATCGATCTGGCCAGCCCCAATTTCAACCTCCGCGATCCGGTGCTCTATCGCATCGTGCACGAGACACACCACAACACGGGCGATACGTGGTGCATCTATCCCATGTACGACTGGGCCCACGGCATCGAGGACTCGCTGGAAGAGATCACCCACTCGATCTGCACGCTCGAGTTCGAGAACCACCGCCCGCTCTACGACTGGTTCATCAATGCCATCAACGAGGGAAGGGCCGCAGACGGCACCGGCCCCTACGGAAAGAAGATCCACCACCCGCAGCAGATCGAGTTCGCCAAGCTGCTCTTCACATACATCATCCTGAGCAAGCGCAATCTCCGGCGCATGGTCGAGGAGAAGATCGTCCATGGTTGGGACGATCCGCGCATGCCGACACTGAGCGGCATCCGTCGACGCGGCTACACGCCCGAGGCGATCGCCGCGCTCTGCGACGATGTCGGCGTCACCAAGTTTGACAGCATGATCGACATCCTCCGCCTGGAAAACGCCTGCCGCGACCATCTGAACCGCGCCGCGCCGCGACGCATGGCCGTCCTCGATCCCGTGAAGCTCGTCATCACCAACTGGGCCGATGGTGGCGACCCGAGCCGAGTCGAATGGATGGAGGCCGTGAACAACCCGGAGGACGAGAGCGCCGGAAAGCGCAAGATCCCCTTCACGCGCGAGCTCTTCATCGAGCGCGACGATTTCATGGAAGAGCCCCCCAAGAAATTCTTCCGGCTCGCCCCCGGCGCGGAGGTCCGGCTCCGCTATGGCTACTGGGTACGCTGCACTGGTGTGAAGAAGGACAGCGCGGGCAACATCGAGGAGGTCCACTGCACATATGACCCGGCGACCCGTGGCGGCGACAACCCGCCCCCGGGGCCGGACGGCGTGACGCGCAAGGTCAAAGGAACGATCCACTGGGTCTCTGCGGATCCGAAGCACTCGATCCGTGCGGAGATCCGTCTCTTCGACCGCCTCTTCAGCGCCGAAGAGCCCGGCAAGCGAACCGGCAACTTCGCCGATGATCTCAACCCGACCTCGCTCGCCACACGCCACGGTGTGCTGGAGCCCGCGCTCGGCGCTCCCGGCCCAGACGAGCCCATGTGGAACGACGGCATCCGACGCTTCCAGTTCGAACGCCTCGGCTATTTCTGCGAGGACAAGGACTCAACCAGCGCGGCGCCGGTCTTCAATCGCACGGTCTCGCTCAAAGACAGTTGGGCGAAGGAAGCAAAGGCCTGACCGAGCGTCGCGCCTCCCCTACCCTCCCCAACCATGTCACTCATCGTCACCGGCACCATCGGCATCGACACCATCCACACCCCCGGCGGCGAGAACCGCGAGGCTGTGCTGGGCGGGTCCGCAGCGTACTTCGCAGCCGCGGCCTCCTTCTACCAGACCGTCCGCATGGTCGCAGTTGTCGGCGACGACTTCCCCTCCGAGCACATGCGCACGCTCGGCAAGTTCAAGGGCATCGACACCGGCGGCCTGGAAGTTCGCAAAGGCTCCAAGACCTTCCGCTGGGGGGGCAAGTACGCCGAGAACATGGACCACCGCGACACGATGTTCACGGAGCTTGGTGTGCTGCTGGAGAAGCCGCCCACGGTTCCGGCCGAGTTCAAGGACTCGGCGTTCGTCTTCCTCGCGAACACGGCCCCGGCGGTGCAGATGCAGATGCTGGAGCAGTTTCCCAAGCGCGTGATGGCCGTGGCCGACACGATGGACCTCTGGATCGATACCGCGCGAGCAGATCTCGAAGAGCTCATCCGACGCGTCGACGGGCTCGTGCTGAACTACGACGAGGCCGAGCTGTTCGCCGGGAAGAAGAACACGATCCGGGCAGCCAAGAAAATCCTGGAACTGGGGCCGAAATTCGTCGTCGTCAAGAAGGGAGAGCACGGCTGCCTCTTCATCCACCGCGACGGGATCGCGGCGATGCCCGCCTACCCCGCCGAGGAGGTCGTCGATCCGACCGGTGCCGGAGACACGTTCGCCGGAGGCATGATGGGGCACATCGCCCGCGCCTCGGCGCGCGGGATCTCCCACGTTCCGACGAGCTTCGACGTGGTCCGCAAGGCCCTCGCTCACGGCACCGTGATGGCGAGCTTCAACATCGAGAGCTTCAGTCTCGAGCGTCTCGCGACGCTGAAGCACGAAGAGATCGACCGTCGCTTCGATGAGTTCGTGGAGCTCACGTCCGTCTCGTGATCGAGTCCCATCGTCGGAGGAGTGGGCACCAGAATGGCCAAGCGTGAGCGTGATCCGGAAGTTGACCTCACGGTGCCGTGGCTTGAGCCCTACAAGGAAGCCGCGGCTGTCGGCGGCGCCTCCTTCGGCACGCTTCTCTGGCGCAGCGAGGAGTTCCAGCGCACCCGCTTCCGCGTCATCACCGAGATGCTCGACCTGACTGGGCGCGTCGTGATCGACTGCGGCTGCGGCAGGGCCGACTTGCTCTCGTTCCTCGCCGCCGGTGAAGTCGCCTATCGCGCCTACGTCGGCATCGACGCGCTGGCCGTGATGGTCGAACACTGCCAGACCCGCATCCGCACTCAGAGCCTGCTCCGCGCGAACGCCATCCTTGGCGACTTTGCGAGCGGTACAGACACCTTCTCGACTTACATTCGTGACCTCGGAGCCAACACCCACTCCGTCGGCGGCGGGGGCGAGGTCTTTGTCTTCTGTGGCTCACTCAATACCTTTGAGCAGCCCCAGGCCCTCGAGGTGCTGGATCGCGCCTGGAAGGCCATCGCCCCGGCCTCCGGTGCCGAACGCCCGGGAGCCGCCCTCATCTTCAACTTCCTGAGCGGGTGCTGCGGGTCAAAGTGGAAGGCGGCGGACACCGGCCCCGCACACCGCTTCGACACCAAGGCCATGCTCGCCTTCGCGCTGGATCGCACGCCCAAGGTGCTCTTCCGGCAGGACTACCTCGACGGCCACGACGCGACGATCGTGATGCTGGCCTGAAAGAAGGACCACTCTCTCCACCGCTCTGGCTCCCACCCTCGGGGCGTACCATCCCGCCCTATGGCGATCATCGTCTTCCAGCACAGTGAACGTGGCGGCCCCGGCCGCCTTGGTGCCTCGCTCCGCGACCACGGTTTCAAGCTCGACATCCGTCGGCTTGATCTGCTCGGCGCGAGAGCGCTCCCTGCCGATCTCGACAATGTCCACGGCATCATCTCGCTCGGCGGCCCGCAGAATGTCGGCGA
Source organism: Planctomycetota bacterium (assembly GCA_963204725.1). Taxonomy (GTDB): domain Bacteria; phylum Planctomycetota; class Phycisphaerae; order Phycisphaerales; family UBA1924; genus JAHBWV01. The sequence goes on from CAUJHH010000062.1 coordinate 4,845, forward strand.
GGCCCATGACTGGATGCCGGGCGAGATGGACCTCCTGCGTCGGGCGCACGCCCAGCAGTTGCCGCTGATCGGCATCTGCCTCGGCGCACAGATGATCGCCGCGACCCTCGGCGGCGAAGTCGGCCCGATGGGGACGCCCGAAGTCGGGATGCCCATCGTCTCGCTCAATCCCGGCGGCCAGACAGATTCGATTCTGGGGGGCGTGCCTTGGGATTGCCCGCAGTTCTCAACGCACGGGTACGAGATCAAGAAACTCCCGGCCGGGGCACAACTCCTCGGCTCGTCGAAGCAGTGCAAAGTGCAGGTCTATCGGGCCGGTATCCGCACCTACGGCTTCCAGTACCACCCAGAGTGCGACATGGAATCGATCAGCGCGTACACCGCCGCAGACGGGCCGTTCCATGAGCGGGCAGGCGTGACGGCGGCACAGGTCCTGGCCGAGGCCGAGAAGAACTACGAGATGTTCGCGCGAGCCGCGGACCGGCTGGCCGTCAACCTCGCGGCGTTCCTCTTCCCGCTGAGCCGCAAGCTCACGGCGTGAGGAGGAAAGGCCTTCAACGCATAGGGCCGCGGAGAAGAGGGTGAACAACCGTGTGCGCATCAAGTGCACAAAGCCGACTCGAGACGCTCACACATGAGTGGGCCAATGAGATCGCGCCGCGCCTTCCCTCCATCAAGCGCTTGCCAGGTGGCACGCTGCCCGAGAGATTTGTTGCTGACTTAGGAGGCGGCGATATCACGAGCGAGCTTGCTGCGTACTTGTACGTCGTCGTCGACGAATCGAAACAGTCCGACGTGGTGTTCCCGAATGCGCCGACAGAACTCCCTGACGGCCCGCGAGCGGATATCGCGCGAAATCTGAAGATGCTGATCGCGGATGTACAGACCGCCGCGGCGACACTCAGCGTGCAGAAGACGATTCATCCCGAAGACTTCATCTCGCTTGCTGACGAGATCGCGATCGGATTCAGCGAATCGCTGCGATGGTTTCGGGTTGGGGGGTTCCTGCATGGGTTCCTCATGGAACGACAACTGATCACGCTCTCTCGGCTGGATGAGCACTTCGATTCCTTCTCCGGTGAGAGCCACGCCGAACTCTGGACGGAAGAAGCGATCGAGTCCTCGCCGACCTGGGCACGTGTTCGCGAACTCGCGAACTGTGCCTTGATCACCCTTGGCGTACGCTAATCCCCTCCATACTCTCATGGCCCAGTACGCCCGGGCGACTCTTTCAACTCTCCGTGGCCCTCCGTGTTCTCCGTGGTGAATGTCTTGTCCTCTCCGCGGCCCTCTGCGGCCCTCCGCGTTGAGCCCTGCCTCTGATTTCCCCGTGCCCACCCACTTCACCATCCCCGTTCCCGCCGACTACTCGCTCACGCGAGACGCCTGCTCCTACGGCTACTTCCTGCTGCGCCCGAACTACTGGGACCCGCGCACCCACACTCTCACGCGCATCCTCGATCTCGAGGGCGGCCCCGCCGCCATCACCATCGCCCAGCCCCGCGCAGACAGCAAGCCCGCGCCCGCCCGCATCATCAAGGCCTCACACTTCACGCGCGGCAGCGATCTCGTCTGCACCTCCGACCGCCGCCTCGCCAAGCGCGAAATCTCCGAAGCTGCCGCGCTCATCGCTCGCATGTTGCGCCTCGATGATGACGACGCGACCATCCGCGCGTACCACAAGGTCGATCCGCGTTTCAAGCCCCTCGGACGTGGCCGCCTCTTCCGCTCGCCGACGCTCTTCGAGGATGTCATCAAGACCGTCACCAGTTGCAACGTGCAGTGGCCCAGCACAGTCATCATGAACGAACGACTGTGCGAGGTCGTCGGCGAGGGCGGCGCGTTCCCATCCGCTCGCAAACTCACCCGCGCCCGCGCGAGCACGCTCCGCGCCCGCTGCCGCGTCGGCTATCGCGACAAACGCATCATCGAACTCTCAGAGATGTTCGCCTCGGGCGCGATCGATCCCCACTGGTGCGAAGACCCGGCCACCAGCGATGAGGACCTGCGGAAGTTCCTGATCGACCTCCCCGGCATCGGCCCCTACGCCGCGGCGAACATCATGCAGCTTCTCGGCCGCTACCACCTTCTCCCCCTCGATTCCGAGAGCGTCCGCCACGGCAAGACCATCCTCGGCATGGAGGGCCCCGACAAGGCGATCATGAAGATGATCGATGCCCACTTCGCGCCCTTCGGCCCGCACAAGTTCCGCTCCTACTGGTTCGAGCTCTGGGAGTTCTACGAGAACAAACGCGGGCCATCGTGGACCTGGGAACGCGAGACGACGGGGAAGACATTCACGGCGTCGCAGTTGTGAATGGGTAGCAGGGCGCGTAACGGCAATCAGAGACCACATGGGACAAAAGCAAGCCCCACCCATCGCCTGGCTCTTCTCCATGATCCGTTCCGGGTCGTCGATCGCCGCGTACGCCGCGGCCGCGCCCTTCCGCGGCATCGTCGCCGACGAGATCTTCGGCCCTTGGGTCCGCACCGGCCCCCACTACAAGTTCCCCCCCGAACAGCAGACCGTCACCGAGCTCTTCCGAACCAGCGCGGGCATCATCACGCCGGAGATCGCGTGTGCCGCGAACACCGTGTTCGACAAGCTCGCGCGGGGCGAGGCCGGCATCCCGGTCTGTTCGCCGGGCGACGAGCACCTGCTCGCGCGCCCATCGAAAGGTGGGTCCGACGGCGGCCGCCCCAACGTCGTCCCCATCGTCGTCAAGATGCCTCACGACCATCCCGCCCCTGCCGAGGTCGCCCGCATCTGGCCGCGCCAACCCCACGCCTTCCTCCTCCGGAACCCCATCGACCGGCTCAGCAGCATCATCCTCCGGGGCATGCTCCCCGAGGGCTCCTCGGGCGGACCCGGCACCTCCATCACCGCCAACTGGGACCTCCCCCAGCTCCAGCAGTTCTGCCGGCGCTGGCTCGACGCCCGAGAGCAGGGAAGAGCACTGGTCTACGACGACATCCGGCGGATTCCCCCATCGTTCTTCGGAGCCCTCTACCGGGCGTGGGGGTGGCCGGTGGATGAGGACACTGTCGCCGGGGCGACGGCCTACACCCAGTCCAACTACCACGCCATGAGCGCTCAGAAGGATGCGACCGCCAACACGGCCCGCCCGGTCAGCAGCGAGCAGAGGGCCGCTCCGGCCGAAGCGATCCGGCTGTATCTCTCTGATGAGACGATAGTTACGGCGATGAAATCGGTCGGTTGGCCCACCGATCCCGAGGCATACATCGCCTGACGTCCGCTCGTTTCCCAAACCCCCACGAATCTGCTTTGGCTGCAATCGCCGATCTCTCTGGACGTTACACATACGCGGAGAGGCCGCTCGGTTCTCGCGTGTCGAGACGCCCCGGCCGCAACCCAGGAGAAGTCCATGTCGGTGCCAGGTGGGTGGGATTTGGGGGTTCGTACCGGGAAGCGGGCCGCGCGGGATCGGCGGGCGTTCTCGCTGATCGAGCTGCTCGTCGTCATCTTCATCATCTCGATCCTGCTCGGGATCCTGCTTCCAGCACTCCCAAAGGCGCGTGATGCGGCCCGCAAGGTGCGCTGCAGCGCGAACCTGCGGAGCATCGGGCAGGCCGTTGAGCTCTACAAGGACCGCTACAAAGAGACCTTCCCGCTCGCACGCTACATGCCCCCGCCTTGGATCTCCATGGACCTCGAGAAGCCCCCCTTCAATGTCGCAATGTCCGAGTTCCTCGAAGTCGACGAGCTCGCGTACCGCTGCCCCGGCGACAAGATCGTCTGGGAGCAGCAGTGGACGCCCAATGAGGACACCTTCTGGGTGGAAGATGGCGACACCGCGACGCGCAACAGCGCGATGTCCTACACCTACGTCGTCGGCCTCGGCGGCAACCGCTACGAAAACACCTTCTTCTTTGAGTTCCTGAAGCAATCCACATCGACAACCCCGATCGCGTACGACTTCGACGGGGGCACGTTCGAGACCACAACGGGCGAGCGCCTGCCCGTCAACTTCTTCCACGACAAACGCAACGTCCTCTTCGTCGATGGCCACGTCGGTCGCTACGGCGAGTAGACCCGTCACTCGCCACACCGGCCTCGATCCCGCACGAACACCCGCTCCACCACGGAGATGATCATGCCCCAGCGCATCAACCTCGACGAACCCGCAGCCCCCGTTCGCAAAGCCATCGACGCCAACTGGTCTCCCAAGAAGAAGAAGGTCGTCGGCGGCCTCTGTGTCGGGCTCGGCGTCCTTGCCGTCTCCGCCGGCGGCGTCTACGCCTGGGGCCATCGGCCCGTCTCGCTCCCCAAGACCCGCGAGGAAGCGATGAGGGTCATGGCCTCCGACCGCTACAAGAGCCTCGACGAGGATCGGCGCCGGCAATACGCCGTGGTCGCGGCGGATCTCTTCAAGGACGTGCCGCGCGAAGAGATGCGAACCATGTTTGAAGACGAGAAGACCCGTGAGGTCCTCTTTGAGATGCGCCAGGAACAGATGGACGAGACGATTCTCAAGGTCGCGCGAGGCGAGCCGATCCCCGATTGGCGCACCGGCTGGCGTCCGGGTGGTGGCGGGCCGGGAGGCCCCGGCGGGCCACGCCCCGAGGGAGGCACGCCGGGCGAGGGCCAGCGGCGCGAGGGCGGTCCCGGCGGAGCGGGTGCGCCAGGAGGCGGTGAGATGACCGACGAGCAGCGCCAGCAGCGCCGCGCTGACATGGTCGGACGCATCAACCAGCGCATCGGACAGAGCATCAACAACGGCAACGCCCAGATGAACGGGCTCCGCTCGGAGTTCATGTCCCGTATGCGTGAACAGGGCGGCGGCCCCGGCGGCGCACGACCCGGTGGAGGCGGAGGCGGCCGCGGACCGGGGTAAGAAGAAGACAATCACCACAGAGGCGCAAAGATCACAGAGCTGCACAAAGAGATGCGTGGTGAAACGGATTTGAACGCAAAGACCGCGAACAAGAAGAGGAATTGAGGGCGGGCGAAGCATCCTTCGCGTTCAACCTCTGCCTTCTTGTCTGTGTTCTCCGGGTCTCTGTGGTGAGTTCTGTCCTTACGACTCTCACTCACCCTTGGCAATGGCCTCAAGTGCCGCGAGCCGCTTCTTGTGGATCTCTCGATCCGGCTCGATCGCAATGAGAGATTCCAGTTGGTGTCGTGCGCCGGCGTAGTCCTTCGCGACGATCGCGATCCGTGCCGCGATCTCGCGTGAATCGGCGTCGAAGGGCGCGATCCTCACCACACGCATCGCCTTCTCGTTGGCTTTCTGGAACTCGCCGCGCTCCGCGTAGAGCCGTGCCAGTTCCGACGCGTACGCCGGTGAGTGGACCTCGCGCGCGTCGAGCCATTCCAGGTGCGGGATCGCCTGGTCCGCCCAGTCCCGACCGTCATCCACGATGCCCGACGCATTGGTCAGATAGACACGCGCGAGAGCCCTGTGCGGCTTGTCGTCCATCGGGCGTGCTGCGGCGGCCCTTTCAAGCAGGTCGACCATCGACGTATCGGGTACTCCACCGTTCATGCGAAGCGCAGACTCGACCGCAACGCCGAGGAGCTCCGGATGATCCGGGTGCTCCGACAGAGCGCGATCCAGCGCCTGCACGGGAGAGAGCGGCTCCAGGAGTTCGACGCCGTCCGCGCCCTTCCTGACACCCGGCTGCATCGCCAGCTCAACCAGTGTCTTCGCATCCGGCTCGCCGGGCGCGAGCCGCACGCCCCACGCGATCAGTTGCCCGCCAGCCCAGACCTTGAACTCCTCAAAGAACCGCGCGCGGGGAATACCGAGCACCTTGCGGAAGGCCTCCTCCTCGGTCACGCCCAGCGCGTACTGATCCATCAGATCGAGCGGTGCACGATCGCCGTACGTCTCGATGATGTACTGGTACATCCAGTGGCCCTGTGCGTACGCCAGCGAGCGATCGGTCGGCTTCTTGGGCCGCACGAACGCGATGTTGATCCCGTCCAGGTCGAAAAGCCCGTCGGACTCGTAGGCATTGGCCAGCAGCCCGACCGTGCGGACATCACGCGGCGAATCCTCGAGATACACCGCCGCCGCCTCGGTGAACCAGTGCGGAATCCGGTTCTTCGTCCGAGCCAGGGTCACCGTGTGCGTGTACTCGTGACGCACCACGCGCAGCCAGTCGTATGGACCGACCAGATGTCCCGGACCGTCCGAGGGAGACTCCATCGCAACGATCGGCCCGGTCGCCGCGGCCATCGTGTGCAGCCCCGGCACGCCCGTGATCCGTACGCTGAACCACTCGTGATTGGGCATCACGTCGATCGTCGTCTTCACCGGCGGCTCAAAGTCGATCCCACCCCGCTCATTGCCACACACGCGCGCGTGCATCGCCTCGAGCGCGGGGAGCATCTCTTGCGCAAGGATGGTGTCACGCCCCGGCTTGCAGCGCACGATGAAGTGCTCGGACTCGAAGCGTTCGTACTGCAGCAACTCGGTGAGCAGCTTCGTGCTGTTGTCGACTGCTACATTGAATGGATCAAGAGCGCGGGCCCGGCCAAGCGTGTCGAGAGATTCAATGTCTCGACCGGCCTGCGCCAGCATCAGCCCTCGATCGATCAGCGGCTCGGCCCAGTGTGGCTCGCGCTCGATCGCGCGGATGAGATACGCGTCGCTCAATTCATACTGCCGATTGTCGCTCAGTGTCCGCCCGACCTCGTAGAACGCGAGAGCGGAGAGAGGCGTGCCCGTCGCGAGCGCATCGAACGATGCAATCCGGGCGTCCGCGTCCGACAGATCGAACGCCCCCGCGCTCGCCGCGGCACGCAGCGCCAGCAGCGACCGCATCGCGGGGAATGCCGATATCGCGGGATCAAGGAAACCGATCGCGCCCATTGCGTCGCGCTGGCGGAGTTGTGCGCGAGCCCGGAGCTCGGCCGCCCACGGAGATGGCGCTGCGTCCTCTCCCGAAACCTTGCCCGCGAGCTGGTCGAGCCGGCCCGCGATCGACTCTGACGTCTGGAAGTCGAACTGATCGACCGACATGATCCCGAGCAGCCGCCACGCCTCTGCGCAGGAGGGATTCAGCCGCAGCACCTCGATCGCTGCCTGTCTGGCCTCTCTCTTGTTGTCCTTGCTGTTGAGCAGTTCCGCCTCGACCAGGCGCGCCGACCAGCTCAGCCTATCCAACTCGTCCCGTGCCCGCGCGAGGAGCGTCGTGATTGTTCGGTAGTCTTGCTGGGCATCGCGCCACGGGCCCTTCATACGGGCGCGGAGCAAGAGCCCGCGCACACCCTCGACCAGGTCGTCTGCGAGCGTGATCTGCTTCTCGGACATCATCGCCGCGATGGCGTCGAGCGCGGCTCCCGCTTCATCGGCTCTGCCAAGGTCGAACATCGCACGCGCCCGCAAGCGCAGACCCCGCATCGACCGTTGCCCCTCGAGCAACTCGATCGCCCGAGCCGGATCTCCACGCTCGATCATCGCGTCCGCCCGATCGAGGGCCGATGCCTCGGCGTTGGCAAGCGATTCATCCCAGAACCGACCGCTCACCAGCGCGGCGCGAGCCCGTGAGGCGGGATCGTTCAGATCATCGTCGCGCCATATGCCGTGATGAATCCGCAGCTCGCGGGCCTGCTCCGGCGTGAGGTACGACTGCTCAAGCAGACGCGTGATCGAAGCCGAGAGTTCCGGCACCTCGATCGGGGTCGTCTTTGGCTCTTGCACGACCTGCGCCGTCGCTGCACCCGAGGCCACCGTGATCGCGAGCCCAGCGCTCGCGATGAGGACGAGGTGCCTCCATGCATGGCGACTCGTCAGACTTCTCGATGGTGTGCGCATCCGGGCTGCCTCCGTGCATCGGCCGGCGCGTGACGCCGACACCCAACGTGTACCGTCGGAGTCAGTGTACGGTTCGGCGCTCTGATCGCGTGCAACGCGATCACGGCTGCTCGATGCGTCCGCGATAGGGCTCCACCCGCACGTCGTACCCGCGTGCCGGCGTCGCCGTATCGAAGACCCTGTAAGGAAGTTCCTTCGGGTTCTTCTCCGGGCTCAGCATCTGCACGATCGATTCGTCACCCGCGACATTGGTCGTCCGGGCCATCCGGGGCAACAGGTCGCTCCTCCGATACCACACCCGGATCTCCGCCAACTCGTCGCCGTCCTGTGGCTCCAGCTTGGGCACGAGCGACAGCTGGTATGTCCCTTCGCCGCCGGTGACGAACGAGCGAAGCGAGTCCGCATCCAACCCGTCCTCTGTGGATAGCAGCGTCACGTTGTATCGGTTCAGCACGTCCTCACGCCTCTGGCCCACCGGCACCGGGAAAGGGCCCTCGCCGATCCGCAACGGATCGAACCGCTCCCCCGGCGGCACAACCTGCCGCTTGATGAACTGCTTCTGCTGCTCCAACTTCTCCACCAGCCACTCGCCGTCGAAGATGTATTCCTTCGGCTCCTTCTCGACACGCGAACCAACGCGAAGCGAATCAAAGCGCACCGCGAATCGCCTCGAGGCGGGCGTCTGCTTGTCCCCCCGATCGACAGTCTCGTAGTACAGCATCCCGTCGCGTGTCTGCTCGTCACCAGCCAGCGCGAATATCCGCGTGTAGCGAATGCCCGCCGTGAACGTCTTGATCTCAAGATCGGAGGTCTCGAGCGCGAACAGCAGATCGTCCCCGCTCTCGATCGGATCGCCCGCCTTCCAGCCGGCCGGCACCGCGACATCGCCCGCCTCCTGCGCGACCGCGCCCGGTCCGACGCAGGAAACTGTTCCCAACACAAGGGCCAGCCCCATCCTCGTACAGAGATTCCGTGTCGGCGACATGCACGAGCTCCTGAACGGGCGGCAAGACCTGTGCGCCCGAGTGTTTACTTGGCGAATCCACGTGATTGTTGCGGGTCCGGAGCGCCGAGCGGCCTCGAGTGACGAGGCCGTGACAGATCGGGGCACCTGCCGTTCGCGTCACGGACGGGTTGCAAGCTCCGCCGCGTCGCGAAGCCAGAGGTTCAGACGCGCCGCCCAGTGCCGGAAGACGAGCCGCGCATCGGAGAAGGGATCGCCCTGGATGGGCTGCGACGCGTCGCGCACCACATCCGACTCGACCGCTGCTGCCAGCCGCTCCCGCGAGACGGAATCCACAATCTCGATCTCGACCGCCGCCCCACCGATCTGCACCTGACCTGTCGCCGGATCGACTCTTGAACTGGCGAGCGCGGTGATCGCCCCCCGGATCGAGGCGACCCGCGGACCCGGCGTCTCAACCACAGGATGGAGCAGCGAGAGCGCGGCGATGGTCTCGTCACGCAGCGCCCGGGCAAGCTCCGCGGCATCCGTATCGCTGATCCGCGTCCCCCGCACCGTCTTCGCGGGAAGGAACGTGATCGGTTCGACAATGAACGAGTCGTAGTCGGTCAGGCGCGCGGATTGGTCGTAGAGCGTGCCGGGGTGCCTCGGGCTCGTGGCGAGCTTTGAGTAGTCGCCGAGGAAGCCCGAGTACGAGACCTCCCGAAAGGCCACGGACGATCGCGCGTCGTCCGAGCGAGTCGGATCCGGATCGGCCGGAGGCGTCGAAGCGCACCCAACCAGCCAGAGCGGCAGCAACGTGCCGACGAGAAGAACAGACGTCCGGAGCGTTTTCACGGGATGCATCAGCTCAAGGATCGGCACGAAGAACTTGCCGGGGCGAGCGGATTCGCACGCGATCCGCACGATCCATTCATTCCTCATCGAAACCCCGCTCCACAAGCGCGCACAGAGCGCCGAGTGCGGCCTCCGCGTCCTCGCCTTCGGAGACAATCTCGAGCGGCGTGCCCTGGGTCGCGGCCAGCATCATCATCTGCATGATCGACTTCCCGTCGACCTCGGTTTCGTCCCGGCGCACCAGCACGCTCGACTTGAACGTCGCCGCGAGATCCACGAACGCCATCGCCGGCCTGGCGTGCAGGCCCAGCCGATTGATGATCGTCACCGTGATGGATCGGCGTTCCGGCAAAGCGTGGAATCTCCTCATCGGCCCGGCCATCGCACCGGGGCACGGAGCACATCCGAGCGATGACTCAGCCCGGGAATCCCTGCGAATCGGCCTCGTCGAGCAGCGTCAGCACCTCGGGAACGGCCGATGCCTGACGGAGGAATCGCCTGAATCGCTCCTGCGAGAGGTTCTTGAAGATGACCTCCATGGCGAGCAGATGCTCCTCGGGCTTGTCCTCGGGAGAAAGCAGCAGGAACACGGAGTACACGGGTTGGCGGTCCAATGCGTTGAAATCCACCCCGCGGGTCGAAAGCCCGATCGTGGCGCACATCTTTCCGATCGCCTTGTGCTTCACGTGGGGCACGGCCACACCCTTGCCGAATCCGGTGGACCCCTTCTTCTCTCGATCGAGGATGGCACGCACGAGTTCGTCCCGGACCGCGGGTTTGGCCACGCCCGCAGCGATGATGGAGTCGACCATCTCGCCAATCACGTCGTCGCGCTCTGTGGCGGCCAGGTTTGCGATCACCGCATCACGGACGATGATATCGTTCAGCTTCATTCTTTTGTCGCTCCTGCCCTTGGGGGGCACGCCCGATCAGCGATTCCCCTCGCGCAGACGGTTCTTGTACTCGGTCACCTGGCGACTCGCCTTCTGCGACGCCTGATCGATCGCGGCATAGACGTCCTCGTTCTTGGCGTGGCACACGAACGGATCGTGCTTCGGCACACTCGAGACGATCTCCACGTCGTACTCGCCCTTGTGGCTGTGGTCGGCCTTCGTCACCGTCACGGCTGTCGCGGAGACGCCGTCGAAGTGCTTGCCCACGTGCTCCACCTTCGACTCCGCGTATGCACGGATCGCATCGGTGATCTCAAGCCCTCTCCCGATGACTTCAATGCGCATGAATGCTCCTCTTCAACCGCCCAAACGTCCGACCCGACCGGACCAGCCGACAAGATCACGAACGCTAGCGATGATAAGCCCGACGAACGTCCCCGTCAGGGGCGAGAGCCATCCAACAGGCTCCCTCAAGGGACCGGCGTCACCCCGCCCTTGCTCGACGGGCGATCGAGAGCCGAGAGCGGCTTCCCGGTGCTCTCGGGCGTCAGCACGCCCGCCGTGATCACAAACCGCAACGCCTCGTCGATCGAGAGTGGCATGTCCTTCACCTCGTTCGATCGCACGTTCACAACGAATCCGGTGAAGGGTGTCGGCGTCGTCGGAACGAAGACCGAGAGCATCTCCCCCCCACCAACGTCGCGAGCTTCCTGGAGAGAGTTCCCGGTCACGAATCCGATTGTCCAGCACTCCCGGCGCGGCCACTCCACCAGCACCACGCGATTGAACGCCATCGCCTTCTCGCCAAACACCAGATCGACGACCTGCTTGACGTGGGGATAAACCTGCTTGAAGCCCGGGATCCTCTGGATCAACGCCTCCATGCGTCCGTACACCTGACGACCGAAGAACCCGCCCAGGAGCACGCCCGCGAGGTACACCAGGCCCATCGCCACGATGAGCCCGATGCCGTTGAGCCACCAGTGCTCCGCCCATCGCTCGCGGAATCGCCTCAGCGACTCCTTCGACTTGCCCTGGACAAACCAACCCTCGTCGGGCGTTTTCGGGTTGCCCTTCTCGTCCTTCAGCCCCGGCTCGAACGCGGGCAGCGTCTTGTGATCCATAACACGCGGCACAACCTCGACATAGGCCCACTGGATGCCCGCGTTGATCGGACCGGCCACTGTCTTGAGCAGGAAGCTGAACGCCTGCCAGAGCAGCCACAGCGTGACAATCGATGGCAGCAGAATGCCGAGCCCGCGAAAAAAGAACCTCTTGAAATCAGACTCGAACGATTCTCGCTTGGACATGGCTCATCCGTTCAATGCCGACGCGAGCTCCTCGCCCGCGCCCCCGAGCGCGACGCTCTTGGGGCCGACATTGTACGGATGGTCAATGCTCAGGCCGCGTCTCGCCGCCCGACCCGCTTGGTCGGCGCACGGTACACGTCGAAAGCCGGGTGAAGATGCTCGGCGATCACGCCCGCCACGAAGACCTTCTGACCCTCGGATAGCCCCAGTGGCAGCGAGCCCCCTGATGTCCGCGCAAGCGAACCGCTCCGAGCGAGCGGACCGGCCCGACGTCCGGCGGAAGCAAGATCGTGGGCGCTCGGATTGAACCCGCAGAAGCGAGCAACCCGCTCCGCCACACCCCACGAATCCTCGCTCATCTCGTGCTCGTGCACGATGAGCAGCGATCGAAACGACTGCTGCGCCCGCACAAACGCGGACATGAAGTCCACGCACGCGCGCAGGCCGAGGCGGCACTCGGGGGTGAGCGCCCCGTCGCCGGGCGGACGTGCGCAGAGCAGATCGTCCAGCGAACATGACGCTGCTCGCCGCTCCACGCGGAGCAACCGATAGTTCGCCACGATCGCATCGCGCGGATCGGCACACATCAGCACAACTCGGCGGCCGGCCAACGCTCCGGTCACCGACCTCGGCAGGCCTCGTCCGGGCGCATCGGACAGACCCTCAACCCACTCGACAGTGCTGGGGTCGACGCCCGGCATCGTGAGCAGAAGCGACTCGGTAAGCCCCCGCAGCCGGGGAAGCCCGCACCCATTGAAGGCCACCACAGTCGCGCCGGGGGCCACGCCATCATCCTTCATCGCCTGAGCCGCTCGCTTGACCATGGAAGTGCTCCGATCGCCGGCCGCGTCCCACGCGCCTGCCATGGCTATCGGAACTCGCAACATCGATGCTGAGGCCCGCGCCCAGATTGGTCATGCCGCGACACCGGCACGCCCGAATCGCGCGATTCCTGCGCGATCCGGGGCCACGGAACAGATCACGCCGCCAACGCGCTCGGCCCGGTTCCCATCAGAAGATCGCGAGCGTGGTCAGCGTCGGACGCGACCTGGATACACGCGTCCAGACGCGTCACCCGGAGGATCTGCCGCACCTCGCTCGGCAGTCCGAAGACGACGAGCGAGCCCGCGTTGTGGCGGCAGCGGGTGTGCAGATCCACCAGCATGTTGAGACACGCGGAGGTCAGATGCTCCACACGCTCAAACGAGACCGCGAGCAGCCATCCTGCGCGTCGCGCCGCGTCCGAGAGCTCGTCCGAGAGCAACATCGCCTGTCGCTCGCGAACCGCCGGGCACATCACACCCACCACGGCAATCGGGAACACCGAGCGGACCTCGATCAGGGGTCCGTGGTGCGAATCAGAGGAAAGCAGGTCGAATTCCATTCGCGGGGCCTCCCGCCGTCGTACGGCCTCCGGGGAACACTCCCGCGGCCGCAGATGCACAACGAGATGTGCAATCAATCCCGCGGTTTGGCCACTCCCGGAACTCCTGCGCAGGATTCGCCTTGGCAATCAGGAGCGGATGCGACGATTGAGCGCCCCGCGACCGCGACCACCACCCGAACGATCGAAGAGAACCCGGACCAAGCCCTCACCCGACCCCGCCCTTCTGGGACCTCTTGGTCACGCGAGACATCGCACGGATCGTCGCCTCGCTGACGTGGTGCTCGATCCCCTCGGCGTCGACCTCCGCTTGAGCACGCGGCACCCCAATCGCCAGAAGAAAGGCCAGCACAGCCTCATGGCGCCGCCTCGCCCGGGCGGCCAGCTTCCGTCCGTCAGCCGTCAGCTCGATGGGCTCGTAGGGCGCGGTCCGAACCAGGCCCTCTTTCGCCAGCCTTGAAACGATGCGCGAGACCGTGACATGGCTCACGCCCATCAGACGGACCAGATCCCTGACCCGGCACTCGCCGCTCGCTTTGATCTCATCGGCGATCGCCTCGACATAGTCCTCGGCGGTCTCGTCCTCGTGGGCGGCACGCGTTCCGCGAAACCGGTCGGGGTTAACCCCTGCATTGCCGAAGCTCGCGCGTTCACCCATCGAACTGCTCCCGCTCAATCGATTCCGAGCGACCGCCGGATCGTTGCCTCATCCACGTTCTCAATCCGAAGCACCTTCTCGGCCGACGATGCCCCTGAGACCATCTCGACTCGAACCCCTTTGGTGCCGATCGTTCGCTCGATCAGCTCGCAAATCGCCCGATTCGCCCTTCCTCCTTCCGCAGGCTGCGCAATTCTCACCTTGAGCCGATCGCCAAGCGCACCGACAATCGCGTCCTGTTTGGCACCCGGAACCGCTTTCACGCGCAGCCGCAGGGCACCTCCACTGATGTCCGGCTCCAGCACTCCCACATCCGTCTCCTGTGACACCCGAGCAACAAAACCCCCTATCACACACCAGACTCCGGGCGGTCTTTCCCGATATGTCCGATCCTCTCACCTCTCTCGCAGCGTAGATTACGAAAGAGAACCGGGTCTGGGACGGGTCCTCCACAACCGGATCCCCCGAAGAACCGAAGTGACAGGGTTCGATACACGGACTGGGGCTGGAGGGCTCCGGAGGGAATGATGAAGATCGGAAAGTCGAATTGGGCGCGCCTCGCGTCCGTCGCAATAGGTGCCCTCGGCACGTTCTTGGGTCCGAGCGCCATCGCCCAGCCCACGCTCACCGAAGACCAGGTTCTGGTCATCTATGACTCGCGCCTCAACGACAGTCTCCTCGTTGCCGAGCACTACGCCGGCTCGGCAAAGGTCGCCGGAGGCGTCGGCGGTGTCTCCGGCTCACGCCCCGGGGTCCACGTATTCAACCTCGCGTCCGCCGGAGCAGCAGTGACCGCGCCGGGCACGACCAATTACCCGAACTTCATCTCCCGAATCCGCACGCCCATCCGCGATCATCTCGCAAGCGCCGGCCTGACAGAGAAGGTCCGCTGCCTCGTCACAACCAAGGGCCTTCCCCACCGCGTCCGCGACACCGATGCGGGCAGCAGCGGCGACAGCCCCAGCATCACCGAAACCGAACACATGAATCGCGACGCGACCAACGCGTCGCTGGAGGCCGAACTCTCGCTCCTCTGGCAGAGTCTCTCCGATGGCGAGGCCGGCGGACCCGCCGACTCATTCGCCGACGGAATGATCGCGAATCCCTACTGGTCACGCTCGGAGCCGATCTCCAAGTGGCCGACCACCCACATCACGACACCCAAGGCATTCGTGGGTGCCTATATCCCCGGCCGCTACTGGTGGACGACCACCGCCGACCCCGCAACGGCGCTCACGCCCGGCGACATCTATATGGTCTGCCGTCTGGACGGCAACACCGTCGACGACGTTCGCGCCCTCATCGATCGCTCCCACCACATCGTCGTCGACATGCGGACCGCGGCGGTTGTCTTCGACGAGTCCAACAGCGACGGTGTCCAGACGCCAACCCCCCCGCCCAGCAGCGAGTACGACAACCAGTACGCATTCCCGGAGGCGATCGCCGGAGATGACTACGAACTGATGCGCGACACACTGCTCGCACAGGGCCGGATCGCGCCCGCCAACATCCATTACAACGCGCTCGCCGATCAGGACAACTTCATCGTCGGCCCCCGTCTCTCGTTCGACGGAGAGGGCATCGTCGTCTCATCGCCCCTGCTCATGCTCACGCACTACGGCGCGAACCACCATGGCACCAAGCCCGGCGGCATTGTTGATCCCGACGCCAGCTCGCTCTACGCCGAATCCTTCAACTACGCGCCGGGTGCCGTCATGAACACCATGGAGTCCTTCAACGCGCGGGCATTCGGAGGCCTGACCACCTCGTTCAATCAAGAACAGATCGCCGACTTTATCGCCGCGGGCGGCACCTTCGGGCTCGGCAACGTCTACGAGCCCTTCTCGTACACCGTGCCGGACACAATCTTCGTCCTTCGGAACTTCATCCTCGGCAACCTGACGTGGGCCGAGGCGGCGTACACCGCGATCCCATTCCTCTCCTGGGCGCAGATTGCCGTGGGCGATCCGCTCGCACGCATCGTCCGCTCGACCGAGGACATCAACGGCGACGGTGTGGTCGACACCGAGGACCTCTACGCGTGGGAGAAGTCCCCCACCGACATCAACCTCGACAACGTCGCCAACGATGCCGATCGCCAGATCCTGATCGGCACAGTTCGCGCGTTTGAGCGATTCGATATGGAGAATGGACGGCGCTGATCACGCGCCGGCCGGCTTCTTCCCGATCCTCGCCTTGTCCGGCTCGCTCTTCCTGCGATTCGGGAAGATCGCGGTGCTCATGCCCCGCACGCCCCCGCTCCGCACCATGCCCAGCCCGATCCGCTCGAACGCGCTCTTTGCGTTGGCGGGCGAGAACTCGAACCCGATGAAACGGCGCTTGAGCGCGTGCGCCACCACGCCCGTCGTCCCCGAACCAAGGAACGGATCGAGCACCAGGTCTCCGGGATTCGATGTCGCGCGGATCACACGCTCCAGGTAGACCTCCGGCAACTGGTTGTCATGGTTGGCGCGCCGCTCCTTGTTGTTCCCCTGGATGCGCCCCCAGTACTGCCCATACCAGACATCCATCGGAACACGCATCCCCGCCGCCACCCCGTCCTTCTTGTTGAACGTCCGCTCGTCCCCGTAGATCGCGGCCCGATCCGACATCTCCAGCACCTCGTCGGGATTCCACGTCCGCTTCGCCGGATGCTTCGAGAAATACAGCGCGTGCACCTTCGAGTTGATGAACCGCGACGTCGTGTTCTGCCCGAACCGATAGTGCCAGACGCACCAGTTCACCATGTGCATCCGCTTTGACTTCAAGTGCACCACGATCTCCGCCGCCCAGTCATCTGGTATGTTCACCCACATCGAGCCCGTCGGTGTGAGCGCATCCACGCACCCATCGAGCCACGCGCGCGTGAATCCCAGATACTCCCCGTCCGACATCGAGCGGTCGTCCCACGTCTCGCCCGTCTTCAGCCGGTCATAGTCGCGACTCCAGTTGAACGGCGGATCGGCAAAGATCAGGTCAACGCTCCCGGACTTGCACTCCGGCACCGACCTCAGCAGCTCGCGGCTGTCCCCCACGAACACACGACTCTCCCCAAGTGCGTACTTCGGTCCGTGTGGCGCCTTCCCCTTCGCCTCCGGCTTTGCTGGTTTCCGCCCGGGTTTGGCCGCGATCTCGCTCGACATGCGCGCTCTCCACGCCCCGGCTCTCCGCCCGGGCGATCTCTCGAACGCACAAGATAGCGCGAATCAGCCCGTCGCGCAAGCGACCCGCCCACGCAGCACAGCGTCGGCCACCAGGAGGTCCGTCGGCGCATCAATATCCACCACCGCTCCCTCGGGATTGATCACGCCGCGACGGTCGGCCCCGAAGAACGCATGAGGCCCGGGCTCAACCCCCGGCACCTCCAGCATCAGCGCCCGCCCCGTCAACGCAATCACACCCCCATCCGGGATGAACGCGGAGGGCAGGTCCTGCCGCCGGAACACCCCATGGTTCAGCACCTCACCCTCCCACGGCCCCACCCGTCCCGACTCATCCACGCGCGCCGTCCACCACGGATGATGCTTCCCCACCGGCGCGTAACTCTGCACCGAATCGCACCCGCTCTCTTCGAGGAGTGCGAGCGCGCGATCCGACAGATCCGACGGCCGCACCGGCACGTTCGCGTACAGGATCACGATCCTGGTCGTTGGCTCCACACCGATCGCATGCGCCGCGTGGCGCGCCGCATTATCGATCGTCGCCCGATCGTGCGCCAGGTCCGCCGGTCTCTCGATCCCCTCCGCGCCCATCTCACGCACCAACGCGAGCAGCTCCGCGCTGTCGCTCGACACCACGACGCGACCGATCCGCTCGGACCTCATCGCGTGCTCGATCGTCCACGCGCCACACGGCCTCCCCCCAACCACAGCCACGTTCTTTCCGGGCACACCCTTGCTGCCCGCCCGACCAAGCACGATCGCGATGGCGCCGTCGGATCTCATGCCGCACGCGCCTCCTGCGATGCGTGAGCGCGAGCCGGGATGCGCTCCTGCCTCACACGCCAGAGTGTCCGAAAGAGATCACCCACCGACCCCGTCGGCAGCCCCACCACAGATGTCTCCCCGCTCGAACGCCCCTCGATCAGGCCGACCACGCCTCGCCCGCCGTGCTCATGGCCATCAAGCGGCACGCGCCCGTCGCAGAGCACCACCATCTCCTCGGCAGACATCCGACGCCTCACGCCGACCGGAATCGGCAGAGGCGAGATGCGTCCCTCACCGTTCGAGCGAATCGGTGCATCGATCACGCACGCACCGGCAACCATCAGCCAGTGGTCATAGAACGGCTCCACTTCGGCGAGCGACGCGTCGCAACGCATCATCCGAGGCACGACCCAGCATGCCGGCAGGCCGCCCACGCGAGCGACTCCGCCACGACGCTCGAGCAACCTCACCAGGTTCCCCCGCGCCGCCTCAAACCCGTTGACCCCCATCACAGCGCGGTACGTCTCGTGCGTTGTGGCCATCAGATCCACACTCACGACGCCAGCGCCGCTCGTGAGCAGCGACGCTGCGGCATCTTCATCGCAAAGAAGATCCGTGCGCACGTGCACCGCGTGGCAGCCGAGCGACCTCGCCCCGCGAACAACCTCGGCCCACGCCGCGTGGCGCAGCGGGTCCCCAGCGCCCGCCAGCGTAACCGCCAGCCCCGCGTTCGCCCGAAGAGCGTGCTCGATGATCTCGAGCGCGCGATCAACCACGATCGGTGCCCGCTCCGCCACGTCGTCCCTCCCCCGCATCCACACCCCCCGCAGCCCAGAAGCGAGCCGCCCCGTGCAGAGCTCCAGCGTCAGATGCTGGGGCGAAGCCGGCGCGAGCAGGTATCGCTCCGCGAGCATCGCCACAATCTCTCCAGTCGTCGCACGCACGCTCCGCTCGCCAAGCGATGCCATCACCGGTCCCATCGCCCGTCGCGACACCGGCAGGTCCATGATCGCGCGCCCGCCGAGATCGCGCCACGCCGGCTCAACCGGCACGCAGCAGACCTTTGCGATCGGGTCCGACTGCGGCCCGACGGGAACATACCCGAGCGATGCACCGATCGTCGCCAGCCACTGCGCCGAATCCTGCGACACGGCAAACTCGTCCATCAGCGACCTCGCCACGAGGCATGGCGCGAGGCCCGGAGCCGCCTGCGTAAATGTCACGCGCGTGCCGGACGGATACTCCGCGTGCCGCTCGACAATCGCGTCGCACAAACCCGGGTCGATCGCGCACCACTCGGGCCCCAGCAGCAGCGCGGCGTCCGCATCGCCCATCGCCCTTGCCATCGCTCGTGGGAGCAGCAACTCGTCGTACACCGTCAGCCCTGCGATGCCCCCTCGCCAGCACGTCGGTGAAAAGAGCCGCGCCGACGCGACGCTCGCGCGCCGACCGTCAATCGCCTCGCGCTCAATCGCCTCGATCCGCACCCTCAGCCTTGAGTCTCGCGCCCGCTCGCCGACGATCTCCCGCACCCGCTCCGGATCCGGCGTGAGCAGAACCACCTCACCAACATGCTTTGTCTGCGCGAGCCGCGCCAGCGTCACCTGCAGCGCGTTCATCCCCCCACCCACGACATCACCAAGACGCCTCGCGACCCCGAGCGAACCGAAGTCCGGATCGACCGGGATCATCGCGACCACGCGAGGCATCGCGCGCCGCACGCCCCTGACCTCCCCTGCGCTCGTCTCCTCGGGCGCCACGTCCCGTGTCAGCTTCGCGCCGCCGTCGAGCGCAACCAGGGTCCGCTCCAGGAGGTCCACAAGCCGCCCCGCCGAGTCCTCGATCCGTATCACGTTGTCGATGTCGCGCTCGATCTGACGCTTCTGGCGTTCGACGGGCGAGAGGGACGGATCCATCGCGATCGCGCGGTCCGCCTTGAACCGATTGAGCGTCCCGATCTGGTTCACGTTCTGCACCAGCTTGAACCCGAGTTCCTGCTTGTTCACCCTCGCTGTGATCGGCTCGATCTTGCGAATGAGTTCGTTCACGCGCCGATCGTCGGGGTAGGCCCGCTGCATCTGCTTGAGCAGCGAGACCGCCTCTCCCGACAATCGCCCGACCTCCGCCGTCTCTCGCCTGGCGCGCGTCACACGCTCCCGCGCCGCCATGATCTTCTCGCGGGTCCGACACGTCTCGCGCGCCGCCATCGCCTCGACGATCGCCAATTGCCCGCCCCCCGATGGAGCCCGCTTGATCGCCTCTTCCAGCGTCATCGCGCGTGTGTGCCGCTTGGCCACGCCACCCTCGGTCGCGTCGATCGTCAGCAGCCCCTTCTCCTCGTCCGCGCCGAACATCTGCTCGAACTGCACCAGATACGCCGCCATCTGCTCGTCTGTATAGATCGGCCTGCCGTTGACATCCGTCAGCTTCCGGAGCAGCCGCCTCGCCCGCGCGATCCGCTCCCACTCCAGCATCTCCAGCGTGCGGAAGGGATTCAGCTCCGACCCCCACGTCGTGTGGATCGCCGCGCCCGCCGAGTAGTACTGCCCGTCCGTGAACCCGAGATCCTGCCCGATCATCACCACCGGGTCACAGCCAAGGTGCCTCGCCAGCGTGTAGGCAAGATGCGCCACCGTCGCGCCCGCCTGCAGCTTCCCCTTCTTCTCCGCGATCCCACCGACAATGTCCTCAAGCCACTCATCCTCGCAGCAGCGGATCGCACCAGGAAATGCCTCGAGAATCGCCGGATTCGCCCGCGGCTCAACCACCAGCGTCACGCCCGCGACCTGCTCCGCCGTCAACCCCTCATAAAACCTGCGGCTGATCTCGTGGTGATCCAGTGCAACCACAAAGTGCGGCCGGACCCCCCGCGCCAGCAACTGCTTCAGCACCGTCTGCACCGCCACGATCACCACGCGATCGCGCACGCCCGGCCGCGACAGCACATCGATGTTCCGCTCCAGCGACGGCCCCGCAGACACCACCACCGCAGCCCGCCCCTGCGCAACACCCTCCAACTCTCCCACACCCGGCGACGAGACATACCAGTCCAGATTCATCAGCAGGTTGCGAAACGTCGTCTCGGACTGCACCAGCGTTGTCAGCACCGTCGTCCGAGCCGCCCGCATCACGTTCGTGAACCGCGATGAGAACGCGTCCATCGCCCCGCCGATCCTCGCGCGGCATGCCGGGTGCTCCACGAACACCGAGCCCAGCACGAACACGCCCTCGCTCCCCTTGATCGCCTCGCTGATTGCCGCCGAATCGTCCGCGCCCGTCAGCACCGCAACGTTGCACGACCTCAGCCACTCGCTGTGATCCACCCGCTCCAGCACCGCCCGAAGCAACCCGACATCCGGCTCGAAGCACAACATCACGCCCGTGCGCTTCAGCTTCTGCGCGACCGCCCTCACGTGGTGCCCGATACCGAACCCGAGCACGACCACGCCCGGCGTCGATGCGACATCAACTCCCGTCGCGATCCGATCCGCCTCATCAAGCGGCCTGCGCGCACTCGCGAACCCGCGCCCTCCCGCTCTCGCACTCACACACCCATCCGGTGCCACAAAGAACTCGACATCCTGGCGCGCCGGCGTCCGCATCACCTGATCCGCCGCCTTCGGCGAAGCGATCGCAAGCGATCTCAGGTTGCGCTCAAGAACCTCGGCCGAGGGCTCCACCCGTGCGGCACCCGCCCCCCGACCCGCGCTCGCTCCATTCGCGTGGCTCATCTGTGCTCGCATCCTTTATCTCTCGCCCGGAGGCGCTCGCACCATCCGCCCGGCCCAGCGCGCACCAGCAGCGCAGACTGTGCGGGTTTCGATCGGTCCCAACCCGATCACATCGGCCCGCAGGGCGTCGATGCTCCAAAGATCAACCGATGCCCCTCACCACCCAGATCGCCGCCGCCTCCCACTCGCTCGCCTCCGGCGCGTGTGGCCTCCCTGCCTCAATCGGAGGCAGCGTTCCCCCACTCCCGAAGCCCCCTGCCCTCGAATCGCTCCTTTTCGAATCCCCCTCCACACCCATCATCGCCCTGTTCGTCATTGCGCTCGCGCTCTTCTTCGGCCTCCGCGCACAGGGTCACGCATCACGCGGCCTGATCTGTGCCGGCCTCGCGCTCCTCCTCGCCGGCATCCTCTTTCTCATCAGCACGCTCGTCACCACCCCCCGCGAGCACATGGCGCAGCGCACACGCGACCTCGTCCGCGCCGCGACAGAGGTCGACATCCCGACCCTCGAATCCCTGATCGCTCCCGACGCCCGGCTCTTCTGGCCCCGACGTGCGGAGCCATTCACACGCACCGACATCCTCGAACGCGTCCGGCGCGACCTCGGTGACAACTACAGGGTCGAGAGCTGGGCCGTCCTCAAGATGCAGGCCGTCCGCGACGGCCCCACCGTCGGACGCACACAAACACAGGTCCGCATCAACGCGGGCGGCATCAACTTCTCATGGTGGAAGATCGACTGGCGCCTCGGAGACGACGACCAGTGGCGCGTCGTCGGCATCGAGCCGCTGTTCATCAGCGGATTGAGCGGGTAGAAGCGGCGGCACGCCCCAGAACCCAGGGACTGCAGTTCCTGGGTTATCCGGCCCGACCGTGCCACTGGCTGCTTGTCAGCCAGTGCCCTGCACTGCGATAATGCGGACATGCTGCCCGAGGACGCCCCAAAGAACCCGACGCCAGACCCTTCACCCAGCGCGGGCCAATCCGCGCCCCCGAAACCCGACGATATCCGCATCGACGGAAAGATCGGGACCGATCCTGACGAACTCAAACGCTGGGCCGACCACGTCGTCGCGGGCAAGCCGATCGAGCACATGGAGATCGCCGACTTGCGGGCGCTGATCGAGGCGGTGCAGGCCCATCCGGGAGCGAAATTGGCGCCGGAACGGGAGAGGGGTGAACTGCAGCAGACAGAAGTAAACCTCGCCACGCTCACGCAGCTCGAAATCGAGGGCGGCGTCGTACTCGGTAGCGACTATCGAGCACTCGACTTGAGGATCACGCTCCACGCTTCGACGATATTCCGTGAGGGAGCGACGTTTCGCGGCGCGACACTCCGGGGCGATGCGTGGTTCGGCGACGCGACATTCGGGGGCCCGGCGTGGTTCCGCGGCGCGACACTCCGGGGTGGGGCGTGGTTCGCCGGCGCGACATTCCGGGACGAGGCGATGTTCGACAGTGCGATCTTCGAGGGCGAGACGACATTCTTCGGGGCGACCTTCGAGGGCGGCGCGTCGTTCGCCCACGCGACATTCCGGGGTGGGGCGTCGTTCGCCGACGCGACCTTCCGGGGCAAGGCGTCGTTTCGCGACGCGACCTTCGACGGGCCAGCGTGGTTGGACCGCGCGATCTTCAAGAGTGAGGCGTCGTTCAACCGCGCGACCTTCGGGGGCCGGGCGTCGTTCGAAGGCGCGGACTTCAAGAGTGAGGCGTCGTTCAACCGCGCGACCTTCGAGGGCGGCGCGTCGTTCGAAGGCGCGGACTTCAAGCAAGATGCTCCGGGCGACTTCCGCTCGGTCGATGTGAGCAAGGCGAGAGCGTCGCTTGAACCCACAGAGCGGCGCGTCGCCCCATGGATCACGATGGAGGAGTGGAAGGCAAAGCACGTCGAGCGGATCGCACAGATGCGTGCCAGGCGCGAGCGACCCTGGGACGACCACCCTCGGTCGGAGAGCCCGTGGCAGAACACGTGGACGGCGCTGGCGACTCCGGGTGCGGTGCTCCAGCATCTTTGGAGGGAGCACCGGAAGAACCGAGCGTTCTGGCGCGTGCTCGGTGCCATGATCCGCGCTCGGCTCGCACACGGATCCGTCGACTGGAGCGCTGTCCGCAGTCTCGGGCGACTCTCGATCCTCAACCGTGTCTCGCTGGTCGCCCTTATCGCCGTGCCTGTTCTTGTCGCGGCATACCTCGCCGCTCGGAAAATCGTCCCGGAGGCCGGGAGCGAGGGCCTTCCCATCTGGATCAGGTGGATGGTGCGGGCGATCGGCGACATCCTGCATCTGGACGAGATGCTCACGCTGACATCCTTCAGCAAGACGCTCGCACTCACGTTCTTCGCCTCGGTGTTCGTCACGATCGGCCTGCTCATCTATCAGAAGTTCGCGCCCGACACAATCAAGCAGCGAGACGAGGACGAGCACGTGCGCGACGTCGAGGCCCGCTATTCCGACGAGAACCCCTCGCTCCGTGGCGATGGACTCCGCCGCTCGATCGAGCGACTGGAGGATCAGGCAAAGGTCCGCGCGGGGCGTCACCCGAGTTTCGTGAGGCATCACGGAGACACGATCTGGATCCCCCCTCGCAACAGGCCGGAGTGGTTCAAGGATGATGATCTGAAAGCCGAGACGTATCTGAGTTCCGTACGAGAGTCGCTCAGACACCAACGCGAGGCGAAGGAACTCCCCACTGATGATGCGGCGCTCGACGAGGAAATGACGGAGATGGCGATCGTGCTGCCGATGCAACGTCCGGGCTTCGTCCCCGGCGCCGAGCGCGCCCGAATCTGCATCGAGGAGGGCGCACGGGCTGAGTATTGGTTGAAGTCACACGAGGAGATCGCATGGGCGTGGCTCTCCCTGATCTGCTATCTCCTCGGCATCGCAATCCTGCTCGTGATCCTCTTCATCCAGTGCCGGAATGTCGCACGCGCCGCGTGGTGGCCGGAGGCGATGTCCTCAACACTTTCGAGCGGCACTCGTCCGAGCATCGACAACTAATCCATCGCCCCGAGAAACCCCTCAATCGCCTCCCAATACGCCCCCTCATCCACCGGAAAGTCGTTGTGACCGCCGGGCATCTCGACGAGCGTGCGCGTCGCCTTGCCTCCCTGCCCATCACCCCGCGGCACACACTTCACCAGCCGCCTCGCGTGCTCGATCGGCACGATCGTGTCGTCTGTTCCATGCAGGATCAGCACCGAGCCCGCAAACTCACGCAGCACGCGATCCGTGCGGAACGGGTTCTTCACCAGGAACGGCGGCACGCCGTACCGCATCGCCATCCCCGCCACGCTCGTGAACGTCGATTCCAGAATCATCGCCCGTGGCGGCCTCTCCTTGGCGACTTGTACCGCGACAGCCCCACCCAGCGAACGCCCGTGATACACCACGCGCGAAGCGTCGATCTCTGGCCGCTTCACAACCCGATCCACAAACGCCACCACATCCGAAACGATCGATCTCTGCGAGGGCTCTCCCGCGCTCCGCCCGTACCCGCGATACTCCGGCGTCAACACCGCCCAACCGCGCGCGCTGTACTCACGCCGCGCCCGCTCCATCGTGTCCACGCACTCCGCGTTCCCGTGAAACACAACCACCAGCGGAAACGGCCCTTCGCCCCGCGGCACACCCAAAAACGCCTCCACCTCGCCGCCTTCATCGAGCGCGATCGCCAATCGCTCGGCACCCGCCGGCGCACCGGTCACTTCCGCGAACTCGCGCGGGAACAACATGCGATCCTGCATGGAGAAGAGCATGGCGCACCACCCCGCGTAGACGACCATCGCAAGCACAAACACGCGCATAAAGAGTCGCCTCCCAGGCCGCTGGCCCGGCGACTCGACCACGGATCCTGCGAGTGCCTCACTCACACCCCCAGCTTCTCCGCCAGGAAGTCCCCAACCTTGTCGATCGAGATCCGCGTCTGCGCTCCCGTATCCCTGTCGCGGCACGTCACCGTCTGATCCTTCAGCGTGTCCCCATCCACCGTGAAGCAGTACGGACACCCCGCCTCGTCCATGCGCGCATACCGCTTGCCGATCGACTGCTTCTCATCCATCTCGATGCCGCCCAGCTTCCAGAACCGCGCGTTCAGATCCGCCTGCAGCTTCTCCGCCACCTCCGGCATCCCGTCCTTCGCAACCAGCGGGAAGATCGCCGCCTTGATGGGCGCGATCCGCGGGTGGAACTTCATGAACTCCGGGCTCGGGCGGCTCTCATCCCGCGTATACGCCTCACAGATCAGCGCCAGCACCCCGCGATCAAGCCCCGCCGCGGGCTCGATGCAGTGCGGAATGTACCGCTCGCCGCGCCTGCCGCCGTTCGGCAGCACCTCGCCGCGCTCCGTGTCGTTGTACTCGAGCTTCACGCCCGAGTGCTGCTGGTGCTGCGTCAGGTCGAAAGAGCCGCGGTGCGCAATCCCCTCCAGCTCGCCATACCCCGGCGCGGTGAAGGGGAACCGATACTCCACATCGCTCGTGCCCACGGAATAGTGCGACAGCTCGTCCTTGTCGTGCTCGCGCAGGATCAGGTTCTCGCTGGTCAGCCCGATCGACTGCCACCATGCCATGCGATAGTCGCGCCAGAAGGCGTACCACGCCGGCGACTCATCCGGATGGCAGAAGAACTCCAGCTCCGCCTGCTCGAACTCGCGCGAGCGGAACGTGAAGTTGCGGGGCGTCACCTCGTTGCGGAACGATGTCCCCGTGTTCCCGATTCCGAAGGGCACCTTCACGCGCGTGGTGTCCACGACGTTCTTGAACTGCACGAAAATGCCCTGTGCGGTCTCCGGACGCATGTACGCCTTGTCGTCCTCGGTCGCCGTCGCGCCGAGGTACGTCTTGAACATAAGGTTGAACTGCTTCGGCTCTGTCAGCGTCCCGACCTTCTCCGCGTCCGGTCCAAGCACCTTCGTGAACTGCGCGACGGGGATCGTCGTGAGCGTCACCGTCTTCACCTGGCCGAAAGCCTTCTCGGCCTTCTTCTGCTGCTTGGCCTCGCTCGGCGAGTCCTTCATATAGGCAAACAGCGGCTTGTCGCCGGGATCGCCAGAGGCGGGGACGAAGACGCTCACGTGGTCATAGCGATACCGCTGCTTCGTCTCGCGGCAGTCCACCATCGGATCATTGAAACCCCCCACATGCCCGCTCGCCTCCCACACCTTCGGGTGCTGGATGATCCGCGTCTCCACCGGCACGCACTTCACCGGCTTCCCATTCGGGCCATCCTTCCCCCAGCACGGGCGCATGATCATGTCCTGCCACCAGGCGTCGCGCAGGTTCTTCTTCATCTGCGCGCCCAGCGGCCCGTAATCCCAGAACCCGTTGATCCCCCCATAGATCTCCGACGCCTGATAGATGAACCCGCGCCGCTTGCACAGCGACATGATCGCATCCATCGACTTCACAGGCACAGACGACGCTTCAGACATGAGGGCACACTCCATTTGAACGGGCAGCAATCATCGGACACCGCCCCCGACAGGTCACCCCCGGAAAGCGGATTCCCGTTCGCTTCCTTACCCAAAACCGACCCTCCCGGAACAAGGGCCGAAATCTGGGCAATCCTGTTCGCAGGACAATAGGGATCCGTCCGAAGCCCGCCACAGGAATCTGATCGACTTGCACTTTCCAAGTGGCACAAATCACGCCATGTGGCATGTTTATCGAACCCGGAGGGGAGGCCGCGTCCGCGCGCCGACCGGGCTTGGCTTGATTCGTCTGGAGGTCCGATCATGCGTCAGAATGTGCTGTTCAGCGTCGCCATCGCAGCCGCTGCCGGCGTCGCGTCCGCCGATACCCCCGTCTTCTTCTCCGACTTTGACTCGGGAACTCCGAGCGAAATCGGCGGCTTCTTCACCAACGAGTCCGTCCAGGGCTTCGCGGGCATGGGTGCCGCAGGCGGCACCAGCGTCTTCGGAGGCAACCTCCTCCGCAACGACTCAACGGGCGGCTCATCCACCGCCACCACGCTCTCCCTCACAGGCCTCCCTGAGCACACACATGTCTCAGTCTCTTTCCTCCTCGCCGTCATCGACTCGTGGGACAGCACCAACGGATCCGTCTCGCCCGACCTCTGGCGCATCGAGATCGGCGACGACTTCTACTTTGAGACCACCTTCGCCATCACCAGCGGCAGCGTGAACTACTCCAACTCCGCCGCGGTGATCTACGACGCCGCCGGCAACCTCGGTTGGAGCGGCTACGGCGAGAAGGCGTACGACTTCGGCCTCGAGCCCCAGATCCAGAACATCCCCCACACCGCCGACGATCTCACCATCCGCATCTACGCGCACGGCGCGGGCTGGCAGGGCGGCACCGATGAGTCATGGGGCATCGACAACCTCGGCGTCAGCGTCAGCAACATCCCCGCGCCCGGCACGCTCGCGCTGCTCGGCCTCAGCGGCCTCGTCGCCGCCCGTCGCCGGCGCTGAAGCAAACCACGCCGTGGCCGCCTCGCTCCGGCCGGGCTCCGCGCGTGCAACTCGCGATGAGAGAAACGATGCGCTGCTGTCACAGGCCGCGCGTCGTTTCCTTTTTGCCTTCACTCAGCGGCGCCAAACTCCACGACCTGCATCCAGTGCAGTCCCGTCCTCGGGTTCACCACTCGATACCCCGTCGCGTGCAGCCACGGCGCAAGGAACGCCTGGTCGATGTGCCAGAGCGGCATCTTCAGCGGCCAGGTCGCCGCGTATCCCAGACCCGCCTGCTCGAACGCCCCGCGCGTCGTCCATCCCGGCCCCGACGTCACGACCCCGAGCGACCAGCACCCGCGCGGAATGTTGAAGTCACCCACGATCACATCCGGTTCGGGGAAGCCCACCATCGCAAGCGTCGTGTCCGCGCGATAGCGCCCCGGCCCCTTCTCGACTCCCTCATCCGGCACACGGCGGAAGACCGTCCCCTGCCACGCGACCAGTTGCCGCCTCGTGCTCTCCGCGATCCTGCGACGCGAGAGCATCACATCGGAGGGCAGATCGAGAATCCACACGACAAACGGGCGCGACGCGGCGCTCTCCGTCATGCCGACATCGAGCGCGATCCACATCGCCCGACCCGGATCGATCCGCTCCGCCTCGGACTCGCCCTCGGAGTTCAACCGCGTCCCCTTGAATCCGAGCGACGTGATCCCCCACGAAGCGATCGGCGCCGTAGCAACGAGCGTGAACGGCCCCGCCTCGAGCAAGTCCGCGCCCTCGTCCACCTTCTCCCTCAATGTCTCCCGATCAAGGTCGTGCCCCACGTTTGCTAGCACCGCGAGCGTCGGCCGCTGCACGCGCACCAGATCCGTTGCACGCTCAGAGGGCCAATTCGCGAGGTTCCAATAGACCAGCGTGAACCCATCCAACCGCCCCACCGGGGCCGCCTCCCGCGATCGCCTCGCTCCGAGGTTCAGATCCCTTGCGAGCAGCGTCCACGCCATGCACGCCACGCCGAGCCAGCCGATCCCGCGCAACCCCATCGCGATCCGGCGCACACGCCTCCGCCGGTCCAGCGCGTAAGGCGTCAGCCGATCCGCCCCCTCATCCATCAAGGCCACCGCGCTCGACAGCACCAGCACCACAAACGCCAGCGGCAGCGCGAGCACCGTCGGAATCCACGCCAGATACTGGCTCCACAGAAACCGGTCGCTCACCGTGCGCCCGATCGCCCACGTCCCCACGATCACGCACGCGCCGAACGCGATCGCGATACCGAGTCCGGAGATCCACCGCTGGATGGCGCGATCGAGCTTCAGGCCTATCCTCCTTGCCCGCCCTGTTCCACGCTGCACTTATCGTCAGAACACGGCATCGGGCATCCAATGCCCCCGTCCCGCAATCGCACGCTTCAGCCCCCCACGGAGCCCGCCAATGGTCAACTGGCCGAGCACAAAGGTTATCGTCACCGGAGGCGCCGGATTCCTCGGCCGCCAGGTTCTCGCACAGCTCAAGTCCCGGGGCGTCCCCGACCAGAACATCTTCGTCCCCCGGCGCAAGAACTTCGACCTCACCGAACAGGCCGATTGCCAGCGCATGTACCGCGAAGCCTTCAAGGGTGCCAAGGCCGACATGGTCATCCACCTCGCCGCAGAAGTCGGCGGCATCGGCGCCAATCGCGCCAACCCCGGTCGATACTTCTTCGCCAACATGGCCATGGCCCTCCACCTGATCGAGCAGGCACGCCTCGATGGCCTGATCGAGCGGGGCGGCAAGTTCGTCCAGACCGGAACCATCTGCGCCTACCCCAATCTGACCCCCATCCCCTTCAAGGAAGAGAACCTCTGGAACGGATACCCGGAGGTCACCAACGCGCCCTACGGCGTCGCGAAGAAGGCCGCATGGCAGATGCTCGATGCCTACAAGCTCCAGTACGGCATGAAGTCCACCTTCCTGCTGCCTGTCAATCTGTTCGGCCCCCACGACAACTTCGACCTGAACTCAAGCCACGTCATCCCCGCACTCATCAGGAAGCAGGTCGAGGCGATCGACAACAACGCCGGGCACATCGACTGCTGGGGCACCGGCTCCGCATCGCGTGAGTTCCTCTACGTCGACGACGCCGCCAGCGGCATCGTCACCGCCGCCGAGAAGATGGACGATCCAACACCCATCAACCTCGGCACCAACTTCGAGATCACGATCAAGAACCTCGTCGAGCTCATCGCCAGGCTCACCGGCTTCAAGGGCGAGCTCCGCTGGGACCCGACCAAGCCCGACGGCCAGCCGCGCCGCTGCCTCGACACCGAGCGCGCGTTCAAGCTCATGGGCTGGCGCGCCCAGATGCCATTCGAAGAGGGTCTGAAGAAGACGATCGAGTGGTACAGGGCCAATCGAGCGTAGTAACGAGTGCTCATCCCCCCGTCGGCAGGTCCGGCGGATCGCGATCGCTCCCCCAGCCGCTGAAGAAACGGTTGTTCGGGATGAGCGTTCCCTCCGCCTGTTCGACCACGCGTCCGTCCCCGTGCGTCGCGTACCCGAGCTCCGCCGGATCGATCGTCCGCGCGTGCGCATCCAGAAAGACCATGTTCGTCCGCTTCATGTGGCGCGGGTCCGCCGCCGAGCGGTCGTCGGAGCACTTGTCGCTCCGATCCGTGAGCCGAGGCGGATCGAGATTGAACCCCTCGTTGCCGAGCTGGTCCTCGTCCCGGCCGTCGTTCTCGTACGCACGCCGCTCCGACACCGCGAACGCCGCCGCGGTCCCGAGGCAATCTCCCGCCATCACCGTCTGCGAAAAGTCCTGGATCCTCGCCCGCGACACGGGGAAGTTGTTGTACTGATCCGCCGTCACGCGCGAGTTGCCGAGGAACTGGTAGTTGTACCCGTACGAGCCGTTCCGCTCGTCCGTCCACTCCGGCGTCACCGGACAGACATACACCTGGTTGTCAAAGTCCTGCCGCCCGTTCTCCGGCGACGGATCGGTGAACGCATAGACACCCACATACCCGCCGATCCGCGTGATCCACGTCGGGCGAAACTTCATCCCGTTGCCAACTTCATAGATGTTCTCCGGGTTGCCCGTCCCTCCCGGCAGGTTCGGGGCCCGCCCCGGCACCATCACGTCCCGGTTGTCGTCCGCGTACATGCTCCAGCCGAGCGCAAGCTGACGCTGGTTCGAAAGACACAAGAGCGTCTTCGATGTCTGGCGAGCGCTCCCGAGCGCGGGCAGAAGAATCCCGATCAGCACCGCGATGATCGCGATGACGACCAGCAACTCGATCAGCGTGAATCCCCGCCGATCCACACACAGCCGACTTCTCGGTTCGCCCGCTCGTCTCATCACCACGCCCTCTCCTGCGAGACAACCTCACCCAGTACCGTCAGTCCCCCGAACGGAGCGTACCGAGTTTGCCCCGAAGATTCGGCCAATCCAGACCACAAGTTCCGACAAAGATCCCTCCCACGCCCGCACCAATCACACCGGCCCTTCCATCCCCGCACCCCCGCCCACGAACACCCCGGCGCCCAACCCCGTATCTTCACCGGTGACAATGCCGACACCATCTCCCTCGTCACAACACGCCGCCATCCGCGATCCCGCCGTCGCACCCCGCCCCCTCCTCGAAGCCTTTCTCTCCACCAACGACGCGTCCTGCCCCGTCTGCGCGTACAACCTCCGTGGCCTCACCGCCGTCCACTGCCCTGAGTGCAACGCTCCCCTCTCCCTCGCAGTCACGTCCGAGAACCTCTCGGTCGGGCCCTGGTCATTGGCGATCGTCTCCTGGGCCATGGGCGCGGGCTTCGACGGCGTCGTCGCGCTGCTCGTCTCGATCATGCTGATCGCAAACCCCGCCCCGATATGGCCCCCCTACGCGCTTGTGGCGATGTTCGTCACGCTCGCGCTCATCTGCCTCGCCGCCATCACGCTGCTCGTGCGCCGGCGGCGGCGCTGGGCCTTCAAGCCGCGTGCCACGCAATGGCGATGGGCACTGGCCTGCCTCTTCGGCGTCTTCCTGGCGCACGCCGCGATCGGCGCAATCCTCGCCCTCAACCTTAAGTAATCGCCGCGCGCGTCAATCACTCGCTCGCACCGCGCCCGCCCCTATCCACGATCGTCCGCACAATCGCCTCGCCCAACCCCGCATCATCCGCGCCGAGCGCCACCGCCTCCTTCACCCACGCCACATGCCGCGCGTCCGCCACGCTCTCGCCCCACGCCACCGCCGCGAGCGCCAGCCGGCACGTCCCGCCGGCATCCCCATCGAGGATCTCCGACGCGATCCGCATCGCGTCCGAATCCCTCCCCCTTCGCAGGAACTCCGCGTGCAGGCGGCAGACATCCGTCATCAACACCTGGCGCCGCAACTCGACAAGCTGCGACCATTCCTCATCCGTCGCCAGACTCTGCGGGGGCTTGGGGAAAGGTCGCCCGAGCGAGACGACGCGTCGCTCCAGCTCCGCCGTCTGTCCAAGCGGCTCAAGCATCGGGATGCACAGCGCGATCAACTCCAGCCCCACCCGCTGGTGGAAGGGAATCAGCGAGCCCTCATCCTCGTCCTTGAGTGAATAACTCATCTCCATGAGCGACTGCTCGATCTCGCCCACCAGCTCATCCATCAGATACCGATCGAACTGCTCCGGAAGATCGGCCCACGCGTCGCGCGCAACATGATCGTCGCGCATCGCGAGGAACCGCTCTCGCGATCCCTTCCGCTTCCAGCCGAGCTTCGACATCTCCGTGGCGACAACCGTCCGCCGCAGCGGCCTCAGCCACACGCGCCCATCATCCATGAGCTCCCAGAGCCACGTGTAGGTGCCGGTTGCCTCGTGAATCTCGTTCCGCGCGACCTGCGCTCGCGCCTCGGTCAGCATCGTGAACACGCTCTTTCCCTCCCCAGGTCCAAGGCACGCCGATGCATTGGCGTCGGCGATGGCGGAGTACCAGATGCGAGGCGGCGCGGGTGGCGGCGGGTTGTCGCGGACGTGCAACGCGTGCCAGACCGGGGACCTCGCCGCGAGTTCATCAAGAACCAGATTTGCCTGAAACAGCACCTCCGGACCCTTGATCTGCATCCGCTCCGCTTCCCTCTCCCACGGCTTCGCCGTCGCACGCCCCGGGAAGAACGGGACAATGCACTCCTCGCAGCCGTCGCGTTCGATGACGACAATCAGTCGAGCGCGGGGATGCCAGCCCCGCCGCTTCAGTCGGGCCTCGTACGACTCAAACAGATCCGGTCGCTCGTGCAACGAGACGCGGCTCAGCACCGCGTGCCACTGGATCCACTGCCCGAGCGAGCGATTGCCCCACAGCCGAGCCGCGGCTTGCGCCTGCCTCGGATCTCCGTTGTCGAGAAAGATCAGATGAAGCCGGTGCGTCGCTTTCGCCTCCGCCCGAGCCTCTTCAAACGTCGCCTTGAAGAAGGGATCCGGAACCGTCGGCTGCGCAGCCGCTCGAAATCCCATGACAAACACCGAGAGCAAAGCCGCGAGCAGGCTCGTACGCATCGTTCACTCCCCTCCACGCCGTGGCTGCTGAGCCGCCGCCGAATCATCGGGACCGCCCTGCAACATCGCCGCACGAAGCCCCACATCATCCGCGCCGAGCGCGACCGCCTCTTTCACCCACGCCGCATGACGCCCGTCCGAAACACCCGCACCCCACGCCATCGCCGCAAGCGCAAGCCGGCAGGTCCCGTCCGGATCTCCCTTGATCAGATCCGTCGCGATCCTCATCGCTTCCGCGTCCCGCCCGCTCCGCAGAAACGCGGCATGGATCCGGCACGCCTCCGAGAGCAGCACCGCACGCCGCAAAGCCACGAGCTCGCCCCACTCCTCCGCCGTTGCCCGCGCCGCCGGCTTCTGGCCCTCGAGCGCGCGAATCGCATCCAGCCGCTTCACGTCGTCGGCCTTGACGCTCCATGGATCGCTCCATGGCGAACGCTGAGCCAGCAGGCGAAGACCGCTCTGCTCGGTCGTGCTCGCGAGCGAGCCCTCATCCGCGTCGTTCATCGAGTAATCGAGCTCCACCAGCATCTCGAGAGAATCCCCAGTAATCTCCGAGAGGATGACCCAGTCCCACCGCTCAATAAAGTCCGACCACGCGTACCGCTCGCCTGCAATCCCGCGAACCCGCTCGAATCGCGCCCGCGATCCCGCACGCCGATCGCCGAGTCGGCGCATCTCCTCCGCGATCAGCGTTCGTCTCAGCGGCTGCAGCCACGCGCACGACTCCGCTCCATGCTCCCACAACCACGTGTAGATCCCCGTCGCGAGGTGCTGATCGCCATCGACCACATGCTGGCGCGCCAGTGTCAACGACTCCCACACACTCGGCGTCTCACCCAGCAGCGGCCAGCGTGATCCATCCGCGTCCGATTCCTCCGAGACATACACGCGGTCCGGCGCAGGAGGAGGAGGATTCAGTCGATCGTGGTGCGCCGCCCATACCGGCTCTGTCGCATGGAGCCGCTCCAGGCAAAGATCAAGCTGCGACAGAAGCTCGAGCGGCTTCACGTACCCCTCGTCCGACAGCGGTTCGGGCGGCGGCGTGAGACCCTGCAAACCCCTCACCCAGTGGTAACGCAGCCGAAGGGGATCGCGTGAGTCTTGTGCGCCGCCCTCGCCGAAATCGGACCCCGGCATCGGGAGCAGATACGGCCAGGGGACCACATGCTCCATTTGATCGTCTCGGAAGACGAGGAAATAAGGGTCGCGACGCATGTCGAACTGCCCGCCCACATTTCTCCCCGGATTGCCGGTGCGCGCCTCAATCCTCGAGTATGTGTCAGGATCCTCTCTGTACTGAACGCGCGCCAGCACCCCGTGCCACTCGATCCACTGACGCAGCGAACGATTCATCAGTGTGTGCGACAGCACCTTGTCGAACGCGTCCTCGCCCCGTCGGTCATCACCCTGCATGAACACGATCAACAGCCGCCCATCGGCCCTCGCGCGCGCCGCTGCTTCCGCCAGCGTCCCTTGGAAAAACTGCACCTCATCGGGAAGCTGCGCCCGCACGCGCGCCCCCACCAACGCGACCGTCACCAGCCAGCACATCAGCACCCTGAGCATGGAATATCCTCCGCACCTCTTCATTCGTGCGAGGATACCCGGGGTTGCCGACCGCGCGCTCACATTCCTCTCGCCGCACCCGGGCTTTCACCCCAGACCACGCTGCCAGACCGGGTTCGACGACCGCGGCGTCAGGCCAGAGCGCCCGCCCCCGCGCCGGGGCTCCCGCCCCCCTCCACCGGCGGCTCAAACACCATCGTCACCTGCGATCCATACACCGGAAAATCAACCACACAGCGGTAACCGGAGAGAACCGCGCCGTCGTATCCGAGCCGCATGCACGCGTGCCGCAACAGCTCGACGTACGCGGGCGAGTTCGATGACCTGAACCTCGACACGCCCGTCCCCAGCGTCTCGATCGACTCGACCATATCGAGAATGTCCGCGTCCCGCGCCGGATCATTCACATTCGCCACGCCCTCGAACGCAGTGTCATAGATCCGCAGCCACGGGCGCGACGTGTCCAGCGACTCGTGAACCAGCACATCAAACTGCAGCAGCTTTGCCGGCATCGTCGTCTCGGCAAAGAAGTACCGCTTCCGCCCCGATCCCGCCGGCACCGCCCGAGGCAGCTCCCCACGATTCACCTCCGCAAAGAACACGTCCGCCGCCGACGCCGGCCCGAACGTCCCGTCCGCGAGCGAATAGTGCACGTTGTTCCCGACGCGCTGCGCGCGCATCCGAGGCAGCGGCTCCGAACTGAACTCCGGAATCACAAGCCCACCCGCATTCTCAACCGACGCGCCATCCAGCGACACCGGCAGGCGCGCCTCCGCGCCGCCGCTCAGCTTCCGCGTCGAGAGCTTCACCGCCGCGCCGGGCCGCACGCGGTGCATCCCCACCAGCCCGTTCAACCACACCACATCCATCCGTGATCCGTCCGCGCTCGGCCACAGCACCACCGTCGCAACAATCGCGTCGCACTGCACCCCCTTCAGCTGGCTCATCGCCTTGAACGCCGCCTGCTTGCGCCGCAGCTCGAACTCCCGCCGCGCCTCCGGCACCCATGCCGACACGATCGCATCCAGCGTGCTCCGATCGCCCACACCCTGGCGAATCAGAAGCTCGAACGCGTCGATCGAGCGATACGCCTCGGCGATGATTCCCGAATCCACACCCTGCGTCTCCGCCGCACGCACCAGCCTGCGCAGCGGTTCCGGGCCCGGCATCCGATGCGTCGCCGTGATCGGATCCCGGCTCCGTGTCGCCTTCAGCACCCGACTCGCCAGCACCTTGTCCAGACCCAGCAGGTCCGCCAACGCCTGCGGCCCGGGCTTGCCCCGAGGCACCGACTCAATCACCCGCCCGATCGAAGCCAGAATGTCCTTCCCCACCAGCGTAATCCGCGCCTCCAGAGCGTGCGGCTCCCCCTCTCCTTCTCCACCCAACCCGGCGGTGCCGACAACGTCCCCACACTCTCCTCCATTCGCCCCACCAAAGTGCACTTCGTCGTTCGCCATATGGTCGGCTCACCCCGTCTATCGATCTGCAAAGGCACGCTCCCCACTGGCCAGTATCACCCCAACTCACTAGGAGTGCAAGGTCGAACAAAAGTTTCTGGGAAACTTCCTTGTAATCTGGAACCCCTGTGGCACTCTTTCGAATTGTCATCCCAACATGCCCCCGCAGGGTCGGATACGGATCAGAGATGGGCTCGATCCGTCGCGTCAGTGCCGGTGCCGCGCGCACCCGGAAGGAGAACCAGATGTCACGCCTCCCTCGTCCCACGCTCGTCTGCCTCGCCGCCGTTGCGGGGCTCCCAACCGTCGCGTTCGCCGGCCCCTCCCTCTTCCACGAGGACTTCGAGGACGGCGACCACCAGGGCTGGCTCGTCAACGGCAACGAGATGATCTTCGGAGGGGGCAACCCCGGGAACTACATGGGCATCCCGTTCGACACCTTCTGGGGTGTCACACTCCGCAACGAGTCCGTCGGCTCGCCGCTCACCGGAGACCTCTCGCGCCACGGCGGCGATCTCCGCGTCCAGGTCGATGTCAACGTCTTCGCGCTCCGCAACTTCTTCGGTGACGCCATCCCCCCCGCCTACTTCCCCCTCACGATCCAGCTCGTCGACATCGGCGATCCCGACGACTTCGAAGACGATGTCAGCGTCTACTACGTCGGTGCCGGCCTCCCCACCGAGGGCGCGGGCTGGCAGACGCGCACCTTCTTCATCCCCGATCCCACCTCCGCCACGCTCCCCACCGGCTGGGGCGGCACCGGCTACGAGGATCCCGACACCTTCGAGCTACGACTCCCCGATGGGCGCACCTACGCCGACGTCCTCGCCTCCGTGGACGAGTTCCGCATCACGACCTTCGTCCCCGGATACTTCTACGGCTTCAACTTCTGGGAAGTCGGCTTCGACAACGTCCGAGCAAACGTCGTCCCCGCGCCGGCGTCGCTCGCCGCAATCGGGCTCGCCGGACTGACGGGTGGCCGCCGCCGTCGACACTGAGCAGCCCCATCACGCGAACGTGAGACCTCCCGAACGGGGGGCCTCTCCACCATGCGTGGCGGGGCCCTTCTTCGCATTCCACACTCTTGTCCGCCGCTCAACCCGCGTTCGAACGCTGACGCCGCATACCAGCCGGCGATTCGTATCCGAACCGCCGCAGGAACCAGCCGAACCGCTCCTCGGCGAGCGCGTCCAGCCCCGGCGCGATCTCGTCGAGCGACCTGCCCAGCGTCGCTGCGTTCATGAACAGCCGACCCGTCCGAACGCTCGAACTCCCGCCCGAGAACACCGTGGACGAGACGCCCGAGACCTTCTCCTCGCACTCGAGCGAACGCATCCGATTGAACGACGACGCCTCCACCGCCTGGCCAACGCGCTCCGCGTCCGGCTCATGCCCCATGAATCGAAGCATCGAAGCCAGCTCTTCGTGCGCATCAAGCCGCAGGTCCTCGTATCGCACGATGTGAACGTCGAGCGTCGGATGCGAGCACCACGACCCCGCGTGCTCGATCAGCGAGCCGAATCCGAACTGCACATAGAGAGGATCGCCCCCGAGCCGTATGAAGTTCCGCATGTACCCCTCGGGACTGATGCGCGCCGCGACCTCCGCCGTCGAGATCAGCCGCGTGTAGTTGAACGCGGACCACATCACATCGCGCGGATGACGCACGATGTAGATCGCACGCCTCGTCCGCTCCCGATGCGGCATCGTCGACATCAACCGGTGATGCGTCTTGGCGAGCAGCACCCCATCAACCGGCACCCCCTCGAATATCTCGCTCCGAACATGCACATCGGGGATCGCTGCATCGACCGCGCCGCTCGATTCCACGCGCCCAAAGAAGTACTGATGCAGCAGAAACCGCACCCACGTGTTCCCCGATTTCGGATAGGAAGCGAGCCAGCAGATCGGTTCGGGCATCACAGGACCTCCGCGCGCCGGAGCCAAGACCCCGGATCACCGCCAGACTCAGTCCCACGAGATGCAGAACGCAAGGCGGCACCGAATGGCCCGCCGATACCAGCGACACCTTCTTCGTCTCTCGGTCGCTCGAAGTTGCAGTTGAGGCCCGCCATCTGCCCGATTCACGCCCGCCGAACGCGTTCCCGTGGTTCTCACCGATCCAGGCGGCGCGTTACTGGCCCTCGTTTCCCACCCGAAACCACGGAGGCACGCAACAAAGGAGCCGCGAGCTCCCCTCCGGGCTCCCGCGGCTCCCACACGAGTCCACGCTCGCGTCGTCCCTTGCTCTCCGATCAATCAAGCAACGAACCGGCGCCGACGAACGCCCATAACCCCCGCCATCCCGAAGAGCGCAGCCGCTCCCGGCGCGGGGACCACCGAGAATCCGATGTTGAAGGACGCATCCGCGCCTTCGCTACCGGAGCCGCTCCCGGTCGCAAAGGACATGGAGATCGCGTGAAGCGTGTACGTGCCGGAGCCGAGCGTGCCCAACGCCTGCCCGCTGATCGTGCCGAATGTGCCGTGGTCCTGAGCGAAGAGCTCGACGTTGCCCGGGCCCACGAGCGAGAGCTCGGAGAATCCGGTGACGAGCAGCCCGCCGCCGGCAAATTCCCAGTCGAGGACATAGTCGGCGCTCGAACCGAGAGTGAACGAGAACAGGAACTCTGAGACGGCGGAGCCATCGGAGCCGCTATCGCTGTTCGCGGATGCGCTGGCGACGGTGAAGCCGGTCGCCGTGACGCCGTTGAGGAAACGAGTGCCGCTGAGCGATGCACTCCCGGAGCCGGGACCCGCCTGGCTATCGGCCACTGAGCTCACGGCAATCGGGAGACCGGCGAACGAGGTCGCGGCCATCATGTCGCTGTCGGAGTTTGAATCGATGAGATCGTACGAGTGGGCGCTGGTATCGACGCTCGCGCTCAGCGACTCTCCGCCGAGCAGGTCCGACGCGGTCGCGGGAAACACAAAGCTCGCCGCGAGCAGAGCCAATACGGTCCGAGACATGCTTTCTCTCCTTGGGTTCAGACAGTTCTTGTTTCAATCGGCCCTCAGATCGAAGGGCCCGATCCGATCCGGGCGCACCACGCCCCGGCCATCAATGAAGACGCGATCCGTGCCGCCCAACCTTGGCAGCGTGCGGAATTCTCTCGAACCTGCGACGCACCCACTTCCACGCACGAGCCCGCGCCACCCCCCCCAGATCCCCAACTCTCGACCACACATCCGGCGGCATGGTCCAAAAAGCAACGGACCCCGGCTCGCACCGGGGTCCGTGGACCTGACTTCTTCTCAATACTCCGCTCGAAGGAGCGGGATGGGACTCAGCCGACAAACAGATCGCCACGCTTGGCGGCAGCGATCAGAACGTCAGCGACCTCGGGGCGGCTGAACTCCGCCGGGGGCCGCTCGCCCTTGAACAGCAACTCGCGGACAGCGGTGCCCGAGAGGTTGATGATGTCGCCCTCAATCTTCGGATACGTCTTGCCGGAGACCATGCCTCCGTACGACTTGCTGTACCCAGTGTGCTCGAACTTCATGATGCCGACGCCGAAGCCCACCAGATCGATCTCATCGAAGATCTTCTGCGCGTCGTAGGTGCCGTAATAGGTGCCGACGCCCGCGTGGTCGCGTCCCACGATGAAGTGCGAGCAGCCATAGTTCTTCCGCATCACGGCGTGGTGGATCGCCTCGCGCGGCCCGGCGTACCGCATCGCCGCGGGGAGCACCGAGACCATCGTCGTGGAGGGGTTGAAGTACTTCTGCACCAGCGCATCAATCGCGACCATGCGCACCGAAGCCGTGATGTCGCCCTTCTTGGTCTCGCCGACCAGAGGGTGGATCAGCAGGCCGTCGCACAGCTCCTGCGCACACTTGCACACATACTCGTGCGCCCGGTGGATCGGGTTGCGCGTCTGAAACGCAACGGCCGTCTTCCAGCCGCGCTTCTCGAACTCCGCACGCGTCTGCGCCGGCGTGAGCCGCTGCTCAAGGAACGCCTCGGGACCCTTCGGGTCCACGCACAGCGTCAGCACATCGACCGGGCCACCCAGGCAGTGGTCGCCCTCGGCCATCACCTGCGCCGCCCCCGGGTGCGCCGAGTCCTCGGTGCGGAAGACATTCGGAATCTCCAGCTTCTTGTCGTGGAGGAACGTCTCCTTCACCGTCATCACGCCCTGCAGCACGCCATTCGGCGCGATCAGCGCGACACGGGCGCCGATCGCCGGAACCTGCTCCTTCGCCACCGAAAGCAGAATCGGGATCGACCACACCGCGCCGCTCGCCAGCTTCATCGATGTGCACACGGCACGGAAGTCATCCGAACCCATGAACCCTTCGAGAGGCGAATAGCCGCCGTTGCCGATCAACTCCAGATCGCACGACTGCTTCGCCGTCAGATTGATCTTCGGAAGCGTCGACGCCTCCTTTGTCAGCTCCGCTGCGCGAGCCCCATCAACAACGCGATTCACAAGCTTGCCGCCGTGCGGCTGGATCAGACCGGGCATCGGAACCTCCGTGGGACGTGGGATGTATCTCACCCTCCCCGGCCGCGCTCAGGCGGCGAAACAGGGGGGACAGGAGGGTAGCGCGCCCGCGTTCATCCGACCACACGCCGCACCACCGCATTCACCCCGAAACCCGACGCAACTTCCGCTCTGAACGGGTGTTGCCACTCTCCGACAAACACTCTACAGTCCCGCCCCCCGCCTCGGGTCCGCCCGATTCGGGAGGATTTTTCCCATTCTCACACCCGCGCGGCTCGACCCAAGCCCCCTTCGGAGCACACCCATGACCCAGGTCAACAAGACAACCAACATCCACTGGCACGAGGGCGACATCAGCCGCGACGAGCGCTGGAAGGCCCTCGGCTGCAAGGGAGCCACCCTCTGGTTCACCGGCCTCTCCGGCTCCGGAAAGTCCACCATCGCCAGCGCGCTCGAGCAGTCACTCGCCAACAACAAGATCTTCACCTACCGCCTCGACGGCGACAACATCCGCTTCGGCCTCAACACCGACCCCAAGTCGCTCATGGCAAAGGGCTTCCCCGAGCCCGCCGCCAAGCGCTTCGGCATCGGCTTCTCCGCCGAGGATCGCGCCGAGAACATCCGTCGAATCGGCGAGGTCGCCAAGCTCTTCGCCGATGGCGGCTGTGTCGCCCTCACGAGCTTCATCAGCCCCTACCGCAAGGATCGCGACCTCTGCCGCCAGCTCCACAACGAGGCCAAGCCCTCCGCCCTCCCCTTCATCGAGATCTTCGTCGACACGCCCCTGGATGTCTGCGAGAAGCGCGACCCCAAGGGCCTTTACAAGAAGGCCCGCGCCGGCGAGATCAAGGGATTCACGGGCATCGACGATCCCTACGAGGCCCCCGAGAAGCCCGAGCTCGTGCTCAACACCGCCGAGCTCACCGTCGACCAGTCCGTCGCCAAGTGCATGGAACTGCTGAAGTCGAAGGGCATTATTCGCTGATCGCGATTAGGTCGATACCAGGGATTCTGGGGTAGGCATGGGCGGCATCCTGCCGTCGCGATACCCTATTGGCTGGCATGATGGTACGAAATCTGGCCAATCCGAACCGCTCAGACGGAATGTGGCCTACCCCAGGCACTTCACGGTCCTATCGCCGCATGTTCGCGTTGTGGCAAGGTGCGGCATGCCTGTTCGATGTTTCGCCAACGGTCGCAAGACGGCTGACGAGACAATCTCAGAGATTGAGCGATGAGGAAGCAATTGCTTCGGACTGGGTTGCCGTCGGTGACGACCTGCGCGCAGCATTGGAACGAGCTTGGGAGGCACTGAACGATGAGCAACGAAAGCGAGCTGTCGAGGAGTACAGACGCCGCGTCAAAGATGCTCAAAACGGACAACTCCAGCTCTTCGGGGATCAATGAGTCGGCGAGCGATCAAGCTCCAGAGATCGTTGCCGGACGACTGACGACCTATAC
This sequence comes from Planctomycetota bacterium, assembly GCA_963204725.1. Taxonomy (GTDB): domain Bacteria; phylum Planctomycetota; class Phycisphaerae; order Phycisphaerales; family UBA1924; genus JAHBWV01. The sequence goes on from CAUJHH010000062.1 coordinate 47,186, forward strand.
GCGCACGCTGCATGTTGGCCCGCTTCCTCCTCCGGAAGTTCTGTCCGCATACGGTGAGGTCGATCCGTCCTTTCCCGAGCGCATTCTCAAGATGGCCGAAGCGCAGGCGGAGCACCGAAAGCAACAGGAAAGGGAAGATCTTTGCGCCGACATCGATGACTTGAAGGCGCAGCGCGGAACTGAGCGCATTGGCCAGGTATTCGCGCTTGTCGTTTGCCTCGCGTTCTTGGGCGGAGGCGTGTGGGTAACCCTGCGTGGGCACGATTGGGTAGGGGGCGTCATCGTCGGCGCAACCCTTTTGGGAATCGTTACCGTCTTCATCACCGGTCGCAGATCTCGCATAAATCCACCATCAACGGAAGCCCATCACCAATGAGCGCCCAATACCTCACCGCCGCCCGCAACGCCGTCACACAGGCCTCGCTCGTCTGCCGCGTGGTTCAGAAGAACCTCGAGCAGGTGAAGGCGGTGACCAAGGACGACAAGAGCCCCGTCACCGTCGCCGACTTCGCCGCGCAGGCCGTCGTCGCGCACATCCTCACCGAGCAACTCGGCGAGGTGATCCTTGTCGGCGAGGAAGAATCCAAGTCGCTGCGCGAGGACGAGACCCTGCTCGCCGCGACGCTCGCCGCCGTGCAGGAAGTCTGGCCCGAGGCCGACGAGACCTCCATGCTCACCGCCATCGATGTCGGACGCGGCGACACCCACCACAACGGCTACTGGACCCTCGACCCCGTCGACGGCACCAAGGGCTTCCTCCGCAACCAGCAGTACGCCGTTGCACTCGCCTACATCGAGCGAGGCGAGCCCACCGTCGCCGCACTCGGCTGCCCCAACCTCCCCATGGACTTCGGCAGCAGCATGGACACGCCCGACCCCAAGGGCTGCATCTATCTCTCCCTCCGAGGCGACGGCGTCTCCGAAGCCCCCGCCAACGATCCCAAGGCCCACCCGCGCGGCATCAAGCGCCTCGACCACCCCAAGGGCGAGCCCATACGCGTCTGCGCCTCCGTCGAGTCCGGCCACTCCAACGTTGACGATACCGACCGCATCCTCGCCCACATCGGCGAGTCCTCACGCCCCATCCGCCTCGATAGCCAGGCCAAGTACGCCGTCGTCGCGCGTGGACAGGCCGATGCCTACCTGCGTCTGCCCACCAAGAAGGGCTATGTCGAGCGCATCTGGGACCACGCAGCGGGCGCGCTCGTCGCCGTCGAGGCCGGTTGCTTCGTCACCGACATCCACGGCAACCCGCTCGACTTCTCCCACGGCCGAGGCCTCGAGAAAAACAAGGGCGTCGTCTGCGCTCCCCCGCGCGTCCACGGCCTCCTCATCCGCGCCATCAGAGATCTGGGCATCGGCAAGGCATAAGGACGCCAGCACTTCCGCTCAGCGCCCCTCCAACCTCCGCTTCAACCTCCCGAGCGCATCATCCCACTGCCCCTCGATGTGGCTCAGCCATCGCCGCGCATCATCCAGTCGCTGCGGCTCCATCTCCCACACGCTGTCCCGCCCCACGCGCATCCCCCGCGCCAGCCCCGCCTCCTCCAGCACCCGCAGGTGCTTGGTCACTGCCTGACGCGAGACGTGCAGCCCCTCCGTCAAGCGCGCGATCGACAGTGGGCCGTCCGCGCTCAGGCGCACGACAAGCCCGAGGCGCGTCTCATCACCGAGCGCGGCAAAGACTGGTGCCGCGCCGACGATGGAGCCGACCGGCGCGCCATTCGTGCGGCGACCAGCCCGTCCAGCGGAACGACGCCGCTCACGAACCCTTGGCTTTCGTGACATACGTGCTGATCGCCTCCACCTGATAGTCCCAGCCGCCGGAGTTCATCTTGTACGCCATGGCGCGCCGCGCGAGCGGCACCTTGTCAAAGCCGGACTCCACCACCGTTAACTTCGTTCCGACCCCTCCGTCTTGAAGTGTGCATTCCTCGAGCGTGAACTCGACCAGCGTCCGCTCCTCACCCGAGTAATCGACCCCCGCCTCGACCGCGTAGGGGTGCCACCTCCAGGAGAAGAGCCGCTCCGGCTCCATCCGCTCGATCAGCACATCCCACACGACGTGCTCATAGCCCTTGTGCGTGATCTGCCCCTTGACACGCTCGCCCACGCGGAACGCGCCGTCGATCTTGACGCCGAACCACGCGCCGAGTTCCCTTGAGTCGGTCAGCGCACGCCACACGACGCTGCGGGGCGCGTTGATCTCGACCGATCGCTCGATCCTGTCCGTCACGCTCCTGCCAGCTCCGGATATATCTTCCATGGCGGTCTCCAATATGCAACCCTTTCGTTGCATATTACCCGCTCCGGCTGCGTGCCGCAACCACATGCAACCAAATAGTTGCAACTTTGACTGGGGGTTCCAGCCCGGATCACGCCGGCATCAGCGGCCAGATGAAGGGCACCAGCGTGATCGTCACGATCGCCATCAGCGAGTTCAGCGGGATCCCGACGCGCAGGTAGTCGCTGAACTTGTACCCGCCCGGGGCCATCACCATCAGGTTCGTCTGGTACCCGATCGGCGTCGAGAAGCACGCCGACGCCGCCATCATGATCGCGATCGCGAAGGGCAGGGGGTTCGCCCCGAGCTTGTCCGCCGCACCGATCGCGATGGGAAAGACCAGCGTCGCCGCCGCGTTGTTCGTGATCAACTCCGTGAACACCATGGTGGTCAGGTACACCACCGCCAGTGTCACCCACGGGTTGCCACCCGCGATCGCGATCAGTTGCGATGCGATCACGTCCGCCGCGCCGGTCACCTCGAGTGCACGCCCGAGCGCAAAGCCCGACGCGATCACGACCAGCACCTGCCAATCAACGCTCGAGCGGGCCTGAGCCCCGGTGCAACAGCGCGTCAGGAGCATCAGCCCCGCGCCGAGCGCGGCAGCGTGGATCGTCTTGATCCCGAGCGGCTCGCCGAACGTCGCCAGCAGAATCATCCCCGCCATGATCCCCACCGCCAGCAGCGCCTTCTCGTGCCTCGGACGAGTCGAGTTCTCGACCGCCGACACAAGGAAGAAGTCGCGGCTGTTCCGATGCTGCTCCTGGAAGCTCTTGTGCGCCTCCAGCAACAGCGTGTCCCCGGCCCGGATCACGATGTCGCCGATCTTCCGGTTCGTGATCCGCTCGCCGTTGCGCGCCACAGCGATCACCACCGCGTTGTACACCGTGCGGAAACGCCCCTCGCGCACACTCCGCCCCACCAGCGGGCTCGTGTTCGAGACCACCGCCTCGATCAGACACCGCTGCGGACGCGGCGCATCCAGCTTCACCACCTGGTTCGTCGCCGGGCGCAGACCGCGGATCTTCTGGAGCTCAACGATCGAATCCACCACGCCGACGAAGACCAGCCGGTCCTCGGCAAACAGCTTCTCATCAGGCCCCACCGCCGGCAGCGACTGCCCCCCCCGCTCGATGTGCGCGAGATAAAGCCCCGGCAGGTGACGCAGCCCCGCCTGCTCGATCGTCTTGCCGACGAGCCCGGAGCCACCCTCAACCTCCATCTCCACTGTGTACGCGCGCGGGTCCAGCCCCACATCCAGCGCGGGCTTCCGCTCCGGAATCAGAAACCGCCCCGCGAAGAACAGGTACGCCAGCCCCACGATCGACGCGGGCACACCGATCTTCGCGATCTCAAAGAACCCGATCGACGGCAGATCCGCAAAGTGCCCGACCCACAACCCAGCCACCACAAGGTTCGTGCTCGTCCCGATCAGCGTGCACGTCCCGCCAAGGATCGCCGCATACGACAAGGGCAGCATCAGCTTCGACGGGCTGATCCCCTGACGCTTGCACCAGTCGCCGATCACCGGGATAAACATCGCCACCAGCGGCGTGTTGTTCAGGAACGCCGAGAGCGTCGTCACCGGCAGCATCATCCGAACCTGCGCCGCCAGCAGCGTCTTCGGCCGCCCGAGCACCCGCTGCCCGATCCACCCCACGCCCCCCGTCTCCGAGAGCCCGCGCACAACCACATACATGATCGCGACCGTCAGCATCCCCTCGTTGGCCATCCCCGCCAGCGCATCCTTCGTCGACAGGATCTCCGCACCCGGCACCACGATGTCCACCAGCACCAGCACCGTCACCGCGCCCACAAGCACGATGTCCGGGCCGACGCGGTTGCTCACCAGCGCGCCAAGCACCATCAGAATCATCACCACAACCAGCCACGCTTCCCAACTCATACGGCCTCCACACCGACCCCACTCCCGTGGCCACGATCTATGCCGCCCACGCACGCCGGGTTCGCGCAATCCATCCGAACCAGCCCCACACTATCGGCCCCTTCAACCACCCTCGAACACCCCGCCACCCGAACCCGCTCCACGCCTCTCGCGTAGACACTCCTCACAATCGGGCGCAGATTCTGCCTGTTCAACGGAGACAACCGGCCCAGGTCGCACTTGGTGCGCCCAAGCCCGCTCCAGCGTTCAGACGGCACCCGCTCGAACCGACCATACTGTTCACACCGGACGCGCTTGGGTCGTCCGGATTCGTGCGGAGGAACTTGGTGCGCACCTTCATCACCGGCGGCTCGGGCTTTATCGGCTCCTACTACCACGACCTGTTCGCCGCCAGCGGACAGGACCACGTCATCTACGACCTGGTCAAACCCACCTTCGACCTCAAAGGCGCAACCTACATCAAGGGGGATGTCCGCGACGCGGCCCACCTCACCCGCTCCATGGCCGGCTGCGACCGCGTCCTCGCACTCGCCGCCGCACACCACGACTTCGGCATCGACCACGACACCTACTTCGCCGTCAACGAGCGCGGCACACAGCTCATCTGCGACGCCATGGACACCCACGGCATCCGCAACCTCTGCTTCTACTCCTCCTGCGCCGTCTTCGGCGACGCCAAGCCCCCCCTCCGCGAAGACTCCCCCACCGCGCCCAACTCCCCCTACGGTGCCTCCAAACTCGCCGGCGAGAAGGTCATCAAGCCGTGGACCGACAAGGGCGAGGGCCGCCGCGCCCTCGTCATCCGACCCACGATCACCTTCGGCCCGCGCAACTTCGCCAACATGTACTCGCTGATCCGCCAGATCCACAACAAGCGCTACGTGCAGATCGGCGCGGGCACCAACATCAAGTCGCTCTCCTACGTCGAGAACATCGTCAGCGCGACGCTCTTCCTCTGGAATCGCCCGGAGGCGCAGCGCGCCGCGTTCGACATCTTCAACTACATCGATAAGCCCGACCTCACCAGCCGCCAGATCGCCGAGGCCGTCTACGCCGCGCTCGGACGCAAGTTCCCCTCCTTCACCGTGCCCATGGGTCTCGGCCTCCTGCTCGCGCTCCCCTTCGACGTCGTCATCAAGCTCACCGGCAAAAACCTCCCCGTCTCCTCCGCGCGTGTGAAGAAGCTCGCCGGCACCGAGACGCGCTTCGAGGCCGACAAGCTCACCGCCGCGGGCTTCACGCCCCCGATCCCGCTCTCAGAAGGAATCGCCCGCATGGTCCGCTGGTACCTCGACGAGGGCAAGAGCAAAGAAGCCGTCTGGCACCTCCCCCCGGCCAAGCCCGTCATCACCGCCGACTGAGGCGCCACACGTCGCCAGCCTCCCGGCCTCTTCCCTTCGCCATCCGCCCATCCGCGATTTGCCAATTCGCCCCCCTTTCCGCGCTCGCGGGCACTATCCTGCTTGTGAGCAGCTCACGCAAGGGGTTTGTGTATGGCATCCGTCTGCTTCTACTTCCAGGTCCACCAGCCCTACCGCCTCCGCCGCTACTCGGTCTTCGATGCGGACCCCTTCTACTTCGACAACCTGAAGAACCAGACCATCGCCAACAAGGTCGCCGACAAGTGCTACCGCCCCGCGACCGCGCTCATCCTCGACCTCGTCAAGCGCCACAAGGGCAACTTCCGCGTCGCCTACTCCATCACCGGCGTCGCGCTCGACCAGTTGCAGGCCTGGTGCCCCGATGTCATCGACCTCTTCAAAGAGCTCGCCGACACCGGCTGCTGCGAGTTCATCGGCGAGACCTACTACCACTCCCTCTCCTTCATCTACTCGCGTGAAGAGTTCACCCGCCAGGTCGACATGCACACCAAGCGGATCCAGGACCTCTTCGGCCAGACGCCCACCTTCTTCCGCAACACCGAGCTCATCTACAACAACGAGCTCGCCCAGCACGTCTCCGAGATGAAAGACGCCAAGGGCAACCCCCGCTTCCACGGCATCATCTGCGAAGGCGCCGACCACAAGCTCGGCTCACGCTCACCCAACTACATCTACGCACCCCCCGCCCACATGGTCTCCGGACCCGGCCGCGAGGGCCGACCCTTCTCCGTCCTCCTCAAAAACTACCGCCTCTCCGACGACATCGCCTTCCGCTTCTCCAACCGCGGCTGGGCCGAGTGGCCCCTCTCCGCCGAGCGCTTCGCCCAGTGGGTCAACCAGATCAACGGCGATGGCTACCTCTGCAACCTCTTCATGGACTACGAAACCTTCGGCGAGCACCAGTGGGCCGACACCGGCATCTTCCAGTTCCTGGAAAAACTCCCCGAAGCCGTCTTCGACGTCGCCAAGAAACCCGACGGCACCACCGAAAACCACTTCATCACGCCCAGCATGGCCGCCAGACAGTTCGACCCCGTCGGCGTCTACGACGTCCACGAGTACATCTCATGGGCCGACACCGAGCGCGACCTCACCGCCTGGCGCGGCAACGCCATGCAGACAAACGCACTCGACGACACCTACCGCCTCGAAGCCGCCATCAAGCAACGCCTCGCCGCGGCACAAAAGTCCGGCAACCCCGCCCAACTCGCCCAGGCCGAGTACCTCCTCGAAGACTGGCGCAAGCTCACCACCTCCGACCACTTCTACTACATGTGCACCAAGTACTGGGCCGACGGCGACGTCCACAAGTACTTCTCGCCGTACGACTCCCCCTACGACGCCTACATCAACTTCATGAACACGCTGGATAATGTGAGGACGAGGATTGCGGGGCTGGGGATAGCACAAAGGCCCCCTGCGATCTCTACCTAAGACAGTTCCCCTTACAGGTTCGAGCAAAGCGATGCCCAAGCGGAAGCGAGTGCCAGACACCGTCCAGGCAGACATCTTGACTGCATGCAAGCGTAGATGTTGCTTATGCTATTATCTAGACAACAATACGGATGAAGCGATTGGACAGATCGCACATATTGACCATAATCCGTCCAATAACTTAGAGGACAACCTTGTGTGGTTGTGTCTAAAGCATCACAACGCCTACGACTCGACCACTAGAGCATTCTCACTCATCGCGTAGCGTGTATCCGCAGTGTTTGAAGCAGTGAGCGGCGTCCTGGGAGGTGACCTGATCCAGAACGGTCTGCATGGCGGCCCAGAGGGCGTCACGGGTCCTGCACGCCATCGACCGCAG
>CAUJHH010000063.1 GCA_963204725.1 Planctomycetota bacterium
CCCGCGGCGCCGTCGAAGCGGTCATGCGCGCCGCCGCCGCGACCGCGCACGAGGGAAAGCGTGTGCGCGCCATCGGAGACAAGACCACGTTCTTTTATTGCAGCCGCGCCGAAGCCCTGCACGCGCTCTTCCCCGACGCACGCTTCATCCACGCGCTGCGCGACGGGCGCGATGTCGCCGTCTCGCACTGCTTCTATCTCTTCAAGTTCCGGCACAAGCTCGGCCCGGCGCAGTTCAACGTGCTGCCCGAAGACGCCCGGGCCCACATGGAATCGGCCTACCGTCACCACGCGCTCGGCGAAGGGCCGCCGGTCGATCTCTTCACCGAGGCCACGATCCGATACTTCGCGGGCGTCTGGTCCGCCTGCATATCCGGCGCGAGTCGCGCCCGCACGCTCTACGGCGACCGCTTCCTGGAGGTCCGCTACGAGCAGGCCCTCGACCAGACCGAGGCCGAGCTCTCGCGCGTCCTCGCGTTTCTCGGGCTCGACGCGCGCCGCGAACTCGTCGCATCCATCGTCGAGCGCCACCGCTTCGAAAGGCGCACGCAGCGAGTGCGGGGTGAGGCCGATCCGCTCGCCAAGACCCGCAAGGGCACCGCCGGCGACTGGCAGAACTACTTCACGCCCGCCATCGAGCGCACGTGGAACGACGCGGCAGGTGAGGCGATGCGCTCGGGCGGCTACGCCTGAGCCGGCCGCCCTCCTCCGTGCCGCTCAACCGCCCCCGACGCCGAGCTCTTCCTCGGAGTGGTCCGCATCGGTCATCGTCGGCTTCACAACCACGTCGGGCTTCGCATCCCCGGGCGTGCCGGCCTTGAGCCGCTTCTCGCCCGAACCCGCGACCGCGCTCCGTTCGTGAGAGGCCGCCTCGCGCCCGTCGTTGGTTGTCTCATAGACGATCCCGGTTGTGACCTCTGGCTCGCCGAGCACGAGCCGATTCACCAGCTCGACGCCCTGCATCAGCGTGTGATCGGTATTGGAAACCTCGTACTTCCAGAGCCCGAAGCGGCCGCGCGAATAGATCCCGCGCGTCTCGAGCCAGGGAATCACCGCGCTCAGGATCTCGTCACGCTCCACGCTCGGTGTGGGGTACGAGTAGTCCGCGTGGTACACCCAGGTGCTGACGATGTCGTCGCGCTCGGGTCTGCGTCCATCGCCTCCCCTGTCGAGCATCCCCGCATTCTCGAGGCCAGCGACCGTCTCCTCGATGATCCGCGCGCCGTCCACCGGCTTGGCGTCGCTCTGGCTCGTCTCGCAGAGCAGCGAGTAGTGGGAGCCGTTCCGCCGCCCGGTCGCATCAACCGTGTAGGGCTCCGGCGTCATGTGGGGGGAGTAGTTGGAGAGATAGGTCACGCGATAGAACGGGCAGTTCTCCTCCGGGAAGTACATCCAGCTCTTGGTGGAGGGGCAGGGACGCTTGATGCCGATCCCGACCATGTACCCGCTGGAGTGAAGCAGCCGCTGCGATTCATCGCGCACGCTCGCAGGGACCTCGCCCCTCAGGATGTCCCTGCAGAGCACATCCACCGGCATCGCGCTGACCAGCGTGTCATACTTCTCCTGAGAGCCGTCGGTCAGGGTGACCACTTTGGCGTCCACATCGATCGAGGCGACGGTCGCGTGGAGCCGGATCTTGTCCTTCACGCGGGCGCCGATCCGCCGGTAGAACTCGCCCGTGCCCCCCTTGAGCGGGAACTTGAACTTGTTGTTCGGACCCCAGCCGTAGTCGTCCTGCTCGAGCACGATATTGCGGATCGCCCGATCCACATCCAGCACCGCGACGCGCTCGCCGATCCAGTGCTTGTTCATCCGCTCGGGCGGATACGCCCAGACCTTGAAGTTGTAAGGACGCATGAAGTGCCTGGCGATCCCCTCGCCGAACACCGCATCGATGAACTCGCCGAAGTTCTTCGCTTCGGCGTGGCTCTTGAACTCGCCCTTCCCGGACTGCGCCTTCACGAGCCCCACCAGGCACTCGCACGCGACATCCTTCGGCAGGTAGCGGATGTTGTTCTGGAACGGGTACGGCACCCACCGATCGAGCATCCGCACCCAGCTCTCCCGGTCGTTCAGCGTGAACTCGTCCCCCATGACCGTGTCGAAGAGCTTGTCGTAGTACGCGTAGTGACTGAACATGACGTGCCCGCCGATGTCCCACGTGAATCCCGCGTCGTCGGTGAAGCTGGAAGCCAACCCACCTATATAAGGATGCCGCTCCAGCACCACGAAGTTCTCGTGCCCGAGCTCGCGCAGGCGATACGCCGCGCCCAGCCCGGTCGGTCCCGCGCCGATGATGACAACCCTGCCCGGTCCGCCGGTTGAACGTCGATCCATGACCGCTCCGCTGGGAGAACACGCGTGGGACGGCGCCTCCGACGGTCAGAGTGCACCCATCCCGCGCCGAGCCCTTCCAGCTCGGCACGCGCAGGAAGAACACTAGACCCCGAACCCGCCATCGGAGTGGCTTGATCGCCGAACCAGCCACGCGTCAGGAGCCCCAACGCGTCAATGTCTCCATTCGCCGGCCACACCAATCAAAGACCTTCTTTTTTATCCATATGCGTGGCGATATGTCGCGATCTACCCAATCGGCGGTGCCGGATCGTGTTTCTGGCCCGACTGAGGCTATTGTGGGGCGGCTGCTGAGGAACAGAGTCCTATCGGGACACAGTTGGGGCTCCCACATTCGGGCCCGAAGCACTGCGGATCGTTGATCGGGCTGACGCGATCTGCAATAGCGGCCACATCCAAACCCGCTTGTTCCGTTCGACTCTTTACAGGGGTCTCGTCATGAGCAGTCAGCCCGTCTCATTTGTCCATTCTCCACGCTCCATCACCCCTATGAGCTCGAACATCCACATGACGCAATCAGATATCTCCATGAACGCCTACGCGCGGGTCGCTGCATACGTCGCCAGCCTCTGCGAGCTCCCGGCGGTCGCAACCCCCGACTGGTGCCACCGGGTCGCCGCGTCCGCCGCAGCGCTCTGCCCCGGCGCACGCGCCGGCGCCATCATCGCGATGGTTGAGCCCGGTGGCCGCATCGTCGCCACCGAGACCAGCGGCTTCGCGGCCAACTCCGCCCACGCGATCAACGTCCATCCCGCCGACGACGCCGCGATCCGCGGTCGGCTGGAGCGACTCTCCACCATCGGCTTTGCGCCCGGCGCACTCGCCGCCGAGGGTCACATCACCGGACGCATCAGCGCGATGGCCCCGCCAGACGCAACCCGTTCGCCCACGCCCGTCGACGCGTTCGATGCGCCGACCTCGCGCCTCCTCGTCTCCTTCTCGCACATCCCCGACGCCCCCCCGGGGTGCTCGCTCGTCGTCTACGTCGCCATCCCAGAGGCTGCCGTTGCGCACGCCGAAGAGATCGTCCTCGCCCTCGAGGCCGGCGCACCCATCCTCGCACGCCGCGCCGCACTGGCACTAGGCAGCGAGCCCTGCACCAACGCACCATGGCTGACCGCACGAGAGCACGAGGTGCTCGAACAGCTCATCCTCGGCCGATCCGTCAAGGAGATCGCCGGCGTGCTCGGTCGCAGCCCCCACACCGTGCACGACCACGTCAAATCGCTCCATCGCAAGCTCAACGCCTCCACGCGTGGCGGACTCGTCGCACGCGCGCTCGGTCGCCCCGACCCCGGCTCCGATCCCGTCGTCCCGGCGCCCGAGTCCCACGGCGCAAAGGGCAGCCCCGCCGCCTGAGATCGCAGGCATGCTCCCGCCGATGTACCCTCGCGTGCCGTGACGGACGACGCGCCACAAAGCCCGACACCCTCGACCGTCGAGACGCTCCGCGATCTCTACCGGCGCGGCATGTTCCTGATGGCCGACAACGGAGCGGGCCCCATTCGCGCCTACACCGCGGACCCGCGCGCCGTCATCCCACTCTCTGAGTCCGAGGGCCTGCGCATCCCGCGCTCGCTTCGACAGCGCGTCGCAAGCGCACGCTTCCGCATCACCAGCGACACCTGTTTCGAACGCGTGATCACCGCTTGCGCCGAGACCAGACGCGAGGGCGCATGGATCTCGCCCGAACTCGCCGCTGCCTACATCCACCTCCACCGCGCCGGCGAGAACCACCCCGTCCATGCCCACTCCATCGAGGCATGGCTCGACACCGGCGGCACGCCAACCCTCGTGGGTGGCCTCTACGGCGTTGCCGTTGGCGCGATCTTCTGCGGCGAGTCCATGTTCTCGCGCCCCGATCTCGGCGGCACCGACGCCTCCAAGGTCTGCCTCGTTCACCTCATCCGACACCTCAACGCCCGTGCCTTCCAGCTCCTCGATTCACAGATCTGGAATCCACACATCGCGCAGTTCGGCTGCAAAGAACTCCCCGCCCGCGCCTTCCGCGCGCGGCTCCTCGCCCTCCGCGACCAACCGACACCCTGGTCCCCCTTCCCCGATTCCGCACTAAATTGAGGTGGGACGCCTCCCCAGCAACCCGATTCACGCGCGCCGTCTCCCACCGCTCAGAATCGCTCGTCCCATAACTTGCGAAACCAACCGACCATTTCTACGCTGTGCCCCACTCACGGCCCGGCCACGGGCCCGATAGAAAGCGAGCGGCGGAGCCGCACGCGGCGGTGCATATTCACCCGTCCAAATGATCCCGAACGCAACGGAACTGGCGGAGCCAGCAAGAGATGGGGCGAAAACACGGAATCGGACCTTGGACTGCAGGATTTGCTGCCTGTGCGGGCTATAAGGGTGGCCAAACCCAAACGGTGATGCACACTGAAGCCGGTGCGTCCGCTGCAAGCGATCGATGTGGGTTGCGTTGGCCCAGATCGATAGGTGTCGGTGTGTCGCCACCCCCGCTCGAAGGGGAGTTGTTCCGGCGATGAGCGCGATCACCCGCCAATCCGACCTGCTCTTTGCAGTGACCGACTGGGAGCCCTCCGTCACCCAACTGATGGACGAGGCACACCTGGTCGCGTGGTCGGAGGCCTCGCGCCGGCGAAATCAGTTCGCAGCAGCCCTCGGACAGTTCCTCGGAAGCATGCGCGACACCGAAGTCTGCCCCCTCATGGGCGAGCACATCCACGACGTCGAATCGTTCTGTGCGCAGCTCGAACGCCTCATCCCCGGCCCCGCCCTTGAACGCAAGATCGACGGCTCACGGGGCGTCACCTCCCTCCTCCGCCATCGCCACACACTCCGCGGACGCCCCGCCTCCAAGTTCCGGTACTACATCTGGAACGACGCGGACATCCTCCTCAAGCGAAACCACCGGCTCTTCGGCCGCCTCGTCGACGCCATGGCAGGTGTCGCAGCCGAGTCCGAGTACGCCAGCGACGACCTCCTCCTGATCCACCGGGCCGTGCTCATCGGCGGCCCCGCGCTCGACATGTACGCCGAGGATCCGGGTGGCCAGTGCCGCGCCTGGTTCGCCGAGCCGAGCGCCGAGCCCTTCTGGCAGATCGTCACCGGCATCGACGCACCCAGTTTCATGCGGTACCAGATCGATCTGCTCGCCCGGGAATGATCGCCGACCGGTGCTCCCGCAACACAATCCGCACGCCGCATCCCCCATTTCCCGCCCCCCGAGCGGCATGAGGACACGCCGTCGCCGGTCGCCGGTTTGAACTCCCGGACCCAATACCCCATACTCATGGTGTGAGCCCCAACGCGCCACCACGTCCCGAGCACTCGCGCCGAATCGCCCCAGCGCCCGACTTCGCACGCGCACAACAAGTTGCCGATGCCGGTGGTCTTGTCATCTTTCCGACCGAGACCCTCTTCGGCGCAGGTGTGCGGGCCGATCGTGCCGAAGCCGTTGCTCGCCTCCGGTCACTCCTCACGGCATCCGAGGCCTCATCCGGCCCGCTCGGTGCCACGCTCCACCTCCGCGACATCGACGCGCTCAACCGGATCGGCGAGGCGATGAACGGCGACGGCGACGGCTTCCTCCCCGGTCATCGACGCCTCATCGACCGCCTCCTCCCCGGTCCGCTCCGTCTCCTTGTGCAGATGGACGACGCGCAGATGGAGCGCGTGCGTGCCACGCTCGGACTCGTGGCCGGAGCCGCGGAGGTTGACGGCGCTCTGGCCCTGCGCGTCCCGAGCCACCCGGTCTGCGCCGCCATGCTCGCCGCGTTGGGAACGCCGCTTGTCGCTGTCTCCGCCGACGCCCTCGGAGAACGCACCGACGCCGAACTCACCAGCGCGTGGCGATCGCTCGGAGGCGGCGACCAGGTGGTGCGCGTCCAGAGCGGTCGCGAAGACCGCGAGCCGCGCGGGCAAAGATCGACCACAGTCGCCCTGACCAGGGCAGGGGGTATCCGCGTGACAGATGAGGGAGCGATTCCCGAGCACGACGTGATCCGGGCGATGGAACGCCGCATCCTCTTCGTCTGCACCGGAAACACCTGCCGCAGTCCGATGGCCGAGGCCATCGCCAGAGACCTCGTCGAACGCGCAGGGCCAAGCCCGATCCAGGTCCTCGTCGCCTCGGCCGGCACATCCGGAGGCGGTGGGGGGGCGACGCCCGAAGCCGTCGCCGCCATGAGACACATGGGCCTCGATCTCACCCGCCACCGATCCCGCGCCCTCACGCGCCAGATGATTGACGACGCCGACGAGATCTACGCCATGACCGCCAGCCACGCGCGATCAATCCTCTCCCTCGCCCCCGGCGCCAGCGCAAAGGTCCGCGTTCTCGATCCCGACGGGACCGACATCGCGGACCCGATCGGATCGAGCGAGCACGAATACGAGAGCGTCGCCGCCCAGATCGAGCGAATGATCCGCCGGCGGCTCGGCCAGACCGATCCGTCACGGAGTGACCACGCATGAAGATCGCCATCGGCGCGGACCACCGCGGATCCAACGCCGCACACCAGCTCGCCGAGAAACTCCGCACCGAGGGACACACCGTCACCGTCGCCGGCGCGCTCGACGGCACGCCCTGCGACTACCCCGAACGCGCCTACGAGGTCGGCAACACCGTCGCGAGCGGCAACGCCGAGGCCGGCATCCTCATCTGCGGCACCGGGATCGGCATGTCGATCGCCGCCAACAAGATCGCTGGCATCCGCGCCGCCGTCGTCCACGACGAACTCACCGCCGAGCTCTCGCGCACGCACAACAACGCCAACGTCGTCTGCCTCTCCGCCGACCTGCTCGGCCAGCGGATCATGGAGAAGATCGTCGATGCCTTTCTCGGGGCCACCTTCCAGGGCGGTCGACACGAGCGGCGCCTCAGGAAGATCTCCCTCATCGAGAAGGGTCTCGATCCCGCCACGCTCGCCGAGTGACCAGCGCACCAATCACGGCGCCGGCGCAGAGAGCACCAGCGTTACGCCACCGGCACTCACCAGGATGTGCCCGTCCAGCAGCGCGATCGCCTCGGGCGGCATCAGCAGCGCCAACTCCCGCGACGCGATCAGCCGAGCGCTCGTCGCATCCAGCACGCTCAGCGTGTGCGTCCGCCTCCCCTCCGGCGACTCGGTCGGGCGCGTGTCGATCGTCACCAGCACGCCCGCGCCCGGTCGCGCCGGCAGCAGCGAATCCGACGCGCCGATCGCGTCGGCGCCGATCCGGCGCCCCTCCCTGTCATAGACCACAACACCCCTCGACGAGCTGAACGACAGCCGCTCGCCCATCACCCGCCCGACGACCCGCTGCCGCGTGCTCAACCGATCGTCCGACCGCAGCGGCTCCTCGGCGATCTGCCCGCTCTCGAGATCCGCGATCCACAGCGTCCGCGTGCTGTCCAGAAGGAAAATGCTCGACCCGACGATCCACGCGTCGACGAACCGGTCCGTCGCGTCGCGATACCGAGTCCAGTTCCGCCGGCCCGTCTCCGGGCTCGTCGAGATGATCCCCTCCTCGAAACCGGCGAGCACCCGTGCCCCCGCATCGATCCGCAGCCACGTCATGTCACCCGGAAGCGAAGATGCCACGCTCAACACGCGCGGCGTGTTCGCATCGATCGACGCCATTGCCGGCGACAACTCGATCGGCTGGTCCGGCGATGCCTGCCGCTCCGTCGCTCCGCCGATCACAATCAGTCCCCCGCCCGTTCCCACCTCGTAGATGCGATCGAGCGGCGAGCGCACCGCGTACCGCACCTCGCCTGTCCGTGCGTCGATCGACGCCACGCGTCCCGCCCGCTCCGCGAGCGCAAGCGTGCCCGCGTCCAGCGACACGATCAGGTCCGTGAGCGACACCGAACCCGCCGTCGGCGTCGCGATCGTCATCGGGCGCCCGATCGGATCCAGCATCCGGCGCTGCGCCGACGCATCCAGCGGGAAGAGCGTCCGCAGACTCGGCGATCTCCAGACGCTCTCGCCCGTGCGCGTCGCAACCCGTTCGATGGTTCCGCCCTCGGCCCCGACCCATTGAAGATAGATCGCCTCCGCGTCCTGCCACAGCACCTGAGGCGGCGCCTCGCACGTCCTCCGCCACAACTCAACGACGCCACTCGACGTCTCGACCGGACCAAACCCCGCGATCGCCTTGCCATCCGAAGCGATCATCAACGCAAGCGCCGGCGATCCGTCCCGCTCCGACGAAGCCGACCTCGCCAGCGTCCAGCCGACCAGGGCCTGCGCGATCTCCGCGCCCACCGGCGCGCCCACACGCGCCAGTCTCGTCCGATCAGCCGCGTGCGCCCGCGCCTCTCCCACCATCACGCCCGCATCGATCGGCACGCCCGCCGCCGTCGGAACAACGCCCGGCCATCGCTCGAATCGCGCCGCCGCGATCTCGAGCTCGTCGATCGAGTCCGTCTCGCGCAGCGTCCGCAGCGTCAATCCCGCCACCTCGGGC
The DNA here is from genome assembly GCA_963204725.1 of Planctomycetota bacterium. GTDB lineage: Bacteria > Planctomycetota > Phycisphaerae > Phycisphaerales > UBA1924 > JAHBWV01. The sequence continues at coordinate 8,787 of CAUJHH010000063.1, forward strand.
GCGTCGGTCGGGCCGAGCGAGAGTCCCACCATCCCCGCCCACTCGATGAACGCCGCCGCAGCACGCAGATCCGCCATCGCGCCCGATCGATCCGACGCCGCGAGCCGGTGCGTCGCCGACGCCCGCAGCGCGCTGGCAACCACCGGCGACGCCGGATACTGCTCGGCGATCGCGCGCAGCCGCGAAGGGTCCGAGCCCGCCTGCGCCAGAGCCCCCCGCGCCTCGAGATCAAAGAGCTCATACGCGCGAGGCCCGACCGCGCGAACCAGCTCTCTCACACGCTCCGCGCCCTCGATCGACGCCCGCACCGAAAGACCCGGCGTGCGATAGCTCGCCTCCGACAGGGACCGATCCGCCAGCACCCGCTGATAGATCTCGATCGCATCGGCCGTCCGCCCCTGCGCCGCGCGAAGACGCCCGGCAGCCATCGCCTGCGCCACCTGCTCATCCGCCGACGAGCACACACGCCCAAGGCGATCCACCAGCGCATCCAGCAGCGTCAGATCATCGATCCGGGGCGTCGCCCCGGGAGAGATCGCCGACATCGAGTCCATGCTCCATCCGATCGCGCTCGCGCCGATCAGCGACGCAACCAGATCAAAGATCCGCGCTCGCGCCGCCTCGGATTCCGGAGAACCCGCCGTGCGCTCCGCGATGCCGATCGCGATGTCGAGCGCGGGCACCACATCCGCCCAGCGCCGCGATCGCGACGCCAGATCCGCGAACGTGATCGCGGGCCCCGCATCGTCTCCGGCCCGCTCCACCCGCTTGCGCAGCAGCCCCGAGGCCACGTCCCACACCAGATAGCTGTGGACCTCACGGTGGTCCACCACGACAACCTGCCCCCCCGCCGTCGCAAGGTTCCCGCTCCGCTCCAGCGGCGCAATCACCGCGTCCCGAGGAGCCGACGGGTCGATCAGCATCAAACCCGCCCGGATCGGCACCGCCAGCATCCCCGCCGCGTCGAACGCACGCCCCGACATCGATCCCGCATCGCCTTCCAGCGGCGCGCTCGTCCGCACCGGCGCACGATCGAATGTCGCGAGGTCCACCAGCGCGATCCGGCGCTCGCCGATCGCCGCGATGTCGTCGCCGATCCGCACCAGATACCGCGGCTGCTCCAGCGCGCCGCCCGAGCGGCTCGCGCTCAGCCGCCCCGTCGCCAGGTCGAGCCGCACCACATCCAGCCGATCCGGCGTCAGCGTCACCAGCCCGCCAGGCCGCTCCGCCGTTCCTTCGTCGATGATCGGCACCACCGTTCCCCACGGCCAACCCATCACCGTCGAGATCAGCGTCGTCGTCGGAGCCCGACGGATCCACACCAGGCGCCCGTTCGACGCCTCGATCGCGCTGATCACGCCCACCTCGTCCGTGCGATACACCACCCCGCGATGGACAATCGCTCCCTCCGTCGATCGTCCCCCGCGGCTCGTCGTCTGGATCCCCGCGCTGCCGATCGTCGTGATCCATTGCAACCCGCCGTCACGCAGATCGATCCCCACCAGCGCCGCCGTCACCAGCCGCCGCTGCGGGACATGCTTCCGCACCGACGCGATCACCGTCGACCCATCCACCAGCAACGGCCCGCGCACCGAGCCGCCCAGCAGCTGCGGATCCAGCGCAGCGACATCCACCGACCACACCACCCGCCCGGTCGCGCGATCGAGCGCATGGATCCGCGGATCGCCAGAGCGCCCAGCGCCGCTCGCGACCCCGGTCGTCGCGAGCACCATGCCCTGCGTCAGCGTCACCGAGTTGCCATCATCAAACCCGCGCGAGTACGCCCGCTCGTTCGGACGCCTGCCGAACTCGATCGGCTCGTACTTCCCCTCCGCATCAAGCGGACGCGTCCTCCACCGCTCCTCGAGCGTGAAGCGATCGAGCGCGACCACCGTCGCCCCGTCGTTCACATACACCACCTCGCCCGCGATCGTCGGAAACGCCCACGCCGGTTCGACGATCGGCTGGCCGCCGACGCCGCGCCGCGCATCCTCGAGCGCTTCCTCACGCTCCCCCTGCCCGCGCGCCGAGAACGGCGCAGAGCGGATCGGCGTCCACACCATGTCCCCGATCGTCGGCCTCGCTCCCCCCGTGAACGCCGAACGCACCGACTCACTCAGCGCCGCAGGAGCCCCGATCGGCGCCCGCGCAGGCGCCGGAAGCGAAGCCCGCGTCGCGAACGCGTCGCCCCACGCCCACACCTCCGGCCGATCAAGATACCTCGCGATCTGCGACGCCAGCGCCGACGCGGGGCCCGCGATCTCCGGCGCACTCCGATCCGGGTGCGCCGCCAGCGGCGCGAGCGTCAGCCGCGCCGCCTCGAATCGCGACGACTCCAGGTGCCGCTGCGCCACCCGCAGCGTCCCGATCGCGCCCGCGTGCGTCAGAAAGTACGAAGTCTCCAGCCGCTCGTGCTCCTCGCGGGCCAGGAGCATCTCCGCCACCGGGCCCTGCGTCTGCCGATACGCCTCCAGGAGCGCGGGGCTCGCCGCGATCGCATCGTTCACACGCTCACGAACGGATACGAAGATGTCCGAATCCCCCGGCAGCTCCAACGCCCGATGCGGCTCCATGTCCAGCAGCCGCTGCAACGAACGCACCGCCTCGGAGAGATTCCCCGCCTCCACCAGCTCGGGCATCCGCGTCAGCGTGTCACGCGCCGCCGTCGAATCGTCCACATACACCGGGTTGATGCCCTGACCGCCCGCGAGCCCCGCAAGCAGAGAGATCAGCGCGGCTGCTATCGGACGATGCACGCGATCAACCCTCCTTCACGCCCGAACCCGAACCGGCACACCGGGAATCACCCAGATCATCCCATCGGAATCTCCGCACGCAACCCTGAGACGGATCGCTCAACCGCAAGCCGCCCCGGTCCGAATGGTCCGTCGTGACCGCGATGCCCATCCAAGGCGCCGATCCGACAGGGCCCATCCCCGGCCCCAAGCCCCGCGAGCCCGCCGCATCGCGCCGCGGCTCACGCGTCGTCGCCCTCGTCGGCGTCACCGTGCTCGTCGCCCTCGCCGACCTCTACATGACACTTGTCTACGCCACGACCATCGGGCTCCACGAGGGCAACCCGCTCGCCCGCGCCATCATGCTCTACAACTGCCCGTGGATCATTGTTGCGTTCCGGGCCCTGACCATCGCCCTCTTCGCCCTCGTGCTCATCAGCGCTCGCAAGCACAAAAGCGCGGAGATTGCCGCGTGGACCTGCACCATCATCATGGGCTGGCTCCTCGTCCGCTGGGAGCAGTACAACGCCAACACGCAGGAACTCTCCGCGGTCCTCGCCGCCCTCGACGACCACGGCATCACCGATTTCGTCTCCATCTCGCCCTCGGGAGACTGAAGTCCGCCCCGCGCGACGAGTCGCCCCGGGCGTGGTACCCTCTCGGGAGATGAGCCCCCGCAAGCCAACACCCGCTGCCTTCCTCCTCCCCTTCCTCGCCCTTGCCGCGACGGGCTGCTCTTCCTCCAAACCCCCGACATTCCACATCGCCGGCGTCCAGCTCCGCGAGCAGAACGAACGCGGCACCGAACTCATCTTCCAGATCGAAGCCTCCAACCCCAACGGACGAGAGGTCCCCCTCTACGAGGCCGACTACGCCCTGCTCCTCAATGGCCAGCACGTTTTCCAGGGCGTACGCACCCCCGAAGCCACGCTCAGGCGATACGGCGTCCAGAGTTTCTCCCTCCCCGTCGTCGTTGCCGCGGACCAGATGCCCGCCGGCACGCAGATCCCCTACCGGTTCGAGGGAACCATCACCTACGTCATGCCCGGAGCCCTCGCCGAGATCCTCTTCGATCGCGATCTCCGTCGCCCCAAGGCCACACTCAGCGATTCCGGCACGCTCGACCTCTCCACCGCCCTCGCGCCCGCATCCTCCGATTCCACGCAGGCCAACGCCGCCAACTGATCCCCCAGCCCCCGGCCGCGCTGGGGTGTTCGCCTTCTGGATGGACGGTTGATTGCACCCGCCGCCTTGACGCGGCCCGCTCTTGACGCGACACTTGCCGACCCCGGTGCCGGCACCTCCGCAGGATCCGCGATCGGGGTGGGCGGGACGGATCCCCCCTCGGGTGTCGCTCGTACAGTCCGCTCATGGCCGTTGGCGGCCGTGGGCGCGGTCCAGCAGACGCGGCCATTCGTCATGGTCGCCACACTCAGGATTCTTCTCGCCGGCGATGGTGCCGGCGCAACTCCAGCAGCGGAACGAGGCTTCTATGGCGGGTCGAGGCGGCGCAGGCGTGGGAATGATCGTGACGGTCTCGGTGCTCGGCGTGCTGTCGCTGACGCTCTTCGTCCTCACGGTCGTCTTCTACGGCAACTACCAGGGCTCCAAGCGCGAGCTTGAAGCAAACGTCTCGCAGATGTCCGACTTCGTCCGCCCGGACGAGAAAGAGCGCGACGACATCCGCACCATCCGCGAGGCCGCGAGCAAATCTCGTAAGAGTGTCGTCGGCTATCTGAACGAGTCGATGCAGACCACCATGCGCGCCGTCACGGGCTCCCCCCGCGACACCGTCACGCAGCTCCAGACGCGTCTGGCCGGCATCCCGGGCGCAGAGGGCTCCTCGCTCGTCCAGGTCATCCAGGATCAGCAGGCCAGCATCACGCGCCTCGAGAACGAGGTCCAGCAGGCCGACGCCGATCGCCAGCGCGCCCTCGAAGATCTCGCCAACGAGTCCGAGCGCGTCGCCCTCATGCAGGACAGCAACAACAAGGCGGTCGCCGCACTGAACGCCGAGATCGGAACATACAGGTCCGAGGTCGATCGCTACCGCGAGGGCATCAACGACACCCGCAAGGACATGGACGCCCGCGTCGAGCGCATCATCACCGACCGAGGCGACAACGAGGCCAAGCTCTCCGAACGCATCCGAGAGCTCCAGAACCAGAACCTCGTCCTCCAGAACCAGGTCGCCGAACTCCGAGGCGAAAAGAACAAGGACATCCTCAAGCCCGACGATGAGTACGCACTCGTCGACGGACAGGTCGCCGGCCTCGACAGCGCCGCCAACCGCGTCTTCATCAGCATCGGACGCAAGCAGAAGGTCCGCCTCGGCATGACCTTCGCCGTCTACAACAACGCCACCGAGCTCCGCCCCGACAACGCGGGCGTCTACCCGCGCGGCAAGGCCTCCATCGAGGTCATCGCCGTCGACGACGACTCGTCCACTTGCCGCGTCCTCGTCGAGAGCCGCGGCAACCCCGTCATCAAGGGCGATGTCATCGCCAACGCCGTCTTCGACCCCAGCAAGACCTACAAGTTCGTCGTCTGGGGCAACTTCGACGCCGACCGCGACGCCCGCCCCACACCGCAGGAGCGCATGGACATCGAAGCCATGATCCTCGCCTGGGGTGGCGAAGTCGTCGAAGAACTCACCGGCGACGTGGATTTCCTCGTCCTCGGCGAGCGCGCCATCCTCCCCCCGCCCCCTCGCCCGGGAAGCCCCATCGAGATCATGCAGGAGTACATCCGCCTCGATCGCGCCGTCCAGCACTACAACGACCTGTTCAATCAGGCCGCAGCCACCGGGCTCCCCGTGCTGAACGAGAACCGCCTCTACACGCTGATCGGGCGTCCATAAGCCCATCGGCCACCCATCGATTCCACGCGGGCCCCGAGCGATCGGGGCCCGCTTTCGTTCCGCACGCCCCCGCCGGATAGACTCGCCCTCGCACGCATGGGAAAGAAGAAAGGCCCCCCCGAGGCCCTGCACATCCCGATCTACTACGCCATGCGGGCCGCGACCTCGCTCCCGCTGGTGGTCGGCGCGTCCGCCGCCATCGGCGCCGCCCGCTCGCTCGGCTCCGCGTTCGCGAAGCTCCCCTCAAATCGCAAACGCCTCCACCGCGCCATCGAGAATCTCGAGCAGGCCTTCCCGGAGTGGACCACCCCGCACCGCGAACGCGTCGCCGTCCAGGCCTACCAGCACCTCTTCGAACTCGCCGTCGAAGTCCTCTACACCCCACGCCTCCTCAGCGAGGACGCATGGGTCCGCCACGCACGCATCGACGGCGTCTTCGGCGCCATCCGCGATCTCGTCTCCGGAAAGCCCACCCTCCTCCTCTGCGGCCACTGCGGCAACTGGGAAGCCCTCGGCTACATCATGGCCCTCCTCGGCTTCCCCATGCACGCCGTCTATCGCCCCCTCGACATGAAGCCCCTCGATAACTGGGTCCGCGATGTCCGAGGCCGCCGCGGACTCGTCCTCGTCGACAAGTTCGGTGCCATGGAGTCGCTCGGCAACACCGTCTCCGCCGGAGCGCCCGTCGGGTTCGTCGCCGATCAGAACGCCGGCGACCGCGGCATCTTCGTCCCATACTTCGGACGCCTCGCCTCCACCTACAAGTCCATCGGACTCCTCGCCATCCACACCCAGGCCACCATCGTCGTCGGCTCATGCATCCGCTCGGAACAGACCACACCCGGCTCGCCAACCATGGGTGGCCTCGTCGAAGCCACAGCCGACACCCGCTTCGGCGGCTCATCCCACGGCAGCAGCGCGTGGTTCAGCCGCGACGGCCTGCGCTACGAAGTCCGCATCTCCGACGTCTTCGGCCCCGATGCTTGGCGCGACGCCCCCGACCCACTCTATTACATCACCGCGCGTTACCGCCGCGCCATCGAGCAGACCGTCCGCTGGGCCCCCGAGCAATACCTCTGGATGCACCGCATCTGGAAGAGCCGCCCGCCCCACGAACGCAACGACAAGCCCTTCCCCGCCTCCCTCCGCACCAGGCTCGAACATCTGCCGTGGATGACCGGCGCCGATGTCGAGGCCGTCGTCGCGCGCTCCGATCTCGATCGGGAACGGCTCCGCCACGAGCCGATCAAGCGCGGATAGCCACTCCCGCCGCGCCAGAAGCATGCAACGATCGGCACGCGGGCGACGTACCATCCGTCGCGCTCCAGAGCCGGTCGCCAGACGCCCCAGGCAGACGGCCGCCGAACGCCGGTGGGGGGGCTTGAGTGGGTACGCCCCCCGACGTGCGAATGGGCGTGCATGCAGGCGAGTGGTGGGGCAAACGGCCCGAACGGGCCACGGAGCAGATCGATGTCCACACCGCGACTGGACCAGGCCAAGATTCTGATCGTCGACGACGACCCCGACGTCCTCGAATCCATCGAGGCCGCGCTGGAGTCCGAGGGCGCGCTCACCATGACCTCCATGGACGGCAACGAGGCCGTCGAGCTCTGTCTGGAGCACAAGCCCGAGCTCGTCGTGCTCGACATGATGCTCCCAAGCCGTTCCGGCTTTCTCGTCCTGGAACGCATCAAGGGGCGGGAGGACAGCCCTATGGTCGTCATGGTGACGGCCAACTCCGGCAAGCGTCACCAGGCATACGCCGAGTCGCTCGGCGTGGACGGCTACCTGCTCAAGCCCTTCCCCCTCGAGCGTCTGCTGGACAAAGCCGTGGAACTGCTCAAGCGTCGAGCCGATGAACAGCGGGTCTGAAAGGCCCGATCGCGTCCAAGTGAGGATAACAGTGGCGTCCAAGCGACTTCTCGTGCTGGTTCCCGCGCCGGAAAACGGCCAACCCGCCTCAGCGACGCTGGGCACCGCGCGAGAGATCCGCGCCCGCCTCGGATCCTTCAACACCGCCGCCGACGGCGCAGAGAAGAAGTCGCTCGGCACCGAGATCCTCTACGGCCCCGGCATCCTCGTCGAACTCCCCACCGGCCTTGACGAGGTGAACCAGGCCCTCGTCACGCTCGTAGAAGAGGACATCGCCTGGCCCGTGCTCATGCGCCTCTGCCGCACGCACAACTGGGCCCTGCAGGACCCAAGCTCAGGTCGCATCTTCGGCGCGCACCAGATGTGACGAGAGATCGGAGCGACCCCATGCCCACATACATCTACGAGATCCTCGACAAGAAGGGCGAGGGCACCGGCAAGACCTTCGAGCACGTCCAGTCGATGAAGGAAGCCGCCCTCACCAAGCACCCCGAGACCGGCGAGCTCGTCCGCCGCGTCCCCCAGGCGCCGATGATCGCCGGAAACTGGTCCGACTCGGCCAACAAGGGCAAGCTCTCCAACAAGAACCTGGAGCGCATGGGCTTCACCAAGTACGAGCGCAAGGGCAAGGGCTACATGGAGCGCGTCGCCGGCAAGGAAGGCCCCCGCTCCATCAGCGCAGACGACTGAGCCCGCGACACGTGCCGCCCGCACGATGACACCTAGGCCCGGCGCGTTTGGCTCCGAAGCCCGACGGTTCACCCGGCGGGCGCTCTCTGCTTTCTACCCACCGCATCCGCCCTCATGGCGGATGTGCAATCCACCCGCGGCATCACACACAGCCCCATCAATGCGCACAGCAACGCGCACGTCTGCACATTCGTGATGATCGGATCGAACATCCCCACCAGCATCAGCCCCACAATCGCGCACGCCGGACCCGCGTCGTAGCTCCCAATGTTGATCCTCCCGCGCTCACGAGGCCTCCTCACATCAATCCCCGCCGAGAGCCCCCCCGCAAGCGCGCTCAGAAGCACAGCGAGCACCGCCGCCAGCGCGGGAAGCCCGAACGAACTCGCGACATGGATGTACGCGTTGTGCGCGTGCGCATGGATATTCCGATCCGCTGGATCAATCCCCTGACGCTCAAGGTCCGCGTGGCACCATCGCTTGTACCCGCCCACGCCCACGCCGATCAAGGGATGCTCGCCCGTCGCCTCGATCCCCTTCCAGCCCATCAAGAGCCGCCCGCCCGTGTCCGTGAAAAAGTCCTTGTGCTCGATCGCACGCTCAAGGTCGCCCCACGCCGCATCAAACCGCCGCGCCACCCGAGGCCCCATCACCACGCCCGCGCCCACCACCGCCAACGCGCCGATCACCACCGAGACCAGCACGCCCCGCCTCCGCAGCCCGCCCGCACGCACCATCCTCACCGCGGCCACGGCCCCGACAAGCGCAACCAGCCCCGCGCTCGCCAGCATCGCGCCGCGCGTCCCCGTCGCAAGGATGGCAATCAGCGTCACGATCGCGCCCGCCGCGCCAAGAACCCGCATCCGTCCCCGTCCCATCGCCGCCGCCGGCAGGTGCAGCCCGAGAGCCGCCGTCAGCATCGATCCGCCCACCACCGGCTCCCACCATCCGCTGTTCCGATCCGGCATCCTCGGAAACCGGAGCGCATCGATCTCAAATCGCACGCCGATCGCGTGCGCCACCTGCGCGAGATTCGCCAGCAGCATCCCGACCACGATCGCGCCGATCAGCTTCCGCCTCTGATCCAGCACCGGCCACAGCATCCCCGGCAGCAGCATCCAACGCGTGTTGTACACCTCGTCAAGGCCCTGCGCCACATCACCCGTCCACAACAGCGAAACCCACGCCCAGATCGACAACCCGATCATCAGCGCGCCCACCGGCGACAACGCCGCGTACAACCAGCACCGCCACACGTTCAGCACGCGGATCGCCGAGAACGCCGCCAGCGGGATGATCGCAAACTCCACCACGCCGATCTTGCAGCAGATCCCCGCCAGTGTCAGCACCGCAAGCGCCGTGTGGATCCGATGCCCGAGCGCGTCCTTCTTGAACTGTCTCGAGAACGCTTCCGCCGCGCCCTCGCGCGAGAGATACGCCCCCAACAGGATCGCGCGGGCCGCCTCCCCTCGCCCGCGCCCCTCCACCGCTCGCGCCCCGTCGTCCGATGCTGTGATCTGTGCTGGCACTCCCGCAGTGTCCGGTGTTTGACTGGTCAAGGCAAGTGATCGATCCCAGTCCGAGCCCTTCCAGTGGCCCCGCGCCCGCGCAGCCCGCGTCAGAAGTCCTGCAATCCGGGCCACATCCGTGTCACGACCCCGAACCATTTGAATCAGGGAGCGTCAAAAGCCGTATACACTGTCTGAGCTTTGGTGTTCAGCGGGTGGTCGGGCCGGCCCACCACCCGAACGCAGGAGGATGCCATGGATCAGGTCATGCGCGTCGTGAAGCAGGCGGGACTCCGCCTCGCCATCATTGAGACGCTCCGCGCGCTCTGCATCACCATCACCCTTGGCTTCGCGCTCCTCGTCGCGCTCCGGCTCGTCGAGCGCCTCGGGGGCGTCATCATGCCCTGGGCCGACATCGTCCCCGGCGTCTTCGTCGTCGCATTCGTCGGCGCGGTCATCTGGGCCTTCGGCACCCGCGCCCGCCCCATCATCGCCGCCCGCACCCTCGACGAGCGTGCCGATCTCCGCGAGTCCCTCTCGACCGCGCTCTGCGTCCAGTCCGAGCGCGACGCATGGTCCCAGCTCATCGTCCGCAACGCCGCCGAGCGCGCCTCCAAGGTCCACGTCGGCCGCGCCATCCCAATCGGCACCCCGCGCTTCGCCCCCCTGCCCTTCTGCGCCGCCCTCGCGCTCGCCATCATCTGGTTCACCGTCCCCGAGTTCGACCTCTGGGGCGTCGCGACAAAGCGCGAGGCCGTTGTCAACGAGCAGCGCCAGATCCAGGAAGTGAAAACCGAGTTCGATCAGGGCCGGAAGAAGATCGAAGAGATGCTCAGCAAGGCCAACATCAAGCTCGACGAGGGCGATGGCGACAAGGCCGCCGCAGATCGCGAAGCGCCCAAGTCCCTCGAAGAGATCCGCCGCGAGTCTGTCCGCAAGCTCACCGACCTCACCGAACGCCTCGAACAGATGCGCAACGGCGAGAAGGGCCAGATCATGGACGCCCTCAAAGACCGCATGGGACGCCTCAAGAGCCCCGGCGAAGGAGAGCTCAACGACATCGCCCGCTCCATGGCACGCGGCAACTTCGGCGATGCCAAAGAAGACCTCGAGAACCTCGCCAAGAAACTCGGCGAGAACTCCGACCTCACGCCCGAGCAGAAAGAACAACTCAAAAAGCAGCTCGAGAACATGTCCGGCCAGCTCTCCAAACTCGCCTCCGATCGCGGCGAACTCGCCAAGGCGCTCCAGCAGGCCGGAATGGACGGACGCCTCGCCGCCGATCCCGAAGCCATGAAGAAGGCAATCGACGAGGCCGCCAAAAACGGCGCGACGCCCGAGCAGCAGGAAAAGATGCAGTCCTTGCTCGAGCAGGCCATGGCCCAGCAGAACGCCAGCGACAAGATGGGCCAGATGGCCGATGCCATGGCCAAACTCGCCAAGGGCGCGTCCGAGCAGGGCATGAACAGCGAAGGCATGCAGGGCCTCGAGCAACTCGCCGAGACCCTCTCCGACATGGAACTCGCCCAGTCCGATCTCGACGGCCTCGAGGCCGCCCTCTCCGAGTGCCGCGGACAGCTCTCCGGCCAGTGCGAGGGGCTCTCCCAGTGCCAGGGTGGAGGCGAGGGCGAATCCAAAGGCCTCGCACAGACCGGTGAGTGGAAGGCCGGCGACAGCTCCAAGACCATGGGACTCGGCTCCGGCGGGCCCGGCAACTCCGGTGGCGGCCAGGGCCCCGAAGAAGAGCAGATCGACTTCGCGATCGAGAAGAAAAAGGCCAAGGTCGAGACCGGCCAGGGCCCCATCATCGGCACCAAGCTCGTGCAGGGCTCCCAGATCCGGGGCGATTCCGTCGCCGAGTTCTCAACCGTCGTCGAGGCCAGCAGCCAGGCAGCCTCCGAAGCCTTGGAAACTATGCAGGTCCAGCGCGAGTACCACGACGCCGTCAAGCACTACTTCGGAACGCTCAGCGCCAAGGTCAAGGCCGAGCAGGCCGGCCAGCCAGCCTCCGGGGGCAAGTGATCCATGCCCCTCATCGATCGGCGCGAGGCGATCGCCCGCGCGCTCGCCCTTGGTGCCGGTTCCCTCATCTCGCTCGCCGCTCTCCCCTCCTGCCGCCGCGCGCCCGCGTCCGGCGAGGTCGTCCTCTACTCCAGCGTCGATGAGCCCCTCCTCCGCGAGATCATGGCCGTCTACGCGAGCGAGCAAGAAGGACGCGTCCTGCTCGTCGGCGATACCGAAGCAACCAAAACCACCGGTCTCCTCCAACGACTCATCGCCGAGCGCGCCAATCCGCGCTGCGACGTCTGGTGGTCCAACGAGGCCTTCAGCACCATCGCCCTCGCAAGGCAGGGACTCCTGGAACCCCTCCCCATCGCGAGCCAGCTCCGCGAGATCGGCTGGCCCGCCGACCTGATCGGCGCCGGCGGCACATGGGTCGGCTTCGCGCAGCGCGCCCGTGTCATCGTCCACAACACCAACCGCATCTCCAACCAATCCGCGCCCACCGCGCTCGCCGACCTCCTCCGCCCAGAGTTCAAGGGCCGCATCGGCATCGCACGCCCGCAGTTCGGCACCACGCGAGGCCACATCGCCGCCCTCGTCGCCGCGCACGGCCCCGACCGCGCCCGCGCCTTCCTCGCCGCCCTGAAGCAGCACGGCGTCCGCATCTACGACGGCAACTCGCAGGTCGTCGCGGCCGCCGCACAGGGCGAGATCGATGCCGGCCTCACCGACACCGACGACGTCTTCGCCGGCCGGCGCAACGGCTGGCCCGTCGACCTCACCCTCGAACGCGTCGACTCCCCCGAGGCCATCGCCTCCAACACCTCCGGCCCCGCGCTTCCGAGCATCGGTCCCCTCGTCATCCCCAACACCGTCGCGCGAATCCGGAACGGACCGGAGTCGCGTGCGGCGAAGGCGACGGGTTCGAGCACCGGCGCGACCGACGCGCTGATCTCGTTCCTCCTCTCCGAGAAGCTCGAACGCCTGCTCGCCGCGAGCGAGGCCCGCAACATCCCTGTTCGCCCCGGTCTTGCTTCGCAGGTCCAGTCCGTAGCAATCCCACACTCCATGAACGTGCGCCTGGAAGACGTCGAGTCCAAGATCGACGAGGCGCTCGCAATCGTCGCCGAGACGCTCGGCGCCTGAGCGCTCCGTCACGCCGTGTACGCGCGCGCATCGGTCGTCCAACCCGCCACGCGAAAGATCTCTCGCATCTCGGGATCGCCGAGGTATGTCTCCACCGCCTCACGCGGCAGCGCATTCCTCGATTCGCTCAGCACCCTCTTCGTGTCGTGCTCGCTCGTCACCTGCTTCGAAGCGTGGTGGTAGTGCTCCCCCGCGTAGGCGACGGCCCGCTCGATATCGTCGCGCGTGAAGGCGAGCCGCCACGCGATATAGAGCCGTCGGTACATCTCCGCCGGATCGCTCCTGATCATGTCGTACGTGACGCGCAGGTGCGCCGGCTGCGCCAGCCACGTGCGCGCGAACGCACGGTACTGCTCCAGATCAAAGTTCGGGCCGATCGGTGATGGATCGAGCCACCCCCGCACATACAGCGAGTTCAGCCGGTGCAGCGGGTTCCGCAGGACAAACGCCATCCGATGGAGCGGCCAAGTCTTCGCAACCTGCGACGGCGTCGGCACATCGTGCGGGATCTTCACGATCACCGCGCCCGTGCCGCGCCCCGACGCCCGCGCCAGCTTCTCGAAGACCGTCGAGGCGAGCTCGACCACGCGGGGCGTCATGCGATGCCCGCTCGCGCCGAACTCTCGCTGCAGCTCGTCCTGTTCCTTCGGATAGTTGTACGGCTCGCCCGTGCGATCCCACGGGCCGAAGGGCTCGTCCGCCACGGCGTGCCCCCACGGTGCCGCCGCCGAATACGCCGCGATCGACGACCCGCTGCGGATCAGTGAGAAAAGCCACAAGACTCGAACGGGTGTCGCGGGCACGATCGTTGATTCCCTCTTCCTTCGGGTGGGACAGACTCTATCCATTCCGAGCGCCGGCGCGCCCGCCGAGTCGCCCCGGGTCCCGCCTATGCTGCACCGATGAAACTGGTGGTGATCGTCACGATCGTCTTCTTCGTTGTCACCCTCGCGGGCACCTATCTCGCGCGTCGCTCGGCCTACTCCTGGGCCGCCAACGAGAAGTCGCCGCCGCCCGACCCGAGCACGCCGCGATCCGGCGCGACCCCCGACAACACGCCCGCTCCCGCTTCCCACTCTCGCGCCGTCGCCTCCCCCTCGCGCGCCCAGACCCGACCCCAGCAAACCGTCGTCACCGGCTTCGACACGCCCAAAGACGACTGAAGCACACGCGAACCCGCGCGGATGCCCCGCTACAAACTCACCATCGCGTACGACGGCACCGACTTCTGCGGCTGGCAAAAGCAGGAGCCCCCGATCGCCCACGCCGACGCCACCGGCTCCGGCCGCCACGTCGATCCCGACCTTGAAACCACCGCGCCCGGGCGCGTCGCGCTCCGCACCATCCAGGCGATCGTCGAGCGCGCCGCGCGCGAGGTCGTCCGCGAACACATCACACTCCTCGGCGCAAGCCGCACCGACTCCGGCGTCCACGCCCGGGGACAGGTCGCGGCCTTCACCGCGACCGATGATCCCGCCATGCTCGCCAAGGGGAGCGGCTGGCCGCTGGAGCGCGGAACCGAGCCCCTCCGTCGCGCCATCAACGGACGCCTCCCCGAAGACGTCATGGTCCTCGCCGTCGAGCCCGTCGCCCCGGGCTTCAGTCCCATCGGCGACTGCGTCGCCAAGGGATACTCCTACACCATGCACGCGTCGCGCGAGCGACCACTCTGGGATCGGCGGTATGTCCACCAGGTCTGGGAGCCGCTCGATCTCGACGCGATGCGAGCCGTCGCGACAGAGCTCGTCGGCGAGCACGACTTCGCGGCCTTCGCCGCGGCCGGCCACGGCAGGCAGTCCACCGTCCGCGCCATCCACGCGCTCACGGTCGAGCGTCTCGACGACGCCCGCATCCGCATCGACATCAGCGGCAACGGCTTCCTCTGGAACATGGTCCGCATCATCGCCGGCACACTCGCCGATGCCGGGCGCGCACGCCTGAGCGTCGAGGACGTGCGCGAGGCCCTGCGCACCGGCGACCGGCGCAAGGCCGGCCCGACGTTCCCCGCCAGCGGCCTCTGCCTTGAGTGGATCAGATATCGCGGCGAGCCCGTCGCCTCGTCCGGCGCATAGTCTCACGAGGCCGCGCTCAGGAGGTTTCGACATGCTTCGCCGCATCCTTCGCGCCTGCTGCTGGCTCACGCTCGTGCTGAGTGTGCTGGCGTGGGGCGCGTCGGAGGTGTGGTATCTCCACAAGCAGGGGTTCGGTATCGGGAGTATGCGAATCGATGACGTTCACATCGCGCACGGCTCGCTCGCGATCGAACTGAATCGTCCACCCGGCATGTACCTTGACCGCGTGTTTGCCGGTACGGTCGGCAGAGATGTCGGGCGCATCACGCGCGATGTGCATCTCGATCGCCTGTGGCTGCCGCGGATTCAGACACGGTTCGGCGTGGACATCGTTCTTCCCTTCTGGCTTCCGATCGCGATCTCGCTCCTCGTGCTCACCGCGCCACGCTGGTGGCCCAGAAACCCAGGCCGATGTCACACGTGCAAGTACGACATCTCCGCCACCACGCTCCCCGTCTGCCCGGAGTGCGGCACGCCGATCCCCGGGCGCGCGTGATCGCGCAACGCCCGTGCGCTCACCACCCGGGTGCCACCAGCTCCCGGTTCGGACGCGGTGCGTTCCGAATCGGAACTGGTGCCTGCTCCTCTTCCCCATTGCCCGCTTCTCCCCCCTCCACCTCTTCCTCTCTGTGCCCTCTGTCCTCTGTGGTGAATCCTCTTCTTCGTCTTCTCCGCGTTCCTCCGCGTCCTCCGCGTCCTCCGCGTCCTCCGCGTTCTTTTCCGATCCGCCCCTCACTGACAGACGTATGTCAGTGACTTCGCCGAGAGTGGCCCTGTTTGTGCGCCCAAATCACCCCACTCCGCGCACACCCCTTGCATCGCGCCGATCGCCCTGTATCGTCGCTGCATGGTTGCTGTGACCTCACATCCCGACCCCCGCGATGATCCTCGCGACGACCCCCACGCCCACGACCAGTCCGGCGACTGGGACGAGCCCATCGATCCCACACGCTCCGTCGAGCACACCTTCCCCGGTCCCGCGCTGACACCTCCGCTCAATCGCTTCACTCCACCCAAGGCCAAGCCCTTCGAGCCCTCGCCCGATCTCGAACCCCACATCTTCCAGAAGCTCGCGAATCCCGACTGCTCCCTCACCTATCTCGCCA
>CAUJHH010000064.1 GCA_963204725.1 Planctomycetota bacterium
CTGCGGTCGATGGCGTGCAGGACCCGTGACGCCCTCTGGGCCGCCATGCAGACCGTTCTGGATCAGGTCACCTCCCAGGACGCCGCTCACTGCTTCAAACACTGCGGATACACGCTACGCGATGAGTGAGAATGCTCTAGACTGCGAGCATGATCCACACACGAACGCTCCGATGGGCCATGGCGATCGGGCTGCTCGCGCCGGGCGTGCATGCCGACGCTCCCGCGTGGCGGCCTACCGCTGTCGAAACGATGAACCGCATCACGCCCGAGAGCGTGCGCCACTGCGTCGAGACTCTCGTTGCCTTCGGCACACGCCACACCATGAGTGACGCTGTCTCCGATACGCGAGGGATCGGCGCCGCCCGGCGCTGGATCAGGGACGAACTCGCCTCGATCGAGCCCAAGGGACGCCTCGAAGTGTTCGGCGAGTCATTCGAAGTGCCGAAGAGCGCACGGATCGACCGACCAACGGAGTTGGTCAATGTGATCGCGGTGCTTTCCGGCACGATGCCCGAGGCGACCAATCGGCGGTACTACGTTGTGGGGCACTACGACAGCCGCGCGGGGGACCAGATGGATCGCTCGATCGACGCGCCGGGCGCGAACGACGACGCTTCGGGGGTCGCCGTCGTGATCGAGTGCGCCCGCGCTCTCGCTTCCGAGCGTCTCGACGCGACCATCGTCTTTCTTGCAACGCCAGGTGAGGAGCAGGGCCTGCTGGGAGCCCACTATCGCGCTTCACAGGCCGAGGCCGACGGCGAGGACATTCGCGCCGTGCTCAATAACGACATCGTCGGCGATCCGATGGGGGAACCGGGTCTCATCCGCGTATTCAGCGAGGGGATCCCCCGCAACGCGAGCGCGCAAGAGCTCGCACGCATCCGGAGCCTCTCGGCCGAGAGCGATGGCGGCAGTCGCCAGATCGCCAGGTATATCGAAGAGATCGCTTCCATCGAGGACTGTGCGGTTCGTCCGATGATGGTCTTTCGACCGGACCGATTTCTGCGAGGCGGGGATCACTCGGCGTTCAATGAGCGCGGCTTTGCCGGTGTGCGATTCACTGTTGTCCACGAGAACTACAACCGGCAGCATCAGGACGTGCGGATCGAAGGGAATGCCAACTTTGGAGACACGCCCGAGCACGTCGACTGGGACTATCTCGCGGGCGTTGTCCGCTTGAACGCCGCGGTGCTGATGCACCTGGCGAACGCGCCATCGACGCCGGCGGACGTGCGCATCATCACGGCGCAGCTCGAGCGTGCGACGACCCTCCGCTGGCTGGCGAGTCCGGAGCCGGATGTCGCCGGGTACGAAGTGGTCTGGCGGGATACAACAGACCCGCGCTGGACCAACGCCCGAGATGTGGGCGACGTGACAGAGATCACGCTTCCGCTAAACAAGGACAACGTGTTCGTGGGTGTGCGTGCGTACGACCGCGACGGCTACCGGAGCCCGGTGGGGTTCGCGAGCGCCGGTCGAGATTGATCGCGTTCCCTCAATGTGTATCGCCGACGCGTAAGACGGGGCTGTCTCCGCTTCCGCGGTGTCGGTTCGACCTGGATCGCAGTTCGCGTTCCGCTGTTGGGCCGTGACTTGCTGGAGACTGTACCGCCGATTCTGGTTGCGATCGCGAAGACGTCCGGGGCAATAGATGCCGATCGCCCGTCAATCGTCGGGCACTATCGCGCGAGTGCCGATGAGTGGGGAGGCAACTGGAGGGCGATCGTGCGCAACTCATTGGCGGGTGGTGCGGCGAGGGGGTCTGGTGGAGCGTCCGCAAATCGAAATGGCGTGCCCTCTGAATCGCTCGTGGCGGCAACCTTCCATTCCACATTGAGTTCGGCCATCATTTCGCCAACGCGTTCGGTCGCCCATTCCTTGTATTCGGCCTTCTGCTTCTTGCTGAAGCCGATCGCGATGATGAGTTCGGAGGTCTCGTCTGGAAGGGGCTGGACGACGAGTGAGACCCACTCTTCGTCGCCGTTCTCAGCCGTCCATGTGGCGTCGAACGCTCGTTCGGGTTGGTTCTCAACAAGAATCTTGATGTCCGCGTGCGACCGTTTCAGCAATGAGACGAGCCCTTTGTAGAGCGTGCGAGGATCCTGCTCTGCCTTGATGGTGAGCTTGTATCCGTAAGGCGTGAGCATGCGGACGACGACGACGGTCGCTACGACGGCGGTGGCGACGCAGCCCGCGAGCCCACCCGGCAGGGAACCGGCCGAGAGCAGGACGACGAGGCCGGCGCCAATGGGTCGGATGCGGCTCACTTGTCAACCGCCCCGTTCCATTCGTCGCGAGGAATCCTTTGCACGGAAGAGTTCTGCATCGTGACCTTCGCTCCGGTGCGTGCATCCTTGAAAGAGAGCACGCCCTTGCGCGATTTGTAGCTCTTGGTGTAGTAAGTGTTGTCGGTGTTGGCGGTGTCGCGAATGCGGTAGTAGCTGCTGCAGCCCGAAGCACCAAGGGTCAGGGCGCAGGCCGCGGCGGCGATGAGGATCCGGTTTCGTCTCACGGTGCCGATTCCTTTGAGGGGAGGGGTGCCGATTGTTCTCGACTTGCGGAGTGTGGCTCTGCCACCGATTCTCGTGGGGGAGCTTATGAAGTGTCTCGGCGCGCGGCAATTCTGAGCACGGACAATGGGGGGCTGGACACGGGTCGGGGCGGCGTGCAAGGGGATCAGCGTCTGATTGCCTGGAACGCCGCGAGGACCCGGTCCTTGACGATTGCGCGATCGACGATGGGTTCGGGATAGTTCAGGGTTGAGCGCAAGAGTGCGGGGAGGCCGGAGGGGTCGTGGATGTCGTCGTTGTCAAGTTCGGCCAGTTCGGGGACCCAGCGGCGGATGAATGTGCCATCCGAGTCGAACTTCCGGGACTGGCTGATGGGGTTGAAGATGCGGAAGTAAGGGGCGGCGTCGGTGCCGGTGGAAGCGGACCACTGCCAGCCTCCGTTGTTCTGGGCCAGATCACCATCGACGAGGTGACGCATGAAGTGACGCTCGCCATGACGCCAGTCGATCAGCAGATCCTTTGTGAGGTACATCGCGACGACCATGCGGAGGCGGTTGTGCATCCAGCCCGTGTGCAGGAGGGATCGCATCGCGGCATCAACGATGGGGAGGCCTGTGCGGCCTTCCTGCCAGGCGTTGAGGGAGGCGGGATCGTCGCGCCACTTGAGGAGTTCCGTCTCCGGCTTGAAGGCGCGGGCCATTGAGAGGCGGGGGAAGGAGACCATGAGGTGCCGGTAGAACTCACGCCAGACGAGCTCGCTGATCCAGTGTTTTGCGCCGCCAGCAGAAGACTTGTCCGAGCCGTCGAGTTTGCCCTTGTTCGCTTCGAGCGCGGCGTGGAGGCACTGACGCGGGGAGATGGAGCCGATCGAAAGGTGGTGGCTGAGCGTGCTGGTGCCGTCGATCGAAGGGATGTCACGCTGGTCCTTGTAGGCGTTGATGGAAAGCTCGATGAAGTGAGAGAGGCGGGAGATCGCGGCCTTCTCGCCGGCGGGCCACAGTTCAGGGCGGGGCCAGGTGTCGAAGTTGGCGACGAGAGTGGGGATCGGATCGAAGATGGCTCTGGGGTCAAGGGGAGCCTGCTTCTTTGGTGCAGGGAGAACTTCGGGGATGCCGTCGGCTTCGAGCAGTTTGATCCATGATTTCTTGAAGGGTGTGAAGACGGTGTACCAGCGGCCCTCTCCCGTCCGGAGGGAGCCAGGAGGCACGACGGTCTGATCGTCGAAGGCGTGGAACGAGATCTCCTGACCGGCAATCGCCTCGGCGACGCGCTCGTCGCGACGCACTTCGTTGAGTTCGTACTCCTTGTTCAAGTAGAGCGAGCGAGCGCCGAGTTCGCGGCAGAGACTCACGAGCGAGGCCGGCACGTCGGCGTACCTCGGAAGCTTCAGGATGCGGAGGGGGATGTTGAGTTCGGCGAGATCCGTCGAGAGTTCACGGAGCGTGCGCAGGATGAGATCGACCTTGACGGGGGCCATGTCGTGCTCGGCCCATTGGTCGGGGCAGATGGTGTAGACCCCGACGACGCTGCCGCCCGAAGTGGAGGCGTCGCGGCAGGCGTGCCAGAGGGCGGTATTGTCCGCGATGCGGAGATCGGATCGGAACCAGTGGAGGGAGGTCATGGCGTTTGGTGCAATCAGGGAGCAGGTGGCCTGAGCATCAACAGAGCGATGACGCCGCGGGCGGTCCATGCGATGGTGCGGATCCAGTTTGAGGAGACGAGCGAGGCAGCGGCGCGCGGGTCGAAGCCGCGCTCAAGGGCGTTGTGGCGTGGGACCTGAAGGAAGAATGTAGAGAGCCAGACGACGGCGAGGAGAGCGATGCCAGCAATGGCAAGCGGGCGTGAAGAAAGGCCCATGAACAGGATGGTTACGGCGGCCGCGAGCTCGGCGAGCATCAACGGACCGACCACGAGCGAGGTGCGGCTCATGTGGGCGCGTTGGAACTCGGAATATCGCTCGGATCCGACGTGGGCGAAGAGTGGGTAGTGGACGACCTGGACGAACCAGATGACGCCGACCATCGCGAGCGTCGCGAATGCATGGATCGACAGGGTCGGCACTCGGAGGGAATCGACTAGCATGGGCGTTCGAAGCGTAACCGATCACGGCGTGCGAGCGGGCTCGGCTTCACCGGACTCCCGGCGATCGGGAACCCTCGAGGGATCGGGCAGGCGCGTGCGAACGGGAATCTGAACCTCCATCCAGCGATCCTGCGGGCGGACGTCGGGTCCGTTGTAGTGCATGGCCCGCGGATCGCCGTCGCGTTCCCACGCGGTCTGCGAGGCAAGCCACGCGTCGAGCTCCGCCATGCCGGCGGCGAAGTTGCGGCTGCTGTAGGAGGCCGTCATGCCGAAGGCGACGACGGTGAGCGCCGGCGCGTCTTCAACGGTGACGAGACCGTCCCGACCGGTAGGGCCCTGCCCGCGCTCGCGATAGAGGAAGGACATCGTCCAGCCATCGGGCGTGCCGTCTTCCATGCCCCGGTAGTCCATCTCGACGGGCGAGGTCATCTCGATGTCGCGGCGCTGGATGTGCTTGAAGAGGGGCCAGAAGGCGACGTTCATTCCCATATCGGCCGGGCCGCTGGAGGAGAACTCGGCGCGTCGGACGATGGGGTAGCGCTTCAGCTCGATCGCGCCGGGCGCGGTGGGGGGCGGATAGCCGACTGGGAGTGGTGTGTCGATGCGTGCCTTGCCACTGGTGTACACGCCGTCGGAGAACGTCGTTTGGGCATCCGAGTCTCCGCCGACGCGGAGGACGATCCAGTCGGTCGTGGGGCGCATGGTGACCGCCTGTGTGGAGGCCTCGGGTTCACCTGTGGATACGGGGGGTACGGAAGCGGTGAGAAGAAGGGCTGCAAGGAGAAACGGGACAGGCATGGAACGCTCCTTTGGGGTGGTTTCGACGCGGGATACGGATCGGATTCGCCGGTGAACAATGCGATCGCGAGATTGGGGGCGCCGATGTGTCTGGCCTGAGGCGGAATCTGCATGACCAAGGCGGCGACGAAAGAGCGACGCAAGCGAGACGTGGGGCCCGCACCGGAGCCCGGCGTGGCCGGCCTTCGCGCTTGGTTCCACACGCGGGGGTGGGTGCCGTTTGCGTTTCAGGAAGAGGCGTGGGGGGCGTTCCTGGCCGGCGAGTCGGGACTGATCCATGTGCCGACGGGCGCGGGAAAGACATTCGCGGCGTACGGCGGACCACTCGCGAGGTTGGCCGAAGAGAAACCGACGGATCGGCGCGGGCTGCGGGTGCTGTACATCACGCCGCTGCGTGCGGTGGCGCGGGATATCGAGGGAGCGATCAAGGAGATCACGGCCGAGGTCGCGCCGTGGGCGCGGGTGGAGTCGCGGACCGGGGACACGAAGCAGAGCGTGCGGGCAAGACAGCGGAAGGAGCTGCCGCAGGTTCTGGTGACGACGCCGGAGTCGTTGTGTCTGCTGCTGGCGCGTGAGGATGTGCGCGAGCAGTTCGCGCGGGTCGAGGGTGTGATCGTGGATGAGTGGCACGAGCTGCTCTCGTCCAAGCGCGGCACGCAAACGGAGCTGGTGCTATCGCGTGTGCGCGGGCTCGCGCCGGGTGCGCGGATCTGGGCGATGTCGGCGACGCTCTCGAACATCCAGGAGGCGGCGCAAGCGGTGGTTGGGATCGGGCGGACGGCGAGGCTAGTGACGGCGCGGGTCGAGCGGCGGGTGGAGATCGAGACGGTGCTCCCTCGGGAGGAGAAGGGTGAGCGGCTGCCGTGGGCGGGGCACCTCGGGATGCCTCTGCTGCCGGCGGTGCTAGATGCGCTCGATCCGGATGTGTCGACGATCGTCTTCACGAACACGAGGTCGCAGGCAGAGCGGTGGTTCCACGCGATCGCGATCAACCGGCCGGAGTGGGAGAGCCGCATGGGGCTGCACCACGGCTCGGTGGATCGCGCGGCTCGGGAGAAGATAGAGCAGGGCCTGAAGAGCGGCACCGTCGGAATCGTTGTGGCAACGAGTTCGCTCGACCTTGGCGTGGACTTTGCGCCGGTGGCGCGGGTGATGCAGATCGGGTCGCCGAAGGGCATCGCGAGGTTGCTCCAGCGCGCGGGGCGATCGGGGCATCAGCCGGGGGGCGTGGCGAGGATTCTCTGTGTGCCGACGCACGCGATGGAGGTGGTAGAGATCGAGGCGGTACGTCGTGCGATGATGGGCGATGGATCGAAGATGGAGCCGCGCCGGTCGCTGTCCAAGCCGATCGACGTGCTGGCGCAGCACATCGTGACCTGTGCGCTCGGGGGCGGGGTCGAGGTGGATGGGCTGTTTGAAGAGGTGCGGACTGCGGTGGCGTATCGCGAACTGACGCGGCCCGAGTTCGATTGGGCCCTGTCGCTCTCGGTGAATGGGGGCGGGCTCTTGCACGCGTATCCGCAGTACTGCAAGGTCTCGATTGAACAGGGCGTCGCGCGGGTGGCTTCGGCGCGGGCGGGGCAGATGCACCGGCTCAACGTCGGCACGATCACCGGCGAGGCGACGATGGACGTGCGGTACGCCTCGGGGCGGCGGCTGGGATCGATCGAGGAGGACTTCATCTCCATCCTGCGGCCTGGGGATCGGTTCGTCTTCGCGGGGAAGGTGCTCGCGCTGCGGGGTGTGCGTGAGAACGCGGCGATCGTGGAGCGGGCGAAGGGGAGCACGACGTTCACGCCGATGTGGGCGGGAACGAAGTTGCCGATCTCCGAAGCGCTCTCGGAGGGGGTGCGGCGTGTGCTTGGCGATTCGGCGGTGAGGCGTGCGAGTACGGATGAGGAGCGGACGATCAGGCGGCTTGTGGATGTGCAGGGGGAGTTGTCGCGCGTGCCGCGTGCGGACGAGGTCTTGATCGAACTTTGCGAGACGCGCGAGGGATCGCACGCGTTTATCTATCCGTTTGAGGGGCGGCTGGTGCACGGCGGGATGGCCGCGCTCCTTGCGTATCGGCTGACGAGAGATACGAGGGCAACGCTGTCGACCGCTGCAAACGACTACGGGCTGGAACTGCTCGGGCCGGCAGGGTTCGACTTCGGGGCGCTTGCGGGGGTGGAGATCTTCGATGGAACGCGGCTCGCTTCGGAAACGGCCGCGAGCGTGAATCTCGGCGAGATGGCCAAGCGGCAGTTTCGGGAGGTGGCGCGGGTGGCGGGGCTGGTCTTCCAGTCTTGTCCGGGGTCGCCCCGGACAGGGAGGCAGACGCAGGTCGGGGCGTCGCTGCTGTATGACGTCTTCATGGAGTTCGATCCGGGGCATCCGCTGCTGGATCAGGCCCGACGCGAGGTGCTGGAGCGCCAGTTCGAGGAGAGTCGGCTCGGGCGTACACTGGCACGGATCGCGCGGGCGACGCGAGTCGTCCAGCGGATTGAGCGGCCGACGCCGCTCTCGTTGCCGCTCGTGATCGAGCGGGTGGGTGCGAAGCTCTCGAGCGAGTCGATGACGGAGCGGATCAGGAGGATCGAGGAGCAATGGGAGAGGGATGCGTCACGATCGACCTCGCGGGTGAAGCGATCACGCTGATGCCAGAGCGTGCCTCGTGGTGGGAAGCGGCAAGAACGTTGATCATCGCGGACCTGCACCTGGGTAAATCGGAAACGATGCGGGTCGCTGGGATCCCGGTTCCAGAGGTCGATCTTGATGAGCAGTTCAAACGCCTTCACCTCGCTGTCGAGCGTGTGGGCGCGGAAAGGGTGGTGGTGGCCGGGGACCTGATCCATGCGCCGGCGGGGCTTACGCGCGGGCTGGCGGCCCGGGTGGCGGAACGGCTCGCGTGCCTTCGCGAGCGGGGCGTGCGGGTGGTGCTGGTACGCGGCAATCACGATCGGCGGATCGAGGGCGTTGAGGCGAGCTGGGGGCTGGTTGAGATCCACGAGTCGATGGAAGAGGGCGCGATCCGGATCGTGCATGAGCCGCGTGATGGGCGAACGCGCGAAGGGGGATACATCGCGGGGCACCTGCATCCGGCCCTGTCGGTGGGAGGCATCGGGGGAGCGAAGGTGCCGGCGTTCGTGGCAACTGACCGGGGGCTTATCCTGCCGGCGTTCAGCAGGTTCACGGCGGGGGGGCGGATCGCGCGGGAACCGGGGCAGCGGTGGTACCCGATCGCGGATGGGCGGGTGATGGAGATCGGCGCGAAGGCCCGCGATGCTGGTATCGTGGGGGCATGAGCGAACGAGATCCGAGGGGGATGGCGGCGCGGGTGGCGTCCTTCGGGACGAGCATCTTCGCGGAGATGACGCGCCTGGCGACGGAGCATCGGGCGACCAACCTCTCGCAGGGGTTCCCCGACTTCGACGGACCCGAGTTCCTGAAGCGGGCGGCCAAGGACGCGATTGATGTTGGGCAGAACCAGTACGCGCGGATGCTCGGCCACCCGACGCTGAACGGCGCGATTGCGGCGCGCTGGACGCACGATACGGGCGCGAGCATCGATCCGGACCGACAGGTGCAGGTCACGAGCGGATGCACGGAGGCGTTGGCGGCGACCTTCCTCGGGCTGATCGAGCCGGGGGATGAGGTGGTGATGTTCGAGCCGTTCTATGACTCCTACCGGGCCTGCGCCTCTCTGGCGGGGGCGACGGTGCGGCTGGTACGCCTCCGGCCCGGCGTCAAAGGGTGGGAGTTTGACGAGGAGGAACTCAAACGGGCGTTTGGCGAGCGGACTCGGGCGATCCTCGTCAACACACCCCACAATCCGACAGGAAAGGTCTTCACCCGCGAGGAACTCACGCTGGTCGCGGGCCTGTGCCAGAGGTGGGATGCGATTGCGATCAAGGACGAGGTGTACGACCGGCTGCTGTATCGAGCGGATCGGCCCCATGTCCGCATGGCGACACTCCCCGACATGGAGGACCGGACGCTCACGCTCTCGAGTCTCGGCAAATCGTTCAGCGTCACGGGATGGAAGGTCGGATGGTGCATCGGACCTGCAACGTTGATCGCCGGTGTGCGGGCGGCGCACCAGTTCCTGACTTTCGCGACGTGCACGCCGATGCAGCTCGCGGCGGCGGAGGCGTTGAGGCCCGGCGGCGTGGGCGACACCTATGTCGGCTCGCTCGTCGAACAGTATCGCGAGGGGCTGGCGCGATTGGGCGGGGCGTTGACCGAAATGGGATTCGGCGTGATGCCGGTGGAGGGGTCGTACTTCATCATGGCGGATCATCGGATGATGGGGTTCCGGAACGATGTGGAGCTGTGCCGCGATCTGGTCGTGAGGGGTGGTGTGGCGGCGATCCCGCCTAGCGCGTTCTATGAGAATCCGGATGACGGGGCGGCGTTCGTGCGATTCGCATTCTGCAAGAAGCGAGAGACGCTAGATGTGGCGATCGAGCGGTTGCGGGCGTGGCGGACTGAACTCGCGGGGAGGCACGCGTGAGCACGAGCCGTGGCAGGGCTGGCGAGTTGATCCCGAGCATCGGCGCGTGGATCAGCGGCGTCTTTCGCCGGTGTGCGCCGGATCCGTTCGTGCTTGCGCTCCTGCTGACGCTGCTGACGGCGATCATCGCGATCGCATTCGGGTATCGTGGTGATGGCCTGGATATCGCGACACGCGGGCGACGAACGCTCGAGGCGTGGGGGGGCATGCGTGGGCCCGGGATGTGGTCGCTGCTGGCATTTTCGATGCAGATGTGCTTGGTGATGGTGACGGGGCACGCGCTCGCGGAAAGCCGACCGGTGGCGCGATTGATCGCAAGAATCGCAGCGATTCCGCGCGATGGGCGATCGGGGGCGATGCTGGTCTCGCTGGTGGCATGCAGCGCAGGGATTGTGAACTGGGGGCTCGGGTTGATCGTCGGGGCGGTTCTGGCACGCGAGGTGGGGAGGTCGCTGGCCCGGCGCGGAGCGAAGTTCAGCTATCCGCTGCTCGCGGCGGCCGGGTACACCACAATGATGGTGTGGCACGGGGGGCTGTCCGGGAGTGCGCCGCTGAGTGTGACGACGGTCGAGAACGCGGCGAAGAGTCTGCCGAAGGATGTGCTGGCGGCGCACGCGCCGGCGAGTGGGGCCTGGATCGGTCTGGGCGAGACGCTGGGCTCGAACCTGAATCTGGTCGTGACAGCGGGTCTGCTGGTGCTTGTGCCGCTGGTGATGGGTTTGCTGTGCTCCAGGAACGAAGTGGGGACACTGCCACTCGCGATCGAGGAGGCGGCTTCGGCGAGGCGCGCGACGGAAACGGATGGGGATCGCGCGGGTCGGGTTCCGGAGTGGCTGGAGACGTCGCGATGGCCCGCGTGGATCCTGGGCGCTGTCGCGACGGTCTCTCTTGTGTTGTACGCGATGGATCGGGGAATCGAGACGGTGGGGCTCAACGAGATCAACCTCGCGATGCTCGCCCTCGGGCTCTTCTGTCACGGCTCGATGCGCGGATACGGACGAGCGGCGGAGGACGGAGCGCGAGGGTGTGTGGGCGTGGTCCTCCAGTTCCCGTTGTACGCGGGGATCATGTCGATGATGCAGGATTCAGGGCTGGTGCGGATGATCGCTGAGGGCATGGTGTCGATCGCCGATGCGAGAACAATGCCCCTCATGAGCTTCCTCTCGGCGGGCGTGGTGAATCTGTTCGTGCCGTCGGGGGGCGGGCAGTGGGCGGTGCAGGGACCGATCGCGCTGGAGGCGGCGGCTTCGACGGGAACGCCGCTGGGCAAGGCGGTGATGTCGATCGCATATGGTGACCAGTTGACGAACATGTTGCAGCCGTTCTGGGCGCTGCCGCTGCTCGCCATTACAGGCGTGAAAGCGCGGGAAATTGTGGGCTACACGGCGTGTGCGATGGCGGTCGGGTGTGTGTGGATCGGGCTGATGCTGTACATTCTGTGATGTGAGCGTGAAGCGATGCGAGCGTGTGCGGACAGATGCCGAGCGGGTCGTGCGCGGCGTGCTGACGTGCGCTCGCCCCGAATCGCTCGTTGCTGACGCGT
Organism: Planctomycetota bacterium; assembly: GCA_963204725.1. Taxonomy (GTDB): domain Bacteria; phylum Planctomycetota; class Phycisphaerae; order Phycisphaerales; family UBA1924; genus JAHBWV01. The sequence continues at coordinate 11,431 of CAUJHH010000064.1, forward strand.
GGCCGCAGATCGAAGAAGCCATCGCGCGTGATGGGGGGCAGCGCGAGGGTGGGTGCGATGTGGTCGCGTTCGGCAAGGCATCGCTCGGGATGGCGGCGGAGGTGGCGACGCGGCTCGGGCAGCGTCTGAGGCATGGGATCGTGCTCGCGCCGGCGGGACGAGGGGACGAGGCGGACAGGTTGCGGCGTTCGTGCGAGCGGCAGGGCGAGAGAGTGGGCGTGCTCATGGTCGATCATCCGCTTGCGACGGAGCGGAACGTCTATGCGGCCGAGCAGGTCGAGCGGCTTCTGCGGGATATGCGCGCACGTGGAGATACGGGCGCGACGTTGGTTGTGCTGATCTCCGGCGGCGGATCGGCGCACCTGACCCTGCCTGCGGAAGGTGTGACACTCGATGCAATTGGGGCGGTGTCGGGGCGACTCATGCGGGCGGGAGCGGATATCGCGGAGCTCAACACGGTGCGAAAGCACTTGGAGCGATTGAAGGGTGGGCGGCTTGCGGCACTTGCTTCAGGTTACCAGCGGGTGGTGTCGGTCGTGATCTCGGATGTGGTTGGTGATGATCTGTCGGTGATCGCGTCCGGACCGCTGGCGGCGGATCCATCAAACTACGCCGAGGCGATCGGCGTGCTGGAACGGCTGGGGATCGGGCGTGAGGCGGCTCCGATTGTGTGGAGCCATCTGGAGCGGGGCGCTGCGGGAGAGATCGACGAGACACCGAAGCCTGGTGATGCCGCGTTCGGGCGTGTGAGGCAGTGGATCGCCGGGAGCAACGCGATCGCGCTCGAAGCGGCATGCGAGGTGGTTCGGTCGATGGGATTCGATGTTGCGGCCGTCATGCAAGGCGTCACTGGAGAGGCGTCGACGCAAGCGGGGTTGCTTGTGGATGCGGCGACACACACTGCATCGCGAGGCGATGGCGGGATGGCACTCGTGTGGGGAGGTGAGACGACAGTGACGGTGGGGGAGGGCGCGGGAGTCGGGGGGCGGAATCAGGAGTTCGTGCTGGCGGCCGCGAGGCGGATCCGCGAGAGTGCGGAGCGAGAACGCATTGGCATCCTGTCGTTCGCGACCGATGGAGTGGATGGGCCGACAGATGCGGCTGGCGCTGTCGCGAGCGGCGCGACGTGGGATGAGATGCTGCGAGCGAGGGTTGATCCCGTACTCGCAATGGAGAGGCACGATAGTCATGCGGCACTTGATCGAGTCGGCGCGCTGATTCGAACTGGACCGACGGGAACAAACGTCAATGATGTGATGGTGGCGCTGATCTATCCCGAGGAGGGCGAGCGATGACCGTGAGCATCTGGCGAAGGTCCATGTCGCTCGGCGTGCAGTCATGCGATGTGGCGGTGATCGGGGCTGGAATCTGCGGATTGTCGGCGGCGGCGGAGCTCACGCGGCGCGGGCTGCGGACGATCGTGATCGAGCGTCAGTCGGTGGGAGCCGGAGCCAGCGGACGGAACGCCGGCTTCCTGATGCGGGGCGCGGCAGACAACTACTGGGCTGCGTGCGAGCAGTACGGCCGTGAACTGGCGAGGAAAGTCTGGCGGATCAGTGAGGAGAATCTCTCGATGTTGCGAGGCGCGGGCCTGGAGCGACTGGCGTCGTATCGCGCGACGCCATCGTGCCTGGTCGCGTTGTCGGCGGGCGAGCGGGAGCAGCTCGAACGGTCGGAAGCGATGCTGCGCCAGGATGGATTCGATGTCGGGGTGATCGGCGTGGGGCGAGGAAGGACGCCGCAGGACTCGCTGTGGAACGGCCGGGTAGCAAAGGAGCGAAGCGCAATCGGCTTGGTGAATCCGAATGACGCGTGCTGCAATCCTGTTGAGTTGGTTGAACTGCTGCGCGCCGGGTGCGGGTGTCCGATCCTTGAAGGGCAGGAGGTATTCGAGATCAATGATGCGGGGAGCGCGTTGTCGGTGCGGATCAGTGATGGCGTGGTGAATGCGGGGCGGGTGTTCATCGCGACGAACGCGTACGCGGGGACGCTGGTGCCAGAATTGGCGGGGATTGTGGCGCCGCGGCGAGGGCAGATGCTGGCGATCCGCGCAGAGGGCCGGTCGCTCGCGATGAACTATTACGCGAACCACGGATCGGAGTATTTCCGCGAGGGGTACGAGGGGACGCTCGTGTTTGGTGGCTGTCGCGCCGGGTTTGCGGCGGAGGAGGTCGGGTACGAGGACCGGCCGACTGCCGGCGTACAGGGGGCCATTGAGCGGTTCGCGTGCGAGGTGCTGGGGACGTCGCGAGCGGATGTTGTAGCCAGATGGACGGGGGCGATGGGTTTCTCGCCGGACGGCTTGCCCTTGGTGGGGAGATTGGCGGGCGCTGGATGGGGCGACCGCGTCTGGTTCTGCGGCGGTTTCACGGGGCACGGGATGTCGCTCGCGCATCGCACCGCGGCGATGGCGGTTGATGAGATGCTGGGGGGCGTGGCGACCCCGTTTCCGCTTGCGAGAGTAATCGGCCCGTGACCGTTATGGGCAGCCGATGCCAAACCAGTTCAGGAAGTCAAGGAAGTCGAGGACGTCTACGACGCCGTCGAGGTTGACGTCTGCGCGCGGATCGAGATTTCCGAAGTCGTTGAGGAAATCGAGGAAGTCGAGCACGTCGCTGATGCCGTCGAGGTTGTAGTCGGCGCGGCAGGGTTCTTGCGCTGCGCCGATGTCGGCCGAGTGTGGCGGACGCGGGCGCAAAGGCTGGTCATCAACGATGATGAGGCCGTTGGGTGCGACGATTGGGCCGGGGCCACCGGCTTGACGAAGGGGGCTCGTGACGGCTGGCATCAAGATCGGGCCGCGTGAGCCCGGGAAGTACAGGAACGGCAAGAGCATGGGATCCCATGGCGCGCCGGGAGTTCCGGCCTGGTCGCCGGGGCCTGCGAGGGCGCCGGTTCCATCGGCGTCGAAGTTCCAGCCCATTGATGAAAGCGGATCGGGTCCGGCGATCCCGTTGCCCGGAGCCGAAGCAAAGAAGACCGTGTAGGTCGTGTTGAAGAACGCGGTTCCGAAGCCGCCACCGTTGTAGAGGGAATTCCCGTTGGTCGCGTCGTTAAACGCGACGGTGGCGGCGGTGCAGTCGACAGTGCTGTTGATGCCGTTGTTGAGGATGCCTCCGCCGATGCCGGCGGGCGCGTGGTTGGAGCCAATGGTCGAGTTCACGATGTTGACATAGCCGAGATTGTAAACACCCGCGCCACCAGCACCTGATGCGGCACTGCCGAGGGCGTGGTTCTCGTGGAGGGTCGAGTGGGAAAGGGCGACGACCCCTCCGTTTGAGATCGCCCCGCCGGACTGGCGGGCGATGTTGAGGAAGGCGTCGATCTGGCTGATGGTGGCGTTGCCGCTGAGGTCGACGGAGATCGCCCCGCCAAATGAGTCCGCGACATTGCCGTCGAGGGTCGTTTGGTCGATGGTGCAGAGGTCGCTGACGCGGATGGCGCCTCCGGAGCCGGTGCAATGATTAACGAGGAATCGACACTCGAAGACGTTGATCGGTCCCGCATTGGCGATCCCGCCGCCGGAGGATGCGGAGTCGTTGCGCTCAAAGTGATCGTAGAGGAAGGATCCGGTGGCGCCGGTGCCGATGTAGACGCCGCCTCCCTGGAGTTGGGCCGTGTTCAATTCGTACCTGCAAGAGATGGTGTCGTAGAACCCGTCGGAGCAAACTGCACCGCCTCTGCGGGTTGCGTCGTTGACGATGTAGATGTCGTTGGTCGCGCCGTGGTAGTTGCTGGAGTAGACCGCGCCTCCATTGCCGGATGCGGTGTTGTTCTCGAAGTAGCACCCGTTCGTGACGAGGCGCGAGGACGAGTGAATTGCGCCGCCGTGGGAGGAGGCACCGCCGACCGCGCTGTTCTGGATGAACGACGAGTTGCCGACGATGAGTTCGCTGGCGTCGTGCTTGATCGCCCCGCCCGCGCCAGGGACGCCGCCTGCGAGCGGCCCGCTGACGCCTCCGGTGAGGATGAGGTCGTACATCTCGATTCGGAAGCCGCCTGCTGGAATGTGGAAGGCACGGTCTCCGAGCGCGGATGCGTCGATCGTTGCAATGCCGCCCTGGATGACGACGTTGTTGCGGATGTCGAGGTCACCCGTGAGACAAAGATCCTCTCCAGCGCCTGCGAATGTGAGCGTGAGATTTGGGATGGAGATCTGGATCGTGTACGTCGGCCCTACGGGAAGCAGGTTCAGTTCCTGGATTGCGGAGCGAAGCGTGGTCTGGAGTCCAGGGGTGGCCAAGTCCGCGTCTGCCACACCATCGAGCAGGTTGGCATCGGGAGCGTCGTAGCCGACGTTGACGTTGAATTGTGCGTGGGCTTGCCCCGCGAACGGCAGCAGCGACGCCGAAGCGAACAGCAGAGCGGCGGTAGCGAAACGGATCATGGAACCCTCCGAGACTCCCGGAGATACCGGGGTGAGCGGGTGTCCTCCACTCTATTAAGATACCCGAATGGGGTTCCGGCGCAAACACTTTCGGACTAAATAGGCGGCTACGCAGCGGGGCGGCGGCGGCGAATCGCGGTGAATGCGGCGGAAATGAGGATCAGCCCGCTTCCTGGGGAAGGAACAATCTCGGTCTGGATGCGGAGGAGGTCCCACATTTCTACCCATCGGCCGAGGGGCGAGAAGACCGATTGTCCACGAACAGAGACCATCAACGCGTCGCCTTCATCGAGAGTGAGCGACATGCTGACCGGCAGGTCGAGGTGATCGAGCACCGAATCGCCGGGGGTGGGTTTGGCGACGGTCCACGATGAAAGGAGGGTGTTCGTGCCTGTGTCGCCATCGTGGAGCGCGAGGATCACGTCGACGAGTGTGTCGGATCCGATGAATTCGGGGCCGTTCCAGACGACGCGGAGGAGGCCTCCGATGGTGAAGTCTGTTTCGCCTGCGAGTGGATTGGTCCAACGCACGACGGGCATGTAAGGGTGAGAAATCGTGTAGAGGTTGTGGGTCAGAAGTGTCCTGTTGACCATTGGGGAGAGATTGTCGCCACGTGACCATGCACCGATGCCTCGGCCCCACCAGTCGGGATCCCAAACCATGAGCGTGGTCGCGTTGTCCCACCACGGATCGGCGCCGAGAAGGCTGTCGCCGGTTGTCCACTCGTATTGCCAGACGGAGTTTCCGAGGCCGTCGCCTGCGGGATTCGCGCCGCCGGCAGTGAACTGCGGAATCCGCCGCCATTCGATGATGTCGGCGTGCGAGGCGAGCATCGGATAGAGGAACACAAAGGCGACGATCGCCGCACGTGCGGTTCGGAACGAATCAGGTCGAGATTTCATGGTGCCACTCCTGGTCCCACGAGTCGGCGTGCGTGACGCCGAGGCCACTTTCTCCACCTAAGAGCATGCCTCATGATGGCAAAAAGACAATAAAACTTTGCTGGAACAGGACTTGCGCGACATGCGTACATGCGGCCTGGCTTCGGCAGCGTGCAGCAGGGGTCGGTAGGATGGATGCGTGAGTGTTGCGCGGAACAGTCTGGTGCTGATGGATGGCTCGCTCCCAGCGCTGGTGGCGGCGGCCATGGCACGTGAGGGGCGGATCGACGGAGCCGGGCAAGAGGCGATGGCTTGGCTCATCGGAACTGAGCGCATGTTGCGATGTGCGGAAGCTCAGGCAGAGGCGATGGGGCTTCGGGTGGTGGCCAGAGCGGAGCCGAGCGAAGAAATGTCGGTGGAGCGGACGAGCGGGATCGTGCTGCTTGCCAGTTCGATCGCGGCGGCACGCCTGGGATGTGGATCGGTGGTGTGGGCGTCGCACTGCGCGCGCGCGGGGTCTGCGAACGAGGTTGATATCGATCGCGTCGCCGAGGCGATCGACCGAGCGACGCTGGTGGGTCGCCTCGCATCGCTTGAGGCGCGGGCCGAGGTCGAGGTGCACGTACCGTTCATCGACCTCTCCGATCAGCAGATCGCGGATCTGGCAGTGGATATGGGTGTCGAGGCATCGTCGTGCTGGTGGGCGACCGGCGATGGGCCTTCCATGCCAGAGCGGCGGCGATGGATCTCGATGCTGCGTGCTCATGGCGTGGCGATTGCGGCAGGTTAAGAGAGTCTTTCATCGCGAGCGTTGGAGACGCTACGGGTCTGAGCGACCTGCGGCGTTGGGTTGGCAGCGTGGTGGACGGGGCACTGGGGTCTACACTTGCCGCCTGTTGTGCATTGGAGACGCGAAATGGCCGGAAATGATGGCGTGACACTCGGTGTCGGAGCACGAAGCGACGGGAGGGGCGTTGCCCATCGTTGGGCAGAGACGCTGATTCCCACGGCGCGCGAAGCGCCCGCCGACGCGGAGACGCCGAGCCATATCTGGCTGGTGCGTGGCGGCTACATCCGCAAGGTCTCGGCGGGCGTCTACGACTATCTGCCCCTTGCGTGGCGGGTTCTGCAGAAGATCAGCGCGATCGTGCGAGAGGAGATGGAAGGCGCGGGCTCGCGCGAGCTCTTCATGCCCGTCTTCGTGCCCATGGAGTTCTACAACGAGACGAAGCGCCACGAGGCGTACGGTGATCTGCTCTTTACGGTGACAGATCGCAAGGGGAATGTCTCTGCGCTCGGACCGACGCATGAGGAGACGATCACGGAGATGGTGAAGGGCTCGATCACGAGCTACAAGCAGTTGCCGCTCGGGCTCTTTCAGATCCAGACGAAGTTCCGCGACGAGGCGAGGCCTCGGGCGGGCCTGCTGCGCTGCCGCGAGTTCATCATGAAGGACGCATACTCGTTCCATGTCGATGTGGAAGGAGTGGGGGGGCTGAACGAGGCGTACGACGCGATGTACAGGGCGTACTCGAACACGTTCCGGCGCTGCGGGCTCGACTACTCGGCCGTGGAAGCCGAGAGCGGCCCGATCGGCGGCTCGGCGAGCCACGAGTTTATGGTGAACTGCGAGAGCGGCGAGGACACGATTATGAAGTGTCCGGCGTCGGGGTATGCCGCGAACGTGGAGAAGTGTGAGATCGGAGAGCGGGCGAAGGGGACGTTCCAAGAACCGGCGACGGGCGAGTTGACGGAGGTTCACACGCCGAATCTGCCGGGGATCGATGAGGTCGGCAAGTTCATGAAGGTGAAGCCCGACCGGATGCTGAAGACGATTGTCTTCCAGGTAACCGGACCAGCGGCGGGCACCACACAGATGATGGTGGGGGGGAATGGTGGGGGGCAGCCGACGTGGATCATCGCGACGGTGAAGGGCGACCACGATGTGAACGAGGGCAAGGTGAAGCAAGCGAGCGGCTGGCAGGTGGCGCTCGGAGATGAGAAGGCAGCGAGAGCCGCGGGCTTTGCGATTGGATACGTCTCACCCCGCACGGTGAATACTGTGCCGGGGACGCTGCTGCTCATTGACAACGACGCGAGCCTGGGCGGGTTCTGGGCGACGGGGGCGGACAAGCCCGACCACCATGTGAAGCACTTCAACTGGCGACGTGAAGTTGGCGAGAAACTGGACGATCTGAGTTATGTAAAGGTCGCGGACATTCGCAACGCAATGGCGGGGGATCCAAGCCCGCGTGCTGCCGGAGCGCAGCTCGTGGCGGCGCGGGGCATCGAGGTCGGGCACATCTTCAAGCTCGGCACCAAGTACTCCGACGCAATGGGTCTCAGCGTGCTAGATGACAAGCAGCAGAAGCGGTCGGTCACCATGGGATGCTACGGGATCGGCGTGAGCCGCACGATGGCGGCGTGCGTCGAGATGAGCCACGATTCAAACGGCATCATCTGGCCCGCAGCGATCGCTCCCTATCACGTGCTGATCACGCTGATGAAGCCTGACGACCCCAAGCAGCAGGACGTGGCGAAAGACCTCGCGAAGCGTCTGAATGACGCCGGCGCGGATGTCCTGATCGACGATCGCGACGAGCGGCCGGGCGTGAAGTTCAAGGATGCGGACATCGTGGGAATCCCAGTGCGTCTGACGATCGGCGACAAGGCGTTGGAGCAGGGGGGTGTTGAGTTCAAGCTCCGCAGGGACACACAGGGAAAGGGCGAGATCGTCGCGTTCGACGGCGTGTTCGAGCGGTGCATCGCCTCGCTGAATGGGTAGGAGCGGCGGTTGGGTGTGGCGAGCGACAGGACGGTTCGGATCGTGGAGGCGGCGGCTGAGCCGGCGTGGAAGACTGCGGCCGCGCTCTTTCGCGAGTACTCGGCAGTGCTGCCGCACGATCTTGTCTACCAGGGCTTTGAGGAAGAGCTGGCAACGCTGCCCGGAAAGTATGCGAGGCCGAACGGTCGCATCCTTCTGGCGTACATCGGCGATGCGCCGATTGGATGTGTCGCGATGCGGGCGCTCGCGGCGGTTCCGAACGACTCCGGTCGATCGTGCGAGATGAAGCGGCTCTACGTACGAACGGCGGCTCGAGGACTCGGGGTCGGTCGGTTGCTCTGCGAACGCCTGATCGCAGAGGCACGGGCAGAGGGGTACGCCCGGATGAAGCTGGATACCGACGTCGAACTGCATGCGGCACTCGGGCTGTACGAGCGGCTTGGGTTCGAAAGGATTCCGGCGTATAACGATGATCCGATGCCGGGGACCGTGTGGATGGGGCTCGAGCTCTGAAATTGGCATTGGAGCATCGGCGTTCAACATCGGAATGCCACTGATCGATGAGGGACGCTGTCGGAGCGTGAGTTCAGACGCCGGTTTGTGCGGCAGATGGTGTGAAGCTCCGATAATGCCAGGTAGCGATGCGCGTGACTGAAAGGCGGTTCTGTGCGAATCCTGCACTCGATTAGCGGACTGGACTTTCGACTGGGCGGGCCGGTCCGCGCGGTCTTGGATCTCTCTGCGGCGATCGCTGGCCTGGGCCACACGGTTCACGTGGTGTCTCCGGCGGATCCGGACGCGCCGGACTCATGGAAGCAGCCGGAAAGCAATCCACGCTCGATCGCCCTCGGTCGTCCGAGTATGAGGGCGACGCGATTCAAGGGCGAGGCGCTGGAACGGCTGCGCGCCGAAATCCGCGGTGCCGATGTTGTTCATCTCCATGGCGTGTGGACTCCGTTCATGACCCAGGTCGCGAAGGAGACGCACAAGGCGGGCAAGCCGTATGTGATCTCCTCACGCGGCACGCTGGATGACTGGTGCATGGAGCAGCGACGGTTGAAGAAAGTGCTGTACCTGAGAGCGGCGGGTGGGTCGTGGATGCTGAACCACGCCGCCGCGGTTCACTGCACCGCGGAAGGGGAGTTGCGGCAGTCAAAGAAGTGGTTCCCCGGCTCGAGAGGCGTGGTGATTCCAAACCTGCTGAATCTGGCCCCATTTGAGGCGTTGCCGGGCCCAGAGGCGGCACGTGCACAGTTCCCACATTTTGACTCGGGCGAGCCGGTGCTGCTCTTCCTTTCGAGACTGCACTACAAGAAGGGTGTGGAGCACCTGATCCGCGCCGTGGCGATGCTGCAGAAGCGAGGGCTGCCTCATCGGCTGCTGATCGCGGGCGGCGGCGACGAGGAATATGAAAGGGCACTGCGCTCGCAGGTTGAGCAATTCGGTCTGGCGGAACGAGTCGCGTTCGTCGGAATGGTCGTGGGTGACCTGAAGGTCTCGCTGTATCAGGCAGCTGACTTGTTTGTGCTGCCGACGAGCCAGGAGAACTTCGGCTTCGTGCTCTATGAGGCGATGGCGTCGGGAACGCCTCTGTTGACCACGAAGGGAGTCGACACATGGCCCGAGCTAGAGACGGCGGGTGGAGTGGTGGTTGAGCAGGACGCTGAAGAGATCGCCAATGCGATCGCAGACCTGACTGCACTACGAGAGCTTCTGCCGGAACGGGGCGCCAAGGGGCGTGCGTGGGTATTTGAGAATCTCGAGCAGAAGCGGATCGCGGGACGATTCGAGGCGATGTACCTCGAGGCGGCTGGGAAGTTGTCCTGAGCGGTCTGCAGACACTCGTATTTTACATAACATGTATTATAGGACGTTGCAAATATTGATCCCGTTTACTGCCTGTTGCGGCCTGCTCTGGCCTTGCAACTGCCGAACTTCCGTGTAGTCTCTTGCGATCGTGGGCCCAGCAGATCGTCGTTTGCGTGTTGCTCTCTCCCGCCTCCAACCGTTCTGGTGGTGGCTGCTCTGGTTCTATTGCGCCTGGTTCGCGCTCGTCACCGTCTGCGGGATCTGGGGGCAGGTCGCTTCACACTGGCCGATCGCAGCCGCAATGGCGGCGGGCTCGTACGTTGCGGGCTCGACTCCGATGGGCGGCGGCACGGTGGGATTCCCGATTCTGGTCTTGCTGTTCAATGAGCCGGCATCTCTTGGACGGTCGTTCAGCTTCTGCGTGCAGTCGATCGGAATGTCCTCGGCGACGGTCTTCTTGTTGAGTTCGAGGGCACCTGTCGCCTGGCGACTCGTCCTGGTAACGATGGCGACATCGGCGGTGTTTATCCCTTTGACGCTGGTGTATATCACACCTCACGTGCAGGATTTGCTCATCAAGTTGCTCTTTGCGTGCATCTGGGCCGCGTTTGGCGTGATGACGCTGGTGAAGGTCAAGGACTTTGTCAGGGCGCATCACGCAGCCCGACGGGGTGTCGGTCTGGATGTAGCGATCGGCGTCACCGTGGGAGTGCTCGGCGGCGTCTCGACCGGAGTGACGGGCGTGGGCATCGACATGGTGCTCTATACCTGCATGGTTCTGCTCTACCGCTGTGAGCTGCGCGTCGCGATCGGGAGCAGTGTCATTATCATGGCGTTCGGGTCGCTGGTGGGTGTCGTGACGAGTTCACTTCTCGGGCGGCTCAGCCTGGAGGTGTTGTACAACTGGGCGGCGGCGGCACCGATCGTGGCGATCGGAGCGCCATTCGGTGTGCTGATGATGCGGATCATCCCACGCGGCTTCACGCTCGTGTTTGTTTCGTTGCTGTGTATCGGGCAGTTCGTGTGGACGCTCGTGCAGGAACGGCCGCCGCTGTGGCTGATGGGCGGGGCAGTGGTCGGGGTTCTGATGGTGAACGTGGTGTTTCACCTGATGTATAAGACTGGCAAGCGACTTGTGCCGGAAGGCTGAGCCTTGGGAAGCGGGACTGGCTTCTTGCCATCGGCCCCGGGGATGCGGACGATACGAGCATGTCTGACTCCTCCGCTTCCGGTCCGAGCGTTGTTCTTGGATTGCGAGCGCTGACTATTCGAGAGGTTGTGTCGATCGCGCGAGCGACGGCACGAGTCGAGATCGGTCCGGATGCAATGCGGGCGATGGAGGCGTCGCGTTCGGTGATCGAGGCGATCCGCGACTCGAAAGAGCCGCACTACGGAATCAACACGGGATTCGGGTCGCTCTCGAAGCAGCGCGTTTCGCCTGAGGATCTCAGGAGTCTTCAGCGGAACCTGGTGAGGTCGCACGCGGCCGGCGTGGGTGAGCCGCTCTCGAATGACGTGGTGCGGGCGATGATGGCGATTCTGGCGGGATCACTGTCGAGGGGACGATCCGGCGTGCGGCCGTTGGTAGCGCAGACGATCGCAGCGATGCTGAATGCTGGGATCACGCCCGTGGTACCGTCGCTCGGTTCTGTCGGAGCGTCGGGAGACCTGGCACCGCTCGCGCACGTCGCATTGGCGCTGATCGGCGAGGGGCTGGTTGAGGCGGATGGGATGCGATGTGCCGCTGCCGCTGCCATGCGGGCGGCTGATATCAAGCCGGTGGTGCTTGAGGCGAAGGAGGGACTCGCGCTCATCAATGGCACGCACCTGATGGCGGCGCAGGGCACGCTGCTGTCCGAAGAGTTGGAGATGCTCTTCGAGGCGGCGGTGTGTGCGGCGGCGATGTCGATCGACGCGTGCCGCGGAACGGATGAGTTTCTGGATGCACGGGTGCATGAGGTCCGATGCCAGCCGGGCCAGATCGAGGTGGCAGCGAAGGTGAAGGCGCTGCTGGCGGGAAGCCAGATATTGCCCTCGCACGCGGAGAATGATCCACGCGTACAGGACCCCTACTCGCTGCGGTGCATGGCGCAGGTGATCGGTGCAGCTTCGGACTCATTCGGGTATGTGAGAGGTTGCGTGGAGCGAGAGCTCGGCGCTGTGACAGATAATCCGCTGGTCTTTGCGGGAGCACGGGCCGGTGATGGGGACGTGATTTCGGCGGGGAACTTTCACGGGATGGCGATGGCCGTGCCACTCGATGTGGCGACGATCGGGATCTCGCACATCGCGGGGATCTGCGAGCGTCGGACGTTCTGGATGCTGTCGGCCTTCGATGCGGAGAGCCATCTCAGACCGTACTTGAGCCCCTCGCCGGGGTTGAATTCCGGGCTGATGATCGCCCAATACACGGCGGCCGCGCTCTGCAACGAGATCATCGGCCTGGCGATGCCCGCCAGCGTGGCGAACATCGGGACGAGTGCAGGAATCGAGGACTACAACTCGTTTGGGCCCAGGGCCGGCGCGAAAGCAAGGCGTGCGGCCGATCTGGCGATGCATGTGGTCGCTATCGAGTTGATCTGTGCTGCACAGGGGCTCGAGGCGCACAGGCCGTTGAGGTCTGGAGCGGGCGTTGAGCGTGTGCATGACGCGGTCCGGAGAGTTGTGCCCGTGCTCGAGGCGGATCGGCCTCCGGCTCCGGATATTGAGGCGGTCGTCAGCTTGATCCGTTCCGGAGCGGTCGGACGCGCGGCCAGAGGCGATTGAGTTGGTCGGCACAGTCGAAATGGATTGGAGCGAGCGATGACCACGGTGATGAGCTGCAACGTTTCGGGCGGGGAGAGATCACCTGGTGCGCGGCTGGTGCGTGCGCCGCGTGGAACGCAGATGTCGTGCAAGACGTGGCAGGCCGAGGCTGCGATGCGGATGCTGATGAACAACCTTGATCCTGAGGTTGCGGAGCATCCCGACACGCTGGTTGTGTACGGGGGGCGCGGGCAGGCGGCGCGGTCGTGGCCGGCGTTCGATGCGATTGTTGAGACGCTGAGGTCGCTCGCGGAGGACGAGACGCTGTTGGTGCAGTCTGGCAAGCCCGTGGGCGTGGTGCGTACGCACAGAGATTCTCCTCGCGTGCTGATCGCGAACTCGAATCTTGTCCCCCACTGGGCGACACAGGAGCATTTCGACGATCTCGCGTCCAAAGGCCTGATGATGTACGGCCAAATGACCGCGGGATCGTGGATCTACATCGGCACGCAGGGCATCCTACAGGGGACATACGAGACGTTCGCGGAGTGTGCGCGGCAGCACTTTGGAGGGACGCTCGCGGGGCGATTGTGCGTCACGGCGGGTTGCGGCGGCATGGGTGGCGCGCAACCGCTCTCGGTGACCATGAATGGCGGTACGTGCCTGATCGCGGATGTCGATCGCACGCGTCTGGACCGTCGCGTCAAGGACCGGTATCTGGATGAGGTCGTGGCTGGTGTAGATGCGGCGATCGATCGGGCGGCGGCGCTCGCCAAGCAGAAGAAGGCCATCAGCGTCGGTGTCGCGTGCAATGCGGTCGAACTGCTCGAGCGAATGATCGATCGCGGGATCACGCCGGATGCGTTGACCGATCAGACGAGCGCGCACGACGTACAGAGCTACGTTCCCGCCGGGATGAACTTCGAAGAAGCAGGGTCGCTTGGAAAGCGGGACCCGAAGCAGTACGCGGAGCTGAGCGTTGCATCGATTGAGCGTCACGTAAGGGCAATGGTTTCGCTGCAGCGGAGTGGTGCGAGGACCTTCGACTACGGGAACAACATCAGGCAGCGAGCATTCGATGCGGGATTCAAGGAGGCGTTCGAGTTCCCGGGGTTCGTTCCGGCGTATATCCGGCCGCAGTTCTGTGTGGGGCGAGGACCGTTCAGGTGGGTCGCGCTTTCGGGCGATCCTGAGGACATCTACACGACGGACAGTGAGCTGATGAAGCTCTTCCCGAAGGACGAGGGACTCCACCGCTGGCTGACACTCGCCAAGGACCGTGTTGCGTTTCAGGGGCTGCCGGCGCGGATCTGCTGGCTTGGATATGGCGAGCGGCACAAGGCGGGATTGCTCTTCAACGAACTGGTGCGCACTGGAAGGGTGAAGGCCCCCATTGTCATTGGGCGTGATCATCTCGATTGCGGCTCGGTGGCAAGTCCGAACCGCGAGACGGAAGCGATGAAGGACGGGACCGACGCTGTGAGCGATTGGGCCCTTCTGAATGCCATGGTCAATGTGGCATCGGGGGCATCATGGGTTTCGTTCCATCATGGTGGCGGCGTCGGGATCGGGTTCAGCCAGCACGCGGGGCAAGTAGTGGTCGCCGATGGGACATCCGAGGCGGCGGCACGAGTCGAACGCGTGCTGACGAACGATCCGGCGATGGGTGTCTTTCGGCATGCGGACGCGGGGTATCCCGAGGCGCAACGATGCGCGGATGAGCGTGGCGTGCGCATTCCGGCAAAGAACTGGTGAATCGTGGATGTCCAGGCTCTCGCTGAATCATGACGGGCGTTGGGGTATGCTGGTTCCCCATGAGTAATGCATCGCACCAACTCCCCCACTGCTCGGCGCCCGTATGGCCCGGCGACATCGGGTCGGGTCGCTTCGCTGGGGGAATCTCGCGGACGCCTGAGAACTGCCGTGTCGCGCTGATCGGCTTGCCGGACGATCTTGGCGTTCGCATGAACCATGGGCGTTCCGGCGCCGCGGAGGGGCCGACAGCATTTCGGAGTGCGATCGCGAGATATGGCGTGGCTTCGCCTTCCGGGTGGCGGTGGCCCGGCGTCTTCGACGCTGGCGATGTGATGCCGGCTGAGGGAGAAACAGAGGAAGCGCTCGCAGAGACGCATGGTCGGGTCACGCTTGCGGTTGCGGCGGCACTCGATCTCGGGCTCTTTCCCATTGGTATCGGCGGCGGGCACGATCTGACGTTTGCGTTTGTGAGGCCGGTTGCGCTACGGCACCCAGGCATGGTCGGTTACTACCTGGACGCGCATCTCGATGTGCGGGAGAGTACTGGGTCGGGGATGCCGTTTCGGAGTCTGATCGAGTCGTGCGGGGTGCAGGCACTGCGACTGGTTGGCATGAACGCAATGGCCAACGCCGCAGAACACGTCGCGTACTTTGTTGAGCATCACGGGCGTTCGATGGGCGGCGCTGAGTTCGAGGCGTCGGTGAGGAGTGAGTCGCTCGATGCCTTTGCTTCGCTCGATCTGGATGTGCTCGATGGAGCGTTCGCGCCGGGCGTGAGCGCCGCGAATCCTGCGGGGCTGACGCCGCGTGAGGTTGAACGTCTGGTCGGCATGCTTGGGAGGTCGCCTCGCATCCGGTGCTTTGACATCATGGAGCTGAATCCTCGGCATGATGCGGATGGGCGTACGGCGCGGCTCGCTGCTCATCTGTTCCTGTCGTTCCTGCGTGGACTGTCGGCACGTTGGGACCGGGCCGAGGACATCCTGGGCCATATCGGCGCGAGCACGGAGGCGAGACGTTGACTCTGCTTATTCGCAATGTGCGTGTGCTCACGATGTCTCGGGGAGCACGTCCGAGAAGGGGTGCAGCGCTTGGTGATCTGGCGGCGCACAACGGTGCTGATGTGCTCGTCGAGAAGGGGTTGATTGCCGGGATCGGGGGTGGTCTGAAGGCGCCGGCGGGAGCTCGGGTGATCGATGGTGCCAGCCGCGTGCTGATGCCGGGCTTCGTCGATTGCCACACGCACGCGTGCTGGGCGGGCGATCGACTCGATGAGTGGGATCGCAAGCGAGCGGGGGCGACCTACCTCTCGATTCTTGCATCGGGCGGGGGAATCATGTCCACTGTTCGCGCCGTGCGGCGGGCATCGGAAAGGGATCTTGCGGTCTCTGTTGGCGAGCGGCTCACCACGATGGCCCGCGAGGGTACAACGAGTGCCGAGGTAAAGAGCGGGTATGGGCTTTCAACCGAGCATGAACTGAAGATGCTCCGGGCGATCGCGTCGGTGGGCGAGTCATGGAGCGGAACAGTGGTCGCGACCGCGTTGCTGGGACACGCGATCGATGCCGATGTGCCGAACTTTGTGGAGCGGACAATCTACGAGACGCTTCCGGCGATCCACAACGCGTTCCCGGAGATCACCGTCGACGCGTACTGCGAGAAGGGGGCGTGGAGCGTTGATGAGACGACGCGCCTCTTCGAGCAGGCCCGGTCGATGGGGCATCCCGTCCGCGTGCATGCAGACCAGTTCAACTCGCTTGGAATGACGAGCAAGGCAGTGGATTTGGGCGCGGTGAGTGTTGACCATCTCGAAGCGTCGATGGAGCGAGAGCTCGGTGTGTTGGCGGGTTCCGACTCGTACGGCGTCATGCTCCCGGTCTGCGGGTTTCACGTGGACGGTCGGTACGCGCCGGGCAGAGCATTCGTCGACCTCGGTGGTGCGGCGTGCATTGCGACCAATTGCAACCCGGGCTCGGCTCCGAGTTCGTCGATGCCGCTGGCGATTGCGCTTGCGGTACGGCACCTCGGCCTGTCCCCGGCGGAGGCGATTTGCGCGGCAACGGTGAATCCAGCGTGTCTGCTTGGCTTGGATGACCGGGGAACGATCGAACCGGGGGCACGGGCGGACTTGGTGCTGCTGAGGCATCGGGACGAGCGGATGCTCGCCCATGAAGTTGGCGGGAATCCTGTCGATATGACGATCATCGGCGGGGATGTCGTTCACGGCGGTTGAGTGGGACGCTCGCGCCGCGATCGCTACGATGCCGAACGATGAGCCTCCCCCCCCCACTTCGTCCGGTCGAGATCGATGCGGCGTTTGCCGCGGCGCAGTGCGTGGTGGAGACGCACCGGCAGCTTTCCGTGTGGATGAAGACGGGCGTGACGCTCGCGAGGATCGATGCGGAAGTGGCGAGAGTGCTCGAGTCGCTGCGGTGCCGCTCTGCGTTCTTGCACTATCGTGCTGGACGCACGCCGCCCTTCCCGTCGCACGCGTGCCTCAGCGTGAACGAATGCGTGGTGCATGGAACCGCCGGCTATCTCGAACGCCCCATGCAAGAGGGGGACGTGTTGAAGTTGGACATCGGAGTCGTCCACAACGGCTGGATCGGCGACGCGGCGTGGACGTACTCGTTCGGCGAACCAAAGCCCGAAGTCAGGCGACTCATGGAATGCGGGAAGGCGTCGCTGAAGCGGGGCATCTCGGAGCTTCGGCCCGGGAACACGTTCGAGCACTGGGCGCGGGCGGTGCAGGGGTACGTCGAGGGGGAGAGTGGGTTCTTCCTTGTTCGCGGACTCGGGGGACACGGATACGGGCGGAAACTGCATGGTCCGCCATATGTGTCGAACGTGATGGTGGAGTTTCCGGAGGTGTGGGAGGACGCGAGAACACCGTGCCGCCCTGGGACGCTGATCGCGGTCGAGCCGATGATCGCCATGGGAACGGCGTCGGTGTTCCAGCACAAAAATGCGTGGCCGGTCTACACGCAGGACGGCTCGATGAGCGTTCACTATGAGCACGATGTGCTGATCACGGAAGACGGGCCGCGCGTGCTGACCGAGGGGATGGAGGACCTGCCTGACGTGCTTGGCTAGTCGGCACCTCTCGATTGGACTTGGAATCGGCTCCGCGTTGTGTTGCCAAGAAATGGGGGCGGCTCTCGCCACCCCCATTCGGTGCTTGTGAACTCTGATCTGACGTGGCTTATGGCACCGTCACGTTCTTCCAGGCGGTGTACGCCGAGTTCTTGCCGGGAACCTTGGACCGCACGCGGTACCGCCACTGACCGGATCCGGGCGACTCGACGTAGGCCGTATCGTTCGCGCCGAGCGTCAGTGTGATCGTGTTGGTCCATGTGGTACCGACACGCTGCTGCCGCTGGACGTTGAAGTTCTCTTCAAAGAGCGATGGATCGGTCCATGTGAAGGTCACAACGCCGGAAGACTGGGTCGCGGTGCCAACGATCGGCGCAAGCGGCTTCGCGTTCGCAAACGAAGTGTATGGAGAGGAGCCCGCGCTATTGTTGGCGCGGACCCGGTAGCGCCAGACGCCCTCGCCGGGCGAGTTGGAGTACGACGTGGAGTTTGCGGCGATCCCGTGCGTAGTCGAGGTGCCGGTCCACGCGGTGCCGACTCGCTGCTGACGCTGCACGGAGAAGCTCGTCTCGTTGTTCGAAGTATCGACCCAGCTCAAGAGCGCGGAGCCGGAGGATGTCTCGTCCGCAACCTGACCTGAGGGCTTGGATGGGATCGTTACGGCACCGATCACGCTGATGGTGCGGACCTCCGTGTCTGTCAGGCCGCCTGAGTCTGTCACGCTGGCGGTGATGGTGTGGTTGCCGATGATCAGATCATTTCGTGTGACGCCGGGACCCGTGCCGAGGAGTCCCTGGATGTTGGAAGTCCAGGTGATACCCGCAGAAAGCGTCGTGGTGTCGTCCTGGTCGTCTGAAGCGGCGCCGATGCACTGCACGGCGTCGCCTTCGCTATAGGTTTCGCCGTTCGAAGGGGAAATCACGAAGAGCGTTGGCGCGGTGTTGCCGACTGTGGAGAGGCAGCCTCGCCCCTGGGCGTAAGTGTTGATCGTGTTCTTTGATGCATTGCCAAAGAACGGGGGGCTTCCGACACCGTTGCAGGCGTTGATGGCGCTGCACATGATGTGGCAGTCGCCGTTGCCATCGCAGTGTCCCGCATTGAAGTTGTGCCCGACCTCATGGGCGGTGAGCGCGAGGCGATGGTTCGAATTGGTGGTGTATCGAGACTCGGAAAGGCCGTAGCCGTTGCTGGTGCAGACCGCACCGACCCACGCGATTCCGATCGTGCCGCCGTCCACGTTCTTTCCGGTCATCAGGTGGGCGATGTCACGCACGATGCCGCCCTGGCTGCTCTGCCAATGGTTGCGGAACTCGTTGAGAAGCGTCCCCGGATCGGTCGAGGTATAGGGATCGCTCGAGTTGGACCGAACGATGATCGTGGTGATGGAGAAGGTGACGTCGCAGTCACGCTCATATGTGGTTCGGACGCCGTTGAGCACGCTCTCGATGTCCGCCGTCGTATTGGCGACGGAGCTTCCGTTCTTCTGGTAGAACTCGAAGTCGGCATCGAATGCGATCTGGCACTCCTTGCGGACTCGTGTGCCGCTGGGCGCTTCCATCGCTTCGATCGCGGGACCCATCTCAGCGTGGAGAAGTGCGCCGCCACACTGGCGACCCTGGTCCACGGCCTCTGACGCCGCATAGAGCACGTGTGTGGCCTCGGGCGCGCCACGGAAGATGTCGGAGAGCGGCTGGACCGTGAACTCTCTTGGTATGTCTCCGTCGATACGAATGTGAGCGGTCACGCCGTTGTGAAGCGAAGCCGCGACGATCGAGTTCTCGACCCCATCCAGCGAGCCGACATAGGTCATGATTGGCGGGAGCGGCGCCTCGGTGAGCAGGCCGTCGCCGGTATCGACAAGCACCTTGAAGCCAGCGGCGCGAACGCTGCGGCGTTCGAGCACCATGAGCTCTAGGTGGCCATCGAGCGTGATGGGGATCTGAACAAGTCTGTGCGGGACAGCGTTCTCGTCCATTTCAACTATCTGGAATCCGCTGAGGCCCAGCTCGGCGCGGATGAATTCGGCCGCGGTCTCGGCGGTATCAACCACTGCGGGGCCAAGATTCAGGAGCACGTCGATCGCGCGATGCGAGTCTGTCGAGGCGAGCTGCCACACGTCTCCATCGGTCGCAACCACGCTGGCATTTGCCAGCGAAGCGGCGAGCTCGCAGAGCGAGGGATCGATATCGGGCGCCCATCGCACAAAGATGCTTCCCATATCGAACGCGCCATTCGCGAGCTGCTCGACGATCGGCCCATCGGCGGGGGTCGGGCCGTGCACGGCACTATGAGCCGTGCCGCACATGAGCGCAGCGACACCGCAGAGACTCAGTCTTCGCAAGTTCATTTGATGTCCCCTTCTTTGGAACGGCCAGTTTGCGTCGAAGAAGCCCTCCGATCAGCCATCTCCGCAAACCTGACCCTGTAAGGGTTTCATACTTAGCAGAGTGAAGCCGAATCTGCAAGAAGGATCTCCGGGCTCGGAGAGCCCGAATCGTCATTGGCCCCCAAGCAACTCCCGAACTACGCTCCTGCACCATGAACCGCATTGACCATGTGTTTGAGTCGCTTCGCGCATCAGGACGCAGGGCACTGATGCCGTTTGTCTGCGCGGGCCATCCAGGCCGTGATTCGTTGCCGGATGTGCTGAGCGGCTGCGAGCGAGGGGGCGCCTCGATCATCGAGGTCGGGATCCCGTTCTCGGATCCGATCGCGGATGGCCCGGTCATTGCCGCTGCGATGCACAATGCGCTCCGGCAAGGGATGACACCGGCGATCGCTTTCGAGCAGGTACGTGAGATTCGCGGCTCGCTAGCGTGCGCGCTGGTTGCGATGGTCAGCGTATCGATCGTGCGACGTATGGGCGGATCTGCAGACTTCGTGCGTGAGGCAGTCGCGGCGGGATTTGACGGTTTCATCTTTCCCGATGCACCGCTGGAAGAGGCGGGCCCCCTGATCGAGGCATGTAGAAGTGAGGGAGCGGCGTTGTCGCTATTGGTAGCGCCGACCACGCGGCCGGAGCGACTCGCAGCGATCGCGAACGCGTCAAAGGGCTTTGTCTATGTGCTGGCGAGAGCAGGCATCACTGGAGAACGAGCGGATGCGGCGGATGTAGCGGGCTTGGTGCAGGCGGTTCGTCGGGCGACATCGGTGCCCGTGGTGTGCGGCTTTGGCGTCGGCACGGCGCAGCAGGTCCATGAGGTTGCGATGCATGCCGATGGTGTGATTGTCGGCAGTGCGCTGGTACGGCAACTCTCGGAAGCGACCGGCGCGGGCGAGTCGCCGGGCGCGGCAGCGGAGCGAATCGTTGCCGAGTTGGCCGCAGGCCTGCCGTAAGATCGCATGCATAGCATGTATATTCACCTTATTCGCATATATATGCGTGTTATTCTTGGGCTTGGGCTCCCAGGGGGGCAAGCGATTGCTAGCATTGGCGACAGATCGTGGCGTTTCGTTCCGAATCGGGGCGGGCTGAGTTCGATCGCTTGGAGCGGTCAGCAGCCGCGGGATACGCCTCTTGACACTCGGAGTGAGCGAATCCACGGATGGAGGCGCCAGTATGGATCGCAGCGTGCACTCGCATGGACGTCACGGGACCGCATTCGCCTCAAACGGCCACGCCCAGGGCGATGGATCGGCGAGGTCGGTCGAGTCGTTGTTTGCCTGCGATGTATTCACCGAGCGGGTGATGCAGCAGCGATTGCCGAAGGAGGTCTTCAGACGGATCCAGCGGACGATCACGCACGGCGAGCGATTAGACGCGAAACTCGCCGATGTCGTTGCGGCCGCGATGCGTGACTGGGCGATCGAGAACGGCGCGACGCACTACACGCACTGGTTCCAGCCGCTCACGGGTCAGACGGCGGAGAAGCACGATGCATTCCTCTCGCCCGACGGGCGAGGCGGCGCGATGAGCGAGTTCACGGGTTCCATGCTGGTGCAGGGAGAGCCCGACGCTTCGAGCTTTCCATCGGGCGGCTTGCGCACAACATTTGAGGCACGCGGGTATACGGCGTGGGACTGCACGAGTCCGGTGTTCCTGGTTCGATCGACGGGCACAGTCACGCTGGTGATCCCGACGGCGTTTGTCTCGTGGAATGGCGAGGCATTGGACAAGAAGACGCCGCTGCTGCGATCGATGCAGGCGGTCTCCGCACAGGCGATGCGGGTGCTCCGGGTCTTCGGGACCGCCGACGGGGTGACGAGCATCACCCCGACGATCGGCGCAGAGCAGGAGTATTTCCTCATCGATCGTGAGTGCGTGTTCCGTCGATCGGATCTGCTCTCGTGCGATCGGACGCTGACGGGTGCAAGGCCGCCGAAGGGGCAGCAGCTCGAGGATCACTACTTCGGTTCGATTCCGCCTCGTGCGCTCGCGTACATGGCGGAGGTTGAGCGGGAGCTGGTGCGTGTGGGCGTGCCTGTGAAGACGCGCCACAACGAGGTCGCACCGGGGCAGTTCGAGGTTGCCTGCACGTTTGAGACCGCGAACATCGCGTGCGACCATCAGATGCTGGTGATGGAGACGCTACGCCGCGTCGCGCCTCGGCACGGCCTGCAGTGCATCCTGCACGAGAAGCCATTTGCGGGCGTCAATGGTTCGGGCAAGCATGTGAACTGGTCGCTGGCAACGGATACGGGCGTCAACTTGCTCGATCCGCGGGACGAGACGCACTCCAACATGCAGTTCCTGGTGTTCCTGTGCGCGATGATCCGTGCCGTCGATTTGCACGCCGACATGCTTCGTGCATCGATCGCCTCAGCAAACAACGATCATCGACTTGGCGCAAACGAGGCGCCGCCGGCCATTATCTCGATCTTCCTTGGCGACATGCTCATGGACATTATCGAGCAGATCGAGTCGGGAAAGACGAAGAAAACGATCAAGGGAGGCACGATCGACCTGGGAGCAACGACGCTCCCGCAGATTCCCCGCCATTCCGGGGATCGGAACCGCACCTCTCCCTTTGCGTTCACAGGCAATAAGTTCGAGTTCCGCGCTGTGGGTTCTTCGGCCTCGATCGCCTGGCCGATCACGGTGCTCAATGCGATCGTCGCGGACTCGCTCGACTTTGTCGCGACCGAACTAGAGAAGGCCGTCGGCACCAAGCCGACTGAAGCCAAGTTGCAGCAGGCGGTGCGGGCCATGCTGCAGCGCCTGGTTCGCGAGCATAAGCGGGTGATCTTCAACGGCGACGGATACTCGCAGGCGTGGCACGATGAGGCCGCGAAGCGGGGACTGCCGAACTTCCGCGACACGGTTGAGGCGTTGCCGGCGCTGCGATCTCGCAAGGCGGCGGACCTGATGAAGCGGTTCGGCATTCTGAGCAAGCCGGAATTGGAGAGCCGCCACCACATCTTTGTCGAAAAGTTCGTGAAACAGGTGACGATCGAGGCGGAAACGCTCTCGCAGATTGCGCGGACGCAGATCCTGCCGACGGCGATCCGTCAGCTGACCGAGTTCGCGGAGTCTGTGGGTGCGAGCGATGCCGCGGATGTGCCCTCGACGACCGTCCGGGAGATGCTGGAGATCTACACCGATCTGATCGGCAGATTCCGGACGCACACGATCTCTCTGGAGTCGTTGCTCGCCGAGGAACACCACGAAGAGCCGGAGAAGCACGCGCAGTTCATCAAGAACAAGGTTCGGCC
Organism: Planctomycetota bacterium; assembly: GCA_963204725.1. Taxonomy (GTDB): domain Bacteria; phylum Planctomycetota; class Phycisphaerae; order Phycisphaerales; family UBA1924; genus JAHBWV01. The sequence goes on from CAUJHH010000064.1 coordinate 34,538, forward strand.
GGTGATGGCGGCAGTGCGTGAGCTCGCGGACGAACTCGAGCGTCGAACGAGCGCGGACCTTTGGCCCCTGCCGACCTATCGCGAGATGCTTATCCTGAAGTGAACGATGCGGCACCGGGGCGAGATCCGCGGTGCCGTCTTTGGGCCCTGTAGCTCAGCGGTAAGAGCAGGCGACTCATAATCGCTTGGTCCTCGGTTCGAATCCGAGCGGGGCCACTACGGCAGCGGCGAGGACCGCATCAAGCGGGATCCCGGCATCGGCAGTATGGTTAGTACCGCAGGTTTGCGAACGAGTTGGGCACGCTGAACTGACCCTCGCCTCCGACACTTATGACCTCACCGAATGCGTTGCTTCCCTTGATCACGAAGTCGGTGCTGTTCTGGGAGGCAACGTTTGAGATGATGAGGCACCGATCGCCGAGGATGTCAATGCCGGGACCGATGTTGCCGAATGCCTGATTCCGCTCGATGACGACGCCACTGGACTCGCCCGGGACCAGGAAGCCTGTCTGCTTGTTCTCTCTGGCCGAGTTGCCTCTAGCGATCGAGCCGAGCTGCAGCAGGAATCCGTGCGAATCGTTGAATCCGGCGGTGGATTCGATCACGCTTGCACTGCGACCAATGCTGAATCCGACCCCCTTGTTCGCCGTCGAATTGCACGAGCGGACCTCGGCGGCGACTCCGGTTTCGAACCCGTTGGCGCTGTTCCGCGCGGCGACGGAATTGACGATCAGGGATGCGTCTCCGACACCAAATCCGCGCTTGTTGTCATTGGCGGTACAGGAAGTCACGGTGGCACCTGTGCCGACGACGACGCCATCGTTGCCGTTTCCGGACGCGAGTGAGGTGTCGATCGTGCTGTCGGATCCGAGGGCGAAGCCATCGTTGGCATTGTCGATCGCGCTACTTCCCGAGACTTTGCCGTTGTCGGAGCCGCCGATGCCGGAGCCGCCATTTCCGCTGGCGGTGCAATTCGTGACCGTTGCGTTCGTGCCGACGATGAATCCGCTCCCCCCGTTGGTGTTGGACGAGATCGAGTCAAGAGATGCGCCGGTGGTCGAGCCGATGTCGATGCCATCTCCGGGCCAATCGCTGATGGTGCCGTTGAAAATGGTGACGCTTTCGATGGGGCCGTTGGAACGGATTCCGTCTCCCGTCGAGCCCGGCTTGCCTCGAAGAGAGAATCCGGCAAGGTCGATCGTGACATTGCTCGTGGTGATGGTGATCCCGCCGGATCCCTCAAGGTCAGCGCCGAGGTAGTAGGACCCGGGTACGGATATGGTGATCGGCACCGAATCGATAAGCACGCGAGGCTCGGTCTGGCTCAATGTCTTGCCCGTCGAGGCGACGGGCCCTGGAGGTGGATTGAGCGGTCCGGCGACGGCAGCGGCACCCACGACGATGATGCTCCACACGGCAACGGATCGGAACTGCGTGGTCCGCTTGGTTGACATCTCAGTTTCTCCTCGGAGAGTATTCAGCGTACGCGAAGCGCAGGTTCGATCCAAGCACGATCGGCCCGATGTCCCGAATGAGACACGAACTTGTCGATCCGGCGCGCGCCCTGTGTCTTCACTATCCTGTTGAGGTGCGTTCGACAGGACGCCCGGCGGAGTATTCGTCGCGCTGACGAGACCATCGGAATGGACCCGAAAAAGCCCAATCCCGATCTCATGGAGACACTTGCGCCCGAAGGCGGTGCGGCGAGCGGTTCGGTCTCCATGTGGACCGATAACCGTCCGGAGGGGGCGCCGCGGTCGATCGGCGGGTATCGTGTGCTCGGTTTGCTCGGCCAAGGGGGCATGGGGCACGTCTATCTCGCTGAGCAGGATTCGCCACGCCGCACTGTTGCGCTCAAGGTGATTCGTCCGGGTCCGGCCGGGGATCAGTTGCTCAAGCGGTTTCATCACGAGGTCAGCGTTCTCGGCATGCTCAGGCACCCGGGAATCGCTCAGATCTACGACGCCGGTGTGTCGGAGAGCATGGGCCGTGCGCAGCCGTTCTTTGCGATGGAGTTGATCAAGGGCAGGCCGCTGACGGAGTACGCGGCTTCTCGCGGTCTTGATGAGCGACTGCGGCTGGAGCTTTTCATTAAGGTATGTGAGGCGGTGCAGCACGCGCATCTGCGCGGGATCATTCATCGCGATCTGAAACCCGGAAACATTCTGGTGGAAGAGGGAGGGCAGCCCAAGATCCTCGACTTCGGCGTGGCGCGCGCGACCAATCACGATGTGAAGGTCGTCACGATGCAGACGGATGTCGGGCAGATTGTGGGCACGATTCCATACATGAGTCCCGAGCAGCTTGCGGGGGACTCCGGTGAGCTCGACACGAGGTCTGATGTCTACTCGCTCGGCGTGGTGCTCTTTGAGTTGCTGGCGGGGCGACTGCCACACGACCTCAAGTCGCGGGCGGTCACCGAGGCGATCCGGATCGTGACCGAAACCGAGCCGCATCGACTGGCGACCTATGCCGGAGAAGTCAGTCACGATGTCGAAACGATCGTCGCGAAGGCTCTGGAACGCGACAAAGGAAGGCGGTACCAATCGGCGCTCGATCTGGCCGAGGACATTCGGCGATACCTTCGCGATGAGCCGATCTACGCTCGTCCGCCGAGCGCGATATACCAACTCTCGAAATTTGCGAGGCGCCACAAGGCGTTGGTTGTGGCGTCCGGGCTGTCGGCGTTGGTGCTCGCGTCGGGAGTCGTCGGCATCGCGTGGCAGGCGGTGGTCGCGGATCGTGAGCGGGCGCGGGCAACCGAGGAGCAGCATCGGGCGGAAGCCGCGGGTGCCCGGGCAATCGAGGAGCGCACGAATGCGTTGAACGAAAAATCGAAGGCACAGGCTGTCAGCAACTTCCTGCAGGGCATGCTGGCATCCGCAGATCCGAGCGGGCGAGGCGGAAAGGATGTACGAATCGCCGACGTGCTACGCGACGCGTCGGCTCGCATCGGTTACACCATGACCGATCAACCGGAGATCCAGGCGATGCTCTGGGAGACTATCGGGAACACGTACTACGGGCTGGGCGAGTATTCGCTGGCCGAGGCGGAGTTCCTTCGAGCGAGAGAAACCTACTCGCGGTTGGATCCCTTCTCGCGGGACGCAATCCGGCAGCTCCACAACATCGCAGTCACCATGCGCCATCGCGGGCTTCTGGCGGAGTCTGAGGTTCGGATGCGAGAGGCGTTGGAACTGCGGGCCCGCTACCTCGGTGCCGCGGATCCAGACACATTGCACACCGCGGACAACCTTGCGACCATTCTTCGTCGGCTCGGCCGACTGGCGGAGGCGGCCGAGCAATACAAGCGGGTGCTGGACGCGAGGCGGACCGTTCTCGGCCCGGATTCACCGGAAACACTCGATACACAGAACAACCTGGCGTTGGTCTTTCGCGACATGGGACGATTGGACGAAGCGGAGTCCATCTTGCGCGAGACCCTGGAGCAGAAGAGGCGGATCTATGCACTCGTAAAGGCCGATCACCCGGAAGTGCTCACGACGCAGCACAACCTGGGGCGCGTCATCGCGGATCAGGGGAGGTTGAGCGAGGCGGAGACGCTGCTTGCAGCGACGCTCAGAGCGAGAGAACGCGAACTCGGCGCTGATCATGCGCTCACGCTGCTCACCGTGGAGGCGTTGGCGGATGTCCAGCGTCGGCTGGGCAAGCACGATGTGTGCCAGCCGGAACTGCGGCGTGTCATCGACACACTCGAATCGCGAGGGCTCGAACAGGACCCGACGATGCTCATGGCCATGGACTGCCTGGCGGCATCGCTTTGCGAGACCGAGGCGTATGTGGAGGCGGCGAGATTCGCCGAGCGTGCATTGACCCGAGCAGAGACCGCGTTCGGGGTGGGAAGCTGGATTACTGCAGACTACCGCCGCGCGCTGGCGTGGTCTTTGGCGGGACTCGGTTCGCTCGACGAAGCTGAGGCGGCGTTCAAAGAGAGCGACCGTGTGCTCGAGCAGCAACTTGGCGCGGATCACTGGCGCACGAGGGAGACGCGGGCAAGGTTGGTGTGGTTCTACGAGCGAACTGGAAGAGTCGATCGATCCGGCGCGGCGCCGTCGAAGTCAAACGAGTCCGGCCCGCGGTGATTTGTGCTTGCCGACTTCGGCTCCCGATCAAGGCCGGTTTGCTCTGCGCAGGTCGTGATGGGCGGATCCCATTGACAGCGAACACGCACGCCGAACTCGCTCTCGAGCAGGCCCGCTTTCTGCTCCGCACCCCAGAGATCCGTCGTCGGCCGCTCGTGGGATGACGCGCCGACGATCAACTCTCGAACGCCTTCATGGTCGGTGCCGAGTCGGAGCGTGGCGTCGTGGACCGCCTGCGTATGGGCGCGATCCAAGCCGTCGGCGACCCGCAGGATCGCTGCGAGTTTGGCGACGATTCCACGATCGTCACGAGAGAGGCGTTTGAATCGTCCGTGCCTGAGAGACGGTTCTGCACGCCGGTGGTATCTCGCGATCTGTGCGATGATCGAGAGCTGGCGCGGCGTAAAGCCGCGGATGTCGCTGTTGGAAATGAGGCGCATGCTGTGCTTGTGGTGCTTGGCGTAATTCACGAGATGGCCGACATCGTGGAGCACGGCCGCGGCCTCGAGAAGCATGCGGCACTCTGCGGTCGCCAGGCGATGGGGCAGGATCTCGTCTCGAACAAGCTGATCGAACAGCCGCATGGCGAGCTTCGCGACGTGCTCAGAGTGCGCACGCTCGTAGCGACACGCCTCGGCAAATCGACGGACTGCTGCCATCGATCGCGAGGAGGAAGGTGCCGTAGGTACGGCTCCGCGTTCGGCGATCATGGAGAGCATGATGCCATCGCGGATTCCCTTGTCGTACACGCGGAGGCGGTTGACGTTGAGGAATCGGAGAACGCCATCCGCGATGACCGTGCCCGCGACGATGATGTCCGCGCGCTCGGGGTTCAGGCGAGGCGTGCGCATCCGTTCGCGGAGGGTCATCGAGCCGAGGCGATCAACGAGGTGCCGCACCTCAGACCTTCGAATCTCTGGGCTGATGCCGGCTTCATCGCGTGGCGGCGACTTGGCCGCCAGAAGTGCGGCGATCGCTGTGAACGTGCCGCCCGTGCCGACGACCAGCACGGGGGCGAAGGGCGGCGTGGGAAGCGACTGTGACATCGCTTTCTGGACGTAGCGGCGCATGCGTTTGACTGCCCCATCACCGTCACCGGGTGGGAACATCTCTGCGAGTCGGACGGCGCCGATTGGGACGGAGCTCAACTGCTCGATCGCGCCCTTTGTTGAGAGCACGACCTCGGTGCTACCTCCCCCGATGTCCACCACTGCAGTCGGCGTCTCGCCGATATCGAACCCGGCGGCCACGCTCCGGTGGGCGTTCCGTGCCTCGTCTTCTTCACTGAGCACATCAAGGGCGATTCCGGCGCGATCGCGGACGAGATTGAGAAACTCCCGTTGGTTGGTGGCGTCGCGAACGGCGGAAGTGCCGATGGCGCGGAGTCGGGCGACGCCGAAGCCCTGTGCGATGCCTCGCATCCGTGCGATGGCCTCCGCGGTCCGGAGCATCGATTGGGCTGAGAGCAGACCCGTCGCGACGAGCCCCTGTCCGAGCCGCGTGCTCTCTTTCTCGTCGTCGAGGATCTCGTACGCGACGTCGGCGCGCGACTGCGCGACGAGCAGGCGAACGCTGTTGCTTCCGACATCGATGACGGCAAAGCGATCTTCACGCGTGGGCGCGAGCGCGACGGCGTTGGCAATCGGATCGGCATCCGGCTCCCATTCCGCTGTCCTTGCCTCGTTCGTCCATGCCTGCAACTCGGCGAGGAGACGGGAAAACCCCCCGATCTCGAGTCGTTCCTGGATGTTCCGTCGTCCCGCATCGCTAGCTCGACCGAGCCACTCCGCCAATCGGTCGGAGAGGCCATTGGGAAGGCGCGCGAACCGGGCGTGATGCCGCTCGATCAGGCTGAGTGTCGAAGAGGTATCGGCCACAACTCCAAAGGCCCGCTGCTCGTCGGCCAGCCCATCGAGCACACGCTGCAACAAATGTGCGGGGAGGCATGAGCCGGCGATCCTCAGCATGTATCTCAGCTGACGCATCGCGATGCGCAACTCGTGGACGGTCTCGATATCATGGCCGGGCTGTTCGACGAGCGACTTCACGGCATCGGATTGGGACCTGATCCGTTCGATCGCCGCATCCGAGAGAAGGCGTGGACCACACGCAGGTGGCGACATTCCATCGACAAGTCGGTCGATAGCTCGATCGAGTTTGCTCAGACGATAGGATTCGAGCGAGACGCTCAATCGCTTCGAGGATCGTGCCCGCGAAATGGACGCCACTCGTGCGATCGCCTTGAACTCCCGCCGGCTCTCGATGGCTCCGGCCTTGAACCCGGTCCGGGCTTGGTCAAGGAGCACATCCCAAGCACGCACTCGCCCGGCGGTCTGGCGCAGGTGGTTGACGAGCTTCAGGAGGCTCCCGCGTTGGCGTTCCGAGCAGCACTGTTCGGCAATGGCGAGAGCGACCTCGAGTTGGCGGCACGCGACGCGAAGTTTGTGGACCCGCTTCGGACTGGAGCTGTCCTCGCTCGTGCGCCGAGCGGTGCGGATCAGGATCCGTCCTTCGCGCTCGACCAATGCGGCACCCGCCACTTCCAGTGGGAAGGCGGCACCGATTGACGAACGTGGACTGGCGGGTTCTCTCGGCATGTGTGCGACTCGCGCCGAAGTGACGTCTGATGCTACCTTCGGTTTGCTTGGTGCGATGGGACCATCGCGGATCTTCACGCTTTGTTCGGATCCTGCGAGGTTCATGGTCGAGCGACTGGAACTCCGGGGCTTCGCGTGCGAAGATATGGCCGGTGGGACGTGGGCGCGTGCCGAGGCTGGGGCCCGGCGGGACCCCCTTGGGGCATGATGGAGATTCTCTGGATGAGACGCACTTGCCGACCGGCGCGCCGGTGGCGTTCGTGGATTCCGCCCGCACTGGTTGCGGCGGGGTGCCTTGCCTCGGGATCTGGGCAGCCGTCCGTGCCGCCGGGACTCGGGCCCTTTCCTGCAATCTCACGACCTTCGGACTATCGCGAACTGGCGGTGGCCATCCGGGGACGCGTCGATCGAGTTCATGTCGCGCCGGGTGACACGGTTGAGCCGGGCGACGAGTTGCTGACGCTTGAGGACTCGGTTCAGCGTCAGACGATTGAACTGGCGAGGCTCAGCGCGGGAGACGATTCGAGTGTTCGAAACTCGCAGTTGTTGCGCGATCATTGGGCGGAAGAGGTACGGCTCACATCGGAGTCCAACCAGCAGGGAGGCGCGAGCGAGAACGAACTGCGGGACGCAAGGCTCAAGCTCGGGCAGTCGGAGATATCGCTCGACTCTGCGAAGATCATGCTTCGCGAGGCAGGTGTGGAGCTGGCGAGGGAACTCGCGCGCTTGGATGAGATGAGGGTTGTCTCTCCCATCGCGGGCACCATCCTCGACGTTCACAAACGGCAAGGAGAAGCGGCCGACGAGCAGACAAAGGTGATCACCGTCATTTCAACCAACCCCCTGTGGCTCGAGGTTAACGTGCCGACAAAGGATGCGATGCGGCTGAGAGTTGGCGATGCGGCGTCGATTCGATGGCAGGATCTGGAGGACGCGATCGACATGGACGGCAAGATCATCTTCGTCTCGCCGGCCGGACACGCGGGGGCCAGGCAGATTCAGGTCCGGGTTGAAGTTTCGAACGATTCGGGGCTTCCGAGCGGCCTTCACAGCGACATCTGGTTCCACCCGGCACCCCGGGCTGCTGCTGGATCGTGAGAGCACGATGTCTACTCTTCCACCCAATCTTGAGGGAATCGCCCAGGGCCGTTCCCCGAGGACAACGCAGATTGTTGAATTGCATCGGGCCCGACCGGGCTTGTCCGGCACGCTCGAGACACCCGAACACACTTTGATGAAAGGACCACACCATGGCAGAAGGCACGAACGATCCGTCGCGTCAGATTCAGCTCCGAATCGACGAGTCCAAGATGAATACGACGTACGCCAACACCATCCGAACCTCGACGACTGCGGACGAAGTCGTCATGGACTTCGGCATGAATCTCCCCATGCAGACCGGCGAGAATCAGCAGGCGATCATGTTCAATGTCGGCAGTCGCGTGATCATGAACTGGGCGGGCGCGAAGCGCCTTGCGATCAGTCTCGGGCAGGTGGTTCGCCAGTACGAGGATCGCAACGGTCAGATTCAGCTCGGCCAGCCAGGCCAGCCGGGGCGTCCCGAAGGCGATGGACCGAAGCTCTCGCAGTAAGCCGTCACGTCCTCTCACCGATATTCGTACGCCGATCGGAGGCACCCCGCGATGGGCGCTGAACCACCGGTCGGAGAGCACGAGCGGAGCCGCGCCGACACCCCTCCCATAGAGGCGTCGAGTGTGGCTCCGCTCGCGTCGTTTCTCGGGTCGCTGCTGAAACGGCAGGTTGCCCTGGGGGATGCCGACGCCGGCGTGATCTGGCTCTACCCGACTCCAGCCCGACAGGCCGGCCCGGTCGCAATCCATCAGGATCCGATGAGACAGCTCTCTCGGACATGGGTCGGCACCGTTGTCCAAGCCATGGAGCGCAGTGCCGAGAGCCTGCAAACGCCGCGAGATGACGGGCGGCCGAGCGTTCGTATCGAACAGGTGAGACTCGACGGTGAGGACGGCGTGTATGGCTCGGGGGCGGGCCATCTGCTGGCGATCGTGCCGCTGGTGGCTGCGGGAACGGTCGAGGGACTGTGTGGTCTTGTGATCGCCGGCGGGGATCGGCGGCTCGCCTCGGAGGCGGCGCTTCGAGCGTCGCTCTCTGCGTCGAGCTTCGAAGCATATCTCTGGCAAGAAAGCGCGATCAAGGAAGCCGAGGGGCGAGCAAGACTCCGCGAGACGCTGGAGTTGCTTGACGCCGCCATTCAGGGACGGACTGTTGGCGCGGTCAGTGCAATCCTTTGCCATGAACTCAGGCGTCGATTCTCATGCGTGCGCGTGTCGATCGGACTCGTGTCCGGCGAATCACTTCGCTTGGTCGGCATGAGCGGCGTCGACGCGGTCGACCGGCGAGCTCCGGCGGTGGACGCGATCGAGGCGGCGATGGAGGAGTGCGCGGCGCAAGACACCGAGATCGCGTTTCCGCAGCCGTCCGGCGCAGAGCAAGACCCGGCGACTCGGCGAGTGGTTCGCTCGCATGAGCTATTGTCGTTGAAGGCGGGCCCATCGGCGATTCTGAGCCTGCCGCTCAGGATCGAGGGTGACCTTGTCGGCGTTGTGTCGCTGGAGCGATCTCCGGAGGATCCATTTCCGCCGGGCGGGGTGTCGCTCTTACGGCTCCTTGCGGAGTTCATCGGACCATGCATTTGGACACGGCGGCTTGCGGATCGCGGCATACTCGCGGTCACTCGTGACAGGCTGCTCGATCTTGGTGCGGCCATTGCTGGGCCCCGTCATACCGGCGCCAAGCTGATCGGGCTCCTGCTGCTCTTGATACTCATCGGGCTCGCGGCGATTCCAATCCCCGATCGTGTGAGCGCGAGCGCGGAGGTTCGGGCTGTTACGGCGCGCACGATTCCCCCACCGTTCACGGGATATCTCGTGGAGACGCTCGTGCGGCCGGGTGACTACGTCGAAGCCGGGGCTGTCATGGGTCGGATGGATACAAGCGAGTTCGTGCTGCAGCTCGAAGAAGAACTGGGACGGAGAGCGTCGCTCGAGACTGAACGTGACAACTCACACGCGACAGGCGACCTCGGTGCGTGGAGGCGTGCAGCGAAGGGTGTAGAGGAGAGCGACGCGAAGATCGCGCTGCTGAACACATACATCGCGAGAGCAGAGATTCGCTCGCCGATCACGGGGCAGGTGAGCCGCGGGGATCTGGAAGACTTCGTGGGTGCCCGCGTTGAGCCCACCACCGCTCTCTTCGAGATCGTGACCCCCGAGCGCATGGTCCTGATCGAGATCGATGAACGCGACATTCGACGCGTTGAAGTTGGGCAAGAGGGCTGGGTAATCACTACCTCTTCGCCAAACGATCGGGTTCCAATACGCGTTTCTCGGATCAATCCATCGGCAGAGCCCACCGAGGGCGCGAACGTCTTTCTGGTGGAGGCCGAGGTCGTCGGTCGAGAACTGGTGTTACGGCCTGGGATGCGTGGGCGTGTTCGGCTCGAAGATGGCCATACGACCGGGCTCGCGGCATTGGTACGGCCGGTACTCGACGAGATTCGACTACGGCTGTGGTGGTGAACCGGCATGTTTCAACGCGAGATTACACCAACCTTCAGCGATATCTGGCACCGCGTGGGCGACAGCCGCCCGCGATTGAGCCCGCACGTCCACATTGTCAGACAGCGATTTGGGCGCGGGGTTGCGTACGTGCTGGAAGAGCCCGCGGGCGGAACGTACCACCGTTTGTCTGAGTCGGCGTATCGATTTGCCGGGCTGCTGGATGGTCATCGGACCGTGGACGAGGCGTGGGACGCGTGCGCTGTCCAACTCGGCGATGAGGCCCCTACACAGAAGGAATGCATTGATCTGCTGTCGCAGCTCGACACCTCCGGGCTTCTGATTGGCGACGTGCCGGTGTGGTCTGACATGCTCGAGCATCGGCAGACGCGAGCGAGGCAGTCGCGCGTGCGGAAGCGGTTCGGCAATGGACTCTTCGCGTGCGTGCCGCTTGTCAATCCCGATCGGTGGCTGGATCGAACGAGGCATTTGTATCAGTGGTTCTTCACGTGGCGGGGAGCGTGGGCGTGGTGGGTGGTCGCGGCGCTCGCGGCGTGGTCGCTCCTCTCCAACCTCGGTCGATTCGCCCAAGAGATGCGGCTGGACGCGATGCTCAGCCCGACGAATCTCGCGATTGTCGGTGTGGTGTTCCTGTGCCTGCGAGTTGTGCATGAACTCGGACACGCGACGGCGTGCAAGGCGATGGGCGGACGCTGCACCGAGATCGGGCTGATGCTCGTCGCACTGGTCCTGCCCCTTCCATACTGCGACGCGACGAGCTCGTGGCGATTCCCAGAGACGTGGCGCCGGGTGCTGGTCGCAGCGGCGGGCGTGATCTTCGAGTCGTTCTTTGCCGGCATTGCGGCGATCCTCTGGGCTCATTCGGAGCCTGGCGTGTTCAGCTCGGTCTGCTACAACGTGATGTTCGTGTCTGGAGTCGCGACGCTTGTGTTCAACTTGAATCCTCTGCTCCGTTACGACGGGTACTACATCCTGAGCGACGTGCTCGGGATTCCGAACCTCGCGCAGCGAGCGACGGAGATGTGGAAGTATCTGCTTGTCCGCTTCGCGTTCGGCGTCCGGTCGCTGAAGGCGCCGCAGGTGGCCGATCGACGCGAGGCGGTTGCCGTGATGCTCTTCGCGTCACTCTCACTGCCATATCGCCTTGTTGTCGCGGGTTCAATCTGTCTCGCGGTGTCCGCCCGCTATTCGTCGCTGGGGCTCGTGCTGGCCGTGGCGTGCGCGTGCGTGATGCTGATCTGGCCGCTGCTCAAGGGTGTCGGCTATCTGCTCTGGTCGCCTGTGCTGCTCGGACGTCGCAGCCGCGCAGTGGCCATCGTCGGGATCACTCTGCTTGCTTTGACGATCGGGTTAGGGGTCGTTCCCGTTCGTGACCGAATCTACGTTCCGGGATGGGTCCGCGCTGAGACGAGCGTCAGTGTTCGCCCCATGGAGTCGGGATATGTTGTGGAGGTCCTTGCAGAGGCCGGGGAGATAGTTGAAGCCGGCACCCCGCTGCTGCGCATGGAGAATCCGGAGCTCATCGAGGAGTTGGGCATCGCGGCGGCGAAACTGGAGCAATCGCGTGTGAGCCGGGACGAAGCGGAGATGAAGTCTCCGGCTGAGTATCGCGCTGCGGATGCTCAGGTTCGGTACGCGGAGGAAGCGCACGCCAAGGCGGCATCGCGGGTTGAGTCGCTCGTCGTCGTTGCGGCGGGAAGCGGACGACTTATCGCGTTGGGCGCGAGCGATTCGGACTGGCGTAATCTGGTTGGGAGCTACCTTTCCAAGGGAACGATGCTCGGACACGTTTCAACCGTGGACAATCTCCGGGTTCGTGCACTCGTTGACGATCGTGAGATTGGACACGCGTTCGCACACGAATCGGGAGTGCGAGCCTCCGTCCGAATCAGAGGGATGGCCTCGGACGTCATTCCCGCGACGATCACTCGAGTGGCAGCGGCGGGATCCAGGGATCTGTCAAATCCTGCCGTAACGACTGCTGCGGGGGGGGAGATCGCGGCTCAACGCAGCGGTGAGCGATCGCTTACAGCGTTGACGCCTCAGTTCGAAGTGGATTTGGCACTCGACACATTGCCACGGGCGGTCATGCAGGGCCAGCGGGCGAGAATCCGATTCGAATTCGGACGTACGCCGATTGCGATTCAATGGTCGAGGCGAATTGGCCAGTTCTGGATGAACAGGTTCGGAGCATGAGTTCGTTCGACGTCAACATCGTCGCCCCTCGGGCGGATGAGACGAGGCTTTGGCCGTGGCTGTCGCATCCAGTGCGCCGAGATCCGCCCCCGAAGGGAATTGATGCGGTCGGTGAGCGAGTGCGGGGGATGGTCGCGCGTTGGCATGCGGCTCGGGGCTTGCGCGAACGAGCGGAGCGGGCGCTCGACGGAGCCGCGTCGCTCCGGAATCACTCAGACGCGGCGTTTCTGGCGCTCGTCGAGGAGAGGCGTGCGAATGTGCTTCAGTCGCGCTGCTCGCCGGATTCGTCGGATCTCGCCGCATCGATGATTGCCGAAGCGATTCGCCGTCAGCTCGGCCTCACGCTGCATCTTGAGCAGATGATGGGCGGGATCGCGATGACGGATGGAATCGTCATAGAGATGGCGACGGGCGAGGGCAAGACGGTTACTGGGATCATTCCCACCGCGATACTTGCGTGGCCCGGACTCGGAATGCACGTTGCGACGGTGAATGACTATCTCGCACGACGAGATGCAGAGATCACTGGTCCTGTGTACCGGATGTTGGGCCTCGGAGTGGGGACTATCCAGGAGGGCTCGGAGGAGCAGGAGCGGCGTGATGCCTACGCGTGTCCGATCACGTACGTTGCAGACAAGCAACTGCTCTTCGATTATCTCCGGGACCGACTCAAGTCCCCCACCGCCCCTCGCATGGTCGGACATCTCCTCGAACTGATTGATGGCGGCCAGTTGCCGTCGTGGTCAAAGCGTGTCGTACAGCGCGGGCATCACGCGTGTCTCGTGGACGAGGCCGATAGCATTCTGATCGATGAGGCGATCACGCCCGCAGTGATCGCGAGCGAGTCACAGGATGTGAGGGCGTCGCGACAGGATGTCTACAAGATCGCGCTCAAACTCTCGGCGGAGTTGAGCGAGGGGGAGCATTTCGCGGTCGATCGCGGTCTTCGGCGGGTCGTGATGAAGCCCGCGGGTAGATCGCGATTGGATCAGGTTGCGTCAGGACTACCGGAGTTCTGGCGGGGTCCACGCCGGCGGGAGGAGTTGGTTGTCCAAGCCCTGACCGCGCGCGAGCTCTTCAAGCTTGACGATGACTACGTTGTTTCGGATGGCAAAGTACAGATCGTGGACGCATCGACCGGGCGAATCTTGCCCGGAAGGCAGTGGCAACTCGGCCTGCATCAGGCCGTTGAAGCCAAGGAGGGTCTCGATGCGACGGAGCCTCGAAAGACGTCGTCCCGCATCTCGTATCAGAGCTATTTTCGCAGATACACGCGATTGTCTGGAATGAGCGGCACAATGTGGGAGGTTCGCCACGAGGTGTGGCGTGCCTATCACCGGCCGGTGGTCCGGATCCCGACCCACAAGCCCATTGCAAGAAAGCATTTGCAGGATCGGATTTACCGGAACGAGGCGACAAAGCTGGAGGCGGTGGTCGAGCATGTGGCTCGGTTGCGAGAGCGGGGCCAGCCGGTGCTCGTCGGCACGCGGGCTGTCGCGACCTCGGAGCGTCTGGCGGCCATGCTCGCGGAACGGATGATCGAGTGTCGGGTGCTCAATGCGATCCGCGAGTCCGACGAAGCGAAGATCATCGCCGCCGCCGGGGTCGCCGGCGCTGTGACAGTCTCGACAAACATGGCCGGCCGCGGGACGGACATTCAGATCGATTGTTCCGCGCGGCGCGCCGGGGGGCTTGCCGTCATCGCGACCGAGCGGCACGATGAGCGAAGGGTTGATCGGCAGCTCTTTGGCCGCGCCGGAAGGCAGGGCGATCCGGGGAGCGCACAGGCGTTTGTGTGCCTTGAGGATCAATTGGTACGGCGTTACGGGCTCAGGGTCCTCGCCTGGGTCGCGAGCGTGTGGCCGTCCGTGGGGCCATTGGCGGGCAGGGTACTCTGGTGGCAGGCCCAGGGCACAGCGGGGAGGCGCGCGGTGACCGTCAGGTCGGAACTCGCAAAGTCGGAGGCGATGATGGAGATGTCGCTCAAGGGGCAGAGCCGCTAGCGTTGAGGACGAATCCTGTGGAGTGCTGACCGAGAATCGGCGTCCCGTGCGACGGAAGCCGGTAACAATGGCATCAGGTATCGGTACGCGGCGTTCTCGCTTCTTGGCGCAGTGCGTCGTTCACGTTCGGACGGGCAGGAGGCCTCCACGCATGGCGAATACGGTCGATCTTACCCCCCAGATCGAGGCGCACGCGACCACGATCAAGACGCTTACGGAGAGCATCGCACAGGTCGTTGTCGGTCAGCGAGCGATGGTCGAGCGGCTCTTTATCGGGTTGCTGTGCAACGGGCATGTGCTGCTCGAGGGCGTTCCCGGGCTCGCCAAGACGTTGACGGTGAGCACGTTGGCGAGTGCGATCCATGCCAAGTTCAGCCGCATCCAGTTTACGCCGGATCTGCTACCGGCAGATCTGGTCGGAACGCTGATCTACAACCCGCGGGATGCGACGTTTACGCCGCGCAAGGGGCCGGTCTTCGCCAATATTGTGCTGGCGGACGAGATCAACCGAGCGCCAGCCAAAGTCCAGAGCGCACTCCTGGAGTCGATGCAGGAGCGGCACGTGACGATCGGCGAAACCACGTATCCGCTGCCGGATCCGTTTCTGGTGCTCGCAACCCAGAATCCAATCGAGCAGGAGGGCACCTACACACTACCCGAGGCACAGGTCGATCGCTTCATGTTGAAGCTCAAGGTCGATTATCCGACCCGGGAAGATGAGCGCAAGATCGTCGATCGGATGGCCTCGAGCGCGCCGAAGACGAGGGTCGAGGCGACGATCTCGACCGAGCAGATAGCCGCAGCTCGACGGCTGGTCGACCAGATCCATGTCGATGATCGAGTGAAGGACTACATCGTCAGCGTGGTACACGCCTCCCGTCGGCCGAAGGAGTTCGGGCTCGACATCGCGAGATTGATCTCATTCGGCGCATCGCCCCGCGCCTCGATCGCGCTCACGATGGCGTCTCGGGCCCACGCGTTCCTCCAGGGCAGGCCCTACGCAACGCCGGCAGACGTCAAGTCGATCGGAATGGACGTGCTCCGACACCGAATCATCGCGAGCTACGAGGCCCAGGCGGAGGATGTGACTTCCGAGCAGATTGTCCAGCGGATATTCGATCATGTTCCGCTCCCATAAGCACCATATCGACACTGCAGAGCCCGCTCCTCTGGCGGCCGATCTGGCGCGAGAGGTCCGTCGTCTGCACATCCTGACGCGTCGTCGTGTCAGCGATCTGTTCTCGGGCGAGTACCACTCCGCGTTCAAGGGACACGGCATCGAGTTTGCGGAGGTTCGCGAGTACGAACCGGGGGATGACGTGCGGTCGATCGACTGGAACGTCACCGCCAGAACCGGCAAGACATTCATCAAGAGGTTTGTTGAGGAACGCCAGCTCACCGTGGTCGTCGCCGTAGATCTCTCAAGGTCTGGCTCGTTCGGCACACGTGGACGCACGAAGCGCCGCCTTGAGATCGAAGCGGCATCGGTCCTTGCGATGGCAGCGACGCAGAATCAGGACCGTATCGGGCTTCTTCTCTTCACCGATGCCGTGGAGAAGTTCGTGCCCCCGCGCAAAGGGAACCCCCACTGCCAGCGCCTGATCCGGGACCTCCTCGCCTTTCAGCCGCGAGGCATTGGAACCGACATCTCACCGGCGATCGATCATCTCACCCACATGCTCAAGCGCCGATCTGTGGTATTCCTTATCTCCGACTTTGATTCACCTCCCTACGCACGACAGCTTGCCGTGCTCTCCAAGCGTCATGACGTCGTCGCCGTGACCGTCAATGATCCGACGGAGTCTGCGATCCCGGCGATCGGGCTTGTGGATGTCACCGATCCAGAGACGGGTCAGATCCGCACGCTTGATCTGAACCATCGCGGTGCCCGTGCGTACGCGACGGCGAGGCATCGTGAGCGGGAGGCCCGTGACATGATGCTCGCGACTTCGGGAGCGGATCGGATCACGCTCTCGACGGACCGCCCGTTTGTGCCAGAGCTCGCGGCGTACTTTCGTCGAAGAGAACAACGTCGATGAGTCGCCCCGCCTGCATCTCGCTGCTACTTGTCACGCTTTCAGCGGGCATGTTGGGGTGCGACCGAACAGAAAGCACGCCCACATCGGAGCGAGCGCCGGCCGTGATACGCGTTGCGGAAGGTGACGGAGTCATCATGCTCGTTTCGATCGATCGTGATCGCGTCGCAACGAGCGAGCTGATTACTCTTGAGATCAGCACGTCGTATCGAGCGGGATTGGTGCTCTCGTCACCCGAATGCGTGGGGCAAAGCGGGCTTTCTGTCGTCGACACGATTCGAACTCCGGCTCGGCGTCGTTCGGACGGAGCGGTCGAGCAGTCCTGGACGCTTGCACTGGAGCCCGATCTGCCCGGACCAGCGATTGCGCCGGGCCTGAAACTCGCTGTCCGCGATACGCGTGAGGGAACACTTGCCTACGTGACGACAGAGCCGATTCCGGTTGAGATCACGTCGACACTCGACGCGAGCGATCCGATCGAGGTCACGGAGCTTCGCGCGATTCCGGCGCCGCCTCCGGTGGGCGAATCGATCTGGGACAAGCTGGGGGCGATCGTCGGAGGCGCTGTCTTCGCGGCTCTCGTGATCGTCGCGATCGGGGCGATTGCCGTCCTGCTGATTCGACGGCGGCTGCGTGGCTCAACGATCGGCGCCGCGCGAAATCGTGTGGCAGAGTTTACAGATCGGGCGGATCGCATGGACGAAGATTCCCGTACGTCGGCGATCGCGGAGTGCTCGCGGTTGCTTCGACAAGCGCTGTCGGAGCGTGCTGCGATCTCTGCGGAAGCCATGACGGCTGATGAGATCTTCGCGGCTTGCCCGCAGCTCCGCTCTATTCGCGACCTTGATTCGCTGCTCCCGGATATCGAGCGTGCTCTTTGCTCAGGGGAGACACCGGGCACAAATGTCGCGACATCGGTCTTTGAGCGCATGGATCGAGCCCTCGATGAGTTGGCGACGTTTATCCCGACGGGGTATGTAGAGAAGCCGGAGGTGCCTGTATGAGCATCCGGTACGATTCACCTTGGGCTTTGGCCCTGATAGGGTTGGCGCTCGTGTTGATCGGGCTTCGCTGGTTCAGTGTGCCGCCGCCACTCGTGCTGCCGGGTGCGACACGACTGCGTGGCCTCGCTTCCGTCCGCACCTGGCTGCGCTGGTTGCCACTGGCGGTTCGGGCCGGTGTGCTCTCCGTGCTCGCGGTGGCAATCGCGAGACCTCAGACGTTGACGGGGCGGATCGAGACCGCGAAGGAGGGCGTCGCGATCCAGATCGTCATCGATCGGTCAGCCAGCATGGGCGCGCCGATGACCTTTGAGGGGCGATCGCTCGAGCGGCTTGAAGTCGTGAAGCGGGTGCTCAAGGACTTCCTACTCGGAGACGGGAAGCAGCTCAAGGGGCGAGCCGACGATCTGGTGGGGCTCATCGTCTTCTCCGGTTACGCGGACACTCTTGCGCCGCTGGTTCACAGCCACGAGATCGTGGTCGATCTGGCCAATCAGACCCAGTTGGCGCCGCCCGCGCTCCCGGAGGGCGGGACCGCGATCGGCGATGCGCTCGCCCTCGCGGCGTCGCGGCTCAAGTCCGCCGAGGAGCAGATCCAGAAACTGAGCGATGCCAACCAGGGCCCGGAGTTCAAGATCAAGAGCAAGATCATCGTGCTCCTGACAGATGGAGAGCACAATCGAGGGGAAATCCTGCCCGAGCAGGCGGCACAGCTTGCGGCGGAATGGGGCATCAAGATCTACTCGATCGGCATCGGTGGCACGGGCGGGGTAGTGTACATCCCGGGAATCGATGGCCGTCGTATTCCCATCCGAGACCATGTGGACGAGCGAACACTGATCGCCATATCAAGCCGCACAGGCGGGCGATACTGGAACGCCAGAAATGCGGAGTCGTTGCGGGAGATCTACCAGGAGATCGACCGGCTGGAGAAGGTCTCGGTGAGCTCCCAGCGACGAACCGTGTTCGAAGAGCGATTCCCGCCGCTGGCAAGGGCTTCGCTCTGGCTTCTCGGCGCTGAGTTGCTGCTCTCGACTGTCTTCCTCAGGAGGTTGCCATGACTTCATTCGGCGCTCCTGAGCAGCTTGAGCTGATGTGGCTGCTGGTCCCCGTGGTCCTGCTCTTGCAATGGGCCGCGTGGCGCAGGAGGGCAGCACTGCGGCGTCTCGGTGATGCGCAGCTCCTCCGTCGGCTCTCCCCAGTCGGGTTGAAGCGGAGGCGACTCGCGTCGGCTGCGATGACCACCGCGGCGATCGCCTGTATCGTCGTCGCCATCGCAAGACCCCGGGGGAGCCCGATCGAGCAGCAGACGACCGCCTCCGGCCGGGACGTCGTTTTCCTCGTCGATGTATCACGCAGCATGCTCGCGAGCGATGTCGCGCCGAATCGGCTTGAGCGCTGCAAGATATGGATCAAGGATGTGCTCGGGACGCTCGAGAACGATCGAGTTGCGCTGGTCGCGTTTGCCGGCTCGGCGTCCGTCAAGTGCCCGCTGACGCTTGATCGCGCGTTCTTCTTGATGCAGCTCGAGGACCTCTCGCCTCGTTCCGTGCCCCGTGGCGGATCGATGATCGGGGATGCGATTCGGAAGACGACAAATGAGGTCTTCGCGGAGCGGTCCACGCGGCACAAGGACATCCTCCTGTTCACCGACGGCGAAGATCAGGAGAGCTTCCCAGTTCAAGCAGCAGAGATCGCGGCGCAACGAAACATCCGGATCATCACGATCGGCATCGGCAGCGAGTCTTCGGGCTCGCCGGTGCCCGCCGATCGTGAGCGGCCCAATCCGGAGTTCGTCACGCACAACGGCCAGCGTGTTGTGTCAAGACTCATGCCACGGGCGTTGGCCGACGTTGCCGCGGCATCGTCTGGCGGGGTATTCCTGAATGTCGGGACCGGCAATATCAACCTCGACCGGGTCTACGCGGATCTGGCTGCGAGCGCGCCGAAAGAGGAGCTTGTCGCCGACAAGACCACGGTATATCAAGAGCTCTTTCAAGCCCCCCTGATTCTCGCATTCATTCTGCTCGGACTCGAGGTGCTGATCCGTGATCGATAAGCGAATACTCATTCTCGGCATATGCCCGCTGCTGGCCGCGGCGAGAGTCTCGCACGCGGAGCCACCACAGCCGTCCAAGGTACGCTCGGCGATCCGCGCCGCGAATCGTGCGTTTGAGCGAGGCGACTTCGAGGAGGCGGCGCATGTGTACGCGTCGCTTCCGCCGACGCCCGATCGTTCGGCAGCGGTCTGCTACAACGAGGGACTGACGCACGCTGCGCTTGGCGACATCGAACGAGCGAAACAGTCGTTTCGTATGGCCGACCTGAACGCAGACGAAGGGTCGATCCGGGCTGATGCGAGGTTCAATCTCGGTAGGCTCGAGTACGACGAGGCAATCGCTCTCGCGCAGGAGGAGCCGAAACTGGCCATGCAGGGATTGCGGGAGGCGGCTCGTGTGTATCGCTCGGTGTTGAATGTACGATCGGATGACCTGGAGGCCGCCAAGAACGTCGAGCGATGCAGGCTGGCGATTCGCGCGATCGAGGATCGCCTCCGGCAAGAGGCCGAAGATCGGGCGAAACAGAGCGAGCAGCTCCAGCAGTTGTCCCAGAGACTGAATGAACTCGCGGAGCGACAGGAGCAGGCATCAGCGCAAAGCCGTGGCGCTCAGGAGCAGATGGATCAGGATAGTTCAATCGGCGCCGAGGCATCGAGGCAGTCTCGAGAGCAACAGGAGGCGCTCTCGCAAGAAACCCGCGACATGCTCTCGCAACTCATGCAGCAGTTGCGTCAGACGCCGGGCGACGCTCCCGGGCAGACCGAGATGTCGGAAGCAATGGCCGAGATCGAGCAGGCCATGCGCAACCAAGCCGGAGCCGAACAGAATCTGGAGCGGGCACAACCCGGGAGAGCGGCGCCCAAGCAGGAGGACGCCGCAGAAGAACTCGGAGAAGCAGCGGAACGGCTGGCGGCCGCGGCGCAGGAGCAGCGCGGAGAGGGCCATGATTCTGGCGAGCCGCAGCCGAGTGACGGAGCCGACCCGCAGGGTGAGAGCGAGCCCTCAGAGGGATCGGAGACCAAGGAGGCGCCCGCCCGCCCGCGAGAGGTTGATCGACTCGGCGATCAGGACGGAGATCCGATTGCCCGTCGGTACCTCGAGAAGGAGATCCGAGATCGAGCCAACCGGATTCGGCGCGGTCCTCCACTTCCGACCGACAAGGACTGGTGACACTCATGCGGTGTGTACGTGACAGCGTGGTGATTCTCTTGTTGCTGTTGGCGACCGTGGCATCGGCTCGCGCAGAGGATCCGAACATCAAGGTGCAGGTCAGCGCACCGCAGTTCTACGTCGATTCGCCTCTGACGGTGGTTGTCACGGTAGAGCGATCCACCGGCGATGTGGGCGATGCGCCACCGGTCTTCGACCCGACCGATGAATTCATCATCAGCGAGCCAACGGTGATGCGAGGCTCAGGTACAACACAGTCGCTGGTTGATGGTTCGCTCAGGCGAACCCAGCGGTACTATGCCAGCTATCAGTTTCAGATGCGAGCGACGCGCGAGGGGCAGTTGACGATTCCCTCGGCCAGCATTGTGCTCGATGGTCAGCAGTATCGCACGAATCCGGAACATGTGAGCGCGATCAAGCCGGCAACAGCCGACTTTGCAACACTTCGTGTCGAACCGGATCATGTAGTCGCGTATGTGGGGCAGGCGGTTCGCCTCTCGATCAACTTCGAGAGTTCACAGATCCCACGTGGCACCGGTGCCTTCATCGGCGACACGTTGCCGCGAGGCGTCGTGGCGATGCCGGGAAAGCAGCAGCCAATTGCAAACGGCGAGGCCGTGAACGTTCCCATTTTCGGCATAGAGGGGTACGCGTTTCTCTCCCGAGATTCGACCGGGACAGGTACGGCGTTCACCATGCCTCTGTGCATGATCGCCGAGACGCCGGGGACTCGCACGCTCGGACCGATCTCCTTCGTCATCACCGATGATCCGCGCTGGCCACGCGAGAAGTACAGCGTCAACGCGACGCCGGTGACACTGGATGTTCGTCCTTTACCAGAGCAGGGACGCGGCGAGGCGTTCAATGGGATCGTCGGTGCGTGCACGATCGATGCCGCGATCTCATCACCCAGCGCCATGGTTGGCGACCCGCTGACACTCACGGTCAGGATTCGGGGGGATGTGCCTCCCGGCCGGTTGCCGGCACCACGCCTCGACCTGCAGGGTGATATCGCGGGGAGCTTCCGGCTCGCGCCCGAGGGCTGGATCGATGGCGGGGTGAGTGGCGACGCTCACACCTACAGCATGACGATCCGCCCGCTGCGTGCCGACATCTCGGAGTTGCCGCCTATCGAGATTCACTGGTTCGATCCCGAGGCGTCGACGTATCGCGTGTCGAAGAGTCGTGCACTGCCGATGAAGATCGAGTCGTCTCGCGAGGTTACAGCCGCCGACGCGATCGGCCGACGGCCCCCCACGATTGCGAGGGATTCGCTCGCGGACTCGCCGCTCCGCCTTTACGCCAACACGGGCGGCACGGGTCGACTGACCGATCGGTCGCTGGACTTTGCGAGCGCGTGGGACTCACCTTGGCGATCGATTGTCCTGATCGCACCACCGGTGGCATGGTCGGTCCTTGCCGGACTAGGCGCATGGATTCGGACGAGAGACCCTAGGGTGGTCCATCGGAACAGGTTGACGCGGCGTGCAATCGCGATGGCCCGTCGGGCGCGGCGCAGACCCGAACTCGCCGGTGTTGCAGCACGGTGCTTCGTCGCAGCTCACGCTGGTTTGAATCCGGAGTCCATCACCAGCGCGGACGGTGAATCGCTCATGGAAGGCATGGATAGTCCGCACGCTGCGACCGTGCTCGACGCGCTGCGGAGCGAAGAGGCCGTGGCATACCACGGAAACTCGGTGGAGGCGTCGCAGGGTTTGGTGGGCGCGATCCGCAACCTTGGCCGACAGCTGCGTGGACGCCGTGGAGGTGGTGCATGAAGTTTGCAATCGCGCTCGCGTTTGCCGCGGCAGTCGCTGTCGGATTCAAGTCGCTCGCCTCTGATCACGATCGCGCGTCACAGATGTTGGACGCTGCGGACGCTCGATTCCGTACGGCGCTTGCGGAACGGGACGCGGCGAGCGCCATGGCCACCGAGAGCTTCCTCGACGCAGCTCGCACGTACGAAGCGATCGCCTCGATGGGATTCCGCAACGCCAACCTGTACGTCGATGCAGGCAATGCGTACCTGCTCGGCGGCGACATCGGCCGAGCGGTTCTCTCATTCAGGCGGGCCGACGACATTCGGCCTTACGATCAGGCCGTCAAGGCCGGGCTGGCCGACGCGAGAGAGCGGGTCCAGGTCGCGGTGGCTCTCTCGCCGGGCTCGCGTAGTGTGCAGTTTGTGACGGCTTGGCGAAGATTGATCCCTGCACCCACGATGATCGCGGCCTTCGCGGTTCTTTACGCGTCTGCGTGGCTTGTGGCAATGGTCAACGCGGCGCGTCCAGGTCTGATCCCCCGCGCCATCGGCGTCGGGCTCGGGGTCTCCGCGGGTCTGGTTGTGGGATTGGTGGTCATCGATCACCGCGTCCACGACGGCACTCGTGCAGGTGTGGTGATCGCGGAAGGAATCACCGCTCGGAATGGCCCGAGTGCGAGTGTGTACGATCCTACATTCACCACGCCGCTCAGGCCGGGTGTCGAGTTGATGATCCTCGAGTCTCGAGACGGCTGGCATCGGGTGCGGCTGGCGGATGCACGCGAGACGTGGCTGCCAGCCCACGCGATCGAGCGAGTCGAATCTCGCCGTGGAGACAACGAGGGGTCGCTCAGATAGCAGACACGGAAGGGGCGCCGCCGAAGCGATCAGATCGCGATGCTGGAGACGTTCTGGATTCTCCAGTCGTCCGGCATGAGCGTCGGCTCCCAGTAGACACGGACGAGTGTGTTGTCCTCATCGCGTCCGAACAGGTTGATGGAGCCATCGGTCAGCACTTGGGCTCTAATGGTCGCTGAGGGTCGTTTGATGAGTTCGGTGTCGCCCTCAGTCAGCTCGCGGATCTTCCACGTGTTGTCGGAGTTTGGCACCCACCAGTAGAGCGTGACCTCGCCGTTGTCCTTCAGACCTGCGATGTTGAGCCCGCCATCCGGCGTGTGATAGGCCACGATCGATGCGCCGGCCAGGTTCGGCCCGGTGACGATCGAGGTCAGATTAGAGGTCGCCCAGAATCCGGCAAACCTTGGGATCCACCAGGTTGTCACAACCTGGCCGGTTCCATTCACGCCGACGATGTTGATGCCACTCCACTTGGTCTGGTAGACCGTGAGGCCCCCTGTGAACGGCGGAGCGCCCGTGATGGTGCTCAGGTTGGAGAGCACCCAGTAGCCGCCCGTCTTTGCGCTGTTCCAGATGACTTCGATCTGACCGCTGGCATTGAGACCTGCGATATTCTGGCCGTTCCATGGTGTGACATAGCTCACGAGAGGGCCCACGAATGTGGGCATCTCTTTCCCAAGGGGTCTCAGGAACTCGTCAGCAACATCGTTGAATGCATAGGTGTAGTCGCCGGGCGCGACAACGCCCGTCTGTCGGTACATGACCAGATCGCCATCGGCTGCCAGCCCGGCGATTGTCACGAGCCCGGATGCGTCACGAGAAATGAACTGGGTGAGGCCCGAAATGATCGCTTGCGAACCCGAGAGCTCGGCGGTCAGATCCCGCACCGTCCACGTCGCATCGCTTGTGCGCTGATAGAGGTACAGGCCGTCAGCTGTCGCGACGGCGACGTACAGATTGTTGTCCTTGGGGTCCGTCCAACTCGTGATCTCAAGGCCGGGCGCAGTCTGGGGCGACGTTCCTCCGGCGGCAGTCATCAGGTCGATGACCCGCCAGACGCCGTCCGACTTGAACACATACGCCTTCGGGCGGCCGGTTCCTGTCTCAAGAATCGCATCGCTTCCGAGGATCGAATCCGTCAGCGTCATGATCGGCGTTGCGCGGGTTGCGAGTCCCGCGACGCGGCTCTCGACTCCTTGCTGGCTGATCATGGCGAACGGTGCGAGCGTGGAACCGTTCATTGATACCGCGAATCGGACCTCAGCGGTGGACCCGGTGAGGCGCAGGATCACCGTGCTTCCCGAGACGGTCCATGTGGCGGGAATCCCGGCAGTTGTGTCGCCAGCGTCATAGTCGGCCAGTCCATACACGCTTGCGGACCCATCACCTCGAAGATCGAGGAACTGGGCACCAACTCCGGATGCCCCAGTGCCGAAGAGCTGCTGCGCCGCCGGGCTCGCAGCGGCCACTCCGAATCTGTAGCCTCCGGCGACCTCCCCGAGCGTGGCGCCGGTGTCCGCCTTGATCGCGATCCCGATGAACGCATCGCCATCGGACTCTCGCATGTCGGCCGTGAGCATGACCGACTTGTCGGCGCTGATGTAGATGCTCTCGCCCCGACTTGTCTCGAACGATCCACCGGTGCCAGCCGAAATGATCTCGGTTGTCCGCGCGATGGGTGCGGCTCCGATGCCCGTGGCAAACCAGAGCATGAAGTTTCCCGAGACCGAAAGCGTGCCGTTCAGCACCGAGGCGATGCCGGAGGTTGCGTTCCATTGCAAGACGGTCCAGACCCAGTTTCCGGCGAGGTCGGCTGTTGTGGCGGTTGTCGGTTGCTCGACGAAGTAGGAAAGCGTTCCCACGCCGGGAGTCTGGTCCACGCCACCGTACCAGCCAGCTGGATAGCCCCGCGACGACCAGAAGTTCGCGCCAATCTCAATATCATCACCGGTCGTGCCGATCGTGGGCCGGAGAAACAGGCCACCCTGGTCACGCTGTTCAACCCATTCTCGGTCAAGCGGCGCGCCGGTCGACCTGCCAGTCTCGCCTGAGACGAATACCTGGCCAGACGCCAGTCCGCTCGCCGTCGCGACCCCTTCGACGACGACCGCATCAATGGTTGTTGCGGTACGATCAAAGCCGATCCCCGCAAACGCCGCGAGGAGCTGCCGAGGCTCCAATGGCTGGAGGATGGCTCGATCGCCTCTCGCGTGGAGCGCGTTCGCGGTTCGATTCTGCCTCATGCTTCACTCCCGACACCCTGCAGTCCAAGGCGAGGCATCTGATTCAAGCGTGCAACCAACGAATCATCCACCGCAAAGGTGTTGGTTTGATCGATCGGTGTTCGTCCCATGTCCCCAAGCCTGACACCCTTACAGCATCATACCGCGCCACTCGAATCCGGCGGCATTTCGGACATAGGTGTCTACGCGGTCCCGGACCAGGAGGATGCCAATCTAGGCCCGAAAACGGGTGGATGGCGATCCGCGAGTCCGGATTATTGGGTGCAGATGGTACGGTGGCGACCCGTTCTCCGATCCAAACGGCATCCAACTTGACTCCGCAGCCGAACCTGTAGAAGGTTGAAGGGGTATTGGGGGGCGTGCCAGCACGGCCGCTACGGGCGGGAATCCGACACGAGGGCTTTCCGCTCGCCCACAGACAGGTAGTCCGGAGGGATTCATGGATCGCTGCCCGAACGCACTCGGATGGTCGTTGATGGCATTGGAGCGTGGCGCGAGCGAGCGCGCTGGACTTGAGTCTCTTGAGCGACGGGCATTGCTCGCCGCACCATTCGCGTTCGACGCGGACCACACGATTGTCGAGTTGCAGACCACATTCGGCAACATCAGAATCGAGCTGTTCGACGACATCGCGCCCGGCACGGTCCAGAACTTCCTGACTCTTGTGGCGAACGACCGGTACGACGGCTCGTTCTTCCATCGACACGCGACGAATTTCGTCATCCAGGGCGGTGGCTACACCTACAACAGCGAAGACGGGCTCGGAGATGTTGAGCACAACGGCACGATCGCCAATGAGTACGGCAGATCAAATCTCGAGCGCACTGTTGCCATGGCCAAGCAGGGCGGCGACCCGAATTCGGCGACGAGCCAGTTTTTCTTCAGCCTGGCGAACAACTCGTCGAATCTCGACAACCAGAACGGCGGGTTCACGGTGTTCGGCCAGGTGTACGACGACGACTCATGGGCGGTTGTGCAGGCGATCGCGGGCCAGGAGATCGTCAATTTCGGCGGCGCGTTTGACACGACACCCGTGACGGACGAATTTGATCCCGAACAGGGCGCGGTCGATGCGTCTTGGTTCATCTACATCAACGACGCGGTTGTGATCCATACTCCGGAGAGCGTGCTCACGTCACTTCTGAACGCGGTGCCCAATGTGGCTGCCGGTCCGGCCGGGAGCGCAGTGGTTGGCGTTCTGAATGAGTTTGGTCAAACCACGCTCTATCAGAAAGCCAACGGCGCGACGCAGTGGGTTGCCGTCGACCCCGATCGCGACGAGACGGTGCCGACCCCCTCGCACAATCTGGTGACGTGGCGCGACCCGAAGGACAACCGCTTCTACGCCGCAGTGCCTTCCTCCGGTGGCATGCTGCTCTACACGAACACCGCGCCGGGCGTGTGGACGACTCGAAACCTGACCGAAGAGATCTCAGGCGCTGGCATCATCGCCTCCGAGATCACGCAGTGGAAAACAACCGCCACTCGAAACAACGTCTTCAGGCTCACGGGCCTGCTTGCCAACGGCGATGTCGTGCAGTACGAGCAGACGGTCTCGATCGTCGCGGGAGGCTACCGCTGGAATTTCAAGAACCTCTCCGACGATCTGAGGCTCATCGGTGAGACGACCCCGGCCTTCCAGGGACGTCTGATCGCGTACTCGACCGCATGGGATGCATGGCATATCGCGGGCCTTGATTTGGGCGGGCAGATCCAAACCATCTGGCGCGGCCCGCGCATGAGCCAGTGGGTGCTGTCGAATCTCAGCATCATCACCGGCGCACCTTCACTCTCTGGCGGCCTTTCCGTCTATCTCACGCCGTGGAAGGGCATCAATCTCGCAGGCGTAGACTCGAGCGGAAAGCTCCAGATCACGTGGTGGATCCCCCGCTTCGTCGGCACATGGGTCGTGACTGACCTGAGCAGCGCGATCGAAGCCCCCGCGATCTTCGGAGATTCGATCACCTCATTCAACACGCCCTCGGGCGGCCTGAACATCGCAGCCAGAACGACGGACGACGAGGTCGTCGTCTTCTGGTGGGTCCCCGGAGCACCGGGCAATCAATGGCGTGTGCAAAATGTCACCGACATCGTGGGCGGCTCCGTGACGCCCCTCACACTCGGCGGCGAGTTGAGCGCTACCGCGAATGGCGACGGCGAGACGAGTATCGTGGGCCGCGGACCCGATGGCAAGGTCGTGCGGTTCTACGGTTCGGTCATCGATCAGACCTGGCTGATGGAAGACCTCTCTGACATCGCCACGGTGGTCTGAACATCAATTCGTGCGTCGAGTGAGGTCCCCTGAGGCCCCTTCCGTGCCTTCCGGTCGCTCGGCGGGCTTCTGGTCTCTCATCTCGATGATGAAGTCGTACATCATTTTGCGGTAAAAATCGCCGAAGAGCCCGTGCCGATATCCGGGCATGGCCATGACGCGGAACTGTCGCTTGGCCTTCTGGAGCGCATCGACCAGGCGGATCGAGTTCTGCATGTGGACGTTGTCGTCCATGGTCCCGAACGTGATCAGCAGGTCTCCATTGAGCTCTTTCGCGGCGCCGACAACGCTTGTTTCCTTGTAGCCCTCGGGATTGGCCTGCGGTGTCAGCATATACCGTTCGGTATAGATGGTGTCGTAGAGCGACCAGTCCGTAACCGGGGCTCCGGAGATCCCCGCCGCGAACATGTCCGAATGGGTCATGCAATACGCAGTGAGGTATCCGCCGAATGAATGGCCGTGCATGCCGATTCGGGAGGGATCGACGTAGGGGCGCTGCTTGAGCCAATCGATCGCAGACTTGACGTCTTCGAGTTCACCGACCCCCATTCGCTTGTAGGTGGTCCAAGCTGACTGAGCACCCTTGCCGCTCGCGCTGTATGGATCCGCACGAAAGAGTATGAATCCGTCGTTTGCGAGCACGTGCTCCCAGAGCATCGAGCTCCACGCGTCGCGAACGGTTGGCGCGTGCGGGCCGCCATAAGTCTGGAACCAGACCGGATAGGTCCGTTCCGGGTCGAAATCAGGCGGGTAGAGGATGCTGCCCTCCAATACATACGGCTCACGCCCCTCGCGCTCAATCGGGATCTGGACGAGTTCGTACTTTCCTCTGCGATACTTCGGGAGATCACGGACCGGATTGGTGTCGAGCATACGGACCAGTTCGCCATCGGCTGATCGCAGAGCGACTCTCGGCGTGGTCGCATTCGTTGACCAATTGTCGATAAAGTACTGCGCCTTGGGGCTCACAGAGACGGAGTGGTGGCCCGGCTCTCTGGTCAGACGCTCCATTTCCGTTCCATCGAGCTTGAGCCGGTACAGATTCTCGGCGACATGTGAGTCCGCTGTGCCGGTGAAGTACAGCCACCCGCCCTCTTCGTCGACACCCGCGATCGAGCGAATCTCCCAGTCTCCTTCGGTCACCTGCGTCGGGTTCTTGCCGTCCTTGCCCACCTTGTAGATGTGCTTCCACCCGGTGCGCTCGCTGAGCCAGAGAAAGGAGCCATCCTTCAAGAATCTGGGCTCTCCCTGCCACTCGACCCACGCGTTGGAGGTCTCCCTCCAAGACACCTCCGGGCGGCCTCCACCATTCTCGCACGTCGTGACATCCATCCAGGTCTGGAATCGGTCCTGCACACACACGAGCAATCGTCCGCCATTCTGCAGCCATGACACGCCGGGAACGATGAAGTTTCCCGCCTCATACGCCGAGAGGTCGACCCAGCGGGGCTCGCCTCCGGCAACGGTCACGATACCGACCCTCACGTCAGGGTTTGGCTCACCGACTCGGGGGTAACGAGTCATCTCTACATTGCGCGGCTCCGGTTTGTCGTCGACAATGATGTACTCCGGAACGCGAGAACTATCGGTCTCGAGGAACGCGATGCGGGAAGAGTCGGGGCTCCACCAGTAGGCCTGCCAGTCGCGGTTGAACAGTTCCTCGAAGTAGACCCAGCCGGCCTTGCCGCACTCGACGAGGCCGCTACCCGTGGTGGTGAGTTGTCGCTCGCCCTGAGTCTCGACATCAACCATCCAGAGGTTCTTGTCCTTGACGAACGCCACAAACCGTCCATCGGGGCTAAACGTCGCCAGTTCCTCCCGTTCGGGGGAACTGGTCAGTCGAACCGCCATGCTGCCATCCATCTTGCAGTAATAGAGATCGTTCTCGTGCTCGACGAAGAACGCGTCGCGTGACTTCGTGAATGTGCGACCGCCACTGGTGGAGAGCCGATCAGCCGTTCGCTTGTCGAGCACTGAGATCTTCTCGAGCGCCACGGCCATCGCTTTGTCCTCGGCGTGCAACTCCATCCGGCCGGTTGGCGCGTGGACACGCCACGTCTTGCCGCCCTTACGCTGCAGAAAGTGCTCACCATCCTCGCGCCAGCCCAGCCCCCCCACGGGCGAGCCGGAAAGGTCCGGTGCCCGCTTCGCTTCATAGACCGCCTCATAAGTCAGAGGGAGGTCCGACTTCGCGTCTTCCGGCAGATCGGGCGCCGCAACCGCAAGGATCGGTGTGGCGATCGGCACACGCAGGATCGGGTACTCGTTGCCTTCTGTCACTCCGTCGATCAGGCCCCAGGCGGCGAGGCCGTCCTCGGCCATGGGCTCCAGCAGATACGACGCGAGCGTGCCAAGCGGCTGCGCCGTTCGAACCTCCCACCAGCCCGCGGGCACCCGCTGAGAGCCCTCGACGACGGCGGTATCGACTGTCGAGAGCGTGTGCTGCTGAAACGGCCGATCGGACCGAGATACAAGATCTACTCGCTGAGTCGCGATGTCGAGTTCGATGTCTTCTCTTGTTTCCTCGACCCGAATGCCGTGCCGCTGAAGACGCTCGACAAGACCCGTCATTGCCGGGGGAATGAGGTAGGCCGCGGGTCGATTGATGGTGAGAGTCGGCTCCCATCGATCGATACGCTTCACCTGATAGTCCATCATCGTGTCGGTACGAACGGTCTTGCCGTCTCGCTGCTCTTCGACGTATCCAAACGCCGTCACCGGCTCTTGGAATGGGAGCACCTCCGCCCTGAGCGCAATCTCCTTACCATCCTCTCCCGCCTTTGTAGCTCGCTCATCGGCCTTCGCAACGATGTCCCTGACCCGCGTCGCGTTTGTGGCGGCGTAGCCCAGGATCTCCTCGCAGAACGCCTTCGTGCACAGAATCCGGTCCTTGAACGTCGCGTACACATACGCCTCGGAGAGGATCGCGATTCGATTTCGCATGCCGACGTATCCTTCTCCGTATCGCGGGATCGGCGGATACGAGTGCCACTCCGTGTGGTTGTTCTCGAAGTCTCCGTACCAGAATGTCTCGTATCCGGTTCGTTCGAGGACGGCGGCATCGATGGCTGGCAGCATCGATTGGGCAACGAACTCCCGGAGATCCGCGTCGATGGCGGGATGCCGAGGCGACGAGTATGTCAGCGTGTACCTGTGGAAAGACCCGTTCGTGGTGTGGCAGTCCACGACGATCGCCGGATCCCACTCATTGAAGAGCCGAATCAGCGCTCGCGTCTCCGGCGCATCCATTTTGACGTAGTCGCGATTGAGGTCCAGGCCATCGGCGTTCTCACGCTCGCCAACCCCGCCGCTGGGACCGGTCTGGTGGGATCGATTCTTGGGGTCGATCCGTTCATTGCCGTCGGCGTTGTAATTCGGCAATACCAGGACGACGAGGTCCTCAAGCACGCCAGCGCCGTCTGCCAACACGAGATCACGGGCGAGCATGAGCAGGGCCTCCTTCCCCTCAACCTCGCCCGCGTGGATATTGCCCATGAGCAGCACAATGGGACGCGCGCTCGCCTTGGCCTCTGCCGCGTCCTTGATTGGCTTATCGGAGAGAACCAGCATCGGGATATCGCGCCCCTCGGCGGTCGTTCCGATAGTGGTGAATGTGGCCCGATCTGAACGCGCGGCCAGCGCCTTGAGAATCGCGTCTACGACATCCTCACGCGATGTCCGTTCGAAGTCGCTCCGCTCCGCTTCGGTGAGCAGCTCGAGCGGCACGGGCTCTTTGGACGCCGCTGATTGGTCCTGAGCGATCGCGAGGCCCGCAATGATCGAGAACGAAAGAGCAGCAAGTATTCTGCGCATTGATGTGGTCTCCGACGAGGGCTGTTCCGACTCTCGCGCGTAGTGGATACCGCTCCATGGACGTCGCGTTGAGGGCCAGCCCAAGAACTTAGGGGCGCAGAAGGGATTCGCCGTCCTGCTTGATGACGACACCGCCTCGCATCACGAATCGGACGTCCTGAAGGACGGCGATGTCGTCGATCGGGCTCGAGCGAGTGGCGATGAAATCGGCCTCCATTCCGGGTCGAATGGCGCCGATCCTTCCCGCCAGACCGCACAGGTCCGCTGCGTGAAGGGTTGCGCTGACGATCGCATCGCTGGCCGACATCCCCGCCTCGGTCATGTACTCGAATTCCTTCGCGTTGATACCGTGGGCGCATACGCCGGCGTCCGTGCCAAAGGCAACCTTGACGCCTCCCCTTTGGGCGCGGCCAAAGGCCTCCTGAATCACCGGTCCAACAGTTCTCGCCTTGGCAGCGACGGCGGCAGAGTAATACCCCGGGATCTCCGCGTTGTGCTCCACCGTCTTGCCAGCGATAATCGTGGGGACGAGATAGGTTCCGTGTTCCTTCATGAGCTGGATCGCTTCATCATCGAGAAACGTCCCGTGCTCGATTGAATCGACGCCGGCTCGCACCGCTGCCTTGATCCCCCGAGTGCCGTGAGCGTGCGAAGCGACTCGCTTTCCCAAGAGGTGCGCGGTCTCGACGATTGCCCGAAGCTCATCGTCGAAGAGTTGCTGCTCGGTTCCCGCCCCGATGTTGGATAGCACGCCCCCGGTTGCGGTGAGCTTGATGCAGTCGGCTCCACGCTTGACCTGTTGCCGCACGGCACGCCTGCACGCGTCGACACCATCGGCGACGCCATTGGCTGGAGTCGGAATCGGGAGAAGATCGTCTCGGAATCCATTCGTGTCGTCGCCGTGGCCTCCCGTTGGCGTGATCGCCTCACCCGACGAGAGGATCCGCGGGCCATGAACCCGCCCGGACTCAATTGCATCCCGAACCGCGAACACCGCGTCCCCGCCCGATCCGACGTCTCTGACGGTTGTAAAGCCCGCCAGCACAGTCTTGTGCGCGTTCTCCAACGCGCGGATCGCGCGATCGGCGTCGGACTCTTGCAGGGTGCGCATCCGGATGTCCGGCGTGAACTCCATGGACAGATGAACGTGGCAATCAGTCAGGCCCGGCAGCACAAACTGGTCCGACAGATCGATAATCTGGGCGTTTGGGGGTATCTGGGTGGTGGAGTCGCCAACGCTCTCGATTTGCCCCAGCTTTACAATCACGATCGCATTGTTGATCGGCATCTGGCCAGGCTCGGCCAAAAGCTGGCCGCAGCGTATCGCGATGACGTCGCGATCCGGAGCCGAGCTGCCGACGGCGCGGGAGCTCCAGAGTCCGATGATCGTCACGAGGTTCAAGCAGGCGTACGTCATTCGCTTCATAGGGGTGTCCTCAAGGTGCCGCGGAGCATACCAGAATGGGTCAGGCGATTGTGAGCCCGCATAAACGTTCAATTCTGTCGTGTTTGGCTCGTATCTCTTTGTGCGAAACAGGGTTGCCTTCCTGAAACCATCCATGTATCTTCGGGATTGCGTCCCTCCGCCCACGTCGGGCGGCGGATGTGTCGTAATTGGAGAGATAGACATGAAGAAGGGTTTGATCGCTGCGGCCACGCTTGCCGCCGTCGCCGGACTCGCGTCCGCGGACGTGTTCAACGACAATGTGGGCAACCACCTTGCGGGTGGTGACCTGCACGATTTCTTTGCCAGCCAGGGATTCAATCACCTCGACATCGTGTCGGTCGGCGTCACCAACGACGCCTCAAACATCTACTTTGATATCCAGCTCAACGCGGACATCGACGCCACGAATTGGGGCAATTACATGATTGGGCTTAACACGGGAGCCGGCACCGCGACCGACAACCCGTGGGGACCTCGACCGATCAACTGGGGCACCACCATCAGCCACTGGATCGGCACGTGGGCGAACGACGGCGGGTCCGGTATCGGCGGCCAGGTCTGGTCGCACGACGGTTCGTCGTGGTCTCAGACCGCGGGCCTCTCCGGTACCGACGATTCGCAGCACTCCACGGGCCACCAGCGTTTCTCGGTCGCCCTCTCTGACCTCGGCCT
Source organism: Planctomycetota bacterium (assembly GCA_963204725.1). Lineage (GTDB taxonomy): Bacteria > Planctomycetota > Phycisphaerae > Phycisphaerales > UBA1924 > JAHBWV01. The sequence goes on from CAUJHH010000064.1 coordinate 68,325, forward strand.
CGGCGTCGGCGACGTCGTCCTGTTCGACGTCGTCACCTCTGGTGGCGGCGGCGGCGACCCGGGCGTCGATCATCTCTCTCGATCTGACTATTCTGCGAGCGATTGGGGTTCCGGCTCCGCGTCCGGCAACTTTCTCGCCTACACCATCGTTCCTGCTCCCAGCGCGATTGCGCTTCTGGGCCTCGGCGGACTGGTCACTGGTCGTCGTCGTCGCTGAGTCGTTCCATCGCTGCTATTGAGCCTTGAAACAGCAACGCTCCCGGGCCCGTCCGGGAGCGTTGTCATTGGCATGTGGAACGGAATCGTCCGAGGCCGAGAAAGCCCGCGGGCAGGTCGGTTCGGCCGTGCTCGACCAGATCCGCCATGATCTCGCCCACCACGGGCGCAAACTTGAATCCGTGTCCGCTGAACCCGCATGCGATCGACACGTTCGGATGGGCAGGATGCGCGTCGACGATGAAGTGGGAGTCTGGGCTCATCGTGTACATGCAGATTGCCATGGCCAATGTGGGGCCATCCCCTTGCGGAAGAAACCGCCGCAGACCGGGTCGGAAGCTCTCTTCGTCCGCAATGGTCGCACCATTGCGATCAAGGGACTCGGGATCGGTTGCGGGACCCGGGAAGTGTCTCGCAAGCTTGAGTCCCGGATGAGACGGCTGTATGGGGAATCCATAGAAGACGGACTGGTCAGAATCCTCGATCGCCCAGCACGGAAACCGGCCCAATTCAAACCGGTCCGGCTGCTTGGGCCGCACCCATCCAAGAATCTGCCTCGTGACTCGGAGCATGACGCCTAACTCTGACACGATTCGTCCGGTCCATGCCCCGCAGCAGACGACCAGCCGCGAAGCGTGGTACTCACCTTGCTCCGTCGTGACGGATACACCATCCCTCGTCGAGCTCCACGAGAGGGCTTGCTCGCGAGCGTGGATCGTCGCACCCCGACCAAGGGCCTCGGTCGTCATCGCGGCCACAGCATGCTCTGGCACGATGTAGCCCGCGGACGGCTCGAATACCCCTTCGTATCCGTTCGGCAGCGTGAACTGCGGATACTCGGCCTGGATCTCTGCAGAGGTCATTGCACGGTGCGCGAGCCCGTGCATGCGAGCGGCCGCCAATGAACCCCGAACGGTTTCGCTGTCCGGAAGCCCCGCGTAGAACGCTCCCGTTCGCACGAACGGCCGGAGCGTCGATCGCTCGTTCAACCCCTCCCACAGCATGAGCGAGCGGCGCAGCAGGGGCACGTAGTCAGGGTGCTCAGAATACGCCAGTCGGAACATCCTGGAATGGCCGTGATGCGCCCCCATCGAGTGTGGGATGTCGAACCGTTCGAGACCGAGCACTCGCATGCCGCGCTCAGCCAGTCGCCAACATGTCGCAGCGCCCATCGTCCCAACCCCGAGGACAATGGCATCAAACGCCTTCATCGGGCCGCCCTCCGTTGTTGGAGATGTCTCTCTCCAGCACGCGCGAAAGCCGGGCGTAGCCGACCCCGACCAAGAGCATCAACAGTCCGATACCGATGAACGCAGCAACCCTCCACGAGGCAGACACCTGCGAGAAATCGAGGAGCACGAGCTTGCCACCCGCGACGTAGAGCAGCGCCAGCCCTGCGTGACGGATTCCAGCCAAGCTTCGGACGAACCCAAGAGCGATCATCCCGGTTCCGAAGAGTGCCCACCAAATCGAGACGGCGGCAGCCCGTGCGTGCGGGACACCCGACAAGACTCCGGCAATCCTGGCCGCCTCGTGGCTCGTGGCCGTGAGCACCACCAGCACAGCGAGCGCATTGCAGAGTGCTGACATCTGGTGCCACATTGCCATGTGGACCAGAGGTTCGCGGCGAGCGCGCCGCCCGCAGGCAGCGAAAGTCACGCCGATCGCGAGGCCGCCCCACAACCCCTCGTGGAGCCCCAGAGGCATACCGGTATGGAACCACTGCCGGCCGACGAACGACATCGTCCACGGGACCGATGCGAGGGCGGCGCCAAGTGCGCCGATCCAAACGGATACGCGACGTCCGACGAGGCGAGTAGCGGCGAGCCAAAGCACAGCGAGTCCGGTCCAAGCCCACGCGAGCGAATTGGATCGAGCTTGCTCATGAAGCAACGACGCGAAGGTGAGTGCCGGTCCGATCGCAGCGCCGCGTTGCGCAATCGATCGGCGCCGAGACGGTGGCAGCCACTTGAGGAGGGCTGCGACCGCGATCCACGCAGCCCCCGCCGCCCATACGCAGGCGGTCCATGGAGACAGGATGAGACCGTGGAATGATCTCCCGCCGGAGAACAACTCGCCGACGAGCGGCTCGTAGACGAACAGGTCCAACGTGGCCAGACCAAGTGAGACAACGGCGTACGTCGCGAGAGAGATGTGCCGAACGCGCCGCGACACGACGGCGCTCGCGATGCCGAGCGAAAGCCACGTGAGGGGTAGCGCCGGGCCAGAGAGCCCAACGCCGATTGCCAAGAGGACCAGCCCGCCGGACTGTGAGAACAAGGAAGCGATCATCAGAGTCGGCTGGGTCGTGTCCGTGCCCGGAGGCCCGACGACACGGACGCGAGTCGCGATACCCAGCGACATGCAAGCCGCAGACATGATGGAGGGAGCGAGCCAATCACGATTCGCGTACACATCGGAAACCACCAGCAGCGCGAGTAACGAAGCCCACGCCGTGATTGCGAAGCTGACGTTGGCAAACCGTGATGTGTGCCGCGAGGCAATCGGGTCAGCCGGATGCTGTTGCTGGACGAGCAAGTCAAGCTGAATCGCAAGCCAGGTCAGGCCCAGGAATGCGCATGGAATCGCGACGGTGTCCCCGGTCACATCCATGATCCACGCGGTGCCGATCGCGACGGTTCCCCCCCAGCCAACCCATCGCATGTATGTGTGGCGAGATGGATCACGTCTTGCGATGACAAGCGAAGATGCCAGCACCATCAACAGGTAGGCCGGCAACAGAAACGGGCTCCGAACATCCGACCAGAGCAAGACTGGGGTCAAATAGGCGCACAGGAAACCCACCACACCTACCGAGACCAATCTGGATCGAAGCGAGATCGCGACACCAATCGCTGCGATAGATCCGAGGATGAGGAATGCGCCGCTCAGCGGCAAGAGGTGATAGAGCTCATAGGCAGCGAATGTGGAGGCGAAGAGCGTGCCGATTCCTGATGCGAATGAACCGGCACCAGCGACCGGGCTGACACGCTTCCGAAGGACCTCGCCGGCTACAAGCAGTAACGCGCCGAACACTCCACCCATGGCACATCGGGCAAGGGGAGGGAATCTCAACCAACCCTGGTCGTAGGCGAGCTTCACAAAGAGCCCCACGCCTGCCACGACAATGAGGGCCCCAACCCACGCGATCACCCGCTCACCGAGGAGTCGCTCCAGATTGAGGCGTGGCTTTGCTGCTCCAGAGATCGGCGCCGACAAGGCCGGTGCCGTACTTGCCGAAGTGTTCGTTGAGTCCGAAAGGGTTGGCCGCGATTCCTGGGCCGTCGCCCGACTCGAGACGGATCGCAGGATCCCGAGACGATTCTCGATCCTTGCGAGCCGGGCCTCAATGTCCTTGAACTGCTTGCGAATCTCACCGTCGCTGTCGAGTTCCGAATTCATGCGTTACCCCCGCATCGCAATGTTAGCGATTACTAGGGTTTGGTGCAAGGCCATTTCGTTCGATCGAGCCAGAGCGGCTGAAACGCACTGCCTGTTCTAGAAATTCGGCGTCGGTGCTCGAAAGTCCTGCATTCGGATCGATCGGAAGTACTCAATGGTCCGGCCCAGCCCATCGCGCAGCGTCACCTTCGGCTCCCACCCGAGATTCGCTTTGGCCAGCGAAATATCAGGCTGACGCTGGCGGGGGTCATCCGCAGGCAAGGGCTTGTAGACGATGCGAGAGGTCGAACCTGTCAGCTCGACGACCATCTCTGCCAGTTGGCGCACCGTGAACTCGTGCGGATTGCCGATGTTGACCGGACCCACGAACTCGTTGGGGCCGTTCATCATCCGGATCATGGCTTCGATCAAATCATCGACATAGCAGAACGACCGCGATTGCCCGCCATCGCCGAACAGGGTGATCTCTTCGCCAGCGAGCGCCTGTCGTATGAAGTTTGAGACGACGCGGCCATCGAAGGGGTGCATCCGAGGGCCGTAGGTATTGAAGATCCGGACGACGCGGATGTTGACGCGGTTCGATCGGTAATAGTCAAAGAAGAGCGTCTCGGCCGCTCGCTTCCCTTCGTCGTAGCACGCACGCGGCCCGATGGGGTTCACGTTGCCACGATAGCTCTCTGGCTGAGGGTGCACGTCGGGATCGCCATACACCTCACTCGTCGACGCCTGCAGGACCTTTGCCCGACATCGCTTGGCCATGCCGAGCACGTTGATCGCACCCATAACCGAAGTCTTCATCGTCTTGATGGGGTTGTACTGGTAGTGGCCGGGTGCCGCCGGGCAAGCGAGGTTGTAGATCTCGTCCACTTCTAGCCACATTGGGTGGGTGACGTCGTGCCGGATCAACTCGAAGTTCTTGCGATTGAGGAGGTGGTCTAGGTTTGATTTCTGGCTGGTGAAGAAATTGTCGATGCAGACAACGTCGTGGCCCTGCTCGACCAGTCGCTCGCATAGATGTGAGCCGAGGAATCCCGCGCCGCCGGTAACTAGGATGCGTTTCAGACTCAAGATCGGTCACTCCCATTGCCCCGGTCGGCAGGCACGTTATTGATCAGACGCAGCGTTGCGAGGCGCCGAGCGCCCTCGCGTAGGCCTCAATTCCTTCGAGGGGATCGATCCGGGGCACGAAGCCGAGCCCGGAATCGGTCTCGGTCAGGTCGGCGCAGGTGTAGTCCTGATAGAACGCCCTGACGCTTGCGGGCATCTCGTAGAACTCCACGGGCAAATCGTCTCTGCTGAGCCCAAGGCCGCTGCGGACTCGCTCCGCCATATCAAGGAATGTCGTCGCGCGACCGGATCCCACGTTGAACACGCCGGGCGACGGGCGCTTTCGCTCTCCGAGGCCCGCTGCGCACATGGTGCATGCCACCACATCGTCAACGTGCACCTGATCGCGGGCCTGCAGTCCGTCCTTGAAGAGACGGGGACGCTGGCCGCTTCGGATCTGCGTGAACAGTTGATGCGCCATTGAGGCCATTTTCCCCTTCCGAGACTCGCCCGGACCGAAGACATTGAAGTATCGAAGGCCAACAACCCAGGGCGATTGCCCGGAGTCCTGTCGATGGGCTTCGGATGCGGCGTGATGCTCGCACTCCATGAGCCACTTGCTGAATCCGTACACATTGTTTGGCCGCCCTGCAGCCTCGAGCGGGAACGGCGTTCGCTCCGCAGCCTGCGGCGGCGTACCGTAGGTGGCAGCGCTCGACGCGTAGACAAGCCGGGTGGCCGATTGGAGGCACGCCCCGAGAATCGGGCGGAAGGACTCGGTGTTCTGCTCGATCATCCGACGCTCGTCGACGACGGTGGTGTCGGTAATCGCGGCCAGGTGGAATACGGCGAGCGGCGCCGACTCCTCGAGGAGTGAATCCCAGTCGATCTCGTCACAGGATGACGCGAGCATCTCGCCCGAGAATGGCGGCAACCTGGCGCGGGCGTGTGCCTCCACGATATTCGCGAAGGAGCCCGACGAGAAATCGTCGATGACGATGACGCGTGCACCGGGCTCTCGCTTGTAGATCGAGGCAATGAGATTGGAACCGACAAAGCCAGCTCCGCCGGTCACGATGTACGTCGGGAGTTGGCTCATCGACCGATCCTATCGCCCGCGCGATGCGGCGTCTTTGGTTCAGGGGAGTGCCGGGATCACGATCGTCTGACCCGGACGGATCGACCGCTCGTCCTTCAAGCGGTCGCGATTCGCCTCAAGGATCAACTTCCAGTGCACAGTTGATCCGTACTGGCGTCTGGAGATCTCGGCAAGGGTGTCGCCGGACTGCACGACATACTCGGTCGCGCGGACCGTCACAGAACCGGCGGGAGCCCGGAGGATCTCTTGGCCCTGGATGTTCCGGGCGTCAAGAGGGATCTGGATGGTCTGGCCCTCCCGGAGACGTGTCGGATCTTGGAGCGGATTCGCTCTTAGGAGCGCCGCGCCCAGATCTCGCGACCCCATCTCCCGCTGGGCGATCGACTCGATCGTGTCTCCACGTCGAACGGCGTAGCTCCGGAATCGGGGCGCCACCACGCCGTCGAGTCGGGCGGCGGGCGGTTCGACGAGTGCATTCACCGGCTTAGTCGCTGGTGTGGGAGGAACGATCCGAGGCGGAGGGTTGGCCTCATCAACTTCGGTGATCGGCGACTGAATGGGAGCCGCGTCCGTATCGAACGCGATTGTTCGACCGGCCGGCTGCCACCACCAATATACGGCGATCCATACGACCACCAGGATCCCGAATCCAGTCGATGATCGCCTGATCGCGTCCATGGCGAGCCTCAGGTTGGGCCGGCGGTCAGGGCCTTTGTCGCACCGCGCTCTGACTTCTTCGACCAGACGATCGGCGCGCCGACCGCGATCGAAGAATAGGTACCAACCGCCACACCGACGAGCATGGTGAACGCGAACGCCCGGACGCCAGGGCCTCCGAACGTGTACAGGATCACGATTGAGAGCATCGTGGTGCCCGAGGTGATGACCGTGCGGCTGATGGTCTGGTTGATCGCGCTGTTGATCGCGTCGCGGCTCGCAAACGACACCTTGCCGCGATTCTCGCGGATTCGATCCATGATGATGATCGTGTCATTCAGCGAGTAACCGATGATCGTGAGCACCGCGGCCACGAGGTTGAGGTCGATCTTGAACGGCATGATGCCGATCGACTGGAGCGCTGGTTGCAGGGTCGGGATATCCCAAAGGACTTCGGCCAGCGCGACAAACCCCACGCAGGTGAGCACGTCGTGGAAGAGACACGCGATCGCGGCAGCCGAATAGAGGGCCGAGCCGAATCTCACCCAGATATAGATGCCGATGAGCAGGATGCTGAGCAGGATCGACGCGACGGCCTTGGCCTTGAAGCTCTCGGCAACCGCGGGGCTGAAGCTGCGGACCTCGGCAAGCGTCGTAGGCGTCGTGAGCGACTCACGCACGAGGTTCCACTCTCGCGTCGCGACGGTGGCCCACCACTGGTCTTCGTTGTCGAACGCGCTCGTCGCGGGATCGTGGACAAGCAAAACCGCCGATGTCACCGCGAGCGGTGAGCCGGCCATCACAATCATCTCACGTCGGCGCGACGTGGTATCCGAGAAATCCGGCTGGCCACGGAGCGACTCGATGCGATCCTCAAGGTCTGCGAGCGGCTGCGCCGGGCTGATGTTCTCGAGGACGATGGCAACGCCGCCGAGGTAGCGTGTGACATCGTTCAGCATCTCCGGCCGATCGATACTGTCACCCAATCGCGGATCGAGGATCTGATAAACGGGAGCGGCGCGAACGCTGGGCTCCTCGGCACGCGCAAACTCGAGCGCGGGACGGATGTCGAGCACATCCTGAAACGCGCTCGTCAGCGACTCGATGACTGCCGACTGATCGGTGACCGTCGTTCGCACAACGAACGTATCAGATGTGACACCATCTTCCTCTGCGTTGATCGGGAGGACTTCTGCGCTGCGGATCTGTGCGAGGGAACTGTGTTCGCCTGCATTCTCTGCGATCGCGCGGACCCGCTCCTCGACCTCTCGCCGGGTCATGGTGTGGCGAGTTCCGTTCGGCTGCCCCTCAGCCTGCCCCAGATGCAGCGTGACCTGGACGCCGCCGCGGAACTCGGTATCGAGCATTTTCTCGCCACGGAAGACGATCATCGTGAGGCCGAGCCCGACGTAGACCACCGAAATGATCAGGAACACGCCGCGGAGCCTGATCCAGTCGATGTTCGGGCTGAAGAGTCTTCCGATAGGCTTCACGGCCATCGGGAGCATGCTGGTCGCTCTCCAACCGCCGTAGGTCACAGCTGCATCGAAGATCGTCCGTGTAACCAGAAGCGCCGAGAACAGTGTCGCGACGACGCCGATTCCGAGCGTGATCGCAAATCCCTTGATCTCAGGCGTGCCGGTGTAGGCGAGGACGACGCAGACAATCAGGTTTGTGACGTTGCCGTCGAAGATCGAACTGAAGGCCTTTGCATGACCAAGTTTCACCGCGGACCGCATGTCCTCGCCTCGCTCGAGTTCCTCGCGGATTCGCTCGAAGATGAGCACGTTCGCGTCGACTGCCATGCCGAAGGTGAGAATCACGCCCGCAATGCCGGGGAGCGTGAATGCTGCTCGATTGAGCGCCATCGCTCCGATGACCAGCACCGCCGTGCAGAGCAGGCCGAAGACGGCAATGCCGCCGCACACGAAGTAGTACACCAGCATGAAGACGCCGATGGTAATTAGGGCGATCTTGCCTGCGCTGACACCCTGGCGAAGGTTGTCGGCACCGAGTTCCGGCCCCAGCGTGTTCTCGCTGATCGGCTCGGGAGACAAGCGAGCGGTCAGGGAGCCCGCCGTGAGCACGCGCACGATGTAGGTGATCTCCGGCTGCGAGAAGTCGCCGGTGATGATGCCGCTCTTCGAGATCGCGTTGTTGAGCACCGGGGCCGTGTAGATCTCGTCGTCGAGAACCACCGCCATCTTGTCGCCGACATGATCGCGGGTGAGGTCGCCCAGCCGAACCGCGCCGCGAGAGTCCATCTCGAAACTGATGGCTGGCTTACCCACGTCGTCCTGGCTTTGGAACGCTCCGGCCACACCCCAAGGGCCGTCTTCCTGGGTGAGTCGCGTGGTGCGGGTGTTCCAGCACAGCACGTAAATCTCGCCGTCGTAGGCCTCCGCGACCATCCCTCGGCCGCCGAAGAATCCCACTGGATCTCGCTCGAGTGCCCGCTGCTCAGCGATGTTGCGGTACCAGTTCTCGAGCTGATTGATCTTGTACCACCCGGCATCGGGCGCCTTGGCGTTGCGGGGACCGATCCGCCGGAGCTCGTCGCGGAGGGACTGTTCGGAGGGGTGCTCCGCAACGTCACAGAGGATCCGAAAGGAGAGGACACCAGCGCCGCGCAGCAGTCGCTTGAGATCGCTGGAGTCGTCCAGTGTGCGGCGTTCGGATTCCAGCACGGCGTAGGCCGCGAGAATCGTGTCAAGCTGTGCGGTGGACTCGGGATGCCCTTCCCGGATCCGATCGATGGCGCGCTGGCGGGGGCTCGGAAGCGTGATGTAGCTGCCATCCTCGTCCTGGAGCGTGCGAGTCCTATTGCTGAGCGACAGGGCTCCGCGGATCTCTTCGGCCGAGAGCGCGGCACGCACGACAGTGTCACGCGTTGACTCATACTCCCGTTCAGCAATGGCAACCGCTCCTGCGAGCGTGTCGAGCTCGGCCTCGGGTCGTCCCTCCTGCTCGGCTGCTTTCAACGCTTCGCGGGAGGTCTTGGTCGCGTCGTACGCCAGAGCGGCCGTTCGCAGCCGCTCCGCGTACGCCGCGTCCTCACCGGCGACGCGGCTGATCTCTTCAGATCGGTCCGGCTCCAGAAGCCGAGTGATCCGATCCACGTCAGAGCTCGAGAGCGACTGTGTGCGGAGCGACTGGAGCGTCGCATCGAAGTCTGCGGCCAGTTTCTTGACACGATCGCCCGGCAGGGGCATGGTGACCTCGATGCGATCGCGCCCCTGCGCGGTCATCGAGATCTCCATCATGCCGTTGGGATCGACGCGATTCTTCAGCACCTCGATGGTGCGGTTGAGCACGTCCTTTGCGTTGTCTCCCGGCCGGATCTGAACGGCGTAGACCAGGCTCACGCCACCGCGCAGGTCCTTTCCCAGCCGAATGTTCTTGTCGACTGGAAAGATCGCCGAGACGGCGAGGACAAGGATGGCAATGGAAAAAATCGCGTTGCGAAGGATGTGACGCATGGAAACCGCTCAGGTGAACCGGCCTGGAGCCCTACTGGCCCCGCCAAACCGGGCTGAAAGGATAGCCCACCGGCGTTCGAACGCCCGGCATCGATAGATATCCGTTTGGTCAGGTCGCCGCGCCCGCGGTCTCGCGCTGTGTGGCGTTGGGCTTCTCTTCGATCGCCCGCTCGCCTGCGGGAGAGGGCTGGATCACGCCCGTGATCGCCGACTTGGCAAAGCGAATGCGGACATTGGAGTTCTCGTCCACGCGAAGAACCACCTCGTCGTTGCGGACCTCGGCGACATTCCCGATGAGTCCACCGATGGTCTGCACCTTGTCGTTCTTCTTCAGCGAAGAAATGAGCTGTTCGCGGCGTTTCTTGTCCTTGCGCCCCGAGAACAAGGACATGACGACCATCATCACGAGCATCAGGACGATCATCGTCATGACGAACGAGCCCGAACGCGGCGCCGCAGCTCCCGCGCCAGGGCCCGGACCAACAGGCAACTGCTCCCCGGTTGCCGGGACCGTGGGCGACCAGCCGGGAGCGGCGGCGGCGTCTTGCATGGCGAGCATCGAGGAGAGCGGGCCGGACCCAAACCCGGACGACGAGATCCAATCGGACATGTGGTTGACCTTTCCGGCGGGCCGATCGGCCCACGCCACTCATGTTAGGAGGGGTTGGTGCCCGTCCTGCGTGTCGCGACTGGCCATCGCTCGAAAAAGCCGGACCAGGTCCCGGTGCGGATCGCGTCTCGCACCGCCGCCATGAACCTCTGGAAGTGTCGGAGGTTATGGATGCTCACCAGTGTGGGACCGAGCATCTCGCCAGCCATGAACAGATGCCGGATATAGGCCCGGGAGAATGTCCCGTGCGAAGTGCCGGTCCCCGGCAGGGGCCAGCCGTGTGCACCGGGGTCGCACGCGTAGCAATCGCAATCGGCCTCGATCGGTGCATCGTCCTCGGCGAACCGGAGGTTCCTGAGGCGGATCTGCCCAAACCGCGTGAACGCGTTGGCATTTCGTCCATTGCGGGTTGGAAGCACGCAATCGAACATGTCGATTCCCGCCCGGACCGCTTCGACAATATCGCACTCGTACCCGACACCCATCAGGTACCTCGGCTTGTGATCGGGTAGCAGCGGCGCGGTGTGGCGCACCACGGCAGCGATCTGGTCGCCGGACTCCCCCACTGCCACACCGCCAATGGCGTAGCCCGGCAGATCGATCTGACAGATTCTCTCGGCCGACCATGAGCGTCGATCCAGATCCGTGCCGCCTTGCACGATGCCGAACAGGGCTTGGTCGCCTTGGCGAGTGTGCGCCCGCTTGCAGCGTTCCAACCAGGTGACCGTCCGTTCGTTCGCGACGGCCAGTCGTGCCACATGGTCGTACCCGCGCTTGCCACCGGGGTGAGGAGGTCGCCCGTCTCTCGCCGTGGCGTTTCGGAGCCGCTCCTGGTTCGGCTCGTGCACCGAAGGGTCGATCGATGGCGGACAATCGTCGAACGCCATGATGATGTCCGCGCCAAGCTCGTTCTGCACGTGGATCGCGCGTTCGGGTGTAAGACGCACTTCGGCGCCGTCCACGATGGACTTGAACGTGACCCCGTCATCATCGACCCGGTTCATTGCCGCGAGCGAATACGCCTGATACCCGCCAGAGTCCGTCAGAACTGGCGAATTCCAACCCATGAACCGGTGGACGCCCCCGCGCCTGCGGATCAATTCCGAGCCTGGTCGAAGCATGAGGTGGTACGTGTTGTTGAGGAGGATCTGGGCGCCAGTCGCCGCCACCTGACTCGGTAGCACGCCCTTCACGGAACCTCGCGTACCAACCGGCATGAACGCGGGGGTGTGGAACACACCGTGCGGGGTGTGGATCTGCCCCACGCGCGCACGAGACTGCGTGCATCGAGCGAGAATATCGAGCCGCAGCGGGCTACCGCTCACTGCTCGTTCCCTCGTCTTCGATGCGTCGCATCCTGCAGGATCTGCCGCTCCGCAGCCGTGAGGCTGTCGGCCCCGCTTGCGCCGACTTTCTGGAGGATTCGGTCGACCTGCCGCTCATCCGGTGCATGCGACCGTAGTGACCTCGGTCGATCGGGGGGCCTTCGCGAATCAGAAAAGACATCGAAGAAATCACGGAGAAGATGCGAATGGCGAATGAAGTAGTAGCCGGCAATCGCACCTCCAAGATGCGCCGCGTCGCCACCCGCGTTCTTGCCGCCGGAGAGAAGATTCACGAGTGCGAACAGCACGTAGCCGTATGCGAACCATGGCAACGGGATCCCGATCGGGATAAAGAGCAACTGAACACTTTCTCGGGGCTCGATATACGCACAGGCCACGATCACACCGAACACTCCGGCCGACGCCCCAACAAGCGGAAGGGTGGTCTGATGGAACAGCAAGCCCGGAATCCGGAACGGCAGCACATTGCCGAGAACATTCAGCGCGAGATACATCAGGCCGCCGAAGATGCCGCACACGAGATAGAAGGCCGCGTACTTCTTGAAGCCCAGGCTCCGCTCGACCGTCCCGCCGAAGAAGTAGAGCCCCAGCATGTTCAGCAGGAGGTGCGTGAAACTCGCGTGCAGGAACTGGAACGTGACCAGTCGCCACACCTCGACTCTCTGGAATCCCTGATAGGTCGAGAAGTGTCCGAATGCCGTGAGGGGATCCATCGCCTGATACAGCGCGGTGCCCACGATCGCATTCGTGCCTTGGATGATGATGGGACGGCGAAAATACGACCCCACCCGAAGGCTCGATCCCGGAGCAACGGGCTGCCCCCCGGTCGTCAGCACCTGATCAACGATAACCAGTTTCGCGTCCTTCGAGACCTGTGATTCGACTGACTTGTCGATCAAGATCGGGACGCTCTGTCCCGACAGCAGCAGGCCGAGCACGAACACCGCCACGTTGATGATGATGATCCACGCATTGAATGAGAGGAGCCCAAGAGAGCCGACACCCAGGTGCAGCCGCCCGGCACGAGGGCCCGGCTGGCGTCTTGGGCTTCGTGCATAGTCGCGTTCGCTGATACCCATGAAGCGTCTGGCCTCCGTTTCGGACATTCATCCGCGATTCTTTGCAAGACCGGTGCGACGACTCAGTCGTTCGGAAGGCCACGGATCGGCGTTCGGGCTCTCGGAGACGCAATTTGGGGAGACGAAGACGACGATTCATCCGACTCATGGTTTCGATGCTCGCTCCAGCGTCTGGCGTTCCTTCTTCGTCAGACTCCCCATTCCCTCCCTGGAGATCTTCTCAAGGATCTGGTCAACCTCACGCTGGGCCCTGGCTCGCTCTTCTCTCTCTGAGGCCTGCTTCTTGGCAGCTTTCGCAAAGGCCGTCCGCTCGCGATGGCTCGACTCCGCTGTCATGCGAGCCATCGCAAATCCGCCCGCGTCTCCCATGAACGCGAGTCGCTTTCGCTCGTACCAGCACGTCATGCCACCGAAGATCCCGATCGCCATGAGCGTCGTCTGCCCACCCACCATCCCGAGAACGAAGAGCACGCCCGCTCCGACCAGCCCGACCCGCGTCGCGATATCCATCGAACGGTCGTACCCCATCCGGGCCCAGAGAAGGGACTGCAGGATCCGTCCGCCATCGAGCGGAAACACCGGACACAGCACGTTAAACGCCAGGAGGATCAGGTTGGTGTAGTACGCCCACCACAGCCCGACCATGGCCCAGCTGTCCATCGCGCTCAGCGGGCTCCGCGGCGAGAACGGGTTGAAGATGACGCTCTCCCATCCCTTGCCGAGAGCGAGCAGCGCGAAGCCAAAGACCGGCAACAGCAGCACGTTGACCAGAGGCCCCCCCACCGCCGTCGCAAGGTGCGCTCGCCACGAACTCGGAGGGCGGCACATGGCCAGCCCACCGAGCGGCCACATCAGGATTTCGTCCGCATCACCATTCACCCAGCGACAGGCGAAGCAGTGCCCGAACTCGTGCAGCAGCACGATCACGAACAGCAAGCCCATCCCCATCGCCATATATCCCACGCCGATCGTGTCGCGTGATGCGGACCAGATCAGCTGCGAGATCACAAGGACGACGAAGAGAACGTGAACCTTGACCCTGATACGGAACGCAGTGAACAGCGGGACCGCCCACGAGAACGGATTCTCGCCATTCCCGAAGACTCGGCGCAGCCACGCCCCACCCCGTGAGCGTCCCGCGTCGCGATAGTCTCGGTCTTGCCAGCCCATTCCACGCTTCCTAAAGCAAGCCCTTCCGCGCCGCCAACAGGAGCGACAGAACGGACTTCCCATCGGCGAGATCGCCGCTCTCGATCATGGACAACGCCCGTCCCACCGGCACATGCTCAACCGTCAGCCACTCGTCTGGCTCCGGGCGCGATCCCACGTGCTCGAGCTCGCGGGCAACAAAGGACCACATCACCTCGTCCGTCATGCCCGGAGTGGTGTAGAAGCGAGCGAGCGGAACCAGATGCTGGGCTCGAAAGCCGGTCTCCTCGACGAGTTCACGATGCGCTGCGACCTCGACCGATTCTCCCCTCTCGATGGTCCCCGCCGGAAGTTCCCAGATCACCTTTCCATGCGAACCGAGCAAGGGCCGGAAGTTCCGAATCATGACAACCACACGTCCCTCCGGGGTATCGAGCAGCGGCAAAAGCACCACCGCCCCGGGGTGTCTCACACCGGCAACGTCGTAGGTCGCTCCGTCGCGCGCGAATGTCACTTGATCGAACGAGAACTTACGAGTCTCGTGCAGCGTCTTGCGTGAGACGACCTGGGCCATCAATCCATCCGTTCTCGACGTGTCATCCATCGGTCGATTGTACCTTTCGCTGCCGCTTCGGTGGCTCGGGGAAGCCACTCGCCATCAACCTCTCCGCCACGTGGACGCCCCATAGACGGCCTGTTCGCCCAGCGTCTCGGCGATTCGAATCAACTGGTTGTACTTCGCGTTTCGGTCCGAGCGGCACGGCGCACCGGTCTTGATCTGACCACAATTCGTCGCGACACAGATATCCGCGATCGTCGAATCCTCCGTCTCGCCCGAACGGTGGCTCAGAACCGCGGCGTAGCCGTTCCGCATCGCGAGATTCACCGCCGCGAATGTCTCGCTGAGTGTGCCGATCTGATTCACTTTGACGAGAATCGCGTTCGCGCATCCCTCCTTGAGCCCTCGCTCGAGGAACGTCGGATTCGTCACGAAAAGGTCATCGCCAACCAACTGAACGGCCCTTCCGAGCCGCTCGGTGATCTTCTTCCAGCCCGTCCAGTCGTTCTCTGCCAGTCCATCTTCGATGGAACGAATCGGGTACTTCTTGCACCAGTCCGCCCAGAGGTCGATCATCTGGTCGCTGGTGAGCACCTCCTGCGAACTCTTGAACAGCTTGTACCCCTGCTTGCCGTCTTTGGCTGCTTCATTCCAGCACTCGCTCGCAGCGGGATCGAGCGCGACAAAGACCTGCTCTCCCCACTTGTAGCCCGCTTTGCCGACGGCCTCCTCGATGATCTTGAGTGCGTCCTCGTTGCTCTTGAGATTGGGCGCAAAGCCCCCTTCGTCGCCGACGGCCGTCGAGAGCCCGCGCGCGTGAAGCACCTTCTTCAGCGCGTGGTAGATCTCGACGCCGGCCTGCAGGCCCTCCGAGAACGAGTCAAAGCCCCAGGGCTGCACCATGAACTCCTGAAAGTCCACGGTGTTGTCGGCGTGCTTGCCTCCGTTGAGGATGTTCAGCATGGGCACCGGCAGCGTTCGGGCCCCGGATCCACCGAGATATCTGAAGAGCGGGAGTGCGGAGGCATCCGCCGCCGCTCGTGCACACGCCATGGAGACGCCGAGCATCGCGTTCGCACCGAGTTCGGACTTGTTCGGCGTGCCGTCCATCTCGATCATCAACGCGTCGATTCCCTCTTGGTCGCGAGCATCAAGCCCATCGACCGCGTCGGCGATGCGTTCGTTCACGATCTCGACCGCCTTCAGCACACCCTTGCCGAGATAGACGCTGGCGTCGCCATCTCGCAGCTCCACCGCCTCATTCTCTCCCGTGGACGCACCAGAGGGAACGGCGGCCCGGCCTACCGCCCCGCCGGAGAGGGAGACTTCGACCTCCACGGTTGGGTTGCCGCGGGAGTCCAGGATCTGGCGAGCGTGGACGTACTCGATATCAAACGACATGGGATTCTCCAGCTTTGTGCGAGCCTCGCAACGCCCCGACGGGCGACGCACACTAGGTTAGGAACCCCGCGTGATACTCGGCGTGTCGTGATCGCTGCAGATCGGGTAAGATGCACGCTCGGATCGAAAGTCATGCCAACCTCACCCGAAGGATTCTCTGAACGCATCGATGGCCTCCGCCATGAACTGGTGGCCCAGGCCCGCCGCGTGCAATTACTGGTGGAAGGCGCGTTCAACGCGTTCTTCGCCCGGGATGAAGAGCGAGCGACCGCGGTTCTGGCTCAGGACGACGAGATCGATCGGATTGACGTGGAGCTTGAGCGGGCCGCGGTCGCGTTGCTGCGAGACGCAACCGGGCAAGGCGCCCATTTGGACCAGGTCCAACTCCGTCATGTGCTGACGATTGTGAAGGTGAACAACGAGTTGGAACGCATCGCCGACGTGGGCGTGGCCATCGCCGAGGCGGTGCCTCGCTTGCCCGCGTCCATGCCGCCCCCTCCGCCGACGCTGCGCGTCATGACGAACAGCGTCGTCGGCATCGTCCGCGATGTCGGCATGGCGGTGGATCGTACCGATGCGCGACTGGCAAAGGTGGTCCTCCAGAGCGAGGATGCCGTCGCGGCATTCAAGGCCGCACTCCTGAGGAACGCCGAAGAGCAGATTGCTTCGGGAAAGATGGCTGTGGACGCTGCGTTCATCATCCACGAACTCGCCACCCGCTGCGAAGATATCGCGGATCACAGCACGAATATCGCCGAACAGATCCTCTACCTTGCGACGGGCACGATCATGCGCCACATGCAGGGGCACTGGGTCGAGATCCCGCCAGTCCGCGGCTGAATCCGTTTGTCCGCGACGTTGAAGCCGCGGGTGGCCTCATTAGGCCTTCGGAGCCTTGTAGAAGGGCATCGCAACGAGCTTGCCATCGAGCAGCCCTCTGCCCGTGTCCACTTGAACAGCACGACCGGCATCTGCGACGTCCGCGTCGACAAATGCCATCGCGATCGGCTTACCCAGGGTGGGGCTGAGGCACGCGCTAGACACCGTGCCGGAGGCCTTACCATCGGCGAGCACAGCGTAGCCCTGACGAGCGGTGCGTTTCCCCTCGATCTCGATCCCGACCAGCTTGGTCTTCGGACCGCCCGAGTCGCGAACACGCTTGAGTGAGTCTTGCCCGACGAACGCGAGCCCCCCCTCCTCCTGGTCCTTGTCGAGCGAGATTGCAAAGTCGATGCCGCAGCCGAGCGCATTGATTTCTTCGCCCAGCTCGTGCCCATAGAGCGGCATCGCGGCCTCGAGCCGGAGCGTGTCTCGCGCGCCGAGACCCGCGGGCTTGACGCGAGCGTCCGCGTCTTTCATGTTGACATCTTTAAGGAGCAGCTTCATCGCCATGCCCACCATCCCGGCGGGCAGGATGACCTCGACGCCGTCTTCGCCGGTATACCCGGTTCGGCTCACGATCAGCTTGGCGATCACGAGATTCTTGACCGCAAACCTGTACCGCTTGAGCGATGGCACCTCGGAGCTGACTCTCGCAATCAAGTCCATGACCTTGGGGCCCTGGAGCGCGACCATCGCCGTTGACATCGTGTCGTCCGACACCTTCGCGATGAAATCGCCCGCAGATCGGATACGCTCCACGTGAGAGACGATCTTCTCACGATTCGCGCCGTTCACGACGACAACAAAGTCGTCCTCCTCGACCCGCATGACGATCACGTCATCGCGGACGCCGCCCTGTTCGTTGCACATCAGCGAATACCGGCACTGGCCGGCAACCATGTCGCCGATTCGTCGCGAACAGAGACGCTCCAGGAGACGCCGGGCGTGCCTGCCCGTGAACCGAAGCCGTCCCATGTGCGAAACATCGAAGATCCCACCCGAAGTGCGCACCTGGTGGTGCTCCTCGTGGATGCCCGAGTAGTACATGGGCATCTCCCAGCCGGCGAAATCGACGAGCTTGGCGCCGTGGTCGACGTGAAAATCATACAGGGGGGTGCGTTGCAACGCGGGCTCCTCTCGGCGTGCGGCTCTCTTGCGGCACGCGTGTCGCTGTGGTGGGCAACACGCTACACCAGCCAAGTCGCTTTCGCCACTATCGAGTTGGCCCGGTTGCCCAGTCGCAATTGTCGATCAGGCGAACACGCCCGACACGGGCCGCCACAAGCACACGGCACGGGGCATCGCCAGCACAATCACCGGCGGGCACCGGCAGCAGCGTGCCGGAATGACGGATGGTCGCGTACTCCCTTCGGGCCCCATGAGACCGCAGAACGTCGTTCATGGCCCGCTCTGCCTCGCCCGCAGAGGTGGCAACGCAGGCCGCTTCGAGAGCGGCAAAGAGTCCCAAAGCTGCAGTCCGCTCCGGACCCGAAAGGAACCGGTTGCGGCTGCTCATCGCCAGCCCATCGGACTCTCGCACCGTTGGCGCCGCCGCTATCTCGGTATCGAGCCCTTCCTGAGCGGTCATCGCACGCACAACCTGAATCTGCTGCCAGTCCTTCTCTCCGAACACCGCGACGGAGGGGCGCAAGAGCTCAAAGAACCGCCTCACGACCTGGCAGACGCCCGCAAAGTGGCCGGGCCGGTGAGCGTCTTCAAGCCCGGGATCCACGGCAACACCCGGGAGAGCGGGCGTTGGGACATCGGCGCCCACCGGATACACCTCGCTGACGTCCGGCGCGAAAGCCGCGGTGGCGCCGCTCGACTCGCAGAGTTCAACATCTGCGTCCAGTGTTCTGGGGTAGCGCTCAAGATCCGACCTGTCGTTGAACTGCGTCGGATTCACAAAGATCCACACGACGCATCCCGATTGGATCCCGCGCTCCCGCGCGATCCGAACCCCGCGTTCGACAAGTCGGCCATGTCCTTTGTGTAGCGCACCCATTGTGGGCACGATCACCGGACCAGCATTCGACCGCCAGCCGGCTCCGCTGAGCCATTCGTTGAGTTCCGACCGAGTTCTGAGAACGATCATGGCAAGCAACAGTCCGGGGCCAGCCCCCTCGGAGTCAAGCCGGCCGCGATTACCGACCCGTGCTGAGCCGCCGGACAATGGTGTCCAGCCATTCGCGGATTGGCCGCTCCTCAGGGACCTCCAGCAACTCGATCTCGACTCGACAGAGTCCGTCGCCTTCATACTCGCATGCCGTCACCTTGCCGAATAACGGAACAGGGGACGAATCGATCAGGTGAACGGCAAGCAACACGTGTCGACCGGGATAGCACATCCGGCGTGACATGAACACGAGCCCGGATCGATCGAGCTCTCGACCTCGTGCCCCCCAGGTCGAGACCGGTCGCCCGCGGTCGTCAAGCTCGGCGACGTCGAGCTCCGCCTCGAATCGGTGGCCCTTTCGCGGCTTCGGCGTTGCGAACGGAGTGGGCTTTGGTGCCGCGACCCGCCCACGCTCGCCCGCCTCGGGAGCGGGTGGCGGCGGGACCCACGGTGATGCGGGCTCGTCGTCCAAGAAACTCACGCCTTGATCGGAATCCATTGCGCTCATCTCGTGCTTGCTCTCCCGCATGCCCATCGGACCGAACGGGACCGCGACCGAATCGGCACTCCGCCTAGCACGCCAAGTTCACGGATTCCTACACTGCGCAGACATGCCTACCGCTGTCACACGCCATGTTACAGGACCTGATCGGACGCGCGTCCACCTGCTCATCCCGACGCACACGCCGCGCCACCTGGACACGTGTCTCGCGGCTGTCTCACTCCAGACCGACCCCCCCGACACGGTCGCCGTCACGTGCGACACCGACGCTCAGGAGATCGAACGACTCCTTGGGCGGGTATGGCCGCTGGTTGCGCACAGGCTTCGCTCGCTCGGGCGCAGAGAGCCCCGGCTCCTCTACGTCGCCCGTCCCTACCAGAACGAGCCTCGCCTGAACCAGGTCCGAAACAACGGTCTCCGAGCGATGCTGGACTCCGGGGCTGAACCTGCAGACCAAGTGGTGACGATCGATGGCGACATGGCGCTATCGCCAGAAGCCATCGCAAACCATCGGGCCCTCGCGGCACGTGGGAGTGATGTTGTTGTTGCGTTTCGCGTGAATCTGACGGAAGCGACCACCCGGTCGATCCGAGCCGACGATGTGCTCGCGGAGAGTGAGCACGCATGGATGGCACTTGACGCGGGCCAGCGCGAGGCAATGTCCAAT
Organism: Planctomycetota bacterium; assembly: GCA_963204725.1. Taxonomy (GTDB): domain Bacteria; phylum Planctomycetota; class Phycisphaerae; order Phycisphaerales; family UBA1924; genus JAHBWV01. The sequence goes on from CAUJHH010000064.1 coordinate 88,536, forward strand.
CGTGATCGAAGATGTCGGAGACAACTCTTCTTCCGAAGGGCGCTCCCGTGGCTGTCCAAGGCCCACAAACCCAAGTTGCTCGGAGGCCACCACGCCGTTCGGCTTGGTGCTCTCCTCGCGGTGAACGGATACGACGAGCAGTTCGTCGGATACGGCTATGACGACGACGATCTTGCCCGAAGGCTCCATCGTCTCGGCGGGCTCTCGTGGTCGATCGCGGTCGCAATGATCCCCGCGTTCCATCTGTGGCATCCGACGCGAGCTCCGAGCCGCCCGACTGACGCGCCGGGGTACTCTCGATTCAGGCGCCGAGATCTGCCGGCCCGAACGGAACGCGGGATTGAGAACCCGCTTGCACAGCCGGCCCCGAACGTGATGCCGGTGCCCGACGAATCGCAGGTCCTCGCCGCGAACGCATCCAGACGCGAATAAGGCAATCCGAAGCGACCCATGCCACACCAACAGCAAGGTCCTTTCCGGTCAAGCCCTCCATACTCGCGAGGGAGCGGGGTGGCCTGGCGTACAAATCACCCCCACACGCGGGACATTGGTATGTGGCCCACCAGCGGCGACGCTGGAGCCCCCACCCTCGGTCGCCACACATCACGCACATGACGCGGGTCTGACGCCGCCACCATTCGAATACGCTCTCCACGGTGGTTCAATCTACCGCGCTCGGCTCCGGCACGGAAGCCGATCTTTGTGCGAACTTTGGAACGTCGGTTCAAGAAGGGAACCCGATGCCTGTGGTCGACTTTGCCAACTGGTCAGACCGGCTCGAAGCGTTGGCTCGCCCGGCGCTTCCAGATGCTCCTCTCGGGCCGCGGCACCCGGTCGAGGCAAAGCACGAGTACGCCACGCGGTTCCTAGACGAGTGCGGCGATCGACGCGCGACCGACCTTTACCTGATTTCACACCTTCTCGGACTCGATGGGCCGCCGAACCCGCCTCGAACAGGGGCGAGCCCCGACGAGCATGCCTGGCACGCGGTCCAAGCGCCGGATGCGCCTCTTGGTGCCCTGGAACTCCGCGGCGACGGCGCGTTGGCTCCGTCCGAGCGATCCCGAGGGATCGAAGCATGGACCGAGATCGAACTCTCTTCGTTGCACGCCCTGGCGACCATCGCGACGATGCGGAATGATCCCTCGCTCAAGGACCGGTGCCGCCGCGCTGTCGAATGGCATCTCGCCGAACTCCAGCCCGATAACGGCACGAATCGCCCATGGGCGGTGCATGCCTTTGTCTGGGCCTCGTCAACGATTCCTCACGCCAAGCAGCACGCCGGCACACTCGTTCACAATGCATGCGTGCAACGTGGCCGCCCGGAGGCGCTCTCCGCGCTCATTCTGCTCCACAACGCAAAGATGCTGCGGGTGTTATCTCACGCATCGGATGAAGCGGCCAATCCAGCTGATCCACGCTGAGGCCGTCAGATTCGCTGGAACGAACTCAGGCCGTTTCGCGACCACTTGGCCATCTCGGGTGTCGCGAGCAATCGCTTCCGAGCGTCCGGATCGGCACCGAGCCTCCGCAGAATGGCAGCCGCCACGAGCCCCATGAACAGCGGCTGGGGTGTCAGCGGGCGGCTCGTGAGCTCCGGGTGATACTGCGCTCCGATGAAGTATGGGTGGGTGTTCTGCTCCTGTCCCTGCGTGGTGGCGGCGCCGGGCTGAGCGAGTTCCACAATCTGCATGATCGGCTGTGTGGGATGCCTGCCCGAAAACGTCATGCCGTGCGCTTCCAGCCGCTCGATGTATCTCGGCTCGACCTCGTAGCGGTGTCGGAATCGCTCGCGAACGCTTGTTCTCCCCCCGAACAGATACGACGCCAACGTTCCGGGCAAGACCTGGACATCCTGCGCTCCGAGACGCATGGTGCCACCGAGCCCCTCGATCTTCTTCTGCTCGGGAAGTTCGCTGATGACGGCGCTATCGCTCGACGGATCAAACTCGGTGCTCGTTGCGTCCTTGATCCCCAGCACGTTGCGTGTGTACTCGATCACCGCAACCTGAAACCCCAGGCAGATGCCGAGGTAGGGCACGAGATTCTCGCGGCAATGCCTCACGCATGCGATCTTGCCCTCGACGCCCCTGGCGCCGAATCCACCGGGGACGATCACTCCATCCAAGCCGGCGAGTTGCGTGGCGACGTTGGCGCTGGTGATCTCGGTTGTTTCGATCCACTTCTGCTCGATATCGCACCGCAGGTGAGCCGCACAGTGCTCGAGCGCTTTGTCGATCGACGCGTACGCATCCCGGAGTGCGGCGTACTTGCCCGTCACGCCGATCGTGATCTTCCGGTCATGTGATGAGGTCAGGGTCTGCGTAAATGCCATCCACTTGGCACGAGATCGATCTTCTTGCACGACGTCGACCCGATCATGCATCTCAAGGATCGAGAGGATCTCGCGATCCAGGCCGTCGGCCCGCATCTCTTCCGGGATCGTGTAGATGCTGGGTCGATCGTGCATCGAGAAGACCCGACGCATCGGCACGTTCGAGAACATCGCGATCTTCTCGCGAACGGTGTGCGACACCTCGTTCGTTGCGCGGCAGGCGATCATCTGGGGCTGGATGCCCGCTTCCATCAGACGCTTGATGCCAAGCTGGGCCGCCTTGCTCTTCTGCTCGCCAAGCGCTTTGGGCTCGATGACGTACGTCAACGCAACGAAGCACGAAGATCCCGGCCCCTCTTCGAACGCCAACTCGCGAAGAGCCTCGATATAAAAGCCATTTTCATAGTCTCCGACCGTGCCCCCGACCTCGACCAGCACTACGTCGGCCGGCTTCTTCCCGTCTCCTCGCATGGCCAGCTCACGGAGCTTTCGCTTCACCTCGCCGGTCACGTGTGGAATCATCTGGACATCACGGCCCAGATACACGCCCTGTCGCTCGCGATCGAGAATCTCGGAGTAGATCTGCCCCGAGGTGGTGAAGTTCCACTTGGTGAGATTCTGGTCGAGCATCCGCTCGTAGGTGCCGAGATCCATATCGCACTCGGTGCCATCGTCCAGAACGAAGACCTCCCCGTGTCGATACGGATTCAGTGTGCCCGAATCGATGTTGAGATAGCCCTCCATCTTGATCGGCGCGACAGTGAGCCCCTTGTCCTTCAGCATCTTGGCGACGCTTGAGGCAAAGATTCCCTTCCCGAGCCCGCTCATGACCGTGCCAAGCACCACAACGTAGCGATGTCGCCCGCGCTGATAGCCATCCGGTATCGGCGAGTACAGTTCGGTGGAGGTGGTCGTGTCCGAAACGGAGGAAAGGAGACTGTCCTTTCCGGAGGTGCTGCCACTCCGGCGCTGAGCGCCCCAACCCCGGTCGGCCGCGGGCTCGGATCGACCCGACTGCCCTTGGCCGCCGCCCTGTCCCTGGGAGGAAGTCTCCATCCGTTCGCGTCCGCTTGGCATGGATGATGGTAACAAACCTTCGAGAAACGTCCACTCGTCAATTCGGTTTGGCGTCACCCTGGGAACGCCACCGGGAAACAAACGCCGCGTACTGCTCGGGCGTGTCGATTCCGTGGTGCCTGCAGTCGTGAATCGCCACCCCGATCCGGTACCCGTGCTCGAGCACCCGGAGTTGCTCAAGTCTCTCGGTGGCCTCCAACGGAGTCTCGGGGAGTGACGCGTACTTCCGCAGGAATCCCGCCGTGTACGCGTACAGCCCGACGTGCTTGAGCGGCGACGCCGGTGCCGTTCCCTTCACGCCCGCGCCATCTCGATCGAACGGAATCATCGCTCGCGAGAAGTAGATCGCCAGGCCCTGTCGCCCCACCACGGCCTTCACGATATTGGGGTCGCGCGGATCCTCGTCCGCGGAGAACCGCGAAGCGACCGTTCCGACGTCCGCTCCCGTCCTGAGAAGCGAAGTCGCAGCAGCATCGATTGCCAGAGGGTCGATCTCCGGCTCGTCGCCCTGCACATTGATCACAATCTCGTCTTCGGCAATCCCGAGCCGGTCGGCCGCCTCCGCCAGCCGGCTCGTTCCATTGGGGTGCTCGCCCGTCAGAATAGTCTCGAAGCCGAACGAACCGATCGCTGCAGCGACCTGCTCACTGTCGGTGGCGATCACAACTCGTGATACCATCGACGCTTGTGTCGCTTGGTTCGCAACGTGCCAAATGAGGGGTCGCCCTGTCTGCGACGCCAGAACCTTTCCCGGAAATCGAGTCGACCCCAGTCGAGCAGGGATCAAGGCCACGGCCGAACGCACCATCAGACCCTCCCCGTCGGTCCACTCCGATCGTCATGGCTTGGTGCCGAGTTCGGTCACGAGGGCCTTCAACTGCTCTCGGCGCCCGCGAACGTCTTTGAAGCTTATCTGCTGGATTGCAATCGTAGAGGCGAGCCGGAAGCCCTCGGCAGCCGCCTCGGCGTCACGTTCTTTCGACGCTTTCTGCTGGAGCGCAATCACCAGGCCATAGCGCAACTCAAGGAGCAAGGCGGGCGATCCCATCTCGCCGTGCACCTCGATCGCCCGCCTGTAGGTCTGGATCGCCTCGTCGAGCCACTCAATCTTCAGGAAGCACTCAGCGAGCATCCCGAGCACATGACCCTTGAGCTTCGGATCGCTCTGGGCCTCCTGGAAGAGTGCGATGGCTTCCTCGTACTGGCCTGACTCGAAGTACTTCTTGCCGAGTTCGAACTTCAGTCCAAGATCCGTCGGGTACGACTCGACTCTCAGCTTGAGTTCCTCAACCTCCATCTTGAGAAACTGCGCCGCCGCCTGTCTGGCTTTCTCGACGAGCTCTGCGTTGTCCGGACTGGACTCGGCGGACTCCTTGTGCTTCCGCAACGCCCTGGAGGCTCTGCGGAGCCTGATGTCTCCCATCTCCTGCCGGAAGCGGAACTGTTTGGTCTCTTCAAACGCCTTGGTGAGCAGCCGAAAGGCGTTCTCTTCGTCCTCGGGCCGCCCGCGCTCCCGCAATCGCTTCACATACGCGGACACGGTGGCCAGATCGCCGGGGTTCTTCGCGTACTGCTCCTCGGAATCGGCGATCAGGCGATCGACAGTCTCCTCGGTCTTCACAATCCGGTCCGCGTCCTCGAGCTGTCGCTGCTTGTCGAGATCCCGGACGTTGGCACGGAAACCGCCCGCCTGGCCGGATTGATCGAAGCCGCCCTTCGCCATCGTGGACTGCGCCGACATGTTCCGTACGCGTCCCGAGAGGTCGCCATCGCTCGGATCAATCCTGAGAGCCGCATCTCCCGCCTCCGCGGCCTTGTCGTATGCGCCAACCTTTGCGAATGCTTCGAGGAGCCGGGTGAAGTTGTCCTTGCGAGGCTTCGCCTCGGCACGACTCAACACCAATGCCTTTTCACCGAGCCAGAATGCCGGCTCCGCGAGGTCTATGCCCGCCGCTTGTTCGGTCGCCTTGACCGCGAGCGAGGCGTCCTTGAGCTTGATCGACCATGCCAGCACCGCGAGGAGGTACTTCTCTACCGGCGTCTTTCCGTCAAAGATCCGCGCGGTCTCTTTCGAGATCTTTCCCCCCGCCTGCTCGGAGTGCTGTGTAGCGGATTGAAAGAATCCCTCCAGCGCGGACATGCTACCGGGATCGAATCGCATCCCACGCAGCCAGTTCTGCATCGCATACTCGTACGCACCGGTCTGATGAGCCGTCTTTGCATGCTCAAAGAACCTCATCGCCTTCTCGGGCTCCGGTTCCGTCCCGGCGGGCGTCGCGGGACCGCTCGACGGTGGCTTGCCCCCGATGGCGGTTCCCGGAGTCGAGTCGTCCTTCTTCTTGCCAAACAAGCCCATGCTGAACGTCCAACCGGCACCTGAGGGCCAAACCGAGGCAAGGCACAATTCGAGACGCCGAATGGCCACCTTCCCTGGGGGCCGGATTGTACATCGCTTCTGGCCGGCCAGACGGATCGCCGCATCGGCTCATACGATCTGCCAATGGCCGTTGATCCATCATCTCTCGCGATTGTGCTCTACCCAGCAGACGTTCTCCGACGGCGTGCCGAAAAAGTGCCCGCGGTAACCGACCACGTTCGACAGGTCGCGATCACAATGATCTCGCTTATGCAGGAGGCAGAGGGAATCGGGCTCGCGGCCCCGCAGGTGGGGCTCCCCTGGCGCATGTTTGTCGCGCATGTCCCTGAGTCGCCCGAGGACGAACGATCGGTCGGTTCCGACCCGCCAACCGCCACGCCGGCTCCCGTGGTCTACATCAACCCGGTGCTCTCGCTCCCGGAGGGAATCGTTGAGCCGTACGACGAGGGCTGTCTCTCGCTGCCCAATATCTCGGGAGAGGTGCTGAGGCCCCCTCGAATCACCATCTCTGCGACCGATCTCGAAGGCAGACCGTTCACGTCTCGCGGAGCCGGCTTGCTGGCTCGATGCTGGCAGCACGAGATCGATCATCTGGATGGCGTACTCATCCTCGATCGCATGTCCCAGCTCTCCCGCTTGCGCGCACGACGGGCGATCAGGGAATTGGAGCGGTCGGCGACCTAGGGATCGCTCCCTCAAGGGTCCTGCTGGCGCAGCAGACCGAGGCTGGATCGGTTGCGAAGACGCAGGTCAAGCATCGCGAGCGCCGATGTGACCGACCACTGTCTCACCACGTGGCGTTCGCCTCGCATCAGAAAGCGGCGGCAGTCTGATGTGACACTCCGTGACGCAAGACCGATCCACACCGTCCCCGTTGGCTTGCCCGGCGACCCGCCTCCCGGCCCAGCAATGCCCGTGACCGAGAGGCAGTGGTCGGCGCCGGATCGCGTCAGGCCCCCACACGCCATCGCCTCGGCCACTTCGCGGCTGACAGCGCCGTGCCGTTGGAGCAATTCGCTGGGAACTCCGACGAGCCGCTCCTTCATCTCGTTGCTGTACGTCAACCATCCTCCAAGAAAGACATCTGAGGCCCCGGGAATCGCCGTGAGAGTCTCCCCCAGCATGCCGCCCGTGCAACTCTCGACGACGGACAGCCGCTGCCCATTCTGGCGGAGCCGCCCGATCACAATCGCTGCCAGAGGTTCAGGTCCGTCGGCGAATACCGCTTCACCGACCGCAGCCCTGATCTCCCGCTCGGTCTCGCCCATGAGCGCGTCCACACGCTCTCGCGGCTCAATCCCTTCGTACCTGACGCGCACACTCACAATCCCACCCGAAGCCGTTGTACCCACGAGCGGCACACGATCCCTCGCCATCAGCGAGCCCAACCGCTGAGCGATCTCGGATTCTCCGAGACCCATCGTCTGGAAGATGGCGGTCCGGACAACACGCTCCCTCGAACGCGTCAATCGCGCGCCGACGTACTCCTCGAACATTGGCTTCATCTCGCTGGGAGGCCCGGGAAGACAGAACAGGTTCGCGCCGCCCACGACCACGTGCATCCCAGGTGCAGTCCCGTTGTCGTTTTGGATGTGGATGCCCGAACTCGGACGCAGCGCCTGAACACGATTCTGCTCGGGCATCGCTCGGTTTGAGCGTGAGAACCACCCCCGGATCAAGGACAAAGACTCCTGATCCTCGATCAACGGCTCATGAACGAGCACGGAGATCGCTTCCCGGGTGAGATCGTCTGCCGTCGGGCCGAGACCGCCGGTCGCGATCACCACGCCGGAGCGATCCACCAGCCGTCGCAACGTCGAAACGATGGCGCCGAGCTCGTCGGGCACGGTGACGTGTTCCGAGATCGTGATCCCGTGATCGGTCAATCGCTCGCTCAGCCACCGAGAGTTGGTATCGAGAGACTGGCCGATGACCAGTTCATCACCGATCGAGACGATCGCTCCCAGATCTTCATTGCGGGCCATCCACAAGCGTACCCGCGGGCCGTGCCCCCGTGTGGAAGCGACTCAGGACCTGAATCCACTATGAGGATCACCGATCGTCATCACCGACATGGAATCGACCACTTTGGGGACTCCGAGCGGCTTGCCCGCCAGCAGAATCACCGCGTCGCCCGGCTTCACCCACCCACGAGCCAGCAGATCCCTCTCAACCGTCGTGGCCCAGTCGCCGAGTCGGCCCGTGGGCGGCGGCTTGGACTCCACGGCTGTGACGCCTCGGAGCAGCCCCATGCGTCTAGTTGATCGCGCATTCGACGAATAGGCCACAATCGGAACGCGGAAACCCGTCTGAGAGAGGTACCTCGCGCTCCCCCCGCTCTCCGACCAGCAAACAATCGCGGCGGCCCCCACGTCTTTGGCGAGGTACCAGGCTCCATGCGCAAGCGCAGCAGTTCGATATCGCTGCTCGATCATTCTCGAGGGGGGCTTGGCATCACGTGCCTCGCTTACCACCTGGTCCTCGGCTGATTCGATGATCCGGCGCATCGTGTCGACCACGAGAATCGGGTGTCTCCCGACCGCGGTCTCTCCCGAGAGCATCACGGCGTCGGCACCGTCAAAGATCGCGTTCGCCACATCGCTCGCCTCGGCCCGGGTCGGCGACGCGTTCTGGGTCATCGTTTCCAGCATCTGCGTCGCCACGATGCACGGCTTTCCCCACTGGGCGCACGCCGCCAGAATGCGGTGCTGAACGATCGGCACCTTCGCGATATCCATCTCAACCCCGAGATCGCCGCGTGCCACCATGACGGCGTCGGACGCCTGCACGATCTCGTCGAGATTCACAACCGCCTGGGGCTTCTCGATCTTCGAGATCACCGGAATCATCGCGGCCCAGCCCGAGCGATCGACATCATGGCGCACCGAGCACATGCCCGCCAGCCGCTCTTTGAGCTCATGGACCTCGCTTGCCTCTCGAACAAACGACAACGCCAGGAAGTCGAGCCCGTTCTCGACCGCCCACTCGACGCACGTCCAGTCTCTCGCAGTGATCGCCGGGGCCTTGATCTCGCTCTCGGGAAGGTTGATCCCCTTGCCGCTTGTGACCAGGCCGCCCACAATCACGCGGCATCGCAGCTCCCCTCTCTGCGAGTCGGACTCAACCGCCAGCATCCGGATCGATCCATCGTTGATCAACACCCGCTGTCCCGGCGCGACCTCTCCGATCATCTCGGGGTAGGTGGTTGGCAGCACGACGACGCCACGCTCGATGCACGCTTCCGACAATCCGGCTCGGATGACCACGTCGAGCCCCGGCTCAAGTGTGACGCCAGCAGCCGAGACCTTGCCCACGCGGATCTTGGGACCCTGAAGGTCTCCCATGACCGCGGTCGGGCGCCCGAGTCGATGCGCCACATTTCGCACAGTCTGAAGGCGAGCCGCATGCGACGCAAACTCGCCATGCGAGAAGTTCAGCCTGAAGACCGTCACGCCTCCAAGAATCAGCTTCGACACGACCTCGGGCGATTCGCTCGCAGGCCCAAGCGTTGCAACAATTCGTGTCGCGATCGGCCTTGCTTCGCTGCTTCGTCGCCCCTCGATGCCGTCCATGGTGGTTCCTTGTGGGCATCCGTCGATTCGCTTCAATCGGCCCCCGCCAACTCCATGACCCGTCTGTAGTTCTCGACGAACTGCTTTCGATAGGCCAATTCCGACCTGGCAAGCCAACCGGGATTGGTGGGATCACGCCAACTCTCTCGAATCGCCCTGTAGTTCTCGGGAGTGAAGAGAAGCTCAGATCCATCGGGCATCGGGTGCATGGGCAGAGAAAAGAACACTCGTTCCATCTCAGCGATCCGGATCGGCGAAGCGTTCGCCGCACGCCTCGCCCGACCAATCGCCTCCCAGGCGGCCCGCTGCTCCGTGCCGCTGTCGATCCCGAACGCGCCCATCATGATCGGGATCGCTGTCCGCCATCCGCGGCTCTCCACCGTAGACGCCGACTCGAACGGCGTCACGTGGTCCACAAACCGATCCGCGTACTTCTCGTACATCACCCGCCGCACCGGCATCCGCCGTAGCTCATACTCGTGCGGCCCCATCGGCGCACCGTTCCACCCCGTTGGGTTCTGCGCTCCAGCCGCCGTGCCCGTCGCGTGGAACTGCCAGAGAGCCTGCGCCTCCTCCGTCATGCAGAACTCGATGAAGCGTCGCGCCAACTCGGGCTCCGGTCCGCCCCGCATGATCGACGCCGGATCCGCGTCGATGTACACCGCTCCCGCCGGATCGCTGAATCCGACGCGGCTCGTCTCCGACGTTTCGCCCGGTCGGATCACGGCCTGCGCCTGGGATCTGCCATAGAAATCGATCGCCAATCCCGCCGCCGCCTCCCCTTGCGCCACATCGATCGGCGGCTTCGTCGACATGTTCGTGAACGACCGCGCGTTCGCCGACATTGCCATCAGGACGCGCCACCCCTCCTCCCATCCGTAGAAGCTCAGAATCGCGTCGAGCGACGTCGTGATGCTCCCCGACTGCCTCGGATCCGACAGCGCGATCCACCCCGCCAGACGCGGATCGCACAAGTCCTCGAAAGTTCGCGGCTCCGGCACGCCCAGACGCGCCAGCACCTCGCGGTTGTACACGATCCCGAAACTCGACAGCGCGGTCCCCACCCAGAACTGCTCGGGGTCATAAAGGAACCCCGCTCCGATCACATTCTCGCCGAACCAGTCGTCCATCTGGGATTGCTCGAACCCGGCGGGCTCGGACATGGGAACGAGAATCTCCTCCCCCGCTCGCCCGAGCCGCACCTTGACGCCGGCCTTGAGCCGTCCGTGGTCGTAACTGCCGCCGCCGAACATCACGTCAAAGTCGATCGCCCCGCGTTCGACGGCCACGACGCCGTCCTCGCCGACGCTCACCCGTCCCGCACGGCCCGCCGCTGCGAACTGGGCCTCAAGGATCTTCAGAATCTCCGATGTCCCGCCCGGCCGCCTCGTCTCGATGCGAGCATGCTGCCCATACTTCTCAAAGTGCCACGCATCGAACAAGCGATCAAACTCGGTCATGATCTGCTGGACATGGGGCGTCACCACAATCAGCCGAGCCGCGTCCGTCCGATCGTCCGGTGCGTCCGTTGACGCAAACCGGATCACAAGGGGCGTTCCCACAATCCCGAGAAACGCCAGAATGACAAGAATCCGTCCGAGCATGGTGCGAGAAGTCTAGATAGATCGCCCACCCACCACACGCCCCTCCTCGCATCCACCAAAGGACCAGCCATGACCTCCCCCACCTCCCCAATCGCCATCATCACCGGCGCCGGCTCTGGCATCGGACTCGCGACATCCCAACTCCTGGCCGCTGAAGGCTGGACGATCGCTTTGGCCGGACGCCGCGCCGAAGCTCTCAACGCGGCCGCAGCGACGCTCCCCGGAAGCTCGCACCTCTGCATCCCCGCCGACATCAGCGAGCCCGACGCCTGCGGCGAACTCGTTCGCCAGACGATCGCCGCATTCGGCCGAATCGACGCGATCGTCAACAACGCCGGATTCGCACCGCTGCTCCCGATCGGCGACCACACGCCCGGTCTCATCCGCCAGACATTCGACATCAACACCCTTGGCCCCGCCAATCTGATCCTCGCCGCCTGGCCCCACATGCTCGTCCAACGCTCGGGCCGCATCGTCAACGTCTCGTCAATGGCGACGCTCGACCCCTTTCCCGGCTTCTTTGCCTACGCCGCCGCCAAGGCATCCGTGGAACTGATGGCCAAGTCGATCGCGAGAGAGGGCACGCGAGCCGGAATCAAGGCCTTCGCCGTCGCCCCCGGGGCAGTCGAAACCCCAATGCTCCGCTCAATCATTTCTGAGGATCTCGTCCCCGCCTCGAAGGCGCTCGCCCCGAGCATCGTCGCCGGAGTCATCGCCGATTGCGTCCTCGGTCGACGCGACACCGAGAACGGTCAGACGATCCGCGTCCCCAGCCCCTGAGCCGGCTCCCTCCTTCCGATTCTGAGCCGCATTTCATCCGGGGCTCATCGTCTCCCACACCCTCAATCGCATACTCCATGTGAACCGCGACGCGTCGCGCCCATGTGCCGCGCACGCGCCCTCCCGAAAGGATCTCACATGAACAAGGCAATCAAGGCTGGCATCGCAGGGTTCGCCGCATGGAAATGGGGAGGCGGCGTCTTCGGCACCATCATCCTTTTCCTCATCGTCTTCTATCTCCTCGGCTACCTCTGATCTCCGCGTTACTCAGCACCGCGGCTCGAGTGCTTCCACGTCCCCAATCGGGCCCGTGCCACGCCAACCAATGAGCCTGATTCAAGCATCGGTCACGCTCGTTCCACGCCGCCCCGGGATCCTTCCATCATGATCCAGTCACACAGCAACATCGAGCCGGCCGAGCCCGACGACATCTGGCTCTGGCTGCGTCTTCTCGGCTGGGACACGCCACTGCTCGAGCGCCCCGCGCGAACCAACGTGGCGGAAGCCGACTTCGCAGAGGGCAACGAGTCACGCCCGCGCCCTTGCCGGCTCGGGTTCGCCGACACCAACCCGAGCCGTGCTCAGTCAGATCGCCCGCTCACACTGGAAGAAGAGCAGTCGCTCGGCCATGCCATCATCTCACGCCAGTGCGCCCACGCCAAGGACCGGCTCTTCGCGGCTGGCCTCCCCACGCTCGCCCGAGTTGTCAACGCCTACGAGCACCGGGGGCTTTCAACCTCCGAGCTGCTCGAACACGGCGCACGCGGCCTCCGCGACGCCGTGAACAACTACGACCCCGTCCCCGGCGTTCGCTTCAGCACCATCGCCTCGTGGTGGATCAAACACAGGATCAAGCGAGCCATGTCCGAGCACCGCGCTGCCCGTGCGATGTCCCACCCGACATAACGATCCAACGCTTCTCACGACACGCAGATCCGGCCCTCGAGATACATTACGCAGTGCCCGCCGATCTTCACCCGATCGCCCGCCATCTCGCAGAACAGCTCCCCGCCCCGCTTCGACACCTGGTGACCCGTCACGCTCGCCTTTCCCAACCGCTTCGACCAATAGGGCGCGAGCGTGCAGTGCGCAGAACCCGTCACAGGATCCTCAGGGATCCCTACACGCGGCGCAAACACGCGGCTCACAAAGTCGTGCCCCGCACCCGGCGCCGTGGCAATGACGCACACGCACTCGATCTCTGCAAGTCTCCCCATGTCCGGCGCAAGCTCGTGAACGTCTCGCTTGTTCTCAAAGACCGCCATCACATCGCGGCTCTTGTACGCCTCGACCGGCCGCCTCCCGAGCGCAGCCGCCAAGGCATCATCCACCGCAACCGGCTCGCCCGGACGCGACGGGAAGTCGAGCACCGTCAGGTCGCCCCTGCGCTCCACAGGCAGCGGTCCGCTCTTGCTGTCGAACACGATCCGGTGTGATCGCTCGCCGACACTGTGCCAGAGCACGTGCGCCGCCGCCAGCGTCGCGTGCCCGCAAAGCTCAACCTCAACCGAAGGCGTGAACCAACGGATGTGGTACCTCGCCTCCCCCTCGCTCTCTTCGGCCGAGCGCACGACGAACGCCGTCTCCGAGAGATTCGCCTCCGCCGCGATCGACTGCATCCGCTCGTCCGGCAGCCAACTCTCCAGAGGCACCACGCCCGCCGGATTGCCGTGGAACGCCCGTCTCGTGAACGAATCGACCTGGAAGAACTGCAAGTGCATACTCTCTCCTCAACGACCTTCAAAGAGACGCTGCATGTGGGAATTCGCAGTAACTGTAGATGGGCGGCGGATCCCTGCCACTCCTGAATGGAAGCAGATCGCCGCGTTGTGTGAGCTTTGCCGTTCCCCAGTCATCGCGCACTGCGGCAAGATTCGTAATTGGCACTGGCAGCACGCCAGCGGTGCTGAATGCGACTCGTGGCATGAACCCGAGACGGCTTGGCATCGTGCTTGGAAGTCGTACGCGAAGCCTGATCGTCGAGAACAGGTCATCCGATCAGCGAGTGTTGCTCATCGGGCAGACGTCTTGGGGATGGATGGCACCCTTGATCGCGTCATTGAACTTCAACACTCTCTGTTGGATGCTAACGAAATAGACCGCCGGAACCACTTTTACAACTCTAACTCTGCGCAGCGAGGGCTAACTTGGCTATTCGACTCTTCGGCATTCATGGACCGGGTAGACCTGCTTGAGCCCGCCGAGTCCTCCAGAGTAATCAAGAAGCACTTCGGTGATCTGAATGTTTCGACAAAGTTGGCATTTCGTTGGCGACATCCCCGGCCGACCCACAGCGTCGCAGTCAAGAGCGCGCGGGTCTACTGGGATTTCGGAGCAAGTGCAATGCTCAAAGTGGAAAAGACTTCTCCGCGTGATTCGTCAATCGGGTATGCGACCGTGATGTCCACTTGGGACTTTATTCTGTATGAGTATGGCTCGGCCGCTCATTCTGAGGTGCTGCTGCCCATGCTTGAATCACCTACGCCCTACTTCTCGTCCGACTCGCGATTCCAGCTCTACCACGGCGAACTTGAAGCGGCGGCCTTGAGGCTCAAACGGCTTCTCAAGGGCGACCCCCTGTACAACAAGCAAGACGAGCATCCGCTGCTCTTCAGCTCTCACGATCGTTAGGTCGTCAGCGTGCTCTTGACGTGCAGCTCCTTCAACTGCTCGTCCGTCACCTGGCTCGGTGCCTTCGTCATCAGGTCCTGGCCCGTCTGCGTCTTCGGGAACGCGATCACCTCGCGGATGTTGTCGGTCCCGACAAAGTTCATCACCAGACGGTCGAGTCCGAACGCGATGCCGCCGTGCGGCGGCGCGCCGAACTGCAGCGCCTCCAGCAGGAAGCTGAACTTCTCCTTCGCCGACTCGGGTGTGAGCCCCAGCAGTTGGAAGACCTTGCTCTGCGCCTTCTGGTCGTGGATACGCACCGATCCGCCCGCGATCTCCTGCCCGTTGAGCACGATGTCGTACCCCGCCGACACGATCTGCGCGATCGTGTCCTCGTCGTTGACATCCGCCTTCACGAACGCCTCAAGTTGATCGTCCCTCGGGCTCGTGAACGGGTGGTGCATCGCGACCCAGCGGTTCGTCTCCTTGTCCCGCTCGAACATCGGGAAGTCGACGACCCACAGGAAGTTCCACGGTCCGCCCTCGGCGCCGGACTTCGGCACCATCCCCATGTCCCGCGCGACCTTCTGACGCAGCTCGCCCAGCGACTTGGTCGCGACGCTGTAGAGGTCCGACACAAAGAGCACCGTGTCGCCGGGCTGGAGCCCGAGCGCCGCCGTCAGCTCCTCACGCACCGGCTCCAGGAACTTCGCGACGCCCGTCTCGAACACGCCCTGCGCGTTCACCTTGACGACCGCCACGCCACCCGCGCCGAATCCTCTCACATACTCGTTGTACCCGTCGGTCATCTTCCGCGTCAGCTTCTCCGCACCCCCCGGCACGCGGATCGCCTTCACGACGCCCCGGTGCGCGCTGTACCTCGGACGCTCCTGCCCCTTGGCAAGCACATCCTTGAAGAAGCCGACCTCCGTCTTCGCCGCGATCTCGGAGATATCCGCGATCTCCAGCCCGTACCTCGTATCCGGCCGATCGATGCCGAACCGCTCCATCGCCTCGCGATACGTCATCTGCTGCATCGGAGGCACATCGACGCCCGCGATCTCCTTCCAGAGCCGCCGCACGAACCCCTCCATCATCTCCATCACGTGCTCACGACGCACGAACGACATCTCAAGATCGATCTGCGTGAACTCCGCCTGCCGATCCGCGCGCGGGTCCTCATCCCTGAAGCAGCGGCAGATCTGCATGTACCTGTCGCATCCTGCCACCATCAGGATCTGCTTGAAAAGCTGCGGGCTCTGCGGCAGTGCATACCACGACCCCGGGATGTGCCGGTTCGGCACCAGGAACTCGCGCGCGCCTTCAGGCGTGCTCTTGTAGAGAATCGGTGTCTCCACCTCAAGGAACCCGTTCTCGTCGAAGTACCGGCGCGTCGTCTGGTACACCCGATGCCGCACACCCAGGATCTGCTGCGCCCTCGGCCGTCGCAGATCGATGTACCTGTGCGTGAGCCGCAGCTCCTCGTTCGCCATCTTCCCGCCCGACGGGCCATCATCGGGCAGGATCGGCGGGTTCGCGGTCTTGTTCAGAACCTCGAGCTTCTCGACCACCACCTCGACCTTGCCCGTGATCAGCTTCGGGTTCTCGCCCCCGACGCGGATGCGCACCTTCCCCTCGATCGCGACCACATCCTCGTTCCGAAGGTGGTCCGCGGTCTCGAGCACATCCTTCGGCAGATCCTCACCATCGAAGACCACCTGCGTCAGCCCGTACCGATCGCGCAGATCGATGAAGACCAGCCCGGTGCCGTGGCCCCGGTAGCCGTTGACCCATCCGTTCAATCGAACGGTCTGGCCGACGTGGGAATCTCGAAGCTCGCCGCAGGTGTGGGTTCGCCGAAGCATGTGGTTCCTGATCGCCTTTCGCCTATTCGTTCCAAACGCCGCGCCGCCATATCCATACAAGGGATGCGCAGCCGAGAAACGGCCCGAAGTCTAGGTCGGGCCGATCCCTCGCCAACCGATTCCGATGCTCACCGGTCGACCTCGCTCAGACCTCAACCACCATCGCCACCGCGTTCCCGCCGCCCAGGCACAGGGCCGCCACGCCCCGCTTCCCGCCCGTCCGTCGGAGCTGGTGGATCAAGGTCGTCAGCACCCGCGCCCCGGATCCGCCGATCGGGTGGCCGAGCGCGACGCCGCCGCCGCAGATGTTGAGCTTCTCCTCCGAGATCTTCAGCTCCTTGATGTTGCACAGCACCTGAGCCGCGAACGCCTCGTTGATCTCGAAGAGGTCAATATCCGACATGTTCAGCCCGGCGCGATCGACCGCGCCCCGCACGCCCTCGATCGGAGCCGCGAAAATGTCCTTCGGGTCCACGCCGTGCGTGTGGTACGACAGGATCTTGGCCATGGGCTTCACGCCCATCTCCTCCGCCGCGATCGTCGAGCACACAGCAATCGCCGCCGCCCCGTCCGAGATCTGCGACGCGTTTCCCGCCGTCACGGTCCCGTCCTTCGTGAACACAGCCCGCAGCTTCGCGAGCCCCTCCGCCGTGGACTCCGCCCGGATTCCCTCGTCCGCCGAAACACCCGGCGAGCGTTTGTCCATGCACTGCTCACCCGTCAACGCGACGATCTCGCCCTTGAACCAACCCTCTTTCGTCGCCGTCGCCGCCCGCTGGTGGCTCTGCGCGCTGAAGCGGTCCTGGTCCTCGCGCGAGATCCCGTACTTCTGCGCGATGTGGTCCGCCGCGTTCCCCATCGCCCACCCCTCGAACGCACACGTCAGCCCGTCGAACTGCATGTGATCTTTCATCTCCGCGTTGCCGAACTTCACGCCCTCGCGCACATGCGCCAGGTGCGGCGCGGCGGTCATATTCTCAAAGCCGCCCGCGATCACGACGTTGTTGTCTCCCGCCTTGATCGACTGAGCCGCCAGCATCACCGCCTGCAAGCCCGATCCGCACACCTTGTTGATCGTCTGAGCGCTGATGGTCGTCGGAAGCCCCGACTTCACCGCTGCCTGACGCGCCGGGTTCTGCCCCAGCCCCGCTTGCAGCACGCACCCCATGATCACCTCATCCACCTTCCCCTTCACCGCCGGCGCCTCGTCGAACACCGCCTTGATCGCGTACGACCCCAGCACTGGCGACGGCACCTTGGAGAGACCGCCAAAGAACTTGCCAATCGGTGTCCGCTTCGCGGCGACAATCACGGGCTGCTTCGACATCACGCTTCTCCAATCGCTGGGAATCAAACCAAAAAGACACCAAGAACCGCGGCACCCGCCGCCCCCCAAGCTGGCCACCGGATCCGTCGTACTCTAGGCGTTCGCACACCCCCTCTGAACGCCACGAAAGCCCCCACGTCTGATGCAGCCCGAGCACCAAGCGATACCCGCCGAATCCGCCTCGGAACACCCACGCCGCTCATGGCGCCGCGCCGCCGATCTCCCCCATTCTCTCCTCGCGCTCGAACTCCTGCTCCTCTTCGTCGCCGGGCCGATCGCCTACTTCCGCTTCATCTCCGAGCCCGCCATGCTCTTCCCCGCTCTCTGGGCGTTCTTCTTCTTCACACTCTCTCTGCTGCTCATCGACCCCTCATTCGATCGGCGCACCCTCTGGAACATCGCGGGCATGCGCCGCGAGCTCTCCCGCATCCTCATCACCTTCGCCGTTCTCGGCACGCTGCTGGTTGCCGCCGTGGCGATCTACGACCGTGCCGTCGTCGGCCCATCGATTCTCTTCTCACTCCCGCGTGAGAACCCCACCCTCTGGGCGATCATCATGCTCTTCTATCCCCTCGTCAGCGTCTACCCGCAGGAGGTCATCTGGCGTGCCTTCATGTTCCATCGATACGCGAAGCTCTTCCCCGCACGGACGCCCATCATCATCGCGAGTGCGCTCACCTTCGGCCACGCCCACATCGTCTTCCACAACTGGATCGCCGTCGCGCTCTGCATCATCGGCGGCCTGCTCTTCGCACGCTCATTCGGCCGCTCCCGATCCTCGCTCGCCTCTTGGATCGAGCACGCGCTCTACGGCTGCCTCGTCTTCACCGTCGGCATCGGACACTACTTCTACAGCGGCTCCGTCCACACCTGACTCGTCCGCCACAGCCCCCACTCACCCTAGCAGGCTGTTGAACAATGGCCGACCCAGTGGGGTTTGAGCCGGTCCAGCGGCATCACCTTTGGTTGATCGGCTCGTGGACCCGGTTCACCGGGCCAGCAGGTTTCTCATCCGCACAAGGTTGTACGCGGCGGCCGCGAG
>CAUJHH010000065.1 GCA_963204725.1 Planctomycetota bacterium
CTACTCCTACGCGGATGAAAGCGACGCGGACTGGGACAAGCAGCTTGCCTTCTGGGCCGAAATCGCCCGGCAGGTCACGGACAGGCAAAACGTCCGGCTGACCTTCCGGGAACAGTACAAGCGGCTCGACAACCGCAGCCTGCGGGTCCAGGAGATGGCTCGTGCTTTGGCCCAAGCCGGCTGGCCGGACGCGATGTTCCTGTTCGCCGCGCAAGGGGCCGATTTTCTGTTCGGCAGCCAGATGCTGGTCTCCAGCCCAGTATTGACCGAAACGTTCCGAGGCAGCGGCGTGTTGTACAACTTCAACGGCCACGCCTTCAGTGAAGTCCAGGTGTTGGCCAACGCCAACTATGCCTGGAATCACCGCGCGCCGGGTTGGGTCGATCCGGCGCCGCTGGCGGGTGCAAGACTAGCTGCCGAGGCACACCGCTATGCCACGGGCGCGGCGCATTCCGAGTACCTGTACGGCGTGTCCTTTCCGCAGACGTGCGCGTGGCAAAAAAATCGGCGAGGCGGGGGGGCGAGCGACCGGTGACGGGAGATTCCGGGGCGTGCGGCGGGACGCGGGGCACCACGGACCGTGGTGGTTGCGGACGTGGGCACAGGGCCGGCCGACTGGCTCGACGGTCTGCAACGACGCGGTGCTTGGGCGGGCGAGCGTTCGGCGAGCAGCGGGGCGGAATCACGGGACCGACGGTCGGCTGCCGTAGGTGGCCTGGAGGCTCAGGTAGAGGAAGCGGACGGGCGCAGCGGCGGGGAGCGAGGAGGCGTCACTTCTCGTCACGGCAAGGGCGGTCTTGCTTGACGCACGCATGCCGAGAGAATCCCTCACGCGGAGTGTCGGGAGGGATCCGTGTCGGCCGGTGTGGGTCAGTTAGGAGACCGTCGTCCAAGGGGTGGAGGTAGTGCCCGTCGCCGCGGGACTGGTGGCCACGGCAGCGACGGCCAGCGTCTCCCGATAATTCCACGGCATCCAGGAGGCCGGATTGGCGGCGACCTCTGGGGCGTGCCGCTGCAACTCCGTCAGGTAGTCGAACGGATTGGCTCCGCAGAGTTGGCACGTGTAGATGAGACTCATGTACATGTCGCCCACTCGGGCGCCGTTGTCCGTCAGGTAGAACATCGCGTTCTTGCGGTGCAGGATGACCTTCTTCAGCGCTCGTTCACAGATGTTGTTGTCCAGGGGGGCCCCGGCCTGGCGGAGGAAGAGCGTCAGCTCGGCCCAGTGCTTGAGCATGAAGGTGATGGCCTGGCCAAGACCCGAATTGGGTTCGACCAGCCGGTCTTCGATTTGTCGGGTCAGCCACGCGTGAAGTTCCTTCATCACGGGAGCACTCTTGGCTTGATGCCACTGCAGACGCGTTTCGGGCGACAGATCCTGTTTTCGCGCGTCGGCATCGTTCTTGTAAATCACCGCCAAAGCTTTCAGCACGTAGCCGACCTCCTTGTCGAAGTACTCCACCACGTCGGCGAACTTGCGACGGGCGTGGGCCAGGCAGTTGGCGAGGATCGTCTTCAACTCGCCGGGCAGGTTGCGAGACAAGGCGTCGCACATCTGAATCGGCGGTCCCAGTTGCGAAGCTCGCTGGACTAACACGTCCCGGAGATTTTCTCCCGCATGTTTCCAACCGGTGAAGAAGAGCGCGATGAGATGGCCCGCGCACGAGCACACGATCCCCGACGTGAAGATCCCGCGACGCTCGGGGTCCTTTTCGTTGTCTTCTTTTTCGCTCTGGGCCGCCGAACCGTTCTTCGCCTCGGCCTTGTCAAGTCGTTTGCCCATTCGATCCAGGATCCGATTCGTGGTGTCGTCGTTGTACACCAAGTCGCTCTGGGCGCCCTGCCGAATCAGTTCTTCATGGGCCGCGCGGAGGCCGGGTGCGGCGTCGGCCACAAGCTTCCACTGGGTCGAGGCCGGCAGGGGAATTCCGAGGCTCCCCTGCAGACCTGCCAGGCGGTTGAACGGCATCCCGGTTCCGTACTTCAACAGGCCAATCATGCTCGCCACGGTGATATCGTATTTGTCGGCGCCCACGTCCTGCGGAACCTGAGCGGTGAACACTTTTCCACAGAGGCTGCAGCGCAGCCTTTGAAGTTCGTAGACCTTGGCCGGCACGGGGGCTTGGCCCACGATGCGGATCAACGTGGCGGGGCGAGGCAGCTGGTACAGCGTGCCCTTTTGACATTCCGGGCAATCGTCGCCGGGATGCAATGACTCGTGAGGCACCGGGATTCTCTCGGCACCCCAATAAGCATCGGCGCCATTGCGTCCGTGGCCTGGTGGCGGTGGCTTGGGAGCTGCCTCTTGAGCATCGCTTGAACGCCCTGCTTCCTCCCCGGCCTCGGCTCCCGCTGGCGGCGACGTGCCGTGCACCTCCTCGCCCAGCACCGCCTTCGTCGTCTCGGTGCTCGCGCCGAACAGGAGCTTCCGCAGACGCGCGATCGAGATGCTTTTCTGGCTCAGCAGATTCTGCAGGTAGGACAACGAGCCGAACGCCACCCGCAGCAGTTGGCACTCCTCCTTGGAAAGGGCTTGGCCCGCCTCGGCGTGTGCCAAAAGCTCGTCGAATTGCTTCTGGTCCACGTCGATGATCTTCGGGGGCGGCGGTTTCTGTTTTCGGTTCCCCATTCCGGTCCCTCCCTGATCGAGCGCGCCGACCTCGCTCGACGTGGGGCTCCTTCGCGTTCCTCACGGCTGCGACAGCAAGTGGCGAAAATGACGCTGCAGCGGATAGCCCAACACCTCCTTCAACGAACGATTCGGACGATGCGTCTGGTCGTTCTTGCCGCGACCCGTCGTCCGTCCCAGGACGATCCAGTTGGCCGCCCGATAACACGTGCCCCGGAAGCGGTCCGAGTCCACGAACGTCTCCAGGAAGTAGAGCGGGTGCCCATAGACCCGCTCCCAGTCAGCCGACAATTGGCGAGCCATTCGCCCCAGGATGTGCGAGGCCAAGTGCGGCACTTTCACCCACGGCAGAACCAGGAAGCGAAGGTTCGTGGCGATCAAGCGAATGTTTCTCCGGCGTTCCTCGGCCGACCAGCCGATGAACCGGTCGCGAGGTCCCAGGTGACGCGGCGCCGACGACCACGCCAGGCAGGCGATCAGCTGTTCTTCGGCGAAGACCAAGTACTTCAGATGCTCGCCTACCGGCTGCGTGTACCCCAGGTAGTGATGCTCCTCGATCAGACTGTTGAACAGCCCTTCCGCAGCCGTCCGCCGGACCTGTTCAAAACGCAGCGGCCCCAGGGTCGCCAGGGAAGTTTCGACGGGACGCTGGTCGACTTCGATGGCGGCGGGCTTGGACCGCTTGGCCAGAGGATTGGGAGGCGTCTTCTGCCGCGCCGGCAAGCTGATCTGCCCGCTTCGGTGCAAGGCCAGCATCAGGCCCCGACACACCATGTCCCGGGGATGTCCATTGGGTTGAAACCAGTTCCAGGCCCGGCAAAGTTCCTCGGATAAGCGGCGGCGACTGAGCGTGGGATGCTTGGCGATTAGCTCTCGGATGAAGGCCACTTCGCCATCGGTCACCTCGCGACCGCGATACTTCAGGATCACGTTCATGGCCCGCAGAGTAGCACGGGCACTCCTGGAACGCAAGAGCCGCGGCACGTTTTTTTCAGAATTTTGGACTCACCGGCCGCCAATCCGGAGCGGCCTGGGTCCGGGAGGGATTGCCCGCCGAGAGAAGAACGTGCAGCTGGTGCGCCGCCAATTTCTGCGCGGCCACGCTGGCATCGGCGCTGGTCGGCCACCAACGAAAGCGTCCGCTGGAAAGACGCTTGTGACAAAGCCAGAAACCTTGGCCGTCATACACCAGCACCTTCAACGCCGTCGCCCGACGGTTCCGGAAGACGAACACACAGCCGCTGAACGGATCCTCCCGAAGGGTCTGCTTGCAGACACTCGCCAAGCCGTCGATGCCCCGACGAAAATCCGCGGGTTCGAGGGCCACCAGGATGCGCATCTGAGGCGTGAGTTGGATCATCGCAGGCCCTCCCAGAAGCTGCGGCTCAGCGCGACCAAGTCAGGGACCTCGACGCCCTTGAGGTGAAGACGCATCTTCGCCCCAGCCGCGTCTTCCCATTCCAGAAGGCACTCCCCCGTGCCCGCCTGCGAAGGAATTGCCAGTTCCAGAAACGCGGGCTCGCCAAGTCGCGGGGAGGAGGACGCCAAGCAGCCCGTCTTCCTCTCCACCCGTTGCTGGAGGGAGCGATAACCAACCCGAAGCGTCCTGGCCGTCCGGGATACCCCGTACCTGCCGGCCAACGTCACCGCCTCGGCCCACAACGCATCGGGGATGGGAGTGTGGCCCTTACGACGCTGACGCCACTGCGCGAACCGTCGCCGGCTGCTCTCCAGATCCGCAGGTAGATCCGCTGCCCTTCGCGTCTTCATCGGCTGTCCTCCGCAAGCTACTGCCTCGACAGCCAACGATACCCGCCCCCCAAAAAATCTTCATGCACGCTTGCGGAAAGGACACGGCAGAGAACCCGCACCGTCCTTCCTTCCCGTTGCGGCTAGCCAGCGCCAACAAAACGAATGGGATCACAAGGTAAAAGTGCTCCTCCACGGCCAGCGACCACGTGTGATTCCAGATGCCCTCCCAGTAGCTCCGCAGGAACAGAGCCTCGGCCAGCACCGGCCTCGTACCCGGCCATATCCCCCGATAGCAGGCGAGTATGGCCAAAGTGGTAGCCAGGAAGACATAGAAGGCA
>CAUJHH010000066.1 GCA_963204725.1 Planctomycetota bacterium
GGCCGGGTTCGATCAGATCCTCGACGTTGAACGTGTGGTACACCGCCGCCTGACGCTGGGGTTTGCCCTTCATCCCCAACTGTTCGCATCCACCCACGTTCCGGTTGCGCCCTCAACAGCACTTCTTCAACGGCCTGCTAAAGGAGTCTGCCGCATCGTTGAGATCGTTTAGAGTGAGCTTGATCGAACGGATCAAGCCGTGATCCACCATTTGGCGAACCTCGCTCGTATCCTGTGGGACATAATCGGGCGGAACAATCCGATCGATGTGATCCCAAATGCACAAGGCACTCTTGAGCCACTCCTCGTCTTGGAACTCAATGGTTGGGAAATACAGTGCAGTCTTTGGCAATAAAATGTTGCTCATGGCGTCACATCATAAGTAAGGACGACTACGTACTACAAGCGGCATCGTCAGGTGGCCCCGATCTCACCTAGCGCTGCGGGGGCAGGCGGCACCGACCTCACCGTGCCCCGTACCACCTCGGTTGGTCGCTCTGGACCAAGCTCGGTGCTCTTGCCTCTCCTCCCCGCCTTCCCGACTTTTGCCGCTTTCTTCGCTCGCGACCCCGGGGGGTGGGGGGGGGGCGGGCAAGCGATCGTTGCCAGGCGTCTAGTGGGGGGGGTGAGGGGCGAAGCCCCGAGCGCAACCCCTGGAAAGCGACCCACACTCCCCTCCTCCCCCGCCTTGCACCCTTCCTTATCCCCCTGTCGCCGAAGGCGACACATCTCAAGCTCTTCTCCCCCGGGGCTTGCGGTGGGCGCATGGGAGGCTGCCCAGCGTTCGCGCTCACAACCTCCCCCAGCACCCTCCCCTATCCCTTCCGCCACTCCTCGCCCGGCATGGCCCGCCGCATGAACTCATCGAACAGCGGCACTGTAAACGCCGTGTCCCCATGGTTCGGGCTCCAGACCATGCCCTTCTCGATCAGTGTGCTCCGCGTGAACGCCAGAGACTCAACCTTTCGATCCAGGCACGCGGCAACATCACCAGAGCGGTGAGGGCCCGGCCCGAGCTCCGCCATCGCCCGGATGTATCGCTTCTCCGCTGGTGTCAGCCGGTCAAACCGCACCCTGAAAAAGCTCTCGTCCAGCGCCGCGATCGCCACTCTCGAGGCCGTCTCGACATCTTTCTCGGTGATAGGCGACACATCCGCCGCATCCCACACGTGCTTGCCCCATTCCTGCAGAAAGTACGGATAGCACTGTGTCTCACGGATAATGCGATCGAGCGCACACTTCTCAAAGGCAACACCCGCCGACGCCGCCGGCTTCTCGATTGCCTGTCGAGCCGCGTCCGCCGACAGCGGGCCCACTTCGGGAAAGTCGAACAGCCGCTCCGCGTACGACTTGGCCCGCCCCATGCGCCCCCGCAACTGCGGCAATCCTGCGCCGACGAGCATGATCGGCAAGCCGCGCTGCGCCGCGCGATGAAGCGCAGTGATCAGCGACGCGAGCTCCTCCTCTTCGACATACTGCAACTCATCGATGAACATCACCAGCGCTGTATCGGCACTCTTCGCCGCCTCGCCCGTCTCCTCCAGGAGCGTGCTCAGATCGATGTCGAGGTCTCCGTTGTCAGCCAGCCCCGCCTCGGGTTCGTAGTCGATGCCCACCTCGATGTCGCCGTACTTCAACTTCAGTCCGCGCGCGAATCCCGCCAGTGCCCGCAGGGCCCGTATGGCCCGTTCCTTCGACCTCTCCTGTCGCGAGAGTGACAGCAACGCGACCCGCAACTGCGGCGCGAGCATGGCCGGAAGCGATCTCGACTCCGGTGCCTCGATCCGAATCGCCTTGATCCCGGATGCCTCCGCATCCTCACGCATGCGGTCGAGCAACACAGTCTTCCCGACTCCGCGAAGTCCGACCATCAGCATGCTCTTGGCCGAGAGACAGCGACGCGTACGTTCCACCGCGATTCGCACTGTTTCGCGCAGGTTGTCGCGACCCGCCAACTCAGGCGGCTGCGTTCCCGCACCTGGTGCGTACGGATTGGCAATCGGATCCATGCCTCAGTTATAGCGATCTTATTCTGTTTTGGCAATTATCATAAGACGACAAAGATCAATCAATCTGAGCCGACCGTCCTCACGAATCGGGACTACGAATCCAAACAATCACTTGACAAATGCTCGCCAAGTCCTTACATTCTCCGTATCGTGAGCGACGCTCCTCACATCTTCACCCCCTCCGACGCCCTCGCGGCACGCATCATCGCCGACCTCGCCGAGCCCAAGGCATCGCTCGCCTCGGTCGCCGAATCCCACAACATCCCCCTCGCCCAACTCTCCCTCTGGCTCACCACCCCCGCCGCTCGCGCCCGCATGCTCACCGTCGAGCGTGGCGGCTACGCCCACACCCGCATGGCCGCCGCCCTCCAGCTCTCCGCCGCCGTCCACACCCTCGTCACCATCCTCGACGACTTCCGCCGCTCCCCCTCTTGTGCCCCCTCGAATGACACTGGCAGCTTGCCTGCCAGAGCCTCTTCTCCATCCGGTTCCCCGCATCCCCTTCCCTCTGCTCCCACTTCTCCACCTTCTTCTTCGCGTCCCTCTGATCTCTCCGCGGCCACTGCGTTCACTTCTCTTCGCCTTGATCTGCGTCGCGCCGAGAACGCCCGCCGCGCCGCCTTCCACCTCTACCGCCTCTCCCGTATCACCCCCATCGACGAAGACCGCATCGCCCACGCCCGCGCACTCTCCCATGCCACCGGCGCCCGGACCCAGACCACCGCCCAATCCCGTCACCAGTTCCACGCCGCCATGATCGCCGACAGCGCCGGGGTCTCAGTCGCCCCAGGCCGCGGCACGCCCCCTCAAGCGCCACTCGCCCCCACCGAGTCCGCAAAGCAGCGTGAGGCAAAGCTCGCCGCTTCGTATTCCTCCAGGCTCAGCGATTCATTCGCCGAGCGTCCTTCGGAACCTACACCCCGCGCCGGTCCGCAGGACCGAGGCGGACTCCCCCCCGCCTTCCCATCCCCCTCGCGATCTTCTCGAACTTCGCGTTCAAACTCCTCACCGCCCCGATCCCCCGCCGACCTGGTCCGCGCCGCCACCGGCCCGCCCGCCCTCGGCGCGGGCTCCCGATGATCCGTCATCCGTTGTCTATCAGCCGGCGCTCATTCCCCAGCCGCAAACCGAGTCTCACTCTGCCGGGACCATGTCCTTCAGCGCGGCGGGCTTGCCCGTGCGCTCGATCGACCTCAGGTGCGTGTTCATCCGGTGCAGCAGAGTCCAGTACATCAGCAGCCCGATGATGAACCCGACGGCGAGCAGCAGTGTGCCCGCCACGGTGATCAGCGGCAGCAGCCACATGTAGGTCTTCGTGCGGCGCACGATCAGGAAGTCCGGCACACGCGTCCCCAGCCACCTCGTGTACCGCATCATCGCGACAAAGAGCACGCTCCACACACCCAGCGTCACCACCGAGACGACCACACGGGCCACTTCCAAGAGATCGCGGCCCGTGACAGGCGGTGCGGGCGCAGGTACAAGTGCGGGAGTGCCGGGAGTCGGGGTCGCCGCCGGTGGTGTGGTCGGCGCTGTTGCAACCGGCGTTGCATTCGGAACCGCGGGCGAGCTCGGCCCCTGCACGATCTCGATCGCACACACAATCGTCGAGAGCACGATCAGCCCGATCACCGCGAGGCGGATGTACGAGCGTGCCGACTTGGTGACCTCGAGCGCGACCTGCCCCGGGTCCGGCTCTGTGTACTTCCAATAGCCGGCCATGACGACGAAGAGGATCAGCAGCCCGAGGCACTGGGTCACGACCTCCACCGCCGCGGGTCCGGGCCCGGCGCCGAGGAAGTGCATCGCGGTGCCGTACATCAACTTCGCGGCGAAGAAGAAGAGGATCGTCATCGTGCCGCCGAGCACGAGCGACAGCCCGGAGCGGATCCTGGTGATGTACGCGCGATCCGCGTTTGCCAGCGTGGGCTCGCGAACAGAGAGGGCGATCGATGTGCCGCACTCCGGGCAGACGCCCTCCCACGCCAGCCCGGTGAGCATGTACGCGCACCCGATGCAGAAGCGACCGTCGGGAGAGAGGGTGGCTGGCAGCGTGCCGCCGGTTGCGGGGTCGGGGGTCGGCGCTGCGCCCGCCCCGGCCGCGTCGGATGCGTTGATCGTCATGGCGTGTAGGGTACGGAACTCCGCCCCCCCGCAGCTCCCGCCGCGCCTGCCGGCAACTTCACTCTGCAACGCGCCGCCGAGGGCGATCAGTCCGGGGCTCTGGCATCGCAAGACCCACTTCCCGGCGTTCTCCTATCATCCGGGTCCATGCGGATTCCCGGGACACTCTGGCGGCACATGGCCCTCGAGATCTGGCGAGTGGTGCTCATCACCGCTGCCGTGCTGCTGTGCGTTGTCTCCTTCTCGGCAGTCATCAAGTTCCTGGCCGAGGGCAAGCTTGGCCCGATCGACGCCCTGCGATTCATGGGCGTGATCGCCGTGCCGATGATGCACTACACCCTCCCCTTCGCCGCTGGATTCGGTGCAACGCTGGCCTATCACCGGATGGTGGTCGATGGCGAGGTTCTCGCGGCGCACGCCGGCGGCATCGGCCATCGAGCCGTGCTGATGCCCGCGCTGCTGGCAGCGATCGTGCTCGGCGGCGGGCTGGCGTTCCTGAACCAGAGCGTCATCCCCCGGATGCTCGAGCGCTCGCAGCGCATGATCACGCAGGACATCGCCAAGCTGGTCTCGGCGTCGATCGAGTCGAGCCAGTCGATCTCCTTTGACAGCTTCCTGCTCCACGCCGGATCGGTGAAGCGGTTCGGCCCGGACACGGCCAGCGGCGCGACGGAGCGCATGATGCTGACCGATGTCGTCGCCGTGGAGTTCGACCGCAAGGGCGTGATCCGCTCCGAGGCGACGGCCCGGCGCGCGTGGCTCTGGATCTTTCCACCCGGCGGACCGGACCCCATGCCGGGCGTCGCTCCCGGCGTCGGCTATGTGCGCATGCGCCTGGAAGAGGGCGTCGGCTTCTCGGGAGAGCAGCTCGTCCGGTTCAGCGAGCTCGCCCCGGACCCGTGGCTGCTGCCCGACTCATTCCGCAACGATCCGAAGTTCTACAGCAACTCGGAGATGAAGGTCCTGCGCGAGACGCCGGAACTCATGAACGGCGTCGACCAGCGCCGCGTCCGCCTCGCGCAGCGGCTCGCCGAACGCCACACCATGGCGGAGATCAAGGGCTCGCTCCAGAGCGCAGGACGCGCCAAGCTGACCGATACCTCGGGCCAGTCGCTCATCCTCCGCGCATCGGATGTGCGTCTGACGCCCGAGCGCCGTTGGGCCGTGATCCCGAGCACGCCGGGAAGACCGATCGAGGTCGATCGGTTCATGCCCGACGGCACGCTGGCGAGGTACGCCGCGAAGAGCGCGGTGATCGTGACCCAGGCCGTCGAGACCGAGGGCCTGCCGACGCTGACGGTGCGGATCGTGCTGTCGGAGGTCTCAACGGTGAGCGGCTCGACGGGAATCAGCGGATCATCGGTGAACGGCGCGAGCGGCGATCGCGCCGAGCTCTCGCTCGGACCGCTCTTCTCGGCGTCGCGCCCGCTGGACGATCTGATCGGAAGATCGAGCGCGGAGCTGCTCGAGATCGCCAGCCCCTTCACCGATCGCGAGCGCCCCGACATGTTCCTCGCCGAGGCGACCGCCGACCTGCTCAGGCAGATCGACAAGCTCCATCGCGAGATCCTGAGCAAAGTCCACGAGCGCTGGGCGATGTCCGCTGCCTGCCTCGTCATGGCGATCGCCGGTGCGGTGACCGCCATGCGGCTCGGAACCGCGATGCCACTGACGGTGTACCTCTGGTCGTTCATTCCCGCCCTCGCGGGCGTCATCACCATCACCAGCGGACAGCAGCTCACCCACGACATGGGGGCACCCGGGCTGATCGTGCTCTGGGGCGGCGTCGGGCTGCTGGTGCTCTACACACTCATCTCGTACCTGCATGTGGCGCGTCACTGATGGGCGACCGTTCGATCACGATCCCGGCACGCGCCGATGACCTCCGCTCGCCCTGGCCGACCGTCGCGCTGCTGGCGATCGCCCTGCTCGGCGCACGCCTCGCGTACCTCGCGTGGTTCTGTCCGTACACGCTGGCGGAGGACGAGGCCCACTACTGGGATTGGTCGCGCCTGCTCGACTGGTCGTACTACAGCAAGGGCCCGGGCGTCGCGTGGCTGATCGCGTCGATGACCCGGATCTTCGGGGAGAGCGAACTCGGCGTCCGAGCCGGGGCCGCGGTGTGCGGGTCGATCGCGACCGTGGGCGTGGCGGGCGTCGCGCAGGCGACGTTCCGGGATCGGCGGACGACGGTGGCGGCGGCGATCCTCTTCAACCTGATCCCGTTCTACCAGGTCTCCGCGCTGCTGATGACGATCGACATGCCCTATGTGGCGTGCTGGGCGCTCGCGTCCTGGGCGACGGTGCTCGCGCTCCACGGGCGATCGCGGCGGGCGTGGCTCGCGCTCGGCGTGACGATCGCCGTCGGATTCCTCTTCAAGTACACAATGGCGATGATCGTGCCCGGGGTCGTCGTCGCGCGTGTGGCCTCTTCGAGGTCACACGGTCCGCACGGGCGCACGCCGCGCTGGGCTCGCTGGGCCGCGTTCGGCACGCTGATCGCGCTGCTCGGGCTGCTGCCGGTGCTGATGTGGAACGCCGAGCGCGACTGGCCCACCGTGCGTCACCTGCTCGGGCACCTGGGCGTGAAGGGCGGGGACGTGCCGACGGCCAAGGAGCCGTGGACGCCGAAGTGGTTCTTCGAGTTTGTGGGCGTGCAGTTCGCGATGATCGGCCCGGCGATCGCGCTCATGGCGCGAGGGCTGCGACCACCGATGCGCGAGGCGAGCGGAGAGACAGAGCGTGCAGAGATCGCTCGCCGCGTGCGGACGCTGGTGTGGCTGGGGCTGCCCCTGGTCGTGTTCTACGTGCTGATCTCACTGGTGAATGATGCGGAAGGGAACTGGGCGATCGCGGGATACGTGACGTTCGTGCCAATGGCGGCGCGGATGGGGATCGGGCGAAGGACACGCCGGCCGGGGGCTCGCCCGCGTCGGTTCCCCGCGTGGGTTGCTGCTTGGGTAGTGGGGATTGTCGTCGCGGTGTGCTTTGCACGCCTGGATCTGATGGCGCGGGTGCCGGTGATCGGCAAGGCGGTCCCGCTCGGGCGGCTGACGAACGCGGACGTGCGCGCGGACGCGGTCGAGGCGATGCGGGTGCGTCTGGAAGATGAGGTGGGGATTGCGCCGTTCGTGATCGCGCACCATTATGGGCGGGCGAGCCAGCTGGCGTTCTACCTGCCTGGACGGCCCCGGGTCTACTGCGCCGGGCCGCACGTCGGCGGACGCCGGACGCAGTTTGACATGTGGGCCGACAGCGACCTCTCTCGGCGTGAGGTGAACCTGGAGTTGTCGGGCCGACCGGCGGTGCTGGTGGGCTCGACACAGGGGCAATGGGAGCGCGGGTTCGAGCTTGTCGAGCCGATCGGGGCTCTTGAGGGGGAGACCAAGAGAGATCGCGTATCGTTCATTGGGTATGGGTATCGCGGATTCACCGGTCCGGGTCGGTGAAGGAAGGACCACATCGGGTGAGAACAGGGGTCGGTCCAATCCGTGGGTGGCTCGCCAGGCGTCTGCGGCCGCGCGTCGGCTACGCAACGCAGTGCGAGCTGGAGTTGAGATACATCCGCGTCGAGCGGATGGTGATCTGGTTGCTCATCGGTCTGTTGGTTGCGCTGCTCCTCGATCGTTTGGCGTGGCGATGGCTGACCGTTCCGGACAAAAGGTGGCTGGAATCGCGGAACTGGTACCAGGTGCTGCGACAACTCGGGTATCTGCCTGTCTGGATCGTGGTCGGCGTCGCGTACGGATTCTCCGACCTCTACGCTCGCCGGCGCGGCGAGCCGGATCGCGGGCCGCGCTCGGTGATGATCATTCTTTCGCCGATGGTGGGGGGGCTACTGGCAGAGATCGTGAAGCGACTGGTGGGGCGGGCGCGGCCGCCGGCGATGCCGTTGATGACCGAGCAGGATCCACTGCCGCTGCAGCCGTCTCTGGAGTATGTCTACAAGCCGTTCATGAACGGATGGTTCGACGACTCGAATCTCGGATTCGCGTCGAGCCACACGGGGGTCGCGTTCGGCGCGCTCGTGTTGCTCGGGCTGATGCACAGGGGCGCGAGACCGGTGCTGTGGCTGCTGGCGGCGGGGTGCGGGATCTCGCGCGTGTTCGCGGCGGCCCACTGGCTGAGCGATGTCTACGCCGGCGCGGCCCTGGGCACGATCGGCGCCTGGGCGATCTGGTCGCGGATGGGGCGGCGCTGGTCGCGAGACGCGCGGGACGTGTGGCGGACGCACGGGGGGCGCCTCGGATGAGCATCCTCGACCGATCCATCGCGAAGCACTTCATCGCCAACGCGGTGATGCTGCTCGTGATCCTCTGCTGCTTCGTGGTGACGATCGATGTCTCTGTCAACGCCGATCGCTACCTCAAGAACGCTTCCAAGCTTGCGACCGAGAACGGGAAGGAGGCCTCTTCGATCCGGACGGGGCTGGTGACGGTCTTTCTGGTGGCCGATCTCTGGTGGCCACGACTGATCCAATTGACGACGTATCTGCTGGGGCTGGTGATGGCGGGCGCGATGGGGTTCACGTGCTCGCAGATGGTGCGCCACCGCGAGATGGTCGCGATCCTGGCGTCGGGACAGCCGCTGAGCCGCATCGCGCGCCCGATCCTTGTTTCTGCGGCGGTGCTCTCTCTCGCGCAGCTCGGCGTGCAGGAGTTTGTGCTGCCGCGCATCGCGCCGCTGCTGACAAGAGATACCGGAGACGCTGGAGGGCGGACGATCTCGGCGACGAGCGTGCCCCTGATGGCCGACGGGCGGGGGAATGTGCTGATGGCCGCGTCGTTCGACGCGGGGGGTGAGCACGGCGCGGGGGTGATGACGCAGTTGATCGTGTGGGCGGTCGGCGAGAGCGGCATCAAGGATCGGCGGATCACCGCGGACAGAGCAATCTGGAGACCGGGGGCGGGCGCGACGGTCGGTGCGTGGGAACTCGAGCACGGGGTGGTGGAGGATCGGAGCTCGGATGAGTCCAGCCGCACGACGCGCGTGGATCGGTTCGAGACCGACCTGACCCCGACGGCCATCACGGTGCGTCGCTATGCCGGATATAGCCAGTGCCTGGCGTGGGGACAGTTGCTCCGGTTGGAAGAAGCGACACGCGAGTCGCGCGGCGTGGACGCAAGACGCCAGCTCGCGCGGCTGGAGCGCCTCCGCTGGGCGCGGATCGCGACGATTGTGACCACGCTGCTGGCCCTTTCGATCACCATGCCGTTCTTCATCACGCGCGAACCGAAGAACATGGTGCTCCAGTCGCTCAAGTGCGCACCGGTCGCGATCCTGTCGCTCATGGGAGGAGCACTCGGCTCCGCAGCGGAGATCCCGGGCGTTCCTGCGGCATTAGGTGTGTTTATCCCGGCGATGATCCTGATGCCAATTTCGATCGCAACTATAACCAGTATAAAGACTTAGATCGCACGGAACAGTCGCTTTTTGGTCTTTGTCCTATTCGAACCGCACCTAGGGGTGCGCTCGTTTGTAGATAGGATACAGCGGAACGTGCCCTTCCCGGAGCTGCGTGGCTCTGCGTCCGGCGCGAGGAGTGAACACCATGAAAGCTCGGATGATGAACCTGAAGCTCGCGGCGTTGATCGGCGCGGCGCTCGTGACGACCGTCCCCGCGATGGCGCAGGCAAAGAAGGAAGCCGATCCCTCCAAGCAGATCGAGAAGAAGGCCATGCTCAAGGCGGGCGATCGCGCTCCCGAGTTCAAGGTCGAGAAGTTCGTCAAGGGACAGCCCATCACCGGCTTCGAGAAGGGCAACGTCTACGTGGTCGAGTTCTGGGCCACCTGGTGCGGCCCCTGCATCAAGGCATTCCCGCACCTGTCCGAGCTCCAGAAGGAGTACAAGGACCGCGGCGTGACCATCATCGGCACGAACGTGTGGGAGACGAAGGACTACACCGACGAGACCTATGCCAAGGTTGAGAAGTTCGTCGCCGACAAGGGCGACATCATGGGCTACACCGTTGCCTACGACGGCGCAGGCCAGCACATGACCAGGGAGTGGATGTCTGCGGCGGGCCAGAACGGCATTCCCGCGGCGTTCGTCATCGGCAAGGACGGCAACATCGCGTGGATCGGCCACCCGATGCAACTCGATTACGTCCTCCCCGATGTGGTGGCGGGCACGTGGTCAATCGCCAAGGGCGAGGCCCTCATGCTCGGCAAGATGGTCGACGGCGCGATCGCCAAGAAGGACGCCCAGACGCTGAACCAGGTCGCCTGGGGCATGGTCGATCCGGCGGACCCGCAGGCGGGTGCCGACCTTGATCTCGCGCTCCGCGCGGCCGAGGCTGCCGACAAGATCACCGACCACAAGGACCCGATGATCATCGACACGCTCGCTCGCGTTCACTTCGTGCGTGGCGACACGGCGAAGGCGATCGAACTCCAGACCAAGGCCGTCGAGCTTGCCGACGACCGGATGAAGGCCGAGTTCCAGAAGTCGCTTGAAGAGTTCAAGGCCAAGAAGTAATCGAGCGGCCCGCGTGCGATCGACGCGGGCGCGACTGATCCAAAGCTGTGGCCCCGGGCGCGATCCCGGGGCCATTTGCGTTGATACGCTGCGAGCATCGCCCGGGAGCCCGACCATGCAGCAGTACCACATGTGGTTCAATCTCATCGACTCGCACAAGGACCTCGAGTTCGCGGCCAACGTGCGCGCGTACCTGGATCATCTGAAAGGGAAGGGGCTCATCCACGACTGGACGCTGGCGCGCCGGAAGTTCGGCTTCGGCCCGCCCGAGATCGGTGAGTTTCATGTCGTGGTTCGCACCAGGGACATGACGCAACTCGATGGCGCGTTCGGGCTCGTGGCGACCCGCGACGGCGATGTCGAGACGCTGCATCGTCCGGTCTATTCAATGGTCAAGGACTTCAAGAGCGCGCTCTATCGCGACTTCCCGGATCCGGAACGCGTTCGCTGAGCCGCGCCCCGCTTGCGGGATGGCCCACGAGCCGGCGCGCTGTCGTTGACGCGGGCGAGCGCGGCCAGCCACTCGCGACGCGCCGCCAGATCCGACACGCCGCAGATGGTCATGTGAGCCGCGTAGACATCGAGCGCGGCGTGGGCCGAGTCCCAGGCCCGAATCTGCTCCTCGATCGTGTCGAGCGCGGCGGCGGCGGCGCGGAGCCAGCGGGTACGCTGGGCCGGAGTGAGTGCGCCCAGAAACCGGACGCGGGATCGGAGCGGATCATGCGAGACGGAGACGGCCTCCGGACGCAGCGGCGGACCGATCCAGGCCCGGAGTTCACGCATCCCGGTGCTTGTAATGGTGTAGAGCCTGCGTTCGCGCTTGCCGTGTGCCGAGTGCTCGGACTTCAGGAGTCCAGCACGCTCCAGGCGCTGCACGAGGGGATAGATCGACCCTGCGCTCGCGCTCCACTGGGTGGAAGGGGAGGCTCGCATGTGCCGGCGCACGTCGTACGGGCTGCACGGCCCGAGTTGCCAGACCAGGCCGAGGACAAAGGATTCGAGTTCGCTGTGGGCGGATCTCGCCATGTAGGGCGGAGAATAGCAGGCTTGTGGGAGCGGGGCCCGACGGAAAGGCGCTTGATCGCCTTCTCCTCTATAGTACGATTCGTTCTATTCACCCAGCGAGGCACCACCGATGAGCACCCAGCCCCGATCCATCCCCGCCGTCCACCGTTCCTGCCGGCTCGTGCTGGGCGTGCTGTTATGGGCGTGCGCCATGGGCGGACCGAGCGGTGCGCACGCGCAGCAGACAGCGGGCGCGTATCGGGACGAGCGGGTGATCCCGAAGACGGCGGCGTACGCGCGGGCTCTGGAGGTGCTGGAGGCGGTGAACTCAGAGGATGAAGAGGTCGTCCGCGCACTCGTGAGCGGTGCGTTCAACGAGGCGTTCCGCGGGATCGCTCCGATGGAGGATCACATCGAGATGTTCCGCGATGTGCGAGGGGTCAACGGCGGGTTGGAGGCCTATGCGGCGCGGGTGTACAGCACGCCACGACCGGCGACGAACGCGGTGCTGATCTGCCGCGGGAGGGTGTCAGAGCTGTGGCGTGCGATCGTGGTGGATGTCGAGCCGGAGCCGCCGTACCTGATCGCCGGAATCGGCTTCGCGCCGGCACGTCCGCCGTCGGATCTGCCTCCGGCGGCGCGTCTGAGTGGAAAGGAGATCGCGGCGGAGCTTGGCGCGTATGTCGATCGGCTGGCCGCGGCGGACGCGTTCAGCGGAGCGGTGCTTGTCGCGAAGGACGGCGAGGTCCTGCTCGCGAAGGCGACGGGGATCGCCAATCGCGACTTTGACGTTCCCATGCGCCTCGACACGAAGATGAATCTCGGATCGATGAACAAGATGATGACGGGCGTGGCCATGATGCAGCTTGTCGAGCGGGGCAAGGTCTCGCTGGACGATCCGATCTCGAAGTACCTCGACGACTCCTGGCTGCCGAATGTCGACAAGTCGAGCATCAAGGTGGTCAACCTTTTGACGCACACATCGGGGCTCGGGAGCTACTTCACACCTGCGTGGGACGAGCGTTCGCGAGCGCTCTATCGCACAGTGGACGATTGGAAGCCGCTACTGGCCTCCGAAACGCTTGCGTTCGAGCCGGGGACGCGCTGGCAGTACAGCAACTCCGGGATGCTGGTCGCGGGCGCGGTGATCGAGGCGGCCTCGGGAACCGACTACTTCGCATTCGTGCGCGAGAACATCACCGGACCGGCCGGCATGACCAACACCGACTGCTACGAGCTCGATCTCGTGAACAAGAATCTGGCGGTCGGGTATGAGAAGGTGACGATCAACGGCGTCCCGACGTATCGCAACAACATCTTTCAGCATGTGATGCGGGGCGGCCCGGCGGGGGGCGGCTACTCGACGGTCGAGGATCTGCTGCGCTTTGACCGGGCCCTGCGGACGGAGAAGCTGCTCTCGGCGCGATCGCTGGATGCCCTCTGGAAGGCGTATCCCGAGATCGGCTCGGAGGAGTATGGCATCGGATTCGGGATCAATGCCTCGCCTGGCGGGCGGGTCGTCGGTCACTCAGGGGGTTTCAATGGGATCAGCGGGGACCTGGCGATGTACCTCGACGACGGGTGGACGATCGCCGTGCTCTCCAACTACGGGGGGGCGGCGCGGCTGGTCTCGGATAAGGGGCGTTCACTCATCGCACAGGGGCGGTGAGAGGGCGGGGCCGGTGTGATACCATGGTCACATGAAGAGCCACATACACGCCCGGTCGCTTTCACTCGTTCTTGGTTCCTGCACGCTTATCGGTGTGAATCCGGGCGTTGCGCTCGCGCAGGGTGCCGCGCAGCCGGGTGCGCACGCTGCTTCACAACCGGAAGCGAGGCGCGTCGGTGGCGCATGGACGACGCTCTTCGACGGCACGTCCACGGATCACTGGCGGAGCTACAAGAAGGAATCATTCCCCGACAAGGGATGGACGATCGAGGACGGCACGCTCAAGGTGGCGGCGGGAGGCGGCGGCGGCGACATCATCACGAAGGATGAGTACGGCGACTTCGAGCTCGAGCTTGAGTTCAAGTTCGCACCGGGCGCGAACAGCGGGATCATGTACCGCGTGACCGAGGCGTACGACTGGCCGTGGATGACGGGGCCGGAGTTCCAGATCCTCGATGACACCACGCACAACGACGGCAAGAACACGCTGACGGCGGTTGGTTCGGTGTACGCGCTCTACGCGGCGAGCGACACAAAGAAGGTGAACCCGCCGGGCGAGTGGAACACGGCCCGGATCAGGTTGCAGGGCGGAAAGCTAACGCACGCTCTCAATGGTGAGGTGGTGGTGGAGTGCCGCGTCGATGGGCAGGAGTGGAAGGACAAGATCGCGGCGAGCAAGTTCAAGGACATGCCGGGATTCGGCATCCAGCCCCGCGGGCATATCGCGCTCCAGGACCACGGCGACGATGTCTGGTTCCGGAACATCCGGGTGCGGAGTCTGGATGGGAGCGCGGCGACAGGGGCGGCTTCGCAGGCGACACCCGCGCGCCGCGGCGACATGCTGTTCAACGGGAAGGACCTGACGGGCTGGACCGTTTTCTCATCGTCGGATCCGGGCGCGGCCCCGGTATGGTCCGTGAAGGACGGCGTGCTCGTGTGCGCCGGGAACCCCGCCGGATACATCAAGACCGAGGACTCGTACGCCGACTTCGTGCTGACGCTGGAATGGCGCTGGAACCCGGAGACGAAAGAGGGCGGCAACAGTGGCGTGCTGCTCCGTGTCAACGGCGAGGACAAGGTCTGGCCGCGCAGCGTCGAGGCCCAGTTGCAGAGCGGCAGCGCGGGCGATTTCTGGAACATCGGCGAGATGGCGATGGTCACGGACGCGGCGCGCCTGAACGGCCGGAACACGAAGAAGATCGCCGCTGCCGAGAAGCCGGTGGGCGAATGGAATCGCTATGTGATTTCCTGCATCGGCGACACGATCACGCTCAAGGTCAATGGCGTCCTCGTCAATGAGGCGATGGATGTGGAGCGGATCGCCGGCCCCATCGCGCTGCAGTCCGAGGGAACAGAGATCCATTTCCGGAACATCGCGATCGTGCCGGTGCAAGCGGGCAAGTGAGCACACCGAGTCGGCGGGCTAGAGCGTTTCCACCGAACGCGTAGCGCGGTACGGCGCGTGGTTGGTATTGCGCCAGGCGGATGTGCGGTGTAGCTTGTGTGTTGCACGAGGGATGTGCAAGACAGGAGCTTCACGGATGGGCGCGGCGTACTCCCAGGA